>NZ_CP045503.2:3942500-4542500 GCF_007004545.3 Shewanella eurypsychrophilus | reverse complement strand
ATCCTATTTGGACTTAATCCTCTCGACTCCTGATCCGCTAATACACCTAGCTCCATAGTGCCACCAAAGCGGATCTCATCATTAAACGGGCTTACGGCGACTTTAGCTTCGCTCAAGATAAAGGGGGTTTTACATGAGAATAGGCGGGTATTTTCTATAGCCTTGTTCTCTAAAGTGATGCTAATTCCTTTACCTGCTAGCACAGGTACGGTTAAACCTAACTTTTTAGCTAATTGAGCTGACCAGGCACCATTAGCCAGTACGACGCTGTCAGCTTTCACCGCTCCTTTTGTGGTGTGAATAGCAGTTATTATCAGTTGAGACTGAAGTTTAGCTTGAGTGTCAAAGCGGGTCACCTCTGTGTGCTCTAGGAACTCCACTCCATTAGTTTGCAGGTAGCTCTTCATCGATGAGATGAACTCGAAAGGTTCGATATGTGCATCTTCGGGATAAAGCGCGGCGCCTACAACATCAAATTCAATCTCAGGTTCTAACGCTCTTAGGGCTTCTCTATCAAGGATTTTTGCTTTGAGCCCCAGTGCATTCGCTTGCGAAACCGTGATTGCCTCCTCATCTAACCCAGCTTGAGTCTTAAAGAGCATCAGTAGCCCTTTTTGATGAAATTGAAAATCGAGATCGTCACATTTATGCAGTGCTTGATAGAGCTCAAGGGATTTTAAGTTGATATCGAGAATCGCTTGCTGACTTTGTTGGGTATGTGCTGTAGTACATTTTTTAGCAAATGATAACAGCCACTTGATAAAATCAAGATCCAGGCTTGGTCGCACAAAGAAGGGGCTTTTGGGGTTAAGCATCCATTTAAGCCCTTTTTGAATCATGCCTGGGGCTGCCAAAGGAATAAAGTGGCTTGGAGTGATATAGCCAGCATTGCCAAAAGAGCAGGCTTTTCCTATCTCATCTTTCTCAATAACCACGACTTTTTTACCTGATTGATGAAGGTAGTAAGCACTGCATATACCTATTATCCCACCACCTATGATGGCGACATCTCTGTTATTGTTAATAAGGGATAACGACATCATGACACCTCACTGCATATATAGATAATCCCACCACCTATGATGGCGACATCTTTGTTATTGTTGATAGCGGATAGCGACATCATTACACCTCAATTCATATCTTAGTGATGACAAGCTACCCTGAGTGACTGCTTAATAGTTGTTCTAAATCAATTAAACATAGGAAACTAACTTAACTTGAATTATTTTATTGATGAAGGCGGTCTGCTTGTACAAGTTAGTATTTATTGAGTTCGCTTTTGTAAGTCATCAAGAGATATCAAGGATTAGGTGAAAGATGAATAGAGCTATGAGTTCCCTTAAGCAAGGAGTTATTGCTGTATTGATATTGGTAGTCGTTGCTGTTACCCATCAAGCAATAGCAGCTCCAATAGCCGTCGGTGAGTTAGCGCCCGACTTTAGTATGCAGCAGCTAGATGGCACTGAGTTTAATCTGAGTGAACACCGCGGTGAGCACTCGGTTTATCTCATATTCTGGAACACTTGGTGTGGCCCCTGTATGAAGAAGACGCCTAAGCTGGTGGAGATTCAAAATGAGTATGGTGAACAGGTTAAGCTGTTGGCTATCAATACCAGCTGGAGCGACTCATTACCGGAAATTTCCCGCTTTCAATCTCACTTCTCTACTAACTATGCAATCGCCTTCGACAGTGAAGCTGAGGTGACTCACCTTTACGGTGTTATAGGCACGCCAACCAGCTTTTTAGTGGATATCAATGGGGTGATCAGACAAGTTGACGGTATCACCCATACCTTGAGTGCCAATATCGCTCAGTGGAATACACCACAGCCAGAAACTGAGCCAAGCTTGCTAGCGATAGAGGCTTGTAACAAGGACAGTCTATGTTAAGTAAAGATAAGCTGCAGAACGATACGTTAAAAAAGGGCTCTAGCAAACCTGAACTGATGAGCGCTTACTCTAGCGGGCTCAATCGTCGTGCCTTTTTAAGGAAAACGGGTGCAGCAGCTATATTACTTGGCTTGATTGGCGCTAAACCTTTAGTCGTCACTGCTGCCGATGAGGAGACTCTTGTTGATAAAGCCACTGATAAAGTCGATTTTAGTGCCCATCAACAAGCTGTGATAGAGGCTGTGCAGATGCAGCTATTTCCCGATGATGGTGATGGCCCATCGGCAAAAACACTTAATGCATTTCGTTATCTGATCTGGGCGCTTGAAGATCCTGATAATAAAGCCGACGGCGACAAAGAGTTTATTTTACGGGGAGTAGGCTGGCTCGAAGATTTAGCCAAAACCACCCAAGGGGCTAGCTTCATTACGCTTGCTAGTCGTGAGCAAGATACTGTGCTTAAACAGATAGCCAACAGCCGCGCAGGCGAGAACTGGCTTTCTTTGTTGCTCTATTATCTGCTTGAGGCGCTGACCTTAGATCCTATTTATGGCGGTAACACAGATGGCATAGGCTGGCAGTGGATCGAGCATCAGCCAGGCTTTCCACGTCCAGTTCAAGGTAAAACTTATTTAGATTTTAATTAGGCTGGATCATCGGGTGAGTATCGAATGAAAAATAATAAAGAGTTTGATATCTGTATCGTTGGCAGCGGTGCAGGGGCGGGACCAATCGCCTATGAGTTAGCCAAGGCTGGCTACAAGGTTGCAGTGTTGGAAAAGGGCAAGTGGTTTAAAGAAAATGACTTTTTTAAAGATGAGCAACTGGGTCGCCATAGTGTATTTCGCTCACAATTTAACGATGAGCGCCATATTTTAGAGGAGCCTAATGGTGATGGCAGTTGGTCATCGGATACCACAGCGCAATTTTGGGGCGGCAATATCGTCGGTGGCGCGACTAACTTTATGAGCGCTTACTTTCATCGACTTAAGCCCCAGGATTTTAGACTGGTTTCTGAGTATGGTGACATTGAGGGGGCTAATAACGTCGACTGGCCCATTAGTTATGATGAGCTAGAGCCCTATTACACTAAGGTTGAGCAGGTCGTTGGCGTTTCTGGAAAAGTGGTGAAACACCCGAATTTAGAACCTCGTTCGACCAAAGATTATCCCTTTCCTCCAACCGCTGAGCATCCGGTCGCTCAGCGTTTTGATATTGCCTGTAAGAGTTTAAAGCTACATCCACTGCCTATGGCAAGGGGGATTTTATCTATTCCTTTCAATGGCCGTTTGAGCTGTGAATATTCAGGTTATTGTGGCAGTTATGGTTGTCACTCTGGCGCAAAAGCCAGCTCTCGTGCTGCGCTATTAGATGCAGCAGTCAAAACGGGTAATTGTAAAATAGTCACTCAGGCTAAGGTGTATCGACTTAATACTGATGAGTCAGGCAAGGTCACTTCAGCTGATTATTTCGATCTTGCAGATGAAGATAGCTCAAAACGTGTTAGCGCAAAACTGTTTGTGGTGGCCTGCTACTCGATAGAGAGTGCTCGCTTGTTACTGTCGAGCACAGGTAAAAGGCATCCAGATGGCATAGGTAATCGCTATCAGCAGGTGGGTAAAAATCTGCACTGCTGCGCGGGAGGTACGGGTCACGGTGTGTTTGAGATGGATAAGCTAAAGGAGTTTGAAGTAAAGCAGCTCAAAGTTCGCGGCCCCTTCTTTAATCGGGCACTGCAAGATTGGTATGAGATTGATGATAAGTCAGTATCTGATAAGCCGATAAAAGGTGGCACGCTTGATTTTGTGTTCGACCCGCCATCGCCAACAGGGGCGACATCTGGCTTGAAGTGGCAGGGAGATAACCTGCTTTGGGGAACGCCGCTGAAACAGAAAATTAAGTCTCACTTTACCCAATCGAAAGATTTTAAGTTTGAGGTATTCTGTGACTGGCTCACTAATGATGAGTGTTACGTCAGCTTAGACAAAGATGAGAAAGACAGGTGGGGTCAGAGCGTTGCCAAAGTCAGAGCTGGCTTTCATTCCCATGATGAGAAGGTGGCTCAGTATTTAGTGGACCGCGGCGTGGAAGTGATGAAAGCCATGGGCGCTCACAAAGCGTGGGGCAATGTGTTTACTCAGCCAACCTCTAACTTAGTTGCTGGTGGCTGCCGTTTTGGCAATGATCCTAAAACTTCTGTGCTAGACAAAAACTGCAAAGTGCATGATTGCGACAACCTCTATGTAACCGATGGTTCATTTATGCCAAATGGTGGCAGCGTTACCCCAACGTTTACCATCTACGCCAATGCGTTTCGGGTGGCGGACAAGATTCTAGAAAGGCTTTCTAAGGCCCAAGTAAGTTAATTTATGGCTTAAATGGGAGGCAGTGTGACCCCAACTTTTACGATTTATGCTAATGCGTTTCGGGTCGCAGATAAGATTTTGGAACAGCTAAAAAATCTGTAAGTGATAACTTGTAAATAAAAGGCGAGTTCCTAGGTTCGAGTTCCTAGGTTCTAGAACCTAGGAACTCGAACCTAGTGAGCCTTTTATTATGGCGTGACAACATTAAACCAGAAGTTAAAATCATCCAGCATACCGAGAAACTCCTTAAATTGTTTCTTGTCGCCACTTATCTTCACCGAGCCATTTTTGATGGCTTCATCGAAGGTGAGTTCTTTAAGCTGAATACTGTTCATGGTTTTCATCGACATAACTAGAGCAACATCAGGTTTTTTAACTTGGTTCTTGCTGTGGTGCAGAACGGCATTTTCTACCGTTAAGGTGTACTTACTCTTAAGATCGGTAAAGTCGATATTGATATCAAACACTTTACCCGCCGCTTTTTCCGAGTCGAGTCTGACCGCCAAGAAATCAAACAGCATGTCCGGGGTCATGGCACGAATGGTATCTGGTGTAGCGGTCTGAGTGCCTCCAGCCGTTGGCACGCCGTTTCTCAGCTCATAGGCACCTTGCAGGTAGACTGAACGCCATGGACCTGATTCGGCCTGATAACCAAGTTGCTCGAAAGCATCGGCCAACAACTCTTTCGCTGGCTGACTCTTAGGGTTAGCAAACACGGCATGTTTCATCACTTCAGCAACCCAGCGATACTCTCCTTTATCGAATGAGACCTGAGCTTTTTTAATCACTGCGGCTTCGCCGCCCATAAACTCCATATACTTTTTCGCTACCATCTCTGGCGGCAGGTTATTGAGGTTTGAGGGATTACCGTTATACCAGCCCATATACTTTTGATACACGGCGCGGCTATTATGGCGAAGGGTGCCGTAGTAACCGCGAGTCGGCCAGTTTTGTTCCAGCTCGGCAGGTAAGGTGATCATCTCGGAGATCTCTTCACCTGTATAACCTTGGTTCATCAGGCGTACCGATTGGTCATGGGTAAACTTGTAGATATCCCGCTGCTTTTTAAAGTAGGGAATGATGTTTTCAGCGTCCCATACCGGCCAGTGATGACTCTGAAATTTAACTTCAGCCTGACTGCCCCAGGTGTCGATGGTTTCGTCGAGAAAGCTGGCCCAAATCAATGCATCCCGCACCTGAGCGCCGCGCAGGGTCAAGATGTTATGCATGGTATTGGTGGCGTTTTCTGCCATCCAAAGCGCCTTCATATCGGGGAACCAGGTATTCATTTCGGCTGGAGCCTCACTGCCAGGCGTGAGCTGAAACTCCATGTTGACCCCATCGATACTGAGTTTTTCACCGGTTTTGGTGATCTCATGGCTAGGTAATAATAGGCCGGCGAGTCCGGTTGAAACTGTCATTCCCAGACCACCATTGACGCCACCTTTTGCATTGCGGGGCAGCATAGCGCCATACATGTACACTGCCCGGCGACCCATGGCGTTACCTGCAATCACATTTTCAGAGACAGCATGCTCGGTAAAGTGTTCGGGTGAGATAATTTGTACCTTTCCCGATGCAATTTGTTCTGCAGTCGCTATGCCTGTCGCTCCGCCATAATGATCGATATGGCTATGGCTGTAGATGATAGCAACAACTGGACGTTCTCCTAACTGCTCATTGATAAAGTCCAACGCCGCTTTTGCGGTTTCAGGTGAGATAAGTGGATCGAAGACAATCCAGCCAGTCTTACCCTTGATAAAGGTGATATTGGAGAGATCGAAGCCTCGAATTTGATAGATGTTTTCGGTGACTTTGAATAGACCATGTTGGATCACAAGCTGTGAGTTACGCCATAAACTTGGGTTAACAGTATCGGGCGCGTCCTTATCGATACTGATGAAGGTCTTGTACTGCTCCAGATCCCAGACCACATTGCCCTGAGCATCTTTAATTGTGACCGTATCTGGTTTGGCGATGAAGCCTCGTTGGGCATTTTCAAAATCTTGTCTGTCACTGAAGGGCAAGGCCTTAAGTACTGCCGCATTGGCTTCCTTGGTAAATTGGCTGGCGGATTTTGACTGAGTAGCAGCAATACTCGAGTGAGGTAAAACCAGAGAAAATGCTACCAAGAGGGCAAGCTTAGTTCTATTCATTACAAATTCCTTTTATAACGGAGAGCGAAAAGCTGGTATGACTATCGAACCTAGAGGAAAGTGATTAATTTATCAACAGTCAAAGGGATGATGAGACAATATTTACATCGCTGGCGGTTATATGGTTTTGCATGCATGCTTTGTAGGCCTGACACATTTACCATCCATGCAAATGTGTTTCGGATGGCGGATAGGATATTGGAGCGATTACAGAAGCTATAAGTTGTAAGCTGTAAGTTATATAAAGCGAGTTCCTAGGAGCTAACACCTAGGAACTCTGGCTCCATTAAAGCTATTTTTCTTGATTCACTATCCAGTGACTCAATAGACGAACGCCATGTCCAGTACCACCTGCCGGGGTTACACCTTTATCTTTTGCTGCTAGCGCACTACCTGCGATATCCAGATGGACCCACTTAGTGTCGCCGGTAAACTGCTGTAAGAATACTGCAGCAGTCGTTGCGCCTGGCCCGCCGTAGCCCGCATTTTTAAGATCGGCAATCGGACTCTTGAGCAGATCATCATAAGCGAGTGGCAGGCGCCAGACTTTCTCGTCGACTGCTAGGCCCGACACGGTAAGTTCATTGACTAAGGTATCGTCATCGCTGAATAAACCTGTGTAACGTTTGCCTAAGGCGCGAACCTTAGAGCCGGTTAAGGTCGCCACATCGACCATTATCTCAGGCTGATAGAATTCACGGGCATACCAGAGAGCATCGGCCAGAACTAAGCGTCCCTCGGCGTCTGTATTGAGTACTTCGACGCTCAACCCTTCGGCTGTCATCACCACATCACCAGGGGCAAAGGCGGTTTTTGACACCATGTTTGCTGCCATCGCCATGACGGCAACCACATTGACGTCGGCTTTCTGCATCGCCATGGCTTTCACGGTACCGAGTACCGCTGCTGCGCCAGCCATGTCAGACTTCATGCGAGATATTGAGTCCCCGGTAGCCTTGATATTGTATCCGCCTGAGTCAAAGGTGATCCCTTTACCGACAAGAGCAATAGGAGCATCATTGTTGCCTTGCCAATGAGCGATAACCAGACGCGAACCTTCCTCTGAACCACGACCCACAGCGTGCAGCGCGCCCATGCCAAGTTGTTTAATCTTCTTAGGCTCTAAGACAGTGACTTTTACCCCAAGCTTTTTGAGCTCTTTAGCCGCAGCAGCAAAATGAACTGGATTCATTTCGGTGGGCACCTCAGAGGTAAGATCTCGCGCCAGGAATACGCCCTGCTCGATAGCCGCTAGCTGCTGATAATTGTCTGTAGCCTTGATCGGCTCTGCGACTTGTATGGTGTAACTTTTCTCGGCAGGCTTTTTCTCTGAAAGGTATTTATCAAACTTGTAGGCACGCAGATTGATGCCGTGAGCCAGCTCTGCGGCGAAGCTGGCATTACTGCTAGCGTCAGCGATTCCTGCAGTTAAAATCGTGATCTTGTCAGTTGAGTGTTTGTTCAAGTAGGCTGTCACAGATGCACCTAAGGTGTTGACTTGGCCTGGGGTCATCTTGCTGGCATCACCTAGGCCTATCACTACCAGACGTTTAGCATCGAGTCCGCTTGGGATTAAAATCTCAACTAGTTGCTTGCTGTCACCGGTGAAATCTTGCAGTGCCAAAGCTTTTGAGATCTGTTGATTAGATAACTTATCGAGGCGCGCTAAGTCGCTGGATACTTGGCTCTTGGCTTGAAAGACTACAAGGGTTTCGGCTGATTTTGTGTCGTTATGTCCAACGAAGTTGAATGTTTCTGCTTGTGCGGCAAAGCCGCTTAATAGACCGAAAGTGAGCGACGTCGTAAGGGCGGTAGAAAGAAGAGTTTTTTTAGTTAGCATTATTTTCTCTATGTTGAATAATCAGTATGGCGAATTCAGTGCTGGAGTAACTTGGTAACAAATTGGTTGAATTTAACTGGTTTTTGTTACTTTCTTTACTAGTCTACAAAACGAAAATTAGCCGAAACTGAACTAGCTATCAAGATCCATACAATATGTACGCTTACCTCCTATGCAATGCCTGCTTACCTTGATTTCAGCATCTTGCTAACACGCGCCACAGTATTATCACTATAAAGTAGCTACACTTTTCAGGTGTGTGAAATACAAGGTTTACCAATGCTGCTGTTACGTACTTTCATAATACTTTCAATCTGTTTCAGTACTATTTCGTCCGCTTGTACATTAGTCATGGGGTACCGCACAACTGCACGTGAGCCCAACATATAGGCTGCGCCAGATAGTAGTGGCTTATATTTGGAGCTTTACTCAGAAGTTGCAAAGAGAATTAATTGCAGTTTACAGGTGGTCAGAAAACCAAAAAACCGTATTCTTCGTGGCTTACAGTCAGGGGAGATCGATTTTTATCCTGGTTTTGTGTTTAATGAGGAGCGGACAAAGTATGTGTTTTTTATTAGAAATGGCCTGCCATCAAAGCCAGTAGGACTTAGCCGTATTGAGCTGCCAGAGGTCAACAGCTACTATGATCTTAAAGGTAAAACGTTACAGCTCAGCTGAGCCTATTATCTAAAGCAACATCCTCGTAAAGATGAACTGAAACTGCACACTAACAAGTTTCCGTTGAAAGCAGAGGGCCTAGCTTTGAGGGCTGGAGGAATACCAACAAACTGAAACTCTAATTTGTGTCGACCATTATAAATGGCGAGCACTAAACCTAGGATACGAAGTAGTTAAGTCCGAAAGTCCAGCCAAAATATACAGCCACACAGAAAATAGTTGAATAGACCCAAGCCGATTTTAATCTGTTATCTAGCTTAAAATCTTTATGTGAATAGTTACTCATGATTCATCCTTGTGCTTGAGTTATGGACTAGTAATGGTTAGCTCAATCGAGTAGAGCTCGACGTCGCTAAACTTTTTAGTATTGCGCTTTCTTCATGGTATCTGCAGGTTTGACGTAACTGCCAAAGGCTTCTGGGTGTTGAATACCACCTCCTGCAATCTCGTCCCAATTGGCTTTTGAATCAACCCAAATATGGTGGGCCACTTTTAGATTGTCAGTATCAGTGTCGTTAGATAGCAGACCCGCTGGGATATACATCCGAGCGTCATCATTTTTCCCAGGCAAGCTGGAGCCGCATTGAGTACAAAAACTAGTCTGCCAGTCATGGTTAGGTTTGGTCCAAGTTTTAATAGACTCTTCACCTTGAACCCAGCGAAAGTTTTCGTTGTCAGTTACCACAACCGCAATGCCATTTGCACCCGTGCTCCCCCGGCAAATAGAGCAATGACAAAAATAAACATCTTTGATTTCGCTGGTGAGCTCAAACACCACCTCACCACAATTACACTTTCCTATAGTCATTCATACCTCTGGGAATAATTATCGCCACAATAAGAGTTTTTAGTTTGCTAAGTTTGCAAAGTGAAACTGAGTAAATTGAATCCGTCCTGCTTTATTTACTTTGTTAAGTACTTTTATTATTTTCCTTTTGTAATTCACAAAGCTCATCAATTGCTAAACGTACTTCTGAACGATACTCATGAGTTAGCTCATTGTTATGTCGATTAAATATTTCTAGAGTTGTTTGTATACCCTCTAGTTTGTTATCTGCACT
Source organism: Shewanella eurypsychrophilus (assembly GCF_007004545.3). Lineage (NCBI taxonomy): Bacteria > Pseudomonadati > Pseudomonadota > Gammaproteobacteria > Alteromonadales > Shewanellaceae > Shewanella > Shewanella eurypsychrophilus. The sequence continues at coordinate 4,532,506 of NZ_CP045503.2, read as the reverse complement.
GTTCTTAAGGGATAATGATAACCATGAGATAACGCATAAAACACTAAGTAGAATAATCACTATTATTTCAAATGTACTCATAATTTATCTCTTTTTTTTCAATGACACTTTACTTGCCTATGATCTTATTTTTAAAGCTTAACATTACCATCTTACTGAATTTAAATAACTTACTTTCTCACCACTATAGCTGGTCTTGATTTCGCTCAACAAACTTGGGTTAATTTCGTACAAAGCTCCAGTACAACATAGCCATACTCTCTTGTTGCTATTAACAGCGATCTATTTCAGATTTTTAGAAAGAGCATGAAATACAGAAGCGTAAAGGGGATGAAGCTATATAGAGCTTGAAGAGGAAACAAGTTAATGACAAATCGAAGAGATACTCTTTCTTTAGAGCATCAGATGTAAGCGCGGCTGTGACCGTCCGTGACATGGGCGCTCTATGACATCCATATCATCACGGCATTTGTGAATCCATTCACATCAGATGTCACGGGCGAGTTTATAGGGACATACTCGCACCGTGTCACAGATAATGGAATGGACCCATCCCCTTTTAATCGGCCTCGCAATGGGCCACGATGTAGTTGCTAAAACTCATCAGAAAGAGGACGGGTCCACTATGAAGATTACTACAATTGGTTTAGATATCGCAAAGTCTGTTTTTCATTTTGTTGCAGTAAATCAGGCTGGCAAGCTAGTAAAAAAGAAGATGCTCAGGCGAAAAGATGTGATGTGCTTTGTTGCCAAGATAGAGCCATGCCTAATAGTCATGGAGGCCTGTGGTAGCGCAAACTATTGGGCTAGGGAGTTTCAAAAACTCGGGCACCAAGTGAAGTTAATCGCGCCACAATTTGTCATTCCCTATCGACAAGGGAATAAGAATGATTATAACGATGCCCTTGCCATTGCTGAGGCTGCCCAAAGGCCGAACATGCGCTTCGTACAACCAAAGCCTGTTGAACAGCAGGATGTACAGATGCTTCACCGAATGAGGCAGCGTTTAAACAAACAGTCTACAGCTTTAGTCAACCAAGTCAGAGGCATGCTGGCAGAATACGGCATCGTAATAGCGAAAAGCAAAGCGGCATTTAGAAAAGCGTTTCCTGACATTTTATCTGATGAAAACAATGAGCTGACAGTGAAAGGAAGATACATATTTCGTCAGTTGCATGACGAGTTTAGCGATATTGAGAAACGTCTAAAAAGCTGTGATATGCAGATAGTAGAAGAGAGAAATACAAACCCAGTTTGCCAGCGTATAGAGACATCGCCAGGTATAGGCCCTATCACCTCTACTGCTTTTTACGCAGCCGTAGGGGATGGAAAAGACTTCACCAATGGTAGGCACTTCTCAGCCTGGTGTGGCTTAGTGCCAAAGCAACATAGCAGTGGCGGTATTGATAACCTGCTAGGGATAAGTAAAAGAGGCAATGCCTATTTACGAACGTTATTTATACACGGCGCAAGAGCGGTCTTGCAGCACTGCGGAGGGAAGCAAGATAAGCTGAGCCGCTGGGCATACGCTTTGGCTGAAAGAAAGGGGTTCAATAAAGCTTGTGTTGCAGTAGCGAACAAGCTTGCAAGAATGACCTGGGCTATTGCTGCAAGGGAAGATGAATATAGGACATTTGCGTAGCAGTTAGCCCTACAGTAAGACGAACCGAGTTAGTGTAAAAACACACCAGCAAGTTGCTACGACACTTGATTTGATGATGAGACAGTCAGACTGCTCTACTTAAAACCTTACAAACACTTAGGCTCTATAAGAAGCCGTACAGATGATAAGGAAAGTAGAGGCAAATATCCATCAGGGCCAGAGGTTAACCTCATAAACAGGCCGAATATATGGGTGCAATGAACTCTTCTCAAAATTGATATCAAATGTCTTGCAAACGGGATGGGTCCATATAAGTGCTTGCACATAAGTCCACGGCAGGTGATAGATTAGAATGAAGGTAAGCAGACGAATTAGCTTACCACTTGGATAACCGTTATAACGCCACGATAACGTCATTCTCTGCGTGGAATGACTCTCTTTTAACTAGACTATACTCATAAAACGCTTTACTGAACCCATTAGCCTGAGACGTTGGAGTGAGCCATGAGCCATACTTACAAACTGATTGAATTAGTCGGATCTTCCCCTATCAGCTCAGATGAAGCGATAAAAAATGCAGTGACCAGTGCAGGTCAAAGTTTGCAGCATCTTAGATGGTTTGAGGTGGTGGAAACCCGGGGTCATATTGAGGCTGGCTTGATCGCCCATTGGCAGGTAACGATCAAGGTAGGGTTTACGATAGACCCATAAGCTGAGAAGCCTTAAGTTCTAAGCTGTAAGTGATAAGTACGAGATGACAGCTTTACTTACAGCTTATAGCTTTCTTTGCACTGTCTTGAGCTCATTACTTGTTTACGCATCTCTGGGCAAGCCTTTCTCGACGCTGCGGATCACTCTTTGCGTCTTACGGCTAATGCTATTGCTTTGCTGTATTAATCGCTCATTTTGTTGAATCAGTGCCCAGTCTATATGCTCGATAACAAGTTCATCGACTTCATCTGAGTTTTTTCTTGCCTCGAGAGCGTCGATAATCTTCTGTGAAGCAGGCGCATTTCCGAGGGCAACGGCGATATTTCTTAGCCAACGTTTATGACCGATACGGCGTATTGGACTGCCTTCGGTGATCTTCAAAAATTCGGCTTCATTCCAGCTAAATAATGTGAGCAGTTCAGGCTGCTTCAGTGGATCTCGAGTATGAAAGTCACTCTCTACAGTCAGCGGTGCTTTACTGTTTACTGGGCAGACTAGCTGACAATCATCGCAGCCATAGATACGATTACCGATGAGGGAGCGAAACTCTTCTGGAATAGCACCTTGTAGCTCAATGGTCAGATAAGAAATACAGCGCCTGCCATCGACAATATAGGGCTCGACGATGGCATTGGTCGGGCAAGATTTGATGCAGGCGACGCAGGTATTACAGCCCTCTTCGATAGGAATATCAACGGGCAAAGGCAGGTCAATAAACAGCTCGCCGAGAAAGAACCAGCTGCCAGCTTCTTGATTGAGTAGTAGGCTATGTTTTCCCGTCCAACCAAGGCCTGCTTTATCTGCTAATGGGCGTTCCAGGATCGGTGCCGAGTCGACAAAAGGGCGAAAGTTGGTCTTGCCTGCATCCATAGTGTCTAATTCAGCCTGGATCATCTGACCGAGTTTTTTGAGTCGGTTACGGATCATCTTGTGATAATCACGGCCGCCGGCATAGCGGGAGATATACGCCAGATTAGGATCTTTTAAGTTAGCGGCAAAGCCAGCTTCAGGCGGCAAGTAGTTCATTCTTGCGGAGATGACCCGAATGGTACCAGGATGAAGCTCATGGGGCCTTGCGCGCATCATGCCATGGGCTTGCATGTAATTCATGTCACCGTGGTAACCCTTGTCTAGCCACTCTTGTAATTTAGGCTCTTCGGCTGTCAAATCAGTATCACAAATACCAATTTGAGCGAAGCCTAACTCTTGTCCCCACTGCTTTATCTTCACAGTTAGCGATCTGAGCTGTGCTTGAGTGAAAGGATGAGAATTAATTAGGGGGAAAACTGAGTCTGACATAGGGTTTAATAGGCAATGAAATACCTAAATATGATAACAGTAAACCGCTAAGTTGGCCTTATCTTTGATTGATGCCTGCCTCATAGAGTCACAAGTCTTGTCATCGCATAAAAATATGCACCCAGTGAAGTTCAAATTCCTAAGCCCTTGTTTGCTCTTTTAAATATAACCTAAAGTGAACTCCTAACCTGCTGGTTATTATCTTTTTGTTATATCTTTGATGCGTATTGAAATAGCAGTTTTTTTGCTAAAAGCCCTTATGGTTTAAACCCTTACAGGGCGTGAGCTGCAAGAGTTTGCTATTGGTTAACAAGCTTGTTTTGGACATTTGCTCGTCTTGACACTCTTGCCTAGCAGGCTCTAGCTTGAAGGTATTCAAGAGATGAAGAGTGAGCGCCATGAGCAATGAAGAGGCAAGGATAGGCGGTACTAATTCAGTATCCGAAACAGCATCAGCAAGCGACGCCAGTGAGAACATATCTGCTAAGCCAGTAGGAATTTTTTATGGCTGGTGGATAGTGCTGGGCGCTGTTATCGGGTTATCACTGGGCTACAGTGTGATTGCCATGTCTTTTGGCACATTTATTAAGGAGTTTGAAACGGCCTTTGGTTGGACGCGTGGCGAGATCTCGTTCGGTTCAACTGTGATTGGCATTACCGCGATTATATTCTTTCCCTATGCAGGTGTCTTAGTCGATAAATATGGCGTGAAAAAGATCTTAATTCCTTCCACTTTCCTATTTGGCTTAGTGATGGCGTCGATGTCGCTGCTAACTCCGTCACTGTGGCACTTTTATGCCATGTGTATTTTGATCCCCTTGTTAGGGGCGGGTACTGCGCCTTTAACATATTCCCGTCTGCTAGTGAGCTGGTTCGATAAGAAACGCGGCTTAGCATTAGGCATAGGTTTGAGCGGTGTGGGACTAGGCACCACTATGGTGCCGTTTCTTGCTTCCTATTTTATTGAGAATTATAGCTGGCGTGAGGCTTATCTAGTGATTGGCGCACTGATCATTCTAGTGGTACTGCCAATCACAAAGTTCGTGTTAGTCAACAAGCCAAAGGATAAAGGTTTAGTGGCAGATGGCGTTGTGCTAACCGATAAAGAGATAAAACACAGAGCCGAAACTGAGCAGGCGCAAAGTCATGTACGTGTGGGATATACCGCGCAAGAAGCGTTGAAGAAAAAGGCCTTCTGGTTAATGGTTGGCTCGTTTGTTATTACCGGTCTCACGACCTCGACCTTGTTGGTACATCTGGTGCCCATGATGATGGATAGGGGGGCAAGCCTGCAAGAAGCGGTAGGCACTTTTGCCTATCTGGGGATGTCGATTGTTGGTGGTCGCCTGATTGCCGGCTATTTGATGGATAAGTTTTTTGCGCCTTATGTGGTGGTTGTCTTTATGTTAGGGCCAATCATCGGCTTAGCAGTATTTGCCATGGGGGCTACAGGCGAGATGGCGGCATTGTCGACGGGGCTTATTGGTATCGCCATCGGCGCCGAGTTTGATGTGATGGCCTACTTTACCACTAAGTATTTCGGTAAGCGTTCATTTGGCGCTATCTATGGTTATGGCTATTCGGGCTTCAAGCTAGGTGCCAGTGTCGGACCGCTCATTATGGGGGTGGCCTATGACAGCTTAGGTCGTTACACCGAGGTTCTTTGGGGTATGTCTGCCACCATGATTATCGCCTGTGTGTTGATTCTGATGATGGGTCAATATCCCCAATTACCGTCAAGGCCAGTTGAAAAATCTAGCAGATAAATCAGTGAGTGATGAAAGAGTAATTTATATGAAGAACCAAATGAACAATAGCAGCGAAAGCGGTGAGCAGAAAAAAGTGCTCAGAGTCGGTATTGCAGGTTTTGGCACCATAGGCAAAGTCGTGGGTCAGGCACTGGATGATGGCATCGATGGCATGACCCTGATTGCGGTGACTTCAGGTAATTTAGACAAGGCTAGCCAGAATATGCAGGGCTTTCGTCAGCCAGCAAAAGTGGTTGAAGCTGGCGAGCTTGCCGAGCTGGTGGATGTGATTGTTGAGTGTGCACCAACCCGCGCGTTTATGGACGTAGCTGTGCCAGCATTAACTCAGGGCAAGGTGTTAGTGACTGTCAGCGGTGCTGCCATTTTGGAAAATCCGCAGATCACAGATGTTGCCAGAAAACATGGCGGACAAATTGTATTGGCAACAGGGGCCTTGCTTGGACTCGATGCGGTGCGCGCTGCGGCAGAAGGCACGATTTATTCTGTAAAAATGGTCACCCGTAAGCCGCCAACCTCGCTGACAAAAGCCAAATATGTTCTCGAGAACAATATAGATCTTACTGGTTTAACCGAGCCGTTACAGCTATTTAACGGTAGCGCTCGGGAAGGGGCTGAGAAGTTTCCATCTAACGTCAATGTCGCAGCTTCCTTGGGGTTAGCCGGTGTTGGCGCTGATCTGACACAGCTTGAGATTTGGGCCGATCCAACCAAGACTCGAAACACTCATAACATTAAGGTTGATGCCGATAGCGCAAGTTTCGAGCTTACTATAGAAAATGTACCGACGATTGAAAACCCGGGGACTGGGCGGATAACCGCACTGAGCGTCATTGCCGCCTTAAAAAGTCTTTGTGCGCCGCTGCGGGTGGGCAGTTAGATATTCACTGAAACAGATAACAAATACTTTTAATTAGATGTTTACCTGCATTTTTTCGTCAATAAACAGTTATAGGCGATGCAATATCGGGTATTAGGAGATAAAAATGACTAAGAAACTTATTCCACTAAAACATGTTGCCATGGCATCAAGCGATCCCGATAAGAGTCGAGATTTTTTCGTCAACATTATGGGCTGGTCGGTTGCCGGTGTCGTCGCTAGCCGTAATGCCAATGGTTACTATGTGACCGATGGCAATATTAATCTGGCCATACTGAATTTTAAAAATGGCCCAGCCGCGGGTAAGGAGTTTCCTCAAGGGTATGTGGGCTTGCATCATATTGGCTTTCAGTGTGATGATATCGAAGCTATGGTCGATGGCTTTAAAGAGGAAGGCTATCAACCTCGTCACGACGTTAACTTAGCCCAAGGCTTAGGTAAGAACCCTGCGAAAGACAATGCCGAATATAAGATGAATGGTCCTGAAGATGTCATGGTCGATATCTCTGAGCGTGGTTGGGTCGGCACGCAAACTTATAAGACGTTATAAAGAAGTTCTAGGAGTCTAGGTTCTAGGTTTGAGGACCTAGGGTCTAGGAACTGCAAACTTAAAGAGGGGATTTTATGGATTTAACTTTAATTGTTTCCCTCTTCTTGTTAACCACATTCACTTCTACCGTGGCGGGGATTTGTGGCTTAGGTGGTGGGCTGATTTTGGCAATCACCTTGCCTTGGTTTGTCCCCGCAGCGGCCGTGATCCCTATTCATGGTACGACACAGCTGGCGAGTAACTTCACCCGTTTAGGTTTTTCCTTTCGCAGTGTTTACTGGCCAGTCGTACCTCTGTTTATATTCGGCTCTCTAAGCGGCATAGCAGTGTTTAGCGTGTTTCTGGTCAATCTGTCCACCGAATTGATTCCACTGTTTATCGCCATTTACTTGCTGTTGAGCCTTTGGATAAAACCGATAGAGAAAATACTGGCGAAACTAGAAAATTTCTTCATCGTGGGGGCTGTGCAAACTGGGCTGGGTTTAGTAGTAGGGGCTCCTGGTCCATTGACCATGAACCTGCTTTTGAAACGTTTAACCGATAAAGACCAGATCATCGCCACAGCCGCATTGTTGATGGGGATAAGCAATATCTCTAAGGTGTTGACCTATGCAGGTCTTGGATTTATCTTTTTTGATTATCTGCCACAGATTATTTCGGCAATAATAGGTGCCTCTTTAGGATCTTTGATTGGCACTCGGTTAAGAGAACGCATAGATAATCAAAAGTTTATGGCTGGTTTAAAATGGCTGCTTACCTTACTTGCGCTTCAAACACTCGTTAGATTCAGCTACGGCTAATCCACATCCACATCCACATCTAGATCCACATCTAACTCGATTTATACTCAATTGTTCACGGAGTAGATAATAGTTATTCATCTTAAATACATTTTTATTGCGCAGTGAGGCTAGTTTCAGCGCAACTTCAATGTTAGTTATATAAGGCGTACATAAAAACAACAATTCGCTAAGGTTTCTTTAATATGACACTTCGTAGCAAGATAATGACATTTGTTGGCGTACTTTTTATCGCCTTGATCAGCATTGCAGTACTTGGGCTGCAGGCTTTATCTAAAGCCAGTGAAAGTGACAATATTGCCCGTATTAACCAATTAATGAAGAGTACAGTTAATATTGTCGAACAGTTTGAACAATTAGCTGCATCTGGGAAACTTGATGAGGCTCAGGCAAAACAATTCGCTGCGCAGATGTTAAGAGAAAATAAGTACCATGACTCCGAGTATGTCTATGTTGTGGATGATAAATTAGACTTTCTAGCCACCCCCCATGATCCTCAGCTGCATGGCAGTAGTTTTAATGACTTTAAGGATGCCAGCGGCAATAGTATTGGTCAGATTGTGGAGCGATTAGTGGGTAATAAGACCCAGCAGATCATCACCTACCATTGGAACTCTGAGCGTGAAGGAAAAGTAGTCGACCTTACCTCTGTGGTGCAGAAAACACCGCGTTGGGGTTGGTATGTCGGTACTGGGATTAGTTATGCAGAAGCCGATGACAGATACTGGTCTGTGGCGAAATGGCTGCTGACACTGTCGATGATCATCGCTTTTGCTCTATCGGCGGTACTGTTTGTGTTTGGCTTAAAAATGAGAAATGCCTTAGGCGCTGAAATCGATGATGTGCGTAATATCGTGATTAAAGTCTCTAGGGGCGACTTAAAGCTGAATCCTGATTTTAAATATGCTGATAATGACAGCGTTGTCGGTTCGATTAATTATATGCAGGAAGGTCTGCAAGATGTTGTTAAGGAAATAAAAAATGTCGCAGATACGCTGAATGAGCAGATGTTGGAGTCTGAGAATCGGGCCACCGAGTTAGATAGTCTGACGACGGCGATGAATGAAGAGACTCAGATGGTTGCTTCGGCGATCACTGAGCTCACCGCTTCATCGGGGACTGTGGCGGATCATGCTAAGCAAACGGCGGATTCGGTGAAAGCGGCGGAGCAGCAAGGTCAAAGTGCCCATCAACTGACAGAGGAAGCGTCTAAGACGATAGCATTACTGGAAAGCCAGATTGAGAGTGCCGGCGCTAATATTCAAATTCTCGATGATGAGGTGAATAATATTGCCAATGTGCTCACGGTTATTCAGGGGATCGCCGAGCAAACTAATTTACTGGCGCTGAATGCCGCGATTGAAGCGGCGAGAGCAGGAGAGCAGGGCAGAGGCTTTGCCGTGGTTGCCGATGAGGTTAGACAGCTTGCCCAGCGAACTCAGAGCAGTACTGGCGAGATACATACTATGATCTCTAAGCTTCAGTCGGCGACAAAAGATGCTAAAACCTCGGTGAGTGAGAGTATCGAAACCAGTGAAGAGACGGTGGAAAAATCCCAGCAGGTATCAAATGAGCTTAAGAATATTGCCACCTCTCTATCAGAGATATCCCAGATGAGTCATCAGATCTCTGAGGCGGCATCAGAGCAGTTATCGGCGGGTGAAGACTCGGCTAAGCGAATCGTGAGCATCTCTGAAACGGCTGAGAATACCGCATCTGTGTCTCACTCCTCTCATGCGAGCAGTGATCAAATTCAGATGTTGGCGAAAAATCTGGAGACAGAAGTGAAGAAATTTTCAATTTAGTGGTGGTCGGTTAAAAACAAAAAAGCCCCGCTAGTTGACGCTAGCGGGGCTTTTTTATCGTTATGATCTACTCAGCAAATGTCAGTAGATGCTGTTTCACTTCATCTGATGCGAAGGCTTGCTCAATGCTGATGCGGTATATATTGAAATAATCTTCACGGCTCAGGTCGAACTCTTCCATAACTTTTCGCACTTCGTCGGTCATTGTGGTGTTAGATACTGTGCGGTTATCGGTGTTAATCGTGATAGGCAACTTGTCTTTATAAAAAGCTTTTGCTGGATGCTCACTCAGCTTATTGACTGCCTTGGTCTGGATGTTGCTGCTCGGGCAGGTTTCAAGACCTATATTTTCTTGCTTAACAAGGTCATAGGCTCCTTGATGACCTGTGATATGAATACCATGGCCGACGCGTTCGGCATGTAACAGTGACACGGCATCGAATACGTTCTGACCCACACCTTGCTCGCCAGCATGTATGGTGATTCGGTAACCTTTTTCGATGGCGTAATCCACATAAGGGATAAATTCACTGCAAAAGCCTGGTAGTTCAGCGCCAGCTAAGTCGAAAGCCACCACACCCTTGTTAAGATAAGCTGCACCCGCATCGATAACATCGCGGATATTATCTTTAGGGAAGGTTCTTAAGATAGAGAGGATGTAATTTCCCTTGATGTCATACATGGCTTCAGCGCGCTGCATGCCTTTAACAACAGAGCCAATGATTTGATCGAAGCTTAAACCTTGCTGTTGATGCAATTGAGGCCCGAATCGTACTTCAAAGTACTTAACGTTCTCTTTTGCTGCATCTTCAAAAACTTCGAAGGAGATACGCTCAATCCCCGCTTCTGTTTGCATCACAGATAGGGGTAAGTCGAAACGTAAAAGGTATTCTTCAAGGTTGTTACAGGTTTCGGGAGCGATCATTAATGAACTGATTTCATTAATATCTTGGCTAGGAATAGTGACGCTTTGCTCGGCTGCAAGGTCGATAATAGTTTGCGGGCGAACACTGCCATCTAAGTGACAATGTAGATCGATCTTGGGTAAGCTTAAATAATTCATGAGTCTCTACCTTTATTGGATAGTATCTATATGAATACTGATTAATGACGGGGCGAGAGCATTGAAAATACTCAGAGCCTATCTATTAACAGATAGTCCATATTGGAGATAGTGCATAAAGTTACAGACTTCATAATCAAGAATTTAAGGCTCTTGGTAGAAACTCCCAAACCATATTAGTGGGATTATACGAAGCGATTTTTCGGACTATAACATTCCCTATATTCGACTACAAGAATTAGATTTTACTTGAATGGTCTAATTTTTAATCTACTGTTTTCAATCGCATCAGTGACGATTACCTGACATGCAAGCCGTGAGAATGGACTTATATTTGTCAGATTAGACAGTACCTGTGATTCACCCGAATATTGCTGTGATGCCAATTGAAATGCATCTGCTTCAAATTCAATATGACAGGTACCGCAGCTGCAACAGCCATTACACAGGGCATCTATTCCCATAATCTGATTGTCCTGAGCCGCAACCATCAGGCTTAATCCTACCTCGGCTTCAACCTGTTTTTCGCTGCCGTCAGGCTCGATAAAGGTGATGGAAATGCTTGTTGGACTCATCAAATTTCCTTATTGTTTTAGAACCTAGAACCTTCTTAGCTTTTTAAAGCATCTCACACACTTCATCGAACTCGAACCTCGGCAGACGTTGGAAGATTTTACTGGTGTCGCCATAGCCCAGAGAGCAGAGGAAGTTACTCTTGATGCTGGTTCCTTTGAAAAATTCATTATCGATAGCCTGATTGTTAAAGCCTGACATGGGACCGATATCTAGGCCTAAGGCGCGGGCGGCGATCATCAGATAAGTCCCCTGAATGGTTCCATTTCTAAAGGCTGAGGTTTTAGCTGCCATCTCATTATGTTTAAAAATATTCTGTGCATCAGGATTGTGGGCGAACAACTTAGGCATATGTTTATAAAATTCGAGATCATGACCGATAATCACGGTGACAGGAGCTGCCAAAACCTTATTAACGTTAAGTGGTGCTAAGCAGGTTTTTAGGCGCTGTTTGGCTTCATCGGTGCGAATAAATATGAAGCGTGCCGGGCAGGTATTCATGCTGGTTGAGCCCATTTTTACTATGTCGTAAATTTGAGCCAGTATCTCATCACTGACAGGAGTATCTAGCCAGCCATTGTGGCTTCTTGCTTCGCGGATGATCAGGTCCAGTGCGTTGTCACTCAGCAATTCAGCATTTTGTTTGAGCTTTATTGCCGCTTGTTGCGCCTGTGATATTTGGTCCATTTGCTGTGGTGAGAATGGGTTTGATGACAACTGTTCTGTACTCATTATTTCATCCTTATCATTGTTAGGCTTAGGGACAGAATAGCGATTGAGCCAGAACTGGCTATCACTAAAATGTAATATCAATACACCATATTATAGGATTGTTAGCATGTCTATTCGCTGGGTATACTAAAATCACTGACTATTATATGAAAAGGTAAACTCATGATGGATACGGTATTGGATCTGCTTCCGTTGGCGGCAATGATGTTAGCAACCGGTGTTGTTGCAGGTGTGCTCGCTGGCTTGCTGGGTGTAGGAGGGGGGATCGTCATTGTGCCGGTACTGGATACAGCGCTAGGTTTGTATGGTGTCGATCCTGCAATACGAATGCATGTGGCGGTGGCCACTTCGCTTGCTTGTATTGTGGTGACCTCTATCTCCTCTTCTCGAGCACATCATGCTAAAGGTTCGGTGGATTTCTCTATCGTGAAGGTCTGGGGTCCAGCGGTATTTATTGGTTCAATTCTAGGTACGATCGGTGCTTCTTATGTCGATAGCCAAATTCTTTCGGCGCTGTTTGGTGGAATAGCCTTGGTTGTGGCACTGAAGATGTTACTTCCCTTGGATGATGTCAATCTAAGCCAGGATGTGCCGAGAGGTATCATCGCACCTGTGCCCCCTCTGGTCATTGGTGGCCTATCGAGCATGATGGGCATTGGTGGAGGCACCTTGAGTGTGCCCGTGCTGACCTTGATGAATCAAACTATTCATAAGGCGGTGGGCACCGCCGCTATTTTTGGTTTACTGATCAGTCTACCTGGCACCTTAGGGTTTGTGGTATCAGGCTTAGGCGATCCCCGCCTGCCGGTTGGTAGCCTTGGCTATGTCAATATCATAGGTTTCCTGCTTATCTCACCTGTCACAGTCTGGGCCGCCCCCATAGGCGCTAAGATTGCTCACAAACTGGATAAACGCCAGTTGAGTATGCTGTTTGGTGGTTTCTTGTTTCTCGTCTCCTGCAGAATGATTTATAGAACGTTTGCATAATTCAGTGAGAGCTCGCCTAGGAACTAGACGCTAGTTCCTAGGGGGAAAACAGCAGAGTAGGCGTTATTGATATACCGATTAAGTTTGTTTCAGCTCAATATGTATAATAAAAAAGTTATACCTTGGTATTAAAAATTTAGTCGATTTTTCCTCTCCCAACCCGCAAGTTATCTATCAGACGCAGTAGAAATTTCACCAATACCCATTAAAGCACTATTTCTAACAAGAGTGACCTCTAACAAGAGTGACCTCTAACAAGAGTGACCTCTAATAAGAGTAACCTCTTACAAGAGCGAGAAGGGTATCTAGAGCGCCGCGACTGATTCTGAATAAGAACTGTGTGGCACAGGAGAGTTGAGATATGAGTAAATATGGATTAGCCACATACGATAATAAGGGCGTGAATCATGCGGCTATTATCATAGATGAACAAAGATATGATCTGTTGACAGCTTATAGAGCCATCGAAGGAAGCGATAATATCCCAGTTTGGGTTTACAGCATCACAGAAGCTCTGGCTCAGTGGCAAAGTGTTAAAGATGAAATTGATAGCTTTGCTATCAAGGTAGAAGCATTAGTCGCCCTCAATGAGTTAGAGCCTGTCGATGCTGATTGTCAGATCTTAGTCCCCTTTAAGCCTTCGACTATTTTCGGTACAGCCTCAAATTATCATGAGCATGCAGCGGAGATGAATACTATTTTAGCTGCAAAGCCTGATAGCTCCCCCTATGTGTTTATGAAGGCCAATACCAGTGTTACTGGCAGCAACACCTATGTGATATTGCCTCCAGAGACACAGAAGCTGGATTGGGAAGTGGAGTTAGGTGTGGTGATCGGTAAGCAAACTCGCCGCGTTAAAGCAGAAGATGCACTCGATTGCATTGCAGGCTATACCGTAGTCAATGATATCTCCGCCCGCGATCTTAACCATAGAACCGATTACCCCTTCAAGCATGATTGGTTTCGCGGTAAGAGTTGGGACACCTTCTGTCCCATGGGGCCAGTATTTGTACCAAAGAGCTGTATCGACGATCCCCATAAGCTTGCTCTTGGTCTTAAGCTTAACGGCAAGCAGATGCAAGACGGTAACACCAGCGAGCTTATCTGGGATGCGTTCGAGCAGATTGAGTACCTATCTAGCATCCTGACGTTACAGCCTGGTGATGTGATCATGACTGGCACGCCAGCAGGTGTGGGTAAAGGCATCGGTTTGTTTCTTAAAGAGGGTGACGTACTTGAAGCTTGGGCTGAGGGTGTTGGCTGTATTACCAATACCATTAAAGCTGAAATCTTATAGCCTAAGGAGTCTTATATGTCTGTTGAAAATTACTACACCCCCAAGCCAACACGCTTAGGTCACCTGGTTTTAAAGGTCAAAGATGTTCAGGCCTCAGTGAAATTCTACCAAGAGGTGGTGGGACTCTCTGTCTCAGATTGGATTGATGACCGTATGGTATTTATGCGCGCAAGTGCCGATCACCATGACTTAGCACTTTTACAACTGCCACCGGATCAGCTGACGCAGCAAGATCCGCTGCAATCTCGTATTGAGCACTTCTCATATCGGGTGGAAAGCCTAGAAGAGATGAAGCAGATCACTGAGATGCTACTGGCGCGTGGGGTTGAGATCGATCGCGGCCTTGGTCGTCATGGCCCTGGCGAGAATACCTTTATCGTGTTTAAAGATCCCGACGGTAACAATGTCGAGTTTTATTCAGACATGCTGCAGATAACGCAGAGCGCCCCCTATGAAGCATCGGTTTGGGATAGCAAGGTATTGCATACCTTCGATCAGTGGCAGCTCAAAGAGTTTGTCGTAGAGCCACCAGAGCGTATCAAAGAGATCTTACCTGAGTAATGTTTCACAAGCGTGCTAGTTAGCATACATATCAAATTAGATGGAAGGTGATTGAGATGGCAACTATCGATATCAAGGGCAACAGTTTTTATTATGAGATCCACGGTGAGGGTGAGCCGATTGTATTGGCCCACGGCTTAGGTGGTAATCACGCTACCTGGTATAAGCAGGTGGCCGTATTGGCAAAAGCCTATCAAGTTATCACTTTCGATCATCGAGGTTTTGGTAACTCATCTGATATTGAAGCAGCCGGTCGTAGTGAATTTTCCAATGATCTACTTGCACTGCTAGATCATCTCAATATCGAGAAAGCGGCGCTACTTGGACAGTCTATGGGCGGTGGCACAGCCATTACGTTTACCTGTCAACACCCAGAGCGTGTGAGCGGCCTGATTATTGCTGACTCTCTCCATGCGTTAGTTGAGTCTGATGAGGTGGCAAACATAATGAGTCAGGCCCGTGAAGACACGGCTAACTTGACTCAAGTAGAGCGGGTACTTGGGAAAGACTTTGCTGAAAAAAATCAAGACGAAGCCTTGCTCTATCAACAGCTTAATAGTTTCAACAATACTGACCGTTCGACGTTATCTGGCCAGTATTCAACAGATAAATTCACCCCATCTCAGCTTGCACAAACAGGGGTACTGACGATGTTTCTTGCGGGACAAGATGACATCTTGTTCCCCATTGAGGCAATAAGGCTGGTACAGGAGCAAGTGGAAGGATCATTTATTGTCGAGTTTGATCAGTGCGGTCACTCAGCCTTCTTCGAAAAACCAACAGAGTTTAACGACAGTGTATTGAGCTTCTTACAGATGGCAGGTTTGGAGCCTACAAATGGCTCGGCGCATAGTAACTCAGCGGGTTACGCCAAGGCTTAATGCCTCGTGAGGATATCAGGATAAAACTTGAGTGTCGGTTGATCTTGACTCGATGTGGCAGAAATATAAACAGACTAATGGTAGCCAGTATGACAAATTCTACGAATAACGATATCAAAAACGGTGAAACTGAAATTGAAAGTAAAAATGTTGCCCAACAGGTGATCGATGCCTTGGTCGAACTTGGCGTCAAGCATGTATTTGGTGTGCCAAGTGGTGGTTGGGTCGATTATATGGAAGCGATGCGTACCACAGAGGGAATTGACTTTGTATTGGCGACCCATGAAGGGGGCGCAGGTTTTATGGCCGATGTATGCGGTCGTATTACCGGTGTGCCCGGTGTCTGTTTTGGTACCTTTGGCCCTGGGGCGACTAACTTAGCCACGGGCGTCGGCAGTGCTTATCTAGATAGATCGCCTATGATTGCACTTACCGATGAATTCGCTGCCGATAAACGTAGCCGCAACGTACAGATGAATATCGATCATCAAGCGCTATTTGCCCCTATTACCAAAAAAACCACCCGCTTAGAAGCTGACAAGGTGCGTGAGATCATCTTCGATGCAGCCCATGTTGCTCTGTCTGGCATCCCCGGACCTGTGCATGTGGGATTGCCTGCAGGCATGAGTACTCAGGTGACGCCTGTCAGTTCAGCAAAGCCACTGCAAATAGAGAGTGAAAAAAGCGCGAAGTTGTCTGATTTAACTCTGATGAACAAGCTGTTTGCTGATGCAAAGAAACCAGTGATCGCCCTTGGTATGCGCGCGGTCACCAGCGATGTGGGTGAGCAGGTTATCGCCTTTGCCGAGAAGCATAATGTGCCAGTGGTTATCACCCCTATGGCAAAAGGGATCATGAATGAAACCCATCCCAATTACGTCGGGGTGCTGTTTCATGCACTGAGTGATGTGGTTGGGCAAACTCACCAGCAGGCCGATCTTGTGCTGAGCATAGGTTACGATGAGATTGAGTTTAACTATGAGGATTGGATCCCGAATGTGCCGCTGATCAGTGTCGATATTGTCGCGACGGACTTAGATATTAGCGAATACACCTTAGCCTGTGACGTGATTGGTAATATCAATCACTCGGTGGAGTATTTGGCGGGTGTCGAGTGTGAAGCTAAGGATTGGGATCTGCAAGCGCTAGCTGAGCGTAAACAAGATATGTTGAATAGAATGTCGCCAGATAGTAGTGCCTTTGGACCCTGTGCAGCGCTGGATATTTTACGGGATAAGTTGCCGCAAGATGGCATCATGACCTGTGATGTTGGGGCACATATTCATCTCATAGGGCAGAAGTGGACGACGCCTAAGTCTGGTCAGCAGATCATGACCAATGGCTGGTCTGCTATGGGCTTTGCCATTCCTTCGGCGATCACGGCTAAGCTGTGTAATCCAGATCTCCCAGTTTGTTCTGTTATTGGCGACGGCGGTTTTTTGATGACTGCTGGAGAGCTTGCCGTAGCAGTACGTGAGAAGCTTAAGATTGTTTTTGTGCTATTTACTGATAATGACTTAGCGCTCATTCGCATTAAGCAGGAAAAGAAGAGTAATCCTATTTACGGTACCCCCATTCGCGAACGAGGCACTATCGGCGGCGATAACATCTTCGGCGTTCCTGTGATAAAAGCGTTCGATACCACTGAGTTTGCCAGCGCTTTAGATACAGCCTTTGAACAAGATGGCCCGGTTATCGTCGAGGCTATTCTTAACTCACGTGAATATGACCAGCTGGTGCTTCGAAAGGACAAACCATAATATGAATTCACTTGCTCATAAAAAATCAGTCGATTTATCGGACGCGACCCTGTTTATCGATGGTCAGTGGTTAAGCTGCGATAAGAACATGCAGATCGTTAATCCATTTGATCACTCAGTCTTAGCCAATGTGGCCTGCGCCGATGAAGCTCATGTCTCGCTGGCTGTTGCGAGTGCCAAACGTGCCTTCGAGACTTACAAGCATCAAGGCAGTGGTGAACGAGCGGCTGTACTTCGCGGCGCAGCGGACTTGATTACTGAGCGGCTGGAACTGTTTGCTCAGACCATAGCTAAAGAAACCGGTAAGCCGATAACCGCCTCGAGGAAAGAGGTTACACGTTGCGTCAATACACTGATGTTATCGGCGGAGGAGGCGACACGTCTAACAGGTGAAACGATTAAGTTTGATAGCTTCGCTGGTGGCGAGAATCGCATCGGTCATTACGATCTTGTCCCACTGGGCGTTGTGGTTGCAATTACTCCATTTAACGATCCATTGAATCTGGCGGCACATAAGCTAGGACCAGCATTGGCGGCAGGGAACTCTGTGATATTAAAACCATCGCAGCAGGCGCCATTATCTGCCTTGATGTTAGTTCAGGTTTTACTAGAGGCTGGTTTGCCTGCTGGACGCATCAATGTGTTAACTGGCTCTGCACGGGATTTTGCTACGCCTTTGGTCGCCAGTAAAGATGTCGCCATGGTGACTTACACCGGTGGAGAAGTGTCGGGTGAGATCATTGCCAAGAGTGCCGGAATTAAGAAGTTAGCCATGGAGCTTGGGGCTAACTCGCCAGTTATTGTGATGGATGATTGCGATCTGCAAAAAGCCGTCGAAGGGTGTGTATCCGGTTCATTCTGGGCCGTGGGTCAGAACTGTATCGGTGTGCAGCGTATCTATATCCAAGAGGGAATATATGAGGCTTTCAAGCTCGAATTTGCTAGGCAAACGAAGCAACTGACTGTTGGTAACCAGCTCAATGATGCCACCGATGTTGGGCCGATGATCAATGAGAAAGAGGCGAGGAGAATCGAGTCTTGGGTCAATAGTGCTATCAACAATGGGGCAAACTTACTTGCTGGTGGTCAGCGCGAGGGCGCATGCTACTACCCAACGGTATTAGAGTGTGTCGATGAAAGTGAAAGCTTGGTCTGCCACGAGGCATTTGGCCCTGTGGTCAGTTTGTTTGCATTCTCTGATTTGGATGAAACCATTGTTTTAGCCAACAATATTGACTTCTCCATCCACGGCGCAGTTTTTACCAGCAACATCAATACGGCGATGAAGGTATCCAGAGAGCTAGATGTGGCAGGCGTGATGGTCAATGACTCAACCGATTATCGTCTCGATGCCATGCCTTTTGGTGGTGCGAAACGTGGCAGTTTAGGGCGTGAAGGCGTGAAGTTTGCCATCCGTGAAATGAGCCAAACTAAAGTGTTTTGTATGAATTTGTAGGTTTAAGAGAAGGTTATAGGAGCTAGGCTCTAGGGACTAAGTTATAGGTCTGATATGACCCCTAGGGCTAGAGGGGTCTGAAATAGTTTTCTAGTATCTCAGGGGCTTGCAATTAGGGGCTAGTTTTAAACACTGTAACTACTTCTGAGTTTTTACTGCTATAACATTTTTCCATTATGTCGGCAGAGATCCGTTATAAGACTCACAAACTGCTGCATGGTAGGTTTAATGAAACTGAGTTATTGGAGTTTCTATGAGAGTGTTATCAAGATTATCTTTGGCAGCTATTGCCATTTCAGCCTGCTTTTCTTATCAAATGACGATTCAAGCACTGGCCCAAAGTAAAGTGGATAGTGAACTGCCGCTTTCGATTGATTGGAGCCGTTCACTTGAGCAGATAAAAGCTGAACAAGCTGTAAAACCAAGCGATGAGCAGGTTAATCGATTGACCTATGAGAGTGAGCTGTTTGGCGCTGAGTTTCATCAAGAGTTTTTGTTTACAGAGCAGGGCAAGTTGAAAAACGTATTGTTCTATCACTCGGTCGATGCAGACTCATTAACCTGTGTCGACCAGTATAAGCAGATAAAAATAGATGTGGTGTCCCAACTGGGTGAAACTAAGCTCAATGAGCTGTCTATTAATCCTTTGGAGAGTATAGATAGAACTAAGTTGTGTGAGTTAACTTCTATTGGGGAATATAAGTTATTTAGTGAGTGGTTGCAGGCAACTGAAAAAGTCAGCTTAGTATTGGATACTTGGAAGGGCCAGGCATATATCGGCCTGTCATATCATCCTCTTTAGGCATTGTAAGGCTCTAGCGCCGAGTTCCTCGGATCTAGAACCTAGGAACTCGAGACCTAAAATTATTTATCAATTTGACTCAGCAGTGCAGCCATAGATTGAGGTCCTTCGACTATGGTACTGGTATAGCTATCGACGAATTCGTTGAGCTTTAATGTGTAGTTATAACCAATAGGCAGACCTCGCTCTTTTCCAACTCGCTCCATCTCATGTTCTGCAGTGCGGTCAAATGGCGGACTGACACTGACAAAGTCATAGCTGTCACCAGATATTTTTCTGTACCACTTCATTGGGGGAAGCTTGATGATCTTGTAGACGGCTTCCCACTCCTGCATATATTCGATAAATGCTATATGCTGACCAGGGTGTATTTTCCAAACCGTGATAGTGTAGATCGAGCTCTCTTCTGCAACAGCTAATGCAGGAGGTGAGTAGCTGGCTAAGCCTAAGCTTGTCAGTGTTAAACCTGCAGCTATCACCATCGCAGTGGTGTGAGTTTTAATTTTTTTTATCAACATATCTTCTCCTTAAATCCTAAGCTCCTAGATGAACAAGCATCACTGAATATTCATTTTGAATGTGATGTCTAGGGGGAGTTAAGATAATGACAATTAACTTAGGGGCAGGGGAAATACAATATGTCACTTTTGCTATAGTTAAATTGGTATATGTTAAGGTCAGTGAACCCCAATTCTTTGCTATCTGTAAGCATATTAAGAGGTGTTATGGGAAAGTGTTTAATGAGGTTCGTCTTTATCCTGAAAACACTGATAGTGACTGGTGTTTTCATTTTATCCTCTTATGACATTCGCGCCGATCAAACCGTTACTTCCCTTAGTAGCACCGAACTACGTCTTATCACCGAACCCTGGGCTCCAGTGTCCTATGAAGAGAGAGGGGTAGCCAAAGGATTTGCAGTAGAGCTAGTGCATCAATTGCAGCACTTTGTAGGCAGTAATGAAAACATTGAAGTCATGCCTTGGGCCAGAGCCATATCCATTGCCGAGAAAACGCCCAAGGTGCTGTTATTTGCCACGTCGATCAATGAGGCGCGTAGGGCAAAATTTCATTTTGTCGGACCTATCTTGAGTAGCAATGTATCTCTGTTTGCGCTTACTGAAGATGAGATTCAAATAAATAGCGTTGAGGATCTGAAAAGCATTGGCACTATTGGCGTTTATCGGGGCACTATCGGTGAGGCCTTGTTAAAACAAGCCGGAGTCTTGAATCTACAATTAGCAAGTTTTCCCGAGCACTCAGTGAAACAGCTGTTCAAAGGGCGTATACGTCTTTGGTGTCAAGCAGATGTCGCAGTCGCTAGCTTGCTTGAGAAAGTCGGTAAACAGAGTCTAGGCGTAAAGTCGGTATTTTCTTTCGACAAAATAGTACTCTATTTAGCTTTCTCAAAAGGCAGCAATAAGCAGGTGATAGAGCACTGGGCCAAAGCATTAACAGTCTTTAAAAGATCAGGGAAGTTTAAGCGACTTCATGCTAAATACTTTGGTGACATTTCCGTCTCTGTTTCTGACTCGGTTGAAATCCTTTGGCTTGAGAATTAGCTGTTCAGTGAGTCATGGCTTTAAGCTGATTTAGCACAGTTTCTTCCCGATGATTTTGCTAGGTATAGTGCATTATCTGCGCGTTGAAATAGCTCTGAAAAGCTCTTATCTTGCTCCCTACTTGCCACACCGGCACTAATCGTTATTGATAATTCTGTATTTATCTCACTGAGGTCTGACTTGGCAATGGCCTTGACTAATCGCTCTGCAATCTCCTTAGCCTGTTGTAGATTTGTATTGGGTAAGAGCACTAAAAACTCCTCACCACCGACCCGACCGACTAGGTCTGACTGCCTCATCATGGCGTTGGCAATATTGGCTAACGAGGTGAGTGCTTGATCGCCCACATCATGTCCGAATCGGTCATTAATTTTTTTGAAGTGGTCTGCATCAAAAAGGATGAGTGACAGCGAAGCAGATTCTGAAAAATATCGTTCGCCTAAGGTATAAGCATGTCGCCTGTTTGGCAGTTGAGTAAGATGATCCGTTAGGGCCAATATTTCCAACAACTTAGATTTTTGCGCCTGTTTATAAGCGAAGAAGGAGATATTGATGATGACTATCATAGCCAGAAAAATAACCGTGAATTGTAGATAGCGGTTCTGCTGTAGGATCTGTAACTCTCGTTCTTTGACCTCTTGTTTTTCGATAAGCTGAGTATTTTCAATTTCAATCTGCTTGGTATTGAAACGAGTACGCATCTCAGTGGTTCTATGGCTTTGTTGTTTAATATCGAGTTGATTATGAAGCTCGATATATTGCTCAAGTGAATAGTATGCTTGTTTCCAATTGGCTAAATTTGCGTGGATCTGGCTTTCGAGGATATAAAGCTGGGAGAGCCCTCGATCATTTTTAACACGCTTGAAAGCCGATTTGGCTTGTTGCAAGAAAGGAAGTGCAGCTTGAGGCTTCTTGTCTAAGAAGCTTATCTGGGCACGGAACAACATCATAAAGCTATAAAAAGCTTCTTCGGTTGGTTCAACATGGTTTTTAGCAAAGTCTAGATAAGTAATAGCTTCATCTATTTGATCTAATTTGATTAGTGTTCCGGCTAAGTTGACAGCGACAAAACTCATGGCTAGCTCATCGCCTTGTTGTTGCCAGTAATGATAACTCTGCAGGTATTTATCTAATGCCGCTTCATTTTCTCCTAGCTCATCCAAAGCAATGGCCACTTCTGTCGTCATACCTGCCGCTAGTTCAAGATCACCGGATTGAGTAAATAGCAGTGCTAGTTTTTCATAATATTTATAGGCAGTTTGCGGATCACCAAAGCGACGATAGCTGGTGGCAATTTCTGCTAAGTTATATTGACTCCAAATCGTCAAGTTCAAGCTTTCATAGAGCTGTTGAGCAGTAAATAGATCTTCTAGTGCCGAAGCATAGTTACCCTGAAAAGAGTGCATCGCGCCTCTAAGTCCTCGAGCATCGGCGATTAATCTTGGTGATTCTAGCTGATAGGCTGTCGCTACGACTTGGTTATACTCCTCTAAAGCGAGCTCTACTTGTCCCGAAAATTGATAAAACCAGCCACGACACAACTTTAAATCTGCCATTGTTTCTGCTGAAGGAGTGATTAGCGCTGATGTTAACTGCTGCTGCACGAACTTTAGCCCTTCAGCGCGCTTATCTGGATCGAACGCATCGGCACTCCAGCATAAGGCTCGCTGCAACCTGCGATATTTGACTATGTCATCTGCTGTAATGTTTGCCTTTAGGTAGGTCAGTCTTTGCTGTAATTCTTTCGGGGCAATGACTTTACCGCTTTCAAGTAAAACGAAGGTCTCTTCAATGCTATCGACTGTTTCGGCCCAGGTATATGGGGAACAAGAGAGAATGGCTAGGCAAGTCAAAGTCCGCCATATAAGCGTTAACCTGACAAGAGGTTGCTTCAATTGGATGACCTTAAATAACTGCCGGTGGATCATTATCTGACTGCGTTACCTTGAAAATGTATCTACCTATGTAGCATACACAAGTTTGATAGAACAATATCTAGTCGGTACAGATATATATTCAATTATTTAGCATAAGATACTGCATCTTAGGGCTTACACATAAGTGTGGTCACTAGCCTATCTGTCATGTTTTTTGCTTTTACTTTAGTGGACAGGTATAAAGACATCACCATGACTCCGATAGCGGGTAATGGTAACTCTGGCCTCTCTGTCAGTGGCGGGTTTTAAGCTTAGCCATAGTTAATAGCAAATTTTAATTTATTCATTTATAGAGCAAAACCATGATAGAAATAACTCCTGAGTACAAAGCGCGTGTCGAACTAGTGTCACTGAATGTCTGTAATGTGGTTATGCCAATGGATCAGATCCCTGAAAACTTGTTGGAAGCGTATGCCAACCTGTGTAACGAATTACTCGAAGACAGTGATGAGAAGTTCATCAAGGGCTGGGAAGCGCAGCCAAAAAGTGCTAGAGCCTTATTGCCTCAAACTGACTTTCATGGCTTTTATATCGCTAATGCCTGGTTACAGTTGAGTCGTGTCGCACAAGACATCTCAGATGCCGCTGACAGTGATGAAGCTATCGATGAGAAGGAATATAACGGTATATTCACCAAAATTTCAGACGAATCACTCAAAGAAAGTATCAAAAAGCTCAAGAAAGCTCGCACCGACAGAGCCTTGCTCAATAGCATCAAGGCGGTCATTGAAGGTAAATAGTTTAGGACAAATAGTCGAAGGTTAATCGTCGGCGATAAGTAAATCATCCAATGGGTGAGATGTTAACCCTGTCCGCTAAGCGCTAGGTGTACGAGTTTATTCGATTTAGGCTATGGGTTTCCATGGCCTTTTTTATGCCTTGATTTTGGTTGGTGACTTGCCGGATAACAAGTTCAAAGTATCTTTTTTGTGGCTCATAGGTTGTGGGTGTAAAAAGACATATCTAAATGTCCTACTTATTTAGTCGAACAATAATGTATCTAGTTCTTATACCAGATGTCACTATCTCAAATTTTAGATAGTGAGTACTTTTCTCTATTTCTTCTTTCGGGCTAGCCTGTCTGAAATTGAACTCAAGATTCCCTATACTCATTTAGAGCAGGGAGAAATAGGATGAACTTATGAATAAAGTGTATTCACTGGCACTGATCGCGAGCTTAATCATGGGAGCTACAAGTTGTAAAGCCGAGTCTACTGAGCCAACTGAACTGGCTGATTTGATCATGACCAATGCGGTGATTTATGGCCATAAGAGTGCCGATACTCTGGCAGTCTATGATGGGAATATTATCTATATAGGTAATGAAAATGGTGTGAATAGCTATCGTAATGCTCAAACTCAGATGATGGATTTGGAGCACGCATTTGTGATGCCGGGTTTTATCGATAATCACAATCATGTGTTTGAAGCTGCATCATCAGCGGGTGGCAACTGCGAGCTGAATATGGATGCCTCGCTGGCAGAGCAAGTTCCCTACCTGAAAGCCTGCCGTAAACAAGCTAATGATAATGAGTGGGTGATGGGCTACGGTTTCTCTATTGATGCTGTGCTAAATGAGCAAAACGATAGCACACCGCTTGAAGTGATAGACCGTATATTCCCCGATCATCCCGTTGTCATCATGGAGCAAACATCACATTCAATGTGGGTGAATTCACAAGCACTTAGGCTTGCAGGGATCACCAAAGATTCGATTGAACCACAAGGTGGTAAAATTCTGAAAGACGAGGAAACTGGCGAGCTCAATGGTATTTTATTCGATAATGCCGGCGATCTGGTGATGGAGATGGCGTGGAACAGTTTAGAAAATCTGTTTGATGCTAGCTATATGGGCCTTATATCTGGGTTGGAAGAGGCCGCGGCTCATGGTATTACTACCATAGGTGATGGCCGACTGTACTGGAAGCGAGGCTGGTATGAGGTATGGCGATCGGCGGAGAAAAATGATGACTTAACCGCAAGAGTATCGCTTCGCCCCTGGATCTATCCCACCGATTCTATGGCTGCTCAGTTGAAATATCTCAAGACAATACATTCAAGCGATAAGTCCGGTTTGCTTCTCGTCGACCAAGTGAAGATGTACAGCGATGGCATTTTTATCAACGGCACGGCAAAATTACTCAAGCCCTATATAGACACTTATATTGCAGATGAGCCTTTGGGCATTAACTATATTGCCCCGCAACAGATGCCAATCTGGTTGGATCAACTGAATCAAATAGGCTTTGGTGCCCATATTCATGCTATCGGTGATGGGGCAATAAGGGAGTCACTTAATGCGGTAGAATATGTTCGCAGTAAGGGTGTTAACAGGCCTTATACTTTAACTCATGTTGAACTGGTCAATCCTCAAGATGTACCACGTTTTGCTAAGTTAGACGTGACAGCTGACTTCCAAGTGGGCTCGGATTATGTCGTCCATCACGATCATAGCTGGGCAGAACCATTTCTTGGTGAAAAGCGTAGCAGCCTGTTGATGAGCCTAAAGGCTATTTTTGATACTGGCGCGAATGTGACACTAAGCAGCGACTGGAATGTACACAATATCAACCCTTTGGTCGGCATTGCCAACAGTATTAAGATGGGGACCACAGGTTTGCCTGACATAGATACAGCCATCGATGCTTACACCATCAATGCCGCCGCTAGTCTTGGGATTAGTGACATAACGGGTTCTATTGAAGTCGATAAATCTGCCGATTTTGCGATTATTGACAGTGATATTACTCAATTAGCAGTTGAAGAAATTGTTTACGCTGAGGTCATTATGACGCTGTTGCAAGGTAAAACAGTGTTCGATGCTGAGGATCACTAACCTGTAGCCATAACTATTAATGTAAGTGCCCTAGATGACAGTTATCGCTGGCAGAGGTCTCAATGGATTATGCCAGCAATGAGTGTTTTTAACTGGCATTACATCAATAGGTGTTCCTGTTTGAAAGCATCAATTGCTTTGGCTCCCTTGTTGGACAAGGTTAAACCATTGCGCCAACAGATCTCTACTTTACGCTTGATTCCTACTGGCTCAAAATCGCAATCTAGGGGGATGAGTTGCTTATCTGAAATCATCGAACTCACATATTCATGGGGGAGAAACGCGAAGCCTTTTCCTCGTTTTAGCATCGCGATGAGGGTATTGATATCAGAAAATAGTCCGTAGTGGGGACTGAATCCATTTTCATCACTATGAACAATATCCCCCCAAACTAATTCACAGTATTGACTTAAATCTTGCAAGCTTATGTTAGAGAGTTCTGCCAATGGATGCAGAGGGCTACACACCAGCTCTTCGTGATAATAACCTAAACGGCAGTAGTCAAATTGAGTGTGATGGAGAGTGTCAGACTCGTGAGTCAGAATGATATCTGTACGTCCCTCATATAGATCTTTCTCTAGTTGGGTGACTTTTTCTCGGTACACCTCAATACTCAGGTTTGGCGTCTCGAATAAAGACGCCAGGGCAGGAGAAAAAGCGATATCAGGAATGTAGTTCTCCATGCCGATCCTTAGTGTGCTTGGTTCACTTTCAGCTAGAACTTGGGCACTTTGCACAAACTTATCCAGCTGGCTCAAGCTGTGGGTGAGGTAGGGCAATAACTTTTCGCCATCCTGACTTAAGCTTGTTTTGTTGCCCGAGCGATCAAAAAAGCTCACTCCCAAATCAATCTCTAACTCGGAGATCCATTGGCTAACCTGAGACTGGCGTTTACCCAGTTGCCGCGCCGCCGCAGAAATAGAGCCAGTCTCAATTGCCAGTAACAAGGCTTGAAGATGTAGTAAGTTCATTATTCTATCTCTTGTCTAATCACAAGTTTTCTAAGTATTTTCTTTATGCTTCATCGAGCTTTATTAGTATCTGTTAAGTTCGCTGATTTTCAATCGTTTACTTTAATAAATTATCTACTTTGGAACTCTTCATCTTTACCTCCGTGTTCTCCGTGTAAGCGAAACGCTCCGTGGTGATACTTCTATTTTGAATAAGGGAATATTAGGCATGGGCAAAGTTATGCATTTCTGTCTTATCTTTCATGCTGAGCTCAATATAAAAGAGTGCAATTTTGATTAACTCATTAAAGTGAATCAAAATCGAAGAGATAACTTTCTTGTAATCAACAGGTGTAGATGCGGCTGCGAGCTTCCAAATCAGGGATGATTTGGCAGAGCTTCCATGGATGGACTTGCAGCGACTCGCAGAAGCATCTGCATATAAGCCCGCTGCAAGCGATAGATAACAATGAAGGTAAAAGTTATAAACACACTTCCCAATACCAACTCAGCCAGAAGCTAAATCAGAAAATGTCATCAGCCTTCATTCGAAGGCTGCAATTTCAAGGCTCTAATTTTAAGGAAAAAAAAGCTACCAAGGTTAACTGGTAGCTTTAATCTGTTCTCGAACCTCGAACCTCGAACCTCGAACCTCGAACCTCGAACCTCGAACCTCGAACCTCGAACCTCGAACCTCGAATTAGACCAAATTTCTGACCTAACTCTTAGCTAAGAATTAGAATGACGTTCTCTTGTAACGTCGATACTCAGCAGTCCAGAAGTTCGCTTCGATTGACTGTTCTAGTAGCTCATCGGTACAGGGTAGGGCATGGCCTTGCGCAACGGCTACCTTGCCGACAGCTAAAGCTATGTGCCTACTCACACGCTGAATATCTTCCAGTGGCGGCAGTAACGGACCTTCACCATTGATAGCCAGTGGTGAACACTCAGCAAGGGCGCGGCTGGAGGCCATCAGCATCTCATCACTGACGCGTTTAGCACCTACGGCCAGTACACCTAGGCCTATGCCTGGGAAGATGTAGCTGTTATTACACTGAGCAATCTGGAAGGTTTCGCCATCAATAACCACAGGCTCAAATGGACTACCTGTCGCGACTAGAGCTTGGCCATTGGTCCAGTGAAGCACATCTTTTGGTGTGGCTTCGACGCGACTGGTTGGGTTAGACAGAGGGAAGACAATTGGACGTGGGCAGTGCTTATGCATTGCCTTAATGATCTCTTCACTAAATAGCCCTGGTGCGCCGGACACGCCGATAAGTACAGTCGGCTTACCGTTATTCATTACATCTAACAGGCTTATGTTGTCGTTGTCAGTCTTCCACTTGGCAATCGTTGCTGATTTTTGGGCTAGCTTTTGCTGGAAGTTTAACTGGTTAGGCATGTTGTCTTGTAACAGTCCCCAGCGGTCAACCATGAAAATTTGACTGCGAGCCTGAGTCTCATCAATACCTTCAGCCATCATTTGAGCTACGATGGCTTCAGCAATACCACAACCCGCAGAACCAGCACCTAAGAAGGCGACACGCTGTTCACTCAATTTGCTCTTAGCGGCTTTACAGGCCGCAAGGAGTGAGCCAACAGTGACTGCAGCTGTCCCTTGAATATCATCGTTGAAACAGCAGTATTGATCTTTATAGCGCTCAAGCAGTGGCATGGCATTTTTCTGCGCGAAATCTTCGAACTGGATCAAAGCATCAGGCCAGCGACGACTGACTGCTTGCATAAAGGATTCGACAAAGTCGTTGTACTCTTCACCGCCGATCCGCTGATGACGCCAGCCCATATACATAGGATCTTCTAGTAGGTGCGGATTATCAGTGCCCACATCTAAGGTGATTGGCAGCGTATAAGCTGGACTGATCCCGCCACAACTGGTGTAGAGAGACAGCTTACCAATGGGGATCCCCATACCACCAATTCCCTGATCGCCAAGGCCTAGAATACGTTCACCGTCGGTAACAACGATGATCTTCACTTTCTGGCGAGTCGAGTTATTAAGAATATCATCGATACGGTCTTTATTTGGGTATGAGATAAACAGACCACGGTTACGGCGATAGTTCTTCGAGAACCGCTCACAAGCCATACCCACTGTTGGGGTATAGATAATAGGCATCATCTCGGTAATATGATTTTGAACCAAACGATAATAGAGCGTTTCGTTGGTATCTTGAATGTTTCTCAGATAGATGTGTCTATCTAGGTCGTTAGTAAAATTAGTGTACTGATCATAAGCACGAGATGCCTGTTCTTCGATGGTTTCAATAACGTGGGGGAGAAGACCTTCAAGGTTAAAGAAGATGCGTTCTTCATCGGTGAATGCACTGCCCTTGTTGATCAAAGGGGCTTCGAGAATAGCGGGCCCAGCAAAGGGGAGGTAGAGGGGGCGTTTATGATCGTCCATTGGTAACCTTTTGATAATTGTAATTATGGATACTGTCAGAGAAGGAAGATTATCATGAAATGTGATCTTTGTTCTGTTTTCAAACTTGTTTTTAGCTCTTTTTTAGCTCTTTTTTTTATTTCACAATGTGGAAGCGTTTAAAACAAAAAGCACAGCCTGAGCTGTGCTTTTTCGAGTGAACAATTATTCAAAAAACTAACGTATTATTTACCACGATGCTTAAGAGAAAGGCCCGCAAGGAAATTACGTAATACTTGATCGCCACACTCTTTAAAATGTTTATGACCCGGCTTTCTAAATAGGGCACCAAGTTCAGACTTAGACATATTAAAGTCTGCGAGAGCTAATGTGCTGATAATGTCATCTTCACGCATTTCTAGTGCAACTCTTAGCTTTTTGAAGATAAGGTTGTTGTTGATCTGTGAGACAGGCTCTGGGATTTCAGCGCCTTCTTTTAAGCCACGTTTTTCGATAATTAAGCCATCTAAGAACAGACACATAATCTTATCGTTACAAGGTTGGTAGCCCTCTTCTGCTTCTTTTTTTAGCAGGTCGATAAGTTGTTCTTGCGAGACTTCATGTTTTACCTTGGCAAAGATTTTGATCATCTTGGCATTTTGGTAATCAAACACGAAACGTATACGGCGTAAAATATCGTTGTTAATCATAGCTATTTATCTTTCTCTGGTTGATTCCGCATCTGCGGGATCTTGTGGTGGCCATTATAGCTGAGTTTTACTCTGATCCCGGGTTTAATTTGTAAACCTGATCCTAGCCATTTTGTTTATGAGCTTTTACTCTCAAGGCTTTTTCTGTGAATGAGGGACTGTCTAATGATTGATCGTATCTTGTTATGCAGTTCAAACACTCGGTCGAGATCATTGAGGCTCAATGAGATATTTTCTAGCATGACAAGATCCATATTGAATTCAGGATAATGCAGCGTCATCGACATGTAACCAGCGAGATAACCCGTGTGGCTATATTCAGTGATGTTATCTTCTCTGTTGATCCTCAAGCCATATCCATAGCTCATGTCGGGCCAAAGAAATTTAATGCCGGTATGGGAGCGGGTCATTAGCTCATAACTATGAGGGGTCATCAACTTACCTGAGTGCAGTTTCTGCTGAAAGGTTGCGAAGGCTTTGACGGTCGAAATGAGTCCGCCAGCGGGGAGTAAAGATGGTGTTATCTCCAGACCCGATGGCGTTAATGTATTGCCCGCTTCATTGAGCCCGATTGCGAGGGAAGGGGCTCGCTGGCGAATATTGTCTATGGTGCCAACCTCCGCGTAAAGGCCGCCTAAACCATTAGCCTGTGAAAACACGGCGAGCTGCTGTGCAAAGCTTTGCTGATTAACCTGTTCAAGCACTTCAGCCAATAGGGAGTAACCTAAATTGGAGTACGAAAATTGACTGCCTGGTTCGAAAAGGTTAGGTCTACCCAGTTTATCTACACCAGATGTATGGCTAAGAAGGTGGTGTAGGGTGATGTTTTCATTGTACCTTTTGGGGTTAAACTGGCTATGTGTCTGTTGTAGTTCTGTATCTATGCCGTAGATGGTCGAGGGGCTAGGTTGGCAGTTAGTCTGCTGTTTACTCGCAGATTCAGTTAATTCTTGTTCATTAATTTCATTTGTTGCCGGGTTTATAACTGTTTCGGTGATGTCTTCTTCTTGTGTCACTGTTTCAAATTTCGCATCAAAATCTTCGCTCTCTTCAGTCTCATTTTGCTGGTTTTGATCATATACATTTGAGTTTGCAAACAAGTAGCTATTGAGAGAGTTATTTAAGTCTAAGTTGCCAGCATCAACAGCACGTAAAACGAGTGTGGCCGTTATCTGTTTGGAGAGTGAGGCGATGACGAAGCTGGTTCTTTGATTAACCCCTCTACCTTTATTCAAACTGAGTAAAGGTCTGCCATTTTGAAATAATAGTACGCTGCCACTAAAGGGTTGCAGTGATTTATCTATGGCATTCTTGATTGCAACTTCAATGCTCTGAATTTGTTCAACAGACTTCGTATTCGTGGTTGCTTGTTTATTTTCCTGCTCATCCTTTGGGGAGGGAAATTCAGCAAAAGCGTTCTGGCTAGCTAGCAGGCTAAGTAATAAACTCGCTAACATACCGATACCCTTCTTGGTTACTCGGCGGGCAGAAAATATGCTTCTTAATGTCATAATATATTTCCTTATTTTGTCATCATCCAATAGATAAAGAGTAGAGCAAAGCAAAGCCTATGAGATATGTCATTCCTACCATGGACAGGCACTTCATTTTCCAACCGTAGCGGTCAGACTCAGCTAAAGTTGAACTCGTCATTAATCGATAGTTAAGCCAGGCAAAAATCACTGTCGTCATAAAGGCGAGTATCATCACAAATTCGAGTAGCGGTAGCAGCGTGCCTTTAAAGAACAAGATAATGGCCAATCCTATCGCACTGACACCTAACATGACTAAGACTAGGCTTTTTTCTGAGGCTTGTTTATTGCCGAGTAAATGCCAGCCCATATTGAGTGTACGGCTATAGCCATCGATGACAGTGACTGTGGTGCTGAAGATACATAAAAGAGCAACGATCCCGATTAGGTAACGCGCCTCACTACCTAATACTTGGCTGTAGAGGTTTATCAACTGACTGGAAAACTGGACTCCAGAAGCTGAAAAATGCTCGCCACTACCATGCATCACCAGTGCGCCGAGGGCTAAGAATACAATAGCCAGTATCGCAGTGGTTAGGTAGCCAAAATTAAAATCGAAGATGGCTTGTTGTTTGGTTACTTGAACCGTCTTTTTCTTCTCTAATAACCAGAGTGAATTCCATGCGCTGACTTCAATGGGCGCGGGCATCCATCCCATCATAGCGACAAGAAAGCCGATATAGCTCCATTGCCAGGGTGATTGAGAGATGAAGTCCGGGTTGACTATTGGCGGAGCATTAAAAGCCAAGGCGACAGCAATAAGCGTTGTGGTAGTTAGGCACAACATGATGACTTTAGTGAGCTTATCCAGTAGGGCGTAATGACCGAAGATGAGTAGGGCGAGGCTAGATAACAAAACGATCAGTGCGAGAAGATCGATAGAAAGAGGCACAAACAGGGTCAGCATGGCGGCGGTTAGCATAGCAACACCGGCTGTGCTGGCGACTGCGGCGATGGTATTTAGACAAGTAAAAAGCAAAAGATAGCCTCTTCCCTGTCTTTGATAACCGTGAAGTAAGCTCTCTCCTGTTGCTGCAGTGTATCTTGCTCCTGCTGCAAAGAAGGGGTACTTCAGTAGATTAACCGCTAAAATAACCCAGGCAAGTTGCCAGCCAAATTCGGCGCCGGCCCGTGTTGAGGCCACAAGGTGAGAAGCTCCTATGGCCGCAGCGGCCATTAATAGACCTGGGCCTATAGCACTGAATAAGTGTTTAAGTCGATGTAGAATGCCATCTAAGTTTTTATTATTTTCTGCATCTGAAGCTATTTGAACTTTATTCACAGCACTCATATTTTGATCACCTACTCCATTTCCCTATACCTTTAAATTACGCTGCTATGCTACATATTTAATGAGCCCTATCATGAGCGTCGATCAAATATGCGACCGTAGAATATGACATGCATAGGATGGAAATTAAAAGGTTTTTTAGATTAAATGATAATTGCTAATAGAAAGCTTCACTGGTTAGCTTAATCACTTATTTAGTTGTCGAGGAAGATGAGTAGACAGAAGCTGCTTAAATTCTTTGCGGTTAAATGGCTTAGATAAAACCGCAACAATATTCACTTTTTCATTTTTAGTATGGTGAGCGTCGAAGATAAGGTCATTTGATCCAAACCTGACATGCTATTCCTCCAGTTGGAGACCTAGTCAAAGATGTCTGGCTCTTATCGTTTCAACGACATGTTCAGGTATAAGTGTTGGGATGAAAAACATGTTTGATGAAGAAGCATCATTTGCCATTGGTGACTGCGATTATGATCTCTATGGTTATGCGAAGGCGGTTCATAACCCCCTGGGTCGATATGTTTATATTAAGATAACGATGAATTTTTAATCTGTAAAGTTCAGCTAATTTGAGTATATTGTTAGGGGCTACATCTTCTATACCTATGAGTATTAGGTGTAACCTTTTTATCAGCGTGTCATTAATGGGAGTGAAAATGATTAAGTTATATGGAGTGCCCCGGAGTCGTTCACTGCGTGTGTCATGGACTTTAGAGGAGCTAGGGCTGGATTGGCAGTATCAATATATTAATTTTGCTAAAGGCGATAGCCGTAGCCCTGATTTTCTTGCTGTGAATCCCTGCGGTAAAGTACCTGCATTAGTTGATGGTGACTTAGTGCTCACTGAATCGGCGGCGATTATTTTATTTTTAGCTGAAAAGTATGGCGATCGAAAACTACTGCCTGCCCCAGCTAGTGATGCATCTGCTTTGCATCATAAATGGGTGAGCTTCATCATTTGTGAGCTTGAGCAGCCATTATGGACC
Source organism: Shewanella eurypsychrophilus (assembly GCF_007004545.3). Lineage (NCBI taxonomy): Bacteria > Pseudomonadati > Pseudomonadota > Gammaproteobacteria > Alteromonadales > Shewanellaceae > Shewanella > Shewanella eurypsychrophilus. The sequence continues at coordinate 4,498,796 of NZ_CP045503.2, read as the reverse complement.
ATAGGTAAACACAAGTTTGCACTGCCCGAAGAGATACGCCAACAAAGCATGTTTGCAGTGGCTAAGTGGGAGTTTGATAAAGCGGCTGAACTGGCCGAAAACTGGTTACCTGAAAGTGATTTCTTACTTGGTGATGAGTTAAGTGTTGCCGATATTTTGTTAGCGCATACTTTACTGTGGGCGACTCGTTTTGAGCAAGATATTCCGCCTAAGCTTGCAGCTTACAGGGATAGAGTTACCGCTCGTCCTGCGATGAGCAGAGCGCTTGAGAAAGAGATGGCAGGGGCCGAGTAGAACTGTTGAATATTTAAATGAAAAAAGCATCAATAATGAGTAAATAGTAGATGCTTTTTCATTTATTCTTTTCGAACCTCGAACCTCGAACCTCGAACCTCGAACCTCGAACCTCGAACTTAAAGCTGTGTCGCAGCCCACTTAGCACGGATCTCACGGCTTTCTTTCAAGCCTTCTTTTTCACGGTAAGCCTTGTATGCTTCGACATCGAGTGCCACTAAGCTAACTTCAACTTCGAGAACTAATTTACATTCTTTTTTTATCCGCCAAGCCGCAGTGTTATATAGCTCGCTCAAGGGTAATGAACCGACAAATTCAGGGTTGTATTGGGCGTAACTAGCCTGATTTGAGTAGACGACAAAACTAAGTTGACGCTTAGGCTCTTTACTAAATAACGCTTCGATGCCATCACAAGTATTAAGTACCTGCATTTCGATGATCTCGTCTATCTCTAGTAGTTTCTTTGCAGCAAGACCCAATACAGGTTTTTCTCCCGTTTCCCAAGCCATAACATCTGCTTCGGTAGACTTGCTTAACTCTGCCACTTGAGCTGGCGTGATACCCAGAGATAGGCGTAAAAACTTCATTTCTATGGCGTTTAAGCCGGTATTCTTTGACATGATTGTTCCAAATTTGGATGTCTATACGAGACCTTTCGCACTATGTAGTACTCGGAAACTAGTGTTTAGAAAGTCGTGCTCGAATAGATAAATATGCTGTGCTAGAACCTAGGAGTTAACTCTTTAACCAGACCTCTTCAGCCCATTGCCAGAAGGACTCCCAGAACTCACCCTCACCCTCAGGATCATCATCATCACTCCAGAGCATGACTTGCCCCTCCTGATCGATGCAATAGAAGCTGTCTCCTTGTTGGCAAATCGGCACATATTCTCGTGACATGCCAATTGACCAAGCATAAGCCGTCACTTCGGCAAGGTAAGTGTGGGAATAGGGATCACTGGCGGTTACCGGCTCTAGCGTCCCGTAAATGACATTGCTGGCATAGAGTAAATACTCCTTTAGCTCGGCAGGAAGAGGCATTAAAATTTCCTCTTCGACGACTACAATTTGTTCAAATGTAGGCAGTTCTAAAGGGATAGGAACGGTTTCACTCAATTCCTGAAGTTGCTCTATGATTTCGTGCATCGTCTGTTCGCTGTTATCTATTTATAGGGGCATTATATATGCTCTGAATGGTTTTTGTTAGGGGTTAGGCCACCGACGCTGTTATCAGGGCCGCGTTATCGATACGTTTATATTGTAACCAGGCTTTGTGGTACTGCTTATGGGACACTTGGCGAAGTTGGGTGATCCGGGCTTGCTCTATGTCGTTGAGGTCTCTGCTTTCATTCTTGGCTAAGGTTTCTATGGCTTGGATCTGTTCATAGACTTTATGTTCAGCACCATTCTTAATATTGGCAATCTCGCTGAGGTGAAGTTGCACCTCTACAATCATTTGAGATTTTGGCAATTTAATGAGTACATTGAGATCTCGATAACCTGATTGCTTAGGTGATGCGAAACGGTTTTTGACCTTAATTATTTGGCTTTGTGTACTTAATGTTTCATAGGCATGAACGAGATCATAGATGCTATCTGCTACTAGGCTTGCTCTGGCAAGGTCAGTTAGCTGACTGGCATCGCCATTAAGCTTATGGGCTACCTTGCTTGCGGCTCTATTGTAGCTTTTAATTGGGGGAAGCAGAATCTCTAGTGAGTTTTCAGAGGATACTGCATTAAGGATGTTACTGAGTTCTTGTTGTGCGTCTTGAGCCTGGCTATATAGACTATCTAAATCACTGCTAGTTTGCCTAGGAACTTGGTATTGTTGACTGCTTATTGAGGTGAGGCCTGCAAGATTTTTACTTAATGCTTGACGAACTGCATAGCTATCACTCTTCTCTTTAACGCTAGTTTGAATGTCGTTGGTGGCAGCAAAGCCTGTCCGGGTGGACAGAAGAAGAAGGAAAATAAAGAAGGTGCGGAATAAGCGATTCATACTATTTATCAACATCAAATTAGCTCCATTACCTGAAAGAAAAACGAAGTAAAACTAAACGATGCCTCCAATCTATGCCCCAAGTGCTTAATCTATGCTGAACGGCAAATTAACTTTTGTTCATTATCCATTCATAATTTTACAAGCATAAAAAAAGAGCGCTTAAAGCGCTCTTTTTAAAGATAAAAAACTATTTGTAAATTACCAGATTTTTACACGTTTTTCGGGCGCTATGTACATAGCATCGCCTTCCTTCACGTCAAAGGTGGTGTAAAACTGAGGCATGTTGGACAGTGCGCCCAGCGAACGGAACTTAGCGGGTGAATGTGGATCGGTTGCTACACGGTTACGCATAGACTCTTCTTTGATCTTAGCGCGCCAGATCTGAGTGAAACCGATGAAGAAACGCTCATCCCCAGTCAGGCCATCGATAACCGGTGCTTCTTTACCGTTAAGTGATTTCTTGTATGCCTTATAAGCGATAGTCACACCTGATAAATCACCAATGTTCTCACCTAGGGTCAGTTCACCATTTACATTAAGATCGTCAAATACGGCATAACCATCATATTGTGCAACTAATGCGTTACCGCGAGTAGCAAATTCAGATAGGTCTTGTTCGGTCCACCAATCACGCATGTTGCCTTCGCCATCAAACTTAGCCCCTTGGTCATCAAAACCATGGCCCATCTCATGTCCGATAACTGCACCAATACCACCGTAGTTAACTGCATCATCGGCTTGCATATTAAAGAATGGAGGCTGCAAAATGGCTGCTGGGAATACGATCTCGTTCATGGTTGGGTTGTAGTAGGCATTCACCGTCTGTGGTGTCATGTGCCATTCCCACTTACGGATTGCTCCTGCTAACTTTTCAAGCTCTTTTTCATGACCGAGCTCATTAGCACGAATGTTGTTACCGATAAGGTCATCGGCCTTAATTGTCAGCTTAGAATAGTCTTCCCATCTATCTGGGTAACCAATTTTAGGATCAAATTTGGCCAACTTGTCTTTTGCTGCGACCTTAGTGCCGGCGCTCATCCACTCTAAGTTGTCGATACTGGTACCATAAGCGCCACGTAAATTTTCAACCAGAATCTGCATGCGATCTTTGGCTTCTGGTGCAAAGTGACGCTTAACGTAAACTTTACCGACAACTTCACCCAGTACGCTGTTGACTGTGCTTACACCACGCTTCCAACGAGGCTCTTGCTCAGCCTGACCATTAAGTGTTTTTGAGAAAAACTCAAAGTTTTCGTGATCGAGTTTTCCAGTCATTTCACCAGCAAAATGAGTTAGTAATTGCCACTTCATATAGGTTTGCCAGGTCGAAAGCTCGTTGGCTTTTAGGACTTCATTGAAGCCTTCGATAAAGCTTGGCTGGTTAATGATGATATCTTTGTGATCTTGGACGCCTAATGTTGTTAGGTAACCTGTCCAGTCGATATCTGGCGCTAAAGTGGCTAAATCTTTAACTTGATAAAGGTTATAAGTTTTAGTGCTATCGCGAGTTTCTACCACATCCCAATGTCTGCTGGCTATCGCGGTTTCCAGCGCTAAAATATGCTCAGCACTGGCTTTAGGGTTTTTAAAACCGGCTAGGGCAAACATTTTCTCTATGTGTTCAACATAGGCTTTACGAATATTAACGAAACGCTCACCATCGTTGAAGTAGTAATCTTTCTCTGGAAGGCTTAAGCCATATTGCCAGATATGTGTGGCGTAGCGGCTTGAGTTTTTTGCATCTACATCAATGTAGAAAGCGAGTGGCGTACCACTGCCGATTATTTGGCTGTGAGCGAAATAGCTAACCAGATCGGCCTTAGTTTTAAGGGCATCAATTTTATCCAGTTCAGCTTGAATAGGAGCCGTACCGAGTTGGTTGAGTGTGTCTGTGTCCATAAATGAACGATAAAGATCAGCCACTTTTTGCTCATCGCTACCAGCTGTAAGGTTAGGCGTTGCGGCGACCTCTTCGATAATTGCTTTTACATCATCACGCGACTTTTCACGTAAATCATAGAATGCGCCAGTGCTGGTTCTATCACTTGGAATAACAGTCTCTTTTAGCCAAGTACCGTTTACGTAACCGTAGAAGTCGTCTTGGGGACGAACTGATTTATCGAAGTTCGCAAAATCAATACCAGAAGTTAAAGCCTTCTCAACGGCGACGGCAGTTTCAGTTTTGCTTGTGTCCGGAGCTTTTACTTCTGCTTCCTTATTATTGCATGCCGCAAGGCCTACAATGAGTGAGGCACATAAGCCTCCAACGAGTACTTTCTTCATGCTGTATCCTTTATTGCCCATTATTGGGTCATTTATATTTATACAACTAACTGGTGTTGTTTTTTACTGTATTGCGGTGCTCACTGACCTTGGTTGCCGAGAAAATATTACCTATTGACGGCTAAATCCCCAGTGATCACGATTTCGATAATAGATGACGAATCGACACACATGTTAAATCTAATTGCTTAGTGTAAACAAGGTGCGCAGTGAAGATAGAGGCAAAGATAGCGGCCAACATATGTAAGTAAAGGTTTCCTCTTGCGTAAACTGTAGCGAGAAGTTTAAAAATTGACTAGATCATCATTAATACAATCAGGGATAATGCCGGGTTTATATCAACAAGGGTCGTTAAAGTTTTGCCCTTTACTGCAGAGATCTTCATAATGGCGTCACTTTATTTTAGAACTTGAGAAACCTAAGTGCGTTTAGACAAATTTATCTGTGAATCGACCGAGCTAACTCGCTCTTTAGCAAAGAAAGCGTTACATAAAGGTGATGTTACCTGTGATGGGGAAGTCATTAAAAACTCAAGTTTTAAAGTGAAAGAGGGCCAAGTTGTTCGTTTAGCCGGAGATATTATCTCGGTGGTTGGCCCACGCTTTTTGATGCTCAATAAACCTGCTGAAACTATCTGCGCGACGTTTGATGAAGTACATCCGACTGTGATCGACTTGCTTGATATCGAAAAGCCAGATGATCTTCACATCGCTGGGCGACTCGATATCGATACCACGGGTCTAGTGTTGATCACGACCGATGGACAGTGGTCGCATAAAATTACTTCACCTAAGAAAGATTGCGGTAAGTGCTACTTAGTGACATTGGACGATGAACTTGATGCGGCATTAATTGACACGTTTGCGCAAGGAATTCAGCTCAAAAGTGAAGATGGACTGACCAAGCCTGCGATACTTGAAATTATTGACTCCCACACAGCACGTTTAACGATCACTGAAGGTAAATATCATCAGGTTAAACGTATGTTTGCCGCAGTGGGCTATAAAGTGGTGGGACTGCACAGAGAAAGTGTCGGTCAAATTACCCTTGATGATGATCTAGAGCCTGGTGAGTGGCGCCATCTTACCGCAGAGGAAGTGGCTTCGGTTTAACCATTATCAGATGAAATAGGGCCTCAATTGCAGGCCCTAACTAGCATATCGAAGATCTTTAGCCTACATCCTTTTAACCAGCTTAATATCGCCACTTATGGTGTTGATGTTGATATCTGCCTCTGGCTCACCGCTTTGAAATTTTAGATATGAAGTGGGTGAGTACTTTTCTTTAGTCGGTACATCATCACTATATTGATTGTGGATTTTTCCTCCCGGGCCACCATTTAGATTGAACCTAGCATTGATTATTTGAGGCATTTTAATTTTTATATCACCACTGACACTCTCCAAGTTAGCCATGGATTTTAGTGCTGTAAAAGAAACTTCTATATCGCCGCTGATGCTACGAACTTGTAAATTATCGAGTTGTTGTAGCTTAACTTTACCGTCACCTGAGATCTGTTCAATTGACACGCTTGTGGCATTAGACTCTGCATCTATGTTACCACTGACCGACTTATAGCTGACTTCACCATGACTATTTTTGTCCTTGATACTGCCAGATACAGTGTCTAATTTTACTTTTCCATATAATTCTGAAACATTGATATCACCTGAAATTGTGTGGAGCAGCACATACCGTTTTACATCTTTTGCTTGAATATCACCGCTGACGGAATTAACGCTGACATCGCCTTCTAATGAGGACAAATAATAATTCGATGATATTCCTTCAGCATTTAAAGTGAGGCTTTTAGGAACTAAAATGGTCAGTGATGAGCCATCTTTGTTCTTTCCGCTGAATTGTCGTGGCATCTTATCTTCCAATGTGAATGAATTCCCTTGCTGTTCTAAAATAAACCCCTCACTGAGCTCGTCTAAGGTGCCTTGAACGCTGATCTCTTGCTTATCCCAACTTCTGATTTTGATTTCGCCTCTCAACACTTTGACATTGAGTCTAAGTTCACCAGAGACTTTAATTTGCTTGTCGATACTTTGTGCGGCCAACGTTAAATGACTCAAAAGCAATAATGGAATGAGTAAGTAATGACTCAACTTTATCTTGTTCATATGGTCTCTCCTTGTGAGTGTTGCTTAATAGGCAGTTTTTGGCCTTGTCTTAGTAGTTCAATTTCCCTTTGTTGTGTCCAAAGCCACAGTTGCCACAATTGTCTATTGGTAGGATTTTGTTTCAATGTTTGATATATCATTTGTGCTGCTTGCCTTAATTGCTCGATTCCCGTTTCTACCGGAGTGCTATAAGGACTCGTTTGCCAGTTGATAAGTTGGTCAATCTTTTTTAGCTCTGAGACCTGGTGTTGATGGGCTAATCGAATGTCATCCATAGTGGTGATTAATGCGAGATGCTCTACAGGTGGAAGTACTGATTTAGGTAGCTGAGTACCGATTAATACGGCAAGTAGCATTGCAGAGGCAGCACCGAGTAGCTGCAAGGTGCGTTTACTGTTGTGTATTTCGCTATATTTTGGGGCTTCTTCCACAGGCACATTTAAGCGGCTTTCTATTTTGTGCCAGAGATCCTGCTGCGGTGAGAGTTCTTTTGATAAATGTGAAACCAAATGCTCTAAGTCTTGTTGTTGATTTTTCATTAGATCATCTCCTGCAATAATTTTTTAGCACGATGAAGCTGTGCCTTGCTTGTACCAGAAGCTATGTTTAGCAACTTAGCTATCTCATGGTGTTTGTAACCTTCGATTTCGAATAATACATATACTAGCCTCGCCCGCTCAGGAAGATTTAGCAGTAGTTTATCCAGTAGTTCATATTCGAAGTTGGTATAACCCAAGTCAGTATGCTCTGTGATGGGTAAAAATCTTGCCCAAAAACTTTTATGCTTCTTGATACAGGTCAATGCCTGATTGACTGTAAGGCTGTGTAACCATGTTGAGAATTGGCTGTCGCCGTTAAACAGGGGGAGTTTCTGCCATAAACGAATGAATGTATCCTGAGTTGCCTCTTCTGCAAGCTCTGCTTGACCAGCAAGTCTGAAACAGAGACCGTAGACACGTTTATGATGCAATTGATAAATCAGCTTAAAGGCCGACTTATCTCCCAGTTTCGCTTTGTTTATCAGTTCAGGCTCTGAAAGTTGGCCCTCTTCGGTGAACTGTATCTGTACACTCACTGAACATTCCCTGTGTTACGTAATGATGAAAATGAATTGATACCTAGTTAGACAGAGGCAAGTTGGCAAAAGGTTTAAAAGGAAATGAAAAAATCTCCACAAAGGTATATCACTTAGCTGATTAAGTGAACGATAAGGAAGAGATTTATCTGTGGGGGATGCCTGTGGGGCTGAGTAGCCCCACATTAACTTGTGTATAAAGGTTTGATATTGACTCGCGCTATGACTGCAATTGCTAAGATTGTAATTTAGAATAGACTAATTGTGCGCCAACAAGATCTGCTAATGCTGTACCGACAGTCTTAAATAGAGTGATCTCTTGATCACTTACTCTTCCTTTTACTTGCCCATTACAGAGTTGAGCAAGTTCCCCCACAACAGAATCTGTCGTATAAACACCTTCTGAAATGGGAATTAAGATTTCTCCAGCTTCAGCGAACACATTAACTTTTGAATCGACATAGACAGATGCTTTTAAAATCAGATTGGTGTCGCACTCACGTCTATCATTATTATGATTACCCACAAAATCAGTATGGGTGCCAGCCTGAACCCACTCGCTGTTAAAAAGTGGTGTTGGTGAGCCCGTTGCACAGCTAATGATATCTGCAGCTTTAACTGCGTTTTCAACATCATCACACACAGTCACTTTTATATCGGGTTTTATTTTGTTGATCATGTCGACTATTTTATTCGCTTTGCTTGGATCTCTGCCCCAGATTGATATTTCAGTGATAGGCCTAACACTAGCATGAGCAAGGGCCATAAATGATGCAAGTCGACCGGTGCCAAATACCAGCAGTTTACTGGCATCTTTTCTAGCTAAAAATTCACTGCCTAATGCTGAGATAGCAGCTGTACGCCAATAGGTGACACTCGTGCCGTCAACAAGGGCCTGTGGGGCGCCAGTAGCACGATCAAAGATCATTATTTTTGAATATAAGCTTTCAAGTTCGCTATCTTTAGATGGATTATCAGGAAAGTAAGTAAAGGCTTTCACTGCAATAGTTTTGTCATTCCAAGAGGGAAGCACTGCAAATGCATCACTATGAGATGAACCTTCATCAAGATTAAAAACTTGTCGTTGCGGCATGCCTGCAGGTTTAGAGAATGTTTCTTTGAGTTCTGAGATGAGCTCCTCAAAGTTTAAGATGGCATGAACTGTTTTAGCATCTATAACCTGCATATTGTTTTCCATAGTTATTTTTGGATATTGTATACCCTGATTGAATACTTATAAAGTAATGTTTATGACAATAATAGGTCTTTAACTGAAATTAGCTTTATTTAGCAATGGTTTAATTTGATTGAAGTGATGTAAATTAGTTAAAATCTCTGGCTTTGTGGTCGATAGCGGGTAAATATAGTGTAACGCTTTCGTTGTGGCTTGATTTTTATTTACCTTTATAGAGATTTACGACTATTTTTATAAGAGTGCTTGTTTTAAGGAAACCCTATAATGCTCATTCGTCATAAATTGCTGCTCAGTGCTGCTGTATCTATCATATCCTTAGTTGCTATGTTTGGTTTGCAACAATATTCAAGTGCTGTTCAGGGTGAGTTATCACTAACGGCACATAATGTTATCGAGTTAGAAAATGAAGTGCTAAGTTTGAGAAAGGATGAGAAGGACTTCTTTGCTCGTCTTGATTTAGGCTATTTAGATAAGCATAAGCAAAACTCAAGTGACATGGCAGCAGTGATGAATACGCTCAAACAAAAGTTTGTGTATTTTAATATACCGACGAATGCGTTGGACAGTTTTGAGCAAAGTCTGCAGCACTATAAACAATCTTTTGAGTCAGTGGTAAAATTACAACAGGAGATTGGTTTAACACCTAAAACAGGTTTATACGGAGCATTGAGGCAAGCTGTTCGAGACGTTGAAACATTAGTCAAGAAACACGATCAACCTGAGTTAATGGTGTATATGTTACAACTGAGACGTAACGAAAAGGATTTCATGTTACGCAGAAATATGAGTTACATCGAAAAATTTGATGGGAATATTGCAAAGTTTCAGCAGATTCTTTCTCAATCAGTGCTGGATGCGACAGCAAAGAGTCAAATTTCATCTCTCATGTCTAGTTATCAAAATGACTTCATGGCACTGGTTAATAAAGAAAGGGCGCTAGGGTTAACCAAGGATGATGGCCAGATGGCCTCATTACGTGACGCGATAACCACAGCTGAAGCCGATTCAGTGACACTCAAAGAGCAAGCCCTCAGTGCTATTCAAGATGCAGAAGATTCAGCATTTTCATTAGGTATCACGATATTTATTTTAATTGCCATTATTTTAAGTGCTGTTACTTTTTATATTATTCGCAGCATCATGGATCCTGTTGAAAGAATTACCCGTGCTATCTCTAATATCGAAAAAAACAAAGATTTAACCATACGTTGTGATGCAACTGCTGAAGATGAACTTGGGCAAATTGCTCAGCACTTTAACAGTATGGTAGAAAGTTTTCAGAAGCTGATTGATGAAGTTATAGAGTCGGTTCAGATCATGAACCATTCATGTGGTGAGTTGTCGATGAATGCGACTAAAGCTTCTGAAGGTGTGAGTCAGCAACTCAATGAGACTGATATGGTTGCAACCGCAATTACCGAAATGGGGGCGACCATTGATGAGATTGCTAAAAATACAGAACTTGCTGCCGATAGGGCCAGTAATACCCATGAGAATGCACAGAAAGGCCAGCTAGGTGTTGAGCAGACGATTGAGAAAATTCAGTCTTTAGCTGAGCAATTGAATGGTTCGGCACAGGTTGTATCAGACTTGGAGAAAGACAGCGAAACTATCGGTAGCGTACTTGACGTGATTAGAGGTATTGCCGAGCAGACAAACTTATTAGCCCTTAACGCAGCTATTGAGGCTGCTAGAGCGGGTGAACAGGGACGTGGTTTTGCAGTGGTCGCTGACGAGGTGCGAAGTCTTGCGATGAGAACCCAGGAGTCTACCGAAGAGATAGCTGGTATCATTCAAACACTCCAAGCAAGAACACGCTCAATTGTGCAGCTAATGGAGTCGACTCAAAAACAAGGTGCTGAAAGTGCCGAGCAAGCAGCTTCTGCGGGCACACTGCTTCAGCAAATCAATACCGATGTGACTAATATAATGGATATGAGCACCCAGATAGCTGCGGCAATTGAGGAGCAGAGCATGGTGGCATCAGAGGTAAATAAAAATGTGGTGATCATTAGGGATATCGCTCAGGATTCAGCGACAGCTGCTGATGAAAATGCTCAAGCATCCAGTGAAGTTAAATCTCGAGCCGAGTCATTGCAGCAAGCTGTTAGCTTATTTAAGATTTAAAAGCGTTATAACTGGCGCTAGTATCGGAAGATACTAGCGCGTTTACAAATTGCAGACATAAAAAAACCTCGTAAACGAGGTTTTTTTATTTTAGACGCTTGAGGCACCTAAATGAAATATGGTGCCCGAACCCGGAATCGAACCAGGGACACGAGGATTTTCAATCCTCTGCTCTACCGACTGAGCTATTCGGGCAACGGCGTCATTAAAAGGCTTTTAAGGATTTGAGTCAACCGTTTTTTGCAATATAATGATTTTTGCTACCTGTTTGGATAACTTTTAGGCTACGTAGCCGTTTATAGCTAAATTAGTTAGCGTAGACCTGACTAGAGCTAATATTTTAGCTAGGTGGCTAGACGCTTTATGCTAGGCTGTTTTATTGGGGAATTAGCTTTTATAGAAATAAAAAAGCTCCCAACCTAGCTTAGGCGAGAGCTTTTATTAGAGAACAAAAGTAATTACTTAACCAGTTTTTTATTCGCTGGGTAATTGGCTTTCATTACAGTAAGCACATTCTCTTTGAGTTTTTCTTGACCTAGTTCATAATATGCATCGGCCATGATCTCTAATGCACGCTCAGTTGATGGTGTACCTGGGTAGGTTTCCATAACTGATTGAGCGCGTATTGCTGCGGCACTCCAAGCATTCATCTTCATATAGTATTCGGCAACATTGATTGAATACTTAGCTAAACGATTTTTTAGATATTGCATACGTTGGGCGGCATCAGGAGCATATTTGCTGTTTGGGTAAGATTTGATTAAGCGATCAAAATCTTTAAATGCATCTTGTGCGACCTTTGGATCTCGGTCGGTTCTGTCGATATTTAGCATGTCATGGAACATGTAACTATCTGACTGCATATTAACAAGCCCACGCATGTAATAGACATAATCAATATCTTTATGAGTAGGGTTGAGTCTGATGAAACGATCTATGTTGGCTATACCAGAAGCTGGGTCATCTAGCTTATAATAAGCATAAATCAGATCTAGCTGAACCTGAGTTTTATGTGGTCCGAATGGATAGCGAGAGTCTAATGCTTCCAAAGAACGTACAGCCTTGCTGAAATTACCAAGCTCCATTGAGGTCCGAGCTTGAGAATATAATACATCAGGCGATGATTTATTAACCTTTAGATCATCTTCTGGGCTACTACTACAAGCCGTAATGGCTATTGAAAATAGGGCTAATAGAGCACCTTTAACAAATTTATGCATACTTAATTTCGATTCTTTTAAAGTTGTAGTTAAGATTTTTTCCATTTCGATATAAAATAGAAACAATTCGATTGTAACAGATAGCTCACAATTTTGGACCCCGAAAAACGGGGACGGTTCCTATGACACAAGAGATTAATCTAAAAAGCGAGATAACAGCAACACAAACCGGGCAAAGATTGGATCAAACTTTGGCTGATTTGTTTCCTGATTACTCACGTACGCGTATTAAAGAGTGGATCTTAGATGGTGTGGTCACTATCGATGGTGAAGCATGTATTAAGCCACGAGAAAAAGTACTTGAAGGGCAAGAAATTGCCGTCGGTGCAACCTTAGTTGAGGAGACGACAGCTAAAGCACAAGCTATCGATCTTGATATTGTTTATGAAGATGACCATATTTTGGTTATCAATAAACAAGCTGGACTGGTGGTTCATCCTGGTGCAGGAAACAAAGATGGCACTTTGATGAATGCTTTATTGCATCATTGCCCAGGCATAGAGCTAGTACCTCGTGCAGGAATTGTTCATCGACTCGATAAAGATACAACAGGTTTGATGGTTGTCGCTAAGACTGTTGAAGCTCAAACTCACTTAGTATCAGCTTTGCAAGCTCGTGAGATAGTTCGTGAATACGAAGCTATCGTGATGGGTGGACTCATTTCTGGTGGTACTGTTGATGAGCCAATTGATCGTCATCCGACTAAACGTACTCATATGGCCGTTGTGCATAATGGTAAGCCAGCGATGACCCATTATCGCGTTGCTGAGAAATTCAGAGCTCATACGCGTTTAAGGCTCAGGCTTGAATCGGGTAGAACCCATCAGATCCGTGTTCATATGGCTCATATTGGTAATATCTTAGTTGGCGACCCTGTTTATGGCGGCCGTCCAAGACCGCCTAAAGGTATTTCTCCTGAGTTTTTTGAATTGTATATGGGCTTTAAACGCCAAGCTCTGCATGCGATTAGGCTTGAGTTAGCACATCCATATACTTTAGAAGTGATGAGTTGGCAGGCTCCTGTGCCGGAAGATATGGTGGCTTTGACAAGGGGATTGAGAAAAGACACTGAAGACAATCCTCCAGTGTTATAAATTGGCTTACGCTTTACTATGATGACTGGCTGGCATATTCCTCAGGGAGTAAATATTGCGTTTTCAACGCGAGTAGGTGGTGTCAGCAAGCCGCCTTTTGCAAGCTTGAACTTAGGCTTGCATGTGGGAGATGAAGAAACAGATGTATTGGCAAATCGAGCACTCATACAAGAGTACTTAGGTTTGCCTCAATCTCCCTGCTGGTTAGAACAGATTCATAGTAATAAGGTTGTTCAGGCTGATAACCTGCAGCTTTGCACTGCCGATGGAAGTTTTACTTCGACGAGACAACAAGTCTGTACCGTCATGACAGCTGACTGTTTACCCGTACTTATCTGCGATAAGTATGGTAAAGAGGTTTCAGCTGTACATGCTGGATGGCGGGGATTATGTGATGGCATTATTGAGGTTGCTTTAACTCAGTTTTCTGCCAACAATTCAGAACTCATTGCCTATTTGGGTCCCGCTATTGGGCCTATTGCCTTTGAAGTCGGTCGTGAAGTAAGAGAGCAGTTTATTGCTTTTCACCCTGCCAGTTCAGACTTTTTCGTTTCCGGCGAGCGTGCAGGTAAATACCTGGCCGATTTACAAGGCCTAGCCAAGTTTAGGTTACAGCTCGCGGGGGTTAATGAAGTATATCAAGCTGACGCGTGCACTTTTACTCAAAATTCGGACTACTTCTCTTTTCGAAGAGATGGGGTCACTGGTCGCATGGCATCATTTATCTGGCTAAATTAAACTATTTTACTTCCCTAGACTAAGTCATGCAGTTCTCACCTTGAAATTATTCCAAAACACCCCAACCTTGTAACTATATAGTTAGTTTAGATTCATTCTGTTTTTTTGTGCTGGAGGCTATATGCGACTCGATCGTATGACCAATAAGTTTCAAACTGCCATTTCTGATGCTCAATCATTAGCATTGGGTCGAGATCACCAGTTTATTGAGCCGATCCATCTGATGATGGCTCTTCTCAATCAAGATAATGGTTCTATACACCCACTGCTAACTCAGGCTGGTATGCAGGTTAGTTCGCTTCGCTCTATGCTCAGCCAAGAGTTAGAGCGCTTGCCTCAAGTTGAGGGAACCGGCGGGGATATTCAGTTATCACAAGCATTGATTCGTTTGCTTAATTTTTGCGACAAATTGTCGCAGAAACGCAAAGACAAATTTATTTCCAGTGAACTATTTGTACTTGCAGCCCTTGAAGGCAACGATCCACTTGCACAGAGCTTAAAGAAATCTGGCGCAACAAAAGAGCTGATGGAACAGACCATTCTACAGATCAGAGCTGGTAAAACTGTGGACGACCCAAATGCCGAAGATCAACGCCAAGCTTTAAAAAAGTTTACCGTTGATCTGACTGAGCGAGCTGAACAAGGGAAGCTCGATCCTGTTATTGGCCGTGATGATGAAATACGACGAACGATTCAAGTATTGCAGCGTCGTAGGAAAAATAATCCGGTGTTAATCGGTGAACCAGGCGTAGGTAAAACTGCGATTGTTGAAGGTTTAGCGCAAAGAATCGTAAATGGTGAAGTACCAGAAGGTATAAAAAACAAACGAGTTCTCTCTCTGGACATGGGCTCATTGGTGGCTGGTGCTAAATATCGTGGAGAATTCGAAGAGCGTTTAAAAGCTGTCCTCAATGAACTTTCTCAAGAAGAAGGTCAAGTTATCCTCTTCATTGATGAATTACATACTATGGTCGGAGCGGGTAAAGGTGACGGTGCGATGGATGCCGGCAATATGCTTAAACCTGCACTTGCTCGTGGTGATCTACATTGTGTCGGTGCGACGACGTTGGATGAATACCGTCAATATATTGAGAAAGATGCAGCCTTGGAGCGACGTTTTCAAAAAGTCTTAGTGGAAGAGCCCAATGTTGAAGACACTATCGCCATTTTACGTGGGCTAAAAGAACGCTACGAACTCCATCACCATGTTGAAATAACTGATCCTGCAATTGTCGCAGCGGCAAGCATGTCAAATCGTTATGTATCAGATCGAAAACTGCCCGATAAGGCAATTGATCTGATTGATGAAGCAGCTTCAAGCATTAGAATACAAATAGATTCAAAACCTGAAGTGCTCGATAAATTAGAGCGTCGTGGGATCCAGCTTAAAATAGAAGAACAGGCATTAGCGAAAGAGATCGATGAGTCCAGTATTCGACGCTTGTTTATATTACGTAAAGAGCTAAAAGAGGTTGATGTAAAAGCTGCGGAGTTAAACGAGATTTGGCACACAGAAAAAGCATCCCTTGCTGGGACTCAGCATATTAAAGCCGACCTCGAGCAGGCTAGATTAGATCTGGATGTTGCAAGACGAGCTAGCGATCTAACCCGCATGTCTGAACTTCAATACGGTCGAATTCCAGCCTTAGAGAAGCAACTCGACTTAGCTACGCAAGCAGAAATGCAAGATATGACCTTGTTACGTAACAAAGTGACAGATGTTGAAATTGCGGAAGTACTTTCAAGGGCTACGGGGATTCCGGTCTCTAAGATGCTTGAAGGAGAGAAAGAGAAACTTCTGCATATGGAAGAGGCACTTCACAAGCGGGTTATTGGTCAGGATGAAGCTGTCGATGCGGTATCCAATGCAATTCGTAGAAGCCGTGCTGGACTTTCCGATCCAGAGCGACCAATAGGTTCATTCCTATTTTTGGGGCCGACGGGAGTCGGTAAAACTGAACTGTGTAAATCATTGGCTAAGTTTTTGTTCGATACTGAATCCTCCTTGGTGCGGATCGATATGTCAGAATTTATGGAGAAACACTCAGTAGCACGTTTACTCGGTGCTCCTCCAGGTTATGTAGGTTATGAAGAAGGGGGCTATTTAACTGAAGCAGTTAGAAGAAAGCCCTATTCAGTGATCCTTTTAGATGAAGTAGAAAAAGCTCACCCTGATGTTTTTAATATTTTATTGCAGGTATTAGATGACGGCAGGCTAACTGATGGTCAGGGGCGCACTGTCGATTTTAGAAATACAGTTGTGATCATGACTTCTAACTTGGGTTCAGAGATTATTCAGGACAGATTCACATCGTTATCTTATTCGGAGATGAAATCTGAAGTAATGAATGTAGTTGTTCATAGTTTTAGACCTGAGTTTTTAAATAGAATTGATGAAACTGTGGTTTTCCATCCGTTGGGTGAAAAGCACATTGCGTATATTGCCACGATTCAAATTGAGCTACTTAGGAAGCGACTTGCTGAGAAAGATTATGATTTGGAGTTGAGCGAGGATGCATTAGCATTAATAGCTAGGGCTGGATTTGATCCCGTTTATGGTGCAAGACCCTTAAAAAGGGCCTTGCAGCAAGAAGTTGAAAATCCGCTTGCACAGAAGATTTTAGCTGGTGATTTAGTACCAGGGAAAACCATCAGAATTGAATGCGCAGGAACTGAATTAGCATTTACGCAATAAGCTTCGTTTGAAGATGAAGTTTTAATTGTCTTAAATTGGTTTGATGTGCACAGTCATGCGAGAGTAATAGCATTCTATCTTCATAAAAAACAGACTTGCTTAAGTCTGTTTTTTATCATTTTGAAACCAAATTACTTACAAAATAATTTTATTCTTTGTTTCTGCTGTTTAATTCTCTCTTGGCGCTGCTCTTCAGTAATACTTGTTACTTCTCCAGTCTCATTGTCTTTACTATTCAGTCTAGAGTGGGTTTCGAGAATATTAAGGTTGTATTCTGCGTTCTTGCATATCTCTTTTGCTTGTTCTTTATCTTGCTCATTAATCTTAGCAGCATCCTGTTGAGCCTGGCTCTGCTGATTATCTTCTGTACGAACACTTGGAGCGATAGTACCAATTAGTTTTGGCTCTATATCTTCACTGTATAATTTTTTAGATTTGCTCTGATGTTCAGTATTCTCTGGGATCTGTTGGCTATAATGAGTCACACCATCTTTATCTACCCACTTGTATATTACGGTAGCCGAAGAAGGCGCGATAAGAAACAATGATATGCAGAGAATTAAATTTTTTGCGTACATGCTACCTTCCATTGGAAATGAGAATCATCAGAGTATGGGCTCATAATGCGCTTACCTTAATTGATTAGAAGTAAGACATTGTGAAATATTCAACGCTTAGAGTATGGTATATTTTTTATACTCGATACCTATTTTTGAATACTATGAATAAGTTTGATAAAGAATCGGTTAAACGTAAAGGCATTTTTTTACTGCCTAACTTGTTCACGACTGCAGGACTCTTCGCTGGTTTTTATTCAGTGATTGCATCTATGAATGGTCAATTTGAATCAGCTGCAATCGCTGTCTTTGTCGCCATGTTATTTGATGGTCTTGATGGTCGGGTAGCAAGAATGACTAATACCCAAAGTCAATTTGGTGCTGAGTATGACAGCATGGCCGACATGGTTTCATTCGGTGTCGCTCCTGCGTTAATTGCCTATAACTGGGGATTGTCAGAGTTGGGGAAATTAGGCTGGTTAGCTGCATTTATATATTGTTCTGGTGCGGCGCTAAGACTTGCTCGGTTCAATACTCAGGTAGGAGTCGCAGATAAGAGGTATTTCCAAGGGTTAGCAAGCCCCGCTGCTGCTGCTGTTATCGCAGCCAGCATCTGGCTAGCAACGCAAAATGGAATAGAAGGTAGAAACGTTAGCTGGTTAGCTATGGTAATAACCCTATGTTTAGGTTTATTAATGGTGAGTAACTTCAGATACTCATCTTTTAAAGATTTAAATTGGCGTGGCAGAGTTAATTTTTGGGTGATCCTATCTATCGTCGGTGCCTTAGTGTTTGTGTCATTAGAGCCAGCCTTTATTTTATGTCTGATTTTTTATTGTTATGCCTTGTCTGGGCCTGTATTGACCGTACGTGGAATACGTAAATTGAAAGCTCCCTCAAAGACAGATACAGATAAGTAAGAGTAGGGTGGAGACTTTCTACATGTATAGTTATGGAAGGTTAAAATAAATCTAAAAGTATTAGTGCAGCCTCTAAAAATTGTGCCAGACTTAATCTCCTTGCTGAAGAGTATTAGCTAATGAATCTCAAAGTAAGCTTTGAAAACGTGTCTAATTACGGCTTTTAAAACTGGATTGTCGGAAAATTATCCAGTTAGTCGTTTTTTTAAAATAAGCGCTTGCGCTCTGGGCTGACATCCCTATAATGCGCACCCACTGACACGGCAAGCCAGTCTTCTTAAACGAAAGCTGAAACGCAGTCAGGGCAACAAGTAAGCTAGATTTTTTCTTCGTTTTAAACGATTGGAATTAAATTTTTAAAAGCCCTTGACGCCAACCACGGAGCGTGTAAAATACGCCTCCCTAGCCAAGACGAAACGTCTTAGTTAGTAAGTGAAAGCCAACGACCTAGCGTCTAACGGCAGCATCTGAAAGATTGATGCTAACGCTCTTTAACAATTCAAAACAAGAAATCTGTGTGGGCACTCACAGGTGTTGAATTATTCGAAATTGCCTCCTGTTCTTCGGAATGTAGGCAATCAAAAATTTACTCAATGAACTACTGAGTGACCATAGCAACTTATGATTTGTTTTCTTTCGAGAGAGTAATGATTAAGAAGCAAAATATGTAAGCTTCATAAACCTTCGGGTTTGTGAAAAACAGTATAATTCGTTGAGCCGTTCTTCATCCTTAATCGGGTGAGAACAAAAAACTTTAATTGAAGAGTTTGATCATGGCTCAGATTGAACGCTGGCGGCAGGCCTAACACATGCAAGTCGAGCGGAAACAGGAAGGTAGCTTGCTACCTTTGCTGTCGAGCGGCGGACGGGTGAGTAATGCCTAGATATCTGCCTAGTCGTGGGGGATAACAGTTGGAAACGACTGCTAATACCGCATACGCCCTACGGGGGAAAGGAGGGGACCTTCGGGCCTTTCGCGATTAGATGAGTCTAGGTGGGATTAGCTAGTAGGTGAGGTAATAGCTCACCTAGGCGACGATCCCTAGCTGTTCTGAGAGGATGATCAGCCACACTGGGACTGAGACACGGCCCAGACTCCTACGGGAGGCAGCAGTGGGGAATATTGCACAATGGGCGAAAGCCTGATGCAGCCATGCCGCGTGTGTGAAGAAGGCCTTCGGGTTGTAAAGCACTTTCAGCGAGGAGGAAAGGTTGTAGTTTAATAAACTATAGCTGTGACGTTACTCGCAGAAGAAGCACCGGCTAACTTCGTGCCAGCAGCCGCGGTAATACGAGGGGTGCAAGCGTTAATCGGAATTACTGGGCGTAAAGCGTACGCAGGCGGTTTGTTAAGCAAGATGTGAAAGCCCCGGGCTCAACCTGGGAATTGCATTTTGAACTGGCAAACTAGAGTCTTGTAGAGGGGGGTAGAATTTCAGGTGTAGCGGTGAAATGCGTAGAGATCTGAAGGAATACCGGTGGCGAAGGCGGCCCCCTGGACAAAGACTGACGCTCAGGTACGAAAGCGTGGGGAGCAAACAGGATTAGATACCCTGGTAGTCCACGCCGTAAACGATGTCTACTCGGAGTTTGGTAACTTAGTTACTGGGCTCCCAAGCTAACGCATTAAGTAGACCGCCTGGGGAGTACGGCCGCAAGGTTAAAACTCAAATGAATTGACGGGGGCCCGCACAAGCGGTGGAGCATGTGGTTTAATTCGATGCAACGCGAAGAACCTTACCTACTCTTGACATCCACAGAACTCGCTAGAGATAGCTTGGTGCCTTCGGGAACTGTGAGACAGGTGCTGCATGGCTGTCGTCAGCTCGTGTTGTGAAATGTTGGGTTAAGTCCCGCAACGAGCGCAACCCTTATCCTTATTTGCCAGCACGTAATGGTGGGAACTTTAGGGAGACTGCCGGTGATAAACCGGAGGAAGGTGGGGACGACGTCAAGTCATCATGGCCCTTACGAGTAGGGCTACACACGTGCTACAATGGTCGGTACAGAGGGTCGCAAAGCCGCGAGGTCAAGCTAATCCCACAAAGCCGGTCGTAGTCCGGATCGGAGTCTGCAACTCGACTCCGTGAAGTCGGAATCGCTAGTAATCGTAGATCAGAATGCTACGGTGAATACGTTCCCGGGCCTTGTACACACCGCCCGTCACACCATGGGAGTGGGCTGCACCAGAAGTAGATAGCTTAACCCTTCGGGGAGGGCGTTTACCACGGTGTGGTTCATGACTGGGGTGAAGTCGTAACAAGGTAGCCCTAGGGGAACCTGGGGCTGGATCACCTCCTTACCTATACGACTAACTCAATATTTGCTGAGTGTTCACACAGATAACTTGTTCTTGTTAGAGCGAGAAACATGCCTTTACGGTGATGTTTGTTCTTTAAAAATTTGGAAAGCTGATAGTGTTAATGTGAAAGGGACTATTGTGAAAGCTGATTCGTAAGATTCGGTAATTGCAGTGGTTTATAGCATTAGCGCGAAATATAAAATAATTGAGTTCTCAAACACTTAAATCAAGTGCCGAAGTGCAGCAATGCACTTCAAGAGTATTCTTTTGGCGAAAGTAAACACCATTAGTTGCGATACAATTTACATTGGTTTAGACCTATGTGGGTTGTATGGTTAAGTGACTAAGCGTATACGGTGGATGCCTTGGCAGTCAGAGGCGATGAAGGACGTAGTAACTTGCGAAAAGCGTTGGCGAGCTAGTAACAAGCATTTGAGCTAACGATATCCGAATGGGGAAACCCACTCACATAAGTGAGTATCACATACTGAATACATAGGTATGTGAGGCAAACCCGGGGAACTGAAACATCTAAGTACCCGGAGGAAAAGAAATCAACCGAGATTCCCCTAGTAGCGGCGAGCGAACGGGGATTAGCCCTTAAGTCTATAGGGTGTTAGTGGAATGAGTTGGAAAGCTCAGCGGCACAGGGTGATAGCCCCGTACATGAAAACTAACTATAGATGAAAACGAGTAGGACGGGACACGTGACATCTTGTCTGAACATGGGGGGACCATCCTCCAAGGCTAAATACTCCTGACTGACCGATAGTGAACCAGTACCGTGAGGGAAAGGCGAAAAGAACCCCTGTGAGGGGAGTGAAATAGAACCTGAAACCGTATACGTACAAGCAGTGGGAGCGGTCCTTGAGACCGTGACTGCGTACCTTTTGTATAATGGGTCAGCGACTTACATTTTGTAGCAAGGTTAAGCGAATAGCGGAGCCGTAGGGAAACCGAGTGTTAACTGCGCGTTTAGTTGCAAGGTGTAGACCCGAAACCGAGTGATCTAGCCATGGGCAGGTTGAAGGTTGAGTAACATCAACTGGAGGACCGAACACACGTATGTTGAAAAATGCGGTGATGACTTGTGGCTGGGGGTGAAAGGCCAATCAAACTCGGAGATATCTGGTTCTCCTCGAAAGCTATTTAGGTAGCGCCTCGTACGAATACCATTGGGGGTAGAGCACTGTTAAGGCTAGGGGGTCATCCCGACTTACCAACCCTTTGCAAACTCCGAATACCAATGAGTACTATACGGGAGACACACGGCGGGTGCTAACGTCCGTCGTGAAAAGGGAAACAACCCAGACCATCAGCTAAGGTCCCAAAGTTATTGCTAAGTGGGAAACGATGTGGGAAGGCTTAGACAGCTAGGATGTTGGCTTAGAAGCAGCCATCATTTAAAGAAAGCGTAATAGCTCACTAGTCGAGTCGGCCTGCGCGGAAGATTTAACGGGGCTAAGCAATACACCGAAGCTATGGGTTTGCTAGTTTACTAGCAAGCGGTAGAGGAGCGTTCTGTAAGCCGTTGAAGGCGAAGGGGTAACCCACGCTGGAGGTATCAGAAGTGCGAATGCTGACATGAGTAACGATAAAGGGAGTGAAAAACTCCCTCGCCGAAAGACCAAGGTTTCCTGTCCAATGTTAATCAGGGCAGGGTAAGTCGACCCCTAAGGTGAGGCCGAAAGGCGTAATCGATGGGAAACGGGTTAATATTCCCGTACTTCTACTAACTGCGATGGAGAGACGGAGAAGGCTAGGCTAGCGCGGCGTTGGTTGTCCGCGTTTAAGGCTGTAGGCTGTTCACTTAGGCAAATCCGGGTGAACGCATTAAATTGCAAAGCTGAGAGTTGATGACGAGTCCCCAAGGGGATGAAGTAGTTGATGCCATGCTTCCAGGAAAATCTTCTAAGCTTCAGGTTAGTAGGAATCGTACCCCAAACCGACACAGGTGGTTGGGTAGAGAATACCAAGGCGCTTGAGAGAACTCGGCTGAAGGAACTAGGCAAAATGGTACCGTAACTTCGGGAGAAGGTACGCTGCCGGCGGTGATGGGACTTGCTCCTTAAGCTGCTGGCAGTCGCAGATACCAGGTGGCTGCAACTGTTTATCAAAAACACAGTACTGTGCAAACTCGCAAGAGGAAGTATACGGTATGACGCCTGCCCGGTGCCGGAAGGTTAATTGATTGGGTTATCTTCGGAGAAGCTCATGATCGAAGCCCCGGTAAACGGCGGCCGTAACTATAACGGTCCTAAGGTAGCGAAATTCCTTGTCGGGTAAGTTCCGACCTGCACGAATGGCGTAATGACGGCCACGCTGTCTCCAGCCGAGACTCAGTGAAGTTGAAATTGCGGTGAAGATGCCGTATACCCGCGGCTAGACGGAAAGACCCCGTGCACCTTTACTATAGCTTGGCACTGAACATTGAACCTACATGTGTAGGATAGGTGGGAGACTTTGAAGCAGAGACGCTAGTTTTTGTGGAGTCAACCTTGAAATACCACCCTTGTAGTTTTGATGTTCTAACTCTGGCCCCTGAATCGGGGTTGAGGACAGTGCCTGGTGGGTAGTTTGACTGGGGCGGTCTCCTCCCAAAGAGTAACGGAGGAGCACGAAGGTTGGCTAAGTACGGTCGGACATCGTACGGTTAGTGCAATGGCATAAGCCAGCTTAACTGCGAGACATACACGTCGAGCAGGTACGAAAGTAGGTCATAGTGATCCGGTGGTTCTGAATGGAAGGGCCATCGCTCAACGGATAAAAGGTACGCCGGGGATAACAGGCTGATACCGCCCAAGAGTTCATATCGACGGCGGTGTTTGGCACCTCGATGTCGGCTCATCACATCCTGGGGCTGAAGTCGGTCCCAAGGGTATGGCTGTTCGCCATTTAAAGTGGTACGCGAGCTGGGTTCAGAACGTCGTGAGACAGTTCGGTCCCTATCTGCCGTGGGCGTTGGATGATTGAAGGAAGCTGCTCCTAGTACGAGAGGACCGGAGTGGACGAACCGCTGGTGTTCGGGTTGTTATGCCAATAGCATTGCCCGGTAGCTACGTTCGGAATCGATAACCGCTGAAAGCATCTAAGCGGGAAGCGAGTCCTAAGATGAGTCATCCCTAGGAATTTAATTCCTCTAAAGAGCCGTTCGAGACTAGGACGTTGATAGGCAGGGTGTGTAAGCGTTGTGAGGCGTTGAGCTAACCTGTACTAATGACTCGTGAGGCTTAACCATACAACCCAGATGGGTTTGTGTAGTTAGTGTGTGTATTACTTCATAAGCACAAAAGAATACGTATTTGATTTAAGTTAGACCAATTATTTTGCGATTTAGACGCGTTAATGCATCTGAATAGCCAGCTTTCGAAATTTTGCCAAATTAGTCTGGAAACCATAGCATTGTGGCCCCACCTGATCCCATCCCGAACTCAGAAGTGAAACGCAATTGCGCCGATGGTAGTGTGGGGTCTCCCCATGTGAGAGTAGGTCATTTCCAGGCGCCTAATAACGAATAAGCCCATTGCTAACGCAATGGGCTTTTTTCGTTTTTAGCCTGGAAAGATGACCACTCGAGCATGGGGAAATAGAAAGTCCGAACGCAGTGAGATTCATTTCATGTGATAGTAGGGCGAATATCGCAATAGCGATGTGCTTATGAGCGCGAAGCTTTAGCATAGCTGGCCATGACAGGCGCCTTTGTTAAGGTTTTAAAAGCTCCTGCTTCGAAGCTATTCCGCCGCTGAGCGGTCAGCCCCCTCAGTTCGACGACTACGTCGCCTCTCGCTACAAAGTAGCTGAATGCTACGCATCCAAAGCGCGACTTCTCCGCCCCCATGTGTTCGGCCTTCGGCAAGTATCATGACCATTCCAAGCAGGATCATTGGAAGGCGCCTTGGTTACAGGCTACAAAACCACTTATCCAACTTCAATGTAGGCAGGTGGTTTATCTACTTAAGCACGTACGTGCAATGCCTACTTCACATGCAGCCCTAAGCTGCTAACGCAGTGTGGCGTAAATTGCTCCTCGGCTCTGGCAATAACATCCTTGTTAAAAGGCCAGTTCGACCTCCATGTCTCTCGCTTAAAAGCCATCATTTTATGATTTTCGCCCTGCTTCGCTCTCGATAATAGCTCCTCGGCATTTGTTCCTGACAATGCTCTACCTCCTATATCCATACAATCGTGCATTATACCAATCAGTAATGAGTTGTGATCTAATATGGTCACCATCAATAACTTGTACCTTGCTTTGAAAAACTACACAGCAGAAGAGATCTTAGCTTTATCTAGAGCTGAAAAAGATCCCCGTAAACGTATCCGATTACTGGCAGTATCTCTATTTCTAGAAGGTCATAATCGAACGGAAGTGACCAAGAGACTTAAAGTAGCCCGTGCTAGTGTAAATGCATGGGTCTCGAAATATCTTACTTACGGGCTCAAAGGGTTGGATGCCAAAAGAAATAAAGGGCGAGATAGCTACCTCACTACAAAGCAAAAGCAGCAATTAATTGAATATATAGAAGCACAAAGCATGAGAACCTCTGGAGGTCGGTTGACAGGGGATGCGATCTTAAAATATATCCAGCTTCAATTTAATGTTGATTACCATCCGAATGCAATTTATAAGCTACTGGATACGTTGAACTTTAGCTGGATAACCAGTCGCTCTATGCACCCAAAGCAATCAGCTGAGGCCCAAATGGCTTTTAAAAAAGTTTCAACTGGAAACGATCCTTAACATCCCTGGTAGTGTAGGCCTCGATCGGGTCGACATTTGGTTTCAGGATGAAGCTCGTTTCGGACAA
The DNA here is from genome assembly GCF_007004545.3 of Shewanella eurypsychrophilus. Taxonomy (NCBI): domain Bacteria; kingdom Pseudomonadati; phylum Pseudomonadota; class Gammaproteobacteria; order Alteromonadales; family Shewanellaceae; genus Shewanella; species Shewanella eurypsychrophilus. Next base: position 4,473,360 of record NZ_CP045503.2, on the reverse strand, counting down.
CAAAACAGCACGACACGCTTATGGGCAAGAAAAGGAACGCGCCCTAGAGCAGTTCGTCAGCAGCAATTTGAGTATGTTCATTTCTTTGGTGCAGTTTGTCCTGAAACAGGAGAAACAGAGGCAATAATTGCTCCCTATTTAAGTAAAGACATTATGCGTCAGCACCTGTCGCTGATAGCCAAAAGAACTAAGCCTGGTCGGCACGCTGTAGTTGTAATGGATGGTGCTGGTTGGCATACCAATGATATAGCTGATGAGTTTATCAACCTTAGCATTATAAAATTACCCCCGTACTCACCAGAGCTAAATCCTGTAGAGCAAGTTTGGAGTTGGTTACGGCAACGTCATCTGGCTAATCGCAGCTTTAAAGGATACGAAGATATAGTCGATGCCTGTTCGATTGCCTGGAATAGCTTCATTAGTGATACAAAAAGAGTGATGTCACTATGTCGAAGGGATTGGGCAAGAATGACTAAATATTAAGATGGAATGGTATTATTCTACCTTCACCCATCCTTGGGCTCGTACCTCCTTATATCCATATAGTCGTGCATTAAGGGCATTTCCGCCATCTGATGTTTAGGATTAACAAATGCCCCAGTGGCATGGATGCCAATGAGGGGCTCTGGCGGTCAGCCCCTCAGTTCGACGACTACGTCGCCTCTCGCTACAAAACAGTTGAATGCTGCGCATCCAAAAAACTGATTTTTTCGCCCCTATGTGTTCGGCCTTCGGCAAGTATCATGTCCATTCAAAGCTATGCCATTGGAAGGCGCCTTAGTTGCAGGCTACAAAACTGCTTATCCAATTTCAATGTATGCAGGTGACTTATCCATTTAAGCACGTACGTGCAATGCTTACTTTGGTTTATAAAGAGTCGGTCGATGAATGCCCTCGGTAACAGCTCGCATTATTTTACTTTTGTCCTCCTTGGCCTCGTACCTCCTATATCCATATAGTCGTTCAATATCGACATTTGCGTCATTCATAACTGTTGCCCGTTGATCAGCTTGGTCATGAATTGCACCTATGTATTCATGATATTCACTACATCTGATGTTTAGGAATAACAAATTTCTGATGGCATGGATGCCAAGGAAAGGCCATGTGGAGGGCCATGTGGCTTGCCTCCAGCTTCGTCACAAGTTACTCAAGCTACAACACAGTTAACTGCAGTGTATCCAAAGTACAGTTTTTTCACCCTCATTAGCACAGACTGTATAATAGACTCAAGCGCTGGTGAATAGGGAGAGTGCTTTATTTTACATTTAATGCCTAGTTTCTTTGTATGTTGTCAGTGATTGATTAGCTTTGAATTTTAGCTTTGCTAGTTAAACTGTTTTAAATTTCGAGTGGGAAAAGCATTCGAAGTATCAATGACTGCAGCAGTGATTACAGTTAATTAATTATATTGACTGAGTATTTAATTTGGAAAAGTTAACCCGTATCAGTTATGGATGAAAATGCTGCAGTTGAACCATTTGTGCATAAAAGTACTTTACCTTTTAGTGGAGTTTACGCATAATGCGTTTCGTCGACAGGGTTGTAGTTATAATTGATAGGCATTGCCATTCAATAAAATTTGCCAAATGTCGATTTTATCGATATATCATTCAATCCGTAGATTTATAGGATTGAGACCTCGACAGAGGTTGAGTAGAATTAATACTCAAAATTATGTAGGGGTGTAGCTCCAATTGGCAGAGCGCGGGATTCCAAATCCTGATGTTGAGAGTTCGAATCCCTCCACCCCTGCCACACATTTCGAGTCACGATATTTAGTATCGGGGCTGTTAAATATTTAGATGTAAGATTAAAGTTTTATAGGGGTGTAGCTCCAATTGGCAGAGCGCGGGATTCCAAATCCTGATGTTGAGAGTTCGAATCCCTCCACCCCTGCCACATTAAGAAAAAGCCGAGCATTAGCTCGGCTTTTTTGCATCTCAAGCAAAGTGAATTTCGTTTACTCATTTAAGCTGCTTCTTTCTAATCTTCATGCAAGTAGGTATAACACTCTCTGCTCTGTATAAAAATCTTCAATACTTCAATACTTCAATACTTCAATACTTCAATACTTCACACACTACGATATTGATATATCTGTAATCACGCGATTAACCCCAGCAAAGATAACTGTTATCCTACTCACCTTAATAGATGAAAGGTGTTGGTAATCGTGGATAAAAGTGCATATCTAGATGCTATGGGGATCACTCGCTGGATCGGTGCAGATAAAGTTGTCAGCGCATATACGATTTTGGTTGATAAGTTCGATGCTAATCTTGAGGTACATCCGTTAATTGGTGCAGTCTTAGCCTCTGCTGATTGTCTGCCAACTCACTGTAGTATTTCAGATTCTGTTTCGGGAAGTAATACCCAAGTGTTATGGGATATGCGCCGCCTTAAACGCCCGAGCGTGGACTCTAAATTTAGCTCCTCTCCCATAGCTCAGCTTGCTAATAGCGCTGATGATAAGCGTAAACTATGGCATGAATTATCTTGCTATATTGATAGTGTTGGAAATGACAAAACAGATGAAAACTGAGCAACCTGGCAAGTTAGTATCGCTCCAAATTGAAGATGCTGGCAAAATGTCCTTAATTGCTACTCAAGCGCATACACATCCAATGAGCCTTGCAACGATACAGAGCTGTTTTGGCGATTTGTATTCAGTATTTGGCATAATGGATGATCAGTTGTGTGGTTTTGCCATATTGCACCAGATTTTTGAAGACGCCACCCTGATGGATATCTGTGTATGCCCATCACAACAAGGCCGAGGTTTTGGCCGCCGTTTGCTTGAAGCTGTGATAAGCCGTGCTCGCTCTGCTTCCGGCGAGACCCTGTTTCTAGAAGTTAGAGCTTCCAGTATTGCCGCTAGAGCGCTGTATTCTCAATATGGGTTCGTAGGGGCTGGCTGTAGAAAAGGGTATTACAGGACGGCTGAGGGTGTTGAGGATGCTATTTTGATGGAGTTGAACCTTCTCTAACTCCATTCTTTAATGCTAAAAAAACGTGCGCTGATAAGTCAGTGCACGTTTTTTCGTTTGGGGTCAAACTAATTGGTAATTAAGCAATTAGTATTACTTCACTTCTTTACCTTGGGCTTGGAGGTCTGCATGGTAGCTAGATCTCACCATTGGGCCACAAGCTGCATGAGTAAAACCAATCTCTTCAGCAAAAACTCTTAATTCATCAAACTCAGCCGGTGGAACGTAACGTTCAACAGGTAAGTGGAATTTAGAAGGTTGCAAATATTGACCCAGAGTAAGCATTTCAACATTGTGAGTACGTAGGTCTCTAAGTACCTGTGCTATCTCTTCGTTAGTTTCACCTAAGCCCATCATTAACCCCGATTTTGTCGGAATATCAGGGTGGCGGTCTTTAAATTTCTTTAGCAGATCTAAAGACCACTGGTAGTTGGCGCCCGGTCTTGCCTTACGATAATGCATAGGAGCCGTTTCCAGGTTGTGGTTGAATACATCTGGTGGCTCTGTTGCTAGAATATCTAGTGCTGCATCGATTCGACCGCGAAAGTCTGGGACTAAGGTTTCGATCTTTATCTCTGGGTTTAGCACACGGATCTCACGGATACAATCCGCGAAATGTTGAGCACCACCGTCACGTAAATCGTCACGATCAACTGAGGTGATAACCACATACTTAAGTCTCATATCTCTGATGGTTTGAGCTAGTTTTTTGGGCTCTTCTGCATCAGGCTTTAGTGGGCGACCATGTGCTACGTCACAAAATGGACAGCGTCGGGTACAAATAGCACCCAAAATCATAAAGGTTGCTGTACCGTGGTTAAAACACTCTGCAAGATTTGGGCATGATGCCTCTTCGCAGACAGAGTGTAGGCCATTTTTGCGTAAAGCTTTTTTGATATCGTCTATACGCTGGCTAGATGCTGGCAATTTAACTCTTAGCCAATCTGGCTTGCGTAGCATCGTAGCGCGTTCAGAGGGAACCACTTTGACAGGAATACGAGCGACCTTATCAGCGTCTCTCAGTTTTACACCTGCTTGTAATCTTTCTGGCCTACTCATATGACTGTGACAACCCTTGATGATGAACTAGATTCTGATAGCCTAAGTTGTGGCTAAATGTTTTGACGAGCTGCTCTCCTGCCTCTTCGACAGTTTTTGGTCCACCTAATGGCTTGCATTGCACCATTTCTAAGCCAGCGTAACCACAAGGGTTAATTCGCTGAAATGGGCTCATATCCATATCGACATTAAGGGCTAATCCATGAAAAGAGCAGCCCTTACGGATCCTTAATCCTAGCGAAGCAATTTTGCGTTCATCGACATAAACGCCTGGTGCATCTGCTTTGGCATAGGCTTTTATTTGGTAACCTTCGAGCATCTGCACTATGCTATTTTCAATATCAGTGACAAGTTTTCTGACACCAATTTTTAATCGTTTTATATTGATAAGAGGATAAGCCACAAGCTGACCGGGTCCGTGGTAAGTCACTTGACCACCTCGATCGACTTGTATCACTGGGATGTCACCCGGGTTGAGAATATGCTCACTCTTGCCTGCTTGGCCTTGGGTAAAAACAGGTGCGTGTTCAACTATCCAAAGTTGATCTGGGCTGGATTCATCACGGGTATCGGTATATTCCTGCATCGCGTGCCATACGGATTCGTAATCTTGCTGACCAAGATATCTAACGTGTAATGTGCTTTGAGACAAGGGCAACCTCTCCCCTTAAACAATAATGGCGGCATTATACTCCTCTAGCTGATAAATGTAAGCTAGATCACATTTATCAGCTATGAGTAATATTGAAGATATATGCTCGATTTAGAAGCATCAGTTATCTTTAGTGGGTATTACACTTCTAAGTTACTCATTTGAAACGATTACAAAACACGCTTTACACCTTCAATGGCGGCAAGTTCTGTATATAGTGTTTCAACTTGTTCTTTACTTTGAACTGTTACCCGGATGGTTATCGAGTTGTAAGTACCTTTACTGGATACTTTAGTGCTTGGGATATAATCTCCAGGCACATGTTGTTGTACAACCGCTACAACGCTATCAGCTAAGGTTTCACTAGCATCGCCAACGACTTTAAAGGGAAAAGAGTTGGGGAAATCCATCAATTCATCAAATTTGGTATCTAACATATCTAAGTTCTCTTGCCGATGTAATAGGCTCTATATGGCGTTCATTATACGTTTTTTCAAGGGGGACGGGAAACAATGAAGCCACCCTAAGGTGGCTTCATTATTTGCTTATTAACAGGGTTTCAGCTAAACCAGCCTGCAAACATCTGCTTAAAGTAGTCCATCAATTTACTGAACCAGCTGCCTTCATTAACTTCTTGTAGGGTGACAAGTGGGAATTGAGCAATATCTTTACCATTTAACTGGTAGTAAATGCGGCCAACAGTTTCCCCTTTTGCTAATGGAGCAGTGAGCTCTTTAGTGAGCTCAAAATTAGCTTGTAAGTTTTGAGCTTGACCGCGATTAATCGTAATTGGAGTGTCAGTGATAACTCCCAAGTCGACAGACTCTTTATCACCGTACCAAATTTTTTGTGATACAAAACTATCACCAGCCTTATACGGAGTGATAGTTTCGAAGAAACGGAAACCATAATTGAGAATTTTCTTACTCTCAGCCTTACGAGCCGATTCGCTCCTCGTCCCCATAACAACGGCAACCAGACGCATATCGTCCTTTGTTGCTGAAGTGACTAAGTTATATCCTGCTCCAGAAGTATGCCCGGTTTTAATACCGTCGACATTCATGCTTTTATCCCATAACAAACCGTTACGGTTGTATTGCTTAATGCCATTGAAGGTAAAAGATTTCTTTTTGTAGACATCGTACTCTTCTGGCACATCGCGAATGAGTGCAGCGCCAAGTAGTGCCATGTCATAAGCTGTTGTCTTATGATTATCTGAATCTAATCCATGAGAGTTTTCAAAATAGCTGTCATTCATGCCTAATTGCTTAGACCAAGAGTTCATCAAGTCGACAAAACCATCTTCAGTTCCGGCAATATGCTCAGCCATAGCGACGCAAGCATCGTTACCTGATTGAATGATGATGCCATGGTTTAAATCGTCCACAGAAACCTGTTTACCGACTTCGATAAACATTTTTGATGAATCAGGAAAGTTTTTAGACCAAGCTTTCTTACTAATAGTTACTTGGTCATCAAGTGAGATATTTCCCACTTTAATTTCGTGACCAATCACATAACTGGTCATCATTTTGGTTAAACTCGCAGGGTTTAAGCTTTCGTAAGCATTTTCTTCTGCGATGATCTGCCCAGTGTTGTAATCCATTAAGACGTAGGCTTTAGCTGCGACCGTTGGTGCGTTAGGCGTAACGACTGGTGCAGCAAAAGCTGATGAACAAGCGACTGTGGTCGCAAGAATAAACGTTTTTAAAGGTGGGTTTAAAAATTTCATATCAATAAGGCACGTCTTATTTGGTTTAAATCGGAAATCGAAATTCTTCGCAGTATATCACTAGAAGACTTTCTAATTCAGTGAAGGTTCATTAATCTTTTGTAAATCGGAATAATTATCAGCTCCAATTTGCAGTTTAGATGCTGAAGGGCTATTCAGAAATCAGATAACTCTGAGGGTACCCATCAGCCTTTAATTGTTCATTTAATTTGGTGGCTATTTGTCGCTGGCCAATTGGGCCTATTTGTAATTTATATAGATTATTAGTAGGTAGCAGGCGAGACTTGATTTGATATTTACCTTCAAGTTCTTTTGAAATCGTCGTTAATTTTGCCTTGTCCGATGATGCTAACACTTGAATATAGTGAAGCTTAGTGTCTTTAAGTTCTGCTAGGGCAATTGATTCTGGACTGTCAATATAGATCACTTCAATGTCGACACTGGCTGTACCTGTTTTTAGCATGTCTAACCTATGGGCTGCAGCATAAGAAAGGTCAATAATCCTACCGTCGTGAAATGGCCCTCTATCATTAACTCTGACGATAACCTGCTTACCATTCTTTTTATTTGTGACTCTGACATAACTGGGTAATGGCAGGGACTTATGTGCTGCAGACATAGAGTACATGTCATAAGTTTCACCATTTGATGTCAGGTGGCCATGGAATTTAGAACCATACCAAGAAGCATTACCACTTTGTTTGAAGTTTTTTCCTGAATCCAGTACTTGGTACGATTTGCCGAGAACAGTGTAGTTAGACTTATTACCACCTCGGCTATAGGGCTCATATCTGGGATGGGCATCTTCAACTTTTGATACGTCCGGTGCGCTACTGGGGGCTTTATCATTGGCTAATTCATAACGGCTATTGTTAGCCTTATCTGAGCTTGAACACGCTGAAAGAAGCAAAGCAAAACAAAGTGTAACTATCCGTGTAAATTTGATTTTGTGATTCATAAAAATTTCTTTTATTGCCTAATGTGTAGCGAGGTAGCTTAAGACTTTTGATTTAGAATCATGAGTCTTAAGCTAATGACTAAGGAACGTATTTAATCATCTTTCATCATCGATGCGTTTTTCAGTTCTTGACTGAATTGATACACGGCCATGGCATATAATGGGCTACGATTATACCGTGTGATCACATAAAAGTTATTTAAGCCCAGCCAATATTCGTTTCCATTTTCTTGCTCAAGTTCAACAATCATAGCCGGCTGAGAAATATCTAAGTCAATGGCCTTTGCAAGTGACACTTGTGGAGACAAAATATCTGCTGCACGATAGTGCAGCTTTTCTCCAGCCCATACCTTTAGTGGTGAAGGAAGCTCACTGTCTACAGATAAAGGTAATACGACGGGGGCATTTTCTTTCCAACCATGTTGATGGAAATAATTAGCCACACTGCCAATAGCATCTACTGGGTTGTTGAGTAAGTCTCGGCGTCCATCATCATCAAAGTCGACGGCATAATGGCGGTAACTTGATGGTATGAATTGTCCAAAGCCCATGGCGCCAGCATAAGAGCCATTGAGGTTATTAATATCGAGTTGCTCTTCTTTAACTAAGGTTTGAAGGTTACTTAGCTCTTTTCTGAAAAAGTCAGCTCTTGGAGGGTAATAGAAGCCTAAAGTATATAAAGCATCGACAACGGGGTAATTGCCCATGTAGCCGCCATAAAAGGTTTCTATACCGATAATTGCGATGATGATTTCGGGAGCAACCCCAAATTTTTCAGAGGCCTTAGTTATTGTTGCTTGGTGCTCATTCCAAAATGCCAAGCCAGCGTTTAAGCGTTTATCGGTCAGAAAAATTGGGTGATACTTATGCCAAGGTTTAGCTTCCCAGGGTTTGGTCATCGCGTCTATAACAGCCTGGTCGTAATTGGCCTTGCCGAGAAACTGCTCCACTTCTTGTTTTGTAAAACCTAACTCTTGTTGGGTGTGCAAGAATTCAGTCTTTAGAGGAACCACTGCTGAATCTTCAATTAGAATTGATGTATTTGCCGTCGCGGAGAAAGCTGCGAAAAATAGAGGTGCAAGTATTTTTTGCTTTATATTCACTGGTTCCATTCCCTGTATCTAGATAATGCGCTGGGTTAAATCAATTAGGCTATGGCTAAAATACGTTAGTTTCTTTAATCAGGTATTAATATCGTGAAAGAAACTACCAGCTTATAAAAATGCCAAGGTTTAAGCCTACAAGCTTAAACCTCTTCTATCAATCATTGCATTGCCAGAGGGGAAAGGTAGACAAGGGCTACCTGTCGATAAATCGCCTATGGGTATGAATGCTCATTAATATACCGAACCCCGTCATCAGGGTCATCATTGAGGTGCCGCCATAACTAATTAAAGGGAGGGGGACACCAACAACGGGTAACAGGCCTGATACCATGCCGATATTGACAAAAATATAGACGAAGAAAGTCAGCGTAATACTGCCAGCTAACAAGCGGGCAAAACTAGTCTGCGCTCTAGAGGCGATGATGAGGCCTCTGCCGATCACATATAGATAGATAAGCAACAACAGGATACTCCCTACCAATCCAAACTCTTCGCCTATGACTGCAAAGATGAAATCTGTGTGTCTTTCTGGGAGAAACTCAAGTTGCGACTGGGTACCTTCGAGCCAGCCTTTACCAAAGGCGCCACCAGAACCGATTGCGATTTTAGATTGGATGATATGATAGCCTGCGCCGAGCGGGTCTTTTTCAGGATCGAGCAAGGTGAGAACACGAGTTCTCTGGTAATCATGCATTAAGAAGAACCAGAGTGCAGGTAGCATAGCGAGTATGCCGCCGACAAATGTTCCTACAATCGCCCAGCTCATACCCGATAGGAATAGGACAAAAATTCCCGAGGCAGCAACGAGAATGGAAGTACCTAGATCCGGTTGTTTTGCGATCAATAAGGTTGGGATCAGTAAGATGACTCCCGCCATGGCTAAATTTCTTTTCTTGGGGGGAAGAGGGTACTTACTGATGTACCAAGCCATGGTGATAGGGAAGGCTAACTTGATGAGCTCTGAGGGTTGAAACTCCATAAAGCCAAGATTTAGCCAACGTTGAGCCCCTTTATTTATCTCACCAAAAAAGTGCACACCTAATAGTAATGCTATACCGGCAAGATATATGGGAAAAGCCCAACGTCTTAACACTTCTGGGTTGATTTGTGCCACTATGAACATGATACCTAAAGACAAACCCATACGAACGAGTTGTCTTTCCATCAGGGCTAAATCCTCACCGCCTGCCGAGTAAATAACAAATAAGCCAAATCCCATAAGGCTTAAAATGCCGATTAACAGAGGTAAGTCTATATGAAGTCGCTGCCAAATGTTGGGACGATGATTTTGCGAATTCATTGAAGTTGCTCCAGGGTGTCTCTAAGCATATATTCATCAAGCAAGGCTCTGGCTACTGGGCCAGCATTTGCTCCACCCCACCCCGCATTTTCTAATACGACAGCAAGGGCTATCGTTGGGTTTTCATAAGGGGCATACGCAATGATTAATGCATTATCTCTGAAGCGCTCTTCAATGGCATCTGCATCGTACTTTTCATCTTCAGCAACACTAATAACCTGAGCTGTCCCCGTCTTCATTGCTGCAGTATATTTAGCATCTTTAAAACGGCTCTTATGAGCAGTATCTCGCATTGCTTTATTGACGATGTTCCAGTTATTCGGATCGTTAAGTTCGATTGGTGCACGCTCATCGATAGGTGTGTCTATTCTTGATGTGCTGTCCTTAATGGACTTAAGCAGATGCGGAGTGAAGCGCCTCCCCTTGTTAGCCATTATCGCTACAGCATTGGCTAATTGTAGCGGTGTCGATGTCCAATAGCCTTGTCCAATACCTACAGAAATAGTGTCACCTATGTACCAAGGCTGGTTATACCTCATGCGTTTCCAGTCCTTTGAGGGCATAATCCCGGCAGATTCTTCGAAAATATCGATGCCAGTTCGTTCTCCAAAGCCAAAGGGCCCCATGAATTGAGCTATTTTATCTACGCCAGTCTTGTATGCTAAATCATAGAAGTAGGTATCACATGAATGAATAAGGGCGCTATTTATATCTACCCAGCCATGCCCCCAGCGTTTCCAGTCTCGATATTTTCTCTCAACACCTGGGATTTGCCAGAAGCCGGGATCCCAAATCCGTGTTTTTTCTGTAACAGCTTTATCTTCTAAACCTAGCAGCGCAAGATGTGGCTTAACTGTTGATGCGGGTGCGTATTGCCCTTGAGTCGCTCGGTTGATGAGTGGCCTAGATCGTGAGTTGAGTAACCCGTTATAAGCTTTGCTGCTTATGCCATGTACAAATAAATTTGGATCATAACTTGGACTCGACAACATCGCTAAAATGCCACCATCTCGAGGGTCTATAGCGACGACTGCACCTCTTCTGCCCTTAAGTAATTCAGCTGCTTTTTGCTGCAGTTTAAGATCTAGAGTGAGATAGATATCTTGTCCTGGCTCTGGTGCTACCGATTTTAAGGTACGAATTGTACGTCCACGGTTATTGACCTCCTCCTCTAGATGACCAGGTTTACCGTGTAGTAGGTTTTCGTAGAATTTTTCAATGCCTTGTTTACCTATATCATTAGTCGCAGCGTAATTTTTCCACTGTTCACTTCTCTGCAATGCAGCTTTATCTCGGTCATTTATTCTGCCGACATAACCTAAGGCATGGGTCATTAATCCGTTATGCGGATAATGGCGCTTGAGTCCTGCAACAACCGATACACCTGGGAATCTGTGTTGATTAACACTGAATAGGGCGACTTGGTTTTCGGTTAAACGATTCTTCAAGGTGATAGGTTTGAAACGCCTGTGATACTTCAAAGATTCGATGAAGTCTTCTTGTTCACCAGCCGTTATAGGGATGAGACTGCTCAATTGGTTTAATAAGTCTGGGACATCTTTGACTTTTTCCGGGATCAGCTCCAGTGAGAAAAAAGGTTGATTCTCAGCAAGTAGTTTTCCATGTCGGTCATAAATCAGGCCACGACTAGGTGCTACGGGAACGACCCTGATCCGATTATCGTTTGAACGAGTTTCGTAATCGGTATAAGAAAGAATTTGCAGATGATAAAGGTTGATTAGCAGTATGCTTAATAGCATGACAACACAAGCAAAGGTAAACAAGGCTCTTCGTTTAAAAAGCGATGCTTCAGCAGCGTGGTCATGCATCGTTACTCGCTTTTTTGGCGCCACTTACACGGTCTCCGACATAGCTGTAGGCATTTAGCCTGATCCTTAACGAAAAAAAGTTCGGATAGACCGAACTTTACTATTCCCTATGATAAGGGTGGTTGTTATTGACGCTCCAAGCTCGATATAGGCTTTCGGCAACCACTATCCTCACTAAAGGGTGGGGCAGAGTCAAAGCAGATAGACACCAGCTTTGCGATGCTGCTTGCTTGCAGGCGGGAGAAAGACCTTCGGGTCCACCTATTAGTAGGCTGACATCCCGTCCATCAAGTTGCCATCGACTGAGCTGTGAAGCTAAGTCTGGCGTCTTCCAGGTCTTCCCTGGAAGATCCAAGCTTACAATGTGGTTGCTCTTAGGGATAGCCGCTAACATCTGTTCGCCTTCTTTATGGAGAATGCGAGCTATATCGGCGTTTTTGCCTCTTTTCCCTGCAGGGATCTCAACCAGTTCGAGTGCCATATCTCTGGGGAATCGTCGTTGATATTCCCCAAATCCTGTCGTAACCCAATCTGGCATGCGAGTGCCAACAGCAACTAACTGTAATTTCATTATTCTGGTTTGGCTGACCAGAGCTTTTCTAGCTCATAAAGGTCACGAGTCTTGTCTTGCATAACATGAAGGATCACATCACCAAGATCAACCAGTACCCATTCACTGCCCTCACGGCCTTCAACACCAATTATTTTCAAATTTGCACGCTTACATTCAACCACAAGATTTTCAGCAATCGCTTTTACGTGTGTTTTAGATGTACCAGAACAAACCACCATATAATCAGTTAGATTTGATAGCTCAGAAACTTCCAAAGTAACAATGTCTTTGGCCTTTAAATCTTCGACTTTGTCGATTACAAACTGCTTTAGTTTAGCGCTTTCCACGCGTGATACCTCAATAAATTTTGACAGCGCAGTAGTATAACAGGTTATCAAGCTATTGAGGACGCACAAAAGTAATTAACCTGAGAGCAAATAGATAACTTGGGATTAAGCTTGTGTTTGATACAGGTTTTTTTTAGCTATAAAATGTAGAATTTGTCTGGGGACGGCATCAACTGGGCTTTTCCCCAGTGCTAATTGTTGCCTGATCTGTGTCGATGAATAAGGTTGAGGCGTAACATCAACCTCAAATATACAGCCTGTTTTAGGAGTGCTTATTTGGCTTGCACTCGTTAATCTTTGTTCATACTCTTCAAAAATAGGCATGTCTTGAGTGACTTGCCAGCCGTCACGAGCCGAAACGGCAAAGTGACAGTAATCAAACAGAGATTGCCATTGATACCAAGTTGGCAAAGAGACAAGCGAATCAGTGCCTATTAAGAAAAACAACTCATCATGAGGATGACTTTCATGAAGTTCTTTAAGCGTTGTGAGCAGATAAGATGGCTCATCTCTACGAGCTTCAACATCACATAACTGAAAGCAGTCATACTCCTGACAGACTAGATTTACCATTTCAAGGCGTTGCTCAGTATTCACCGTTGTCGAAGATTTGTGTGGAGGAATATGGTTGGGCATAAGCCAAATCGAATCCAGGTTGAGCTGAACCTTGACCTCAAGTGCCGGACGGATATGGCCAAAATGGATAGGGTCAAAGGTGCCACCTAATATACCTATGCGTTTCACTCAATTAGTTCCAATGGTTAAGTTTTATATGAGACAGGGCTAAATGTGCTTTAGGATCAAAAAGTAAGCTTAAGTGACTCAATCCCGTCCAATCTTCGATACCTTGCTGTTTGAGATTGAGCTCTAATTCAGAGGCGCTAGCAAGTAAGCTTTCTATTTGCGTTAACGTAAGGCGATTTAAGGCTGCTTGATAAAGTGGCTTACGTTTATCCCAAATCCTTAATTTCCCCCAAAGTGATTGCAGAGATTGTTGAGACTCAAGGGCTGATTTCAATTGCAGTAAAATACCTAGCTCTTTAAAGATCCCCCACAGCAAAATGGGCATAGCAACGCCTTCGGCTTTTAACTGTGACAGAATATGCTGCGCATTATCTTGTTGGTTATTCAGCATCGCATCGGTTAGCTGAAACACATTAAAGCGAGACTGATCTTCAAAGTAACGTGTCAATTCTTGGCTACTTATCTGCTGGTTAGGGCTCAAGAGTTGGAGCAGTTGTAGAGATTGATCCGCCGCGAGTAAGTTCCCCTCATAGAGGCTGAATAGCATCTCTTTAGCATCTCGGCTTAGCGTCAAATCAAAGTGCTGAATACGGGTATCTAGCCAGCGTTGAAATTGTTGGCCCTCTGGTGTAGCACAAGGAATGTAAACGCCATGGTTATCTAAGGTTTTAAACCACTTACTCTTTGTCTGTTCTGCGGCGAGTTTTGGCCCTGTGATGATTAATAGCACATCTGGATTGGCCATTTTCATCAAGCTTTGAAATATGGCGCCACCTTCGGCTCCAGGCTTTGCCTGAGGTAAAGTTAATTCAATCACTCTTCGGCTTGAAAATAAACTCATTGCCTGCCATTCATCAATGAGTGAATTCCAGTTGAAGCCAGTTTCCTGGATTAACTGTATTTTTTCGTCGAAGCCTTGTTTCTTAGCATGCTTGAGGATCTGACTGCGGCTGGTTTCACATAGCCAAGGATCATCACCGAAGATCATATAGCACTGCTTCAGTGGTGAAAGCTGTTTAGAGAGTTGATCTTGATAGACCCGCATCAATATATCTCAATTTTTGATAAGTGGTGGCTTGCCTGGGTATACAGCTTAGTGGCTGAATACGGCATTACTCGACCTCTAATGAAGCTAAAGTTTGGATCATCTGATCGGCGGCTTGATTTCGCATCTCCTTGAGGAGGAGCTCCATCTCACGACTCTTGGCTAACGCGGTGCGAGGATCGTCGAGGTAATCACGATGAATATCGACATCGAACTCTTGAGCTTCACCTTGAGGTAAGCGAACGGCAAACGTCACATGATAAGTGAGTTCATATTCGGCAACATTACCTGTGGGGTAAAGTGACAAGGTCGTTCTTTCTAATGAGTCATGTAAAATACGTAGTGTGGGCGTATCGTCGGCAGCATCAACTAACTTAATGCTATGTAAACGCAGGCGTTCACGGACCAAGCGAGTTAACTCACTATACTCATCCTTACTGGACAGGTTTAGGGTTTGTAGCTGCTCAGGAATTGAGTAGTTACCCTGAAGTTTAAAGCCGCAACCAGCACTGAGCAAGATGCTCAGTGCTACTATTGCGAAACATATGCGTTTAATAAGCATAAGCTAGGCTGTGTTTCCTTTATTTTGTGCTTAGTTAGCCACTATGTTGAGCAACTTGCCCGGTACATAGATGACCTTGCGAATAGTTTTGCCTTCGGTGTGCTTTTGCACGCCTTCATCTGCAAGACCTTGCTCTTCAACTGCTTCTTTACTAGCATCAGCTGGAACAGTGATCTTAGCACGAAGCTTGCCATTAACTTGGACTATGATTAACTTGCTGTCTTCAACAAGTGCTGATTTATCAACTTCTGGCCACAGAACCTCTTCGATATCGTCACTATTTCCTAGTTCATTCCACAAGTTAAAGCTGGTGTGCGGAATGATAGGGTAGAGCAGACGTACTACAGCACACAGTGCTTCCTGCATCAAAGCGCGATCTTGCTCTGACTCAGTTGGTGCTTTCTGAAGACGATTCATCAATTCCATAATAGAAGCAATAGCAGTATTGAACATCTGACGACGCTCAATATCATCACTGACTTTAGCTATGGTTTTGTGTAGCTCACGGCGTAGCTCTTTCTGCTTGTTATCGAGTGCTTTGACATCGAGAGCCTTCAGTTGTGAAGAGTCGACGCCTTTAGCTATATGGTCATGGGAAACTTTCCACAGACGTTTAATGAAGCGGTGAGCCCCTTCAACACTCGACTCTTGCCATTCAAGAGTGAGCTCTGGAGGCGCAGCAAACATCATAAATAAACGCACAGTATCGGCGCCATATTTGTTGACCATCTCTTGTGGGTCTATGCCGTTGTTCTTTGATTTAGACATCTTGCTCATGCCTGTGTAAATCAGCTCGTTACCTTGGCTATCGACAGATTTAACTGGACGGCCTTTATCATCGCTTTCGGTAACGGTTACATCACTCGGGGCAACCCAAACGCGGGCACCTTTCTCGTTGTTATAGTAGTAAGCATCAGCTAGTACCATACCTTGAGTAAGCAGTCGCTTAGCTGGCTCATCTGAGTCAACTAAGCCGATATCACGTAGCAGTTTGTGGAAGAAGCGGAAGTAAAGCAAATGCATACAGGCATGTTCGATACCACCAATATACTGATCCACTGGTAACCAGTAATTTGCTTTGGCCGGATCTAACATTTCATCTGCGTGGGGGCTACAGTAACGTGCGTAGTACCAAGATGACTCCATGAAGGTATCGAAGGTATCAGTCTCTCTAAAGGCCTCTTCACCGTTATATGTAGTCTTAGCCCATTCTTTGTCGGCCTTGATTGGGCTTTGAATTCCATCCATAACCACATCTTCAGGCAAGATTACCGGAAGTTGATCTTCTGGAGTGGGGACCACAGTGCCATCGGCAAGGGTGACCATAGGGATAGGAGCTCCCCAGTATCTCTGACGAGAAACGCCCCAATCACGTAAACGGAAATTTACCTGACGCTTACCTTTACCTTCAGCGGTTAGTCTAGCGTCTATAGCATCGAATGCCGCTTGGAAGTCAAGGCCATCAAGCTCAGGGAAAGCATCACCTGAATTAAACACTATACCTTTGTCTGTGAATGCTTCTTCGCTGATATCTAGTTCAGCATCGGTAGGCTTGATCACGCCTTTTATCTCAAGGCCATACTTATTAGCAAACTCGTAGTCGCGCTGATCATGACCTGGTACAGACATTACTGCGCCAGTACCGTAGTTCATTAATACGAAGTTAGCAGCCCAAACTGGAACGAGTTCACCTGTAAGAGGGTGAATAGCTTTAAGACCGGTATCAACACCTTTTTTCTCCATTGCGGCCATAGCAGCTTCGGTAGTGTCAGCGTTCTTACACTCTTCAATGAATGCAGTCAGTTCAGGATTATTGGCAGCAGCTTGCTCAGCAAGTGGATGACCGGCAGCAATAGCAACATAGGTAACCCCCATCACAGTGTCTGGGCGCGTTGTATATATGTCAAATGACTGTTCACTGTCGGCAACTTGGAAGGTCATTTCGATACCTTCGCTGCGGCCAATCCAGTTACGTTGCATGGTCTTAACTTGCTCTGGCCATTCATCTAACTGGTCGATATCTTTCAGTAGCTCATCGGCATACTCAGTGATCTTAATAAACCACTGTGGGATCTCTTTTTGCTCAACTACGGTATCACAGCGCCAGCAGCAGCCATCGATAACCTGCTCATTTGCTAATACAGTTTCATCATTAGGACACCAGTTAACCGAAGCTGTCTTCTTATAGACTAAGCCTTTTTCGAATAACTTAGTGAAGAACCATTGCTCCCAACGGTAATATTCTGGGGTACAGGTTGCGATTTCACGGCTCCAGTCATACCCGAATCCCAGCATCTTTAGCTGGTTTTTCATGTAATCGATATTTTCATAGGTCCATGGCGCTGGGGCTGTATTATTTTTGATAGCAGCATTTTCAGCAGGCAAACCAAATGAGTCCCAACCAATAGGTTGCAGAACATTTTTTCCCTGTAATCGCTGGTAACGAGCGACAACGTCGCCTATGGTGTAATTACGTACATGACCCATGTGTAGACGGCCTGAAGGGTAAGGAAACATTGAGAGACAGTAGAATTTCTCTTTGTTTTCATCTTCGGTGACTTCAAAGGTTTTTTTGTCTTGCCAGTGCTGCTGCACTTTAGCTTCAATTTCTGAAGGTTGATATTGCTCTTGCATCAATATTTCCCGGCCATCGGGCCCATTATTTGATCTTGCGCACTTTATACGCGAGTTAGATCTGCATAGAATAAACTAGAAGTGAGTCATTAAAAAGGTTCGGATGAGGAGTATTTAAGATGAGTAAGAGAAGTACTGAGTTACTATCGCTTTACGAGGCGCTATTAGCGCAAGTTAAATCTGATTATTCTGACGATAACTCGATGACAGTAAAGGAGTTATTCTCAATAGTCACAAACAGGGCTGAATTTCTTTCAATTAAAGATCGGGCTAAAGAGAATGAGCTTGCTTTAGTCGAACAATTTTTAAAACGTGACATTGCGGCATATCTTCAACAAAAAAATGATACAGACTTAAGTCACAGCCCGACGGTGATCACTGCTGAGAGTACACTATGGCACTGGTTAAGCAGTATTACTGACAGAAGTCAGATAGAGTGGCATGAGGTTTTACAAGACTTTAAGCATCAAGGACTTTATCAAAGTGGTGAGGTCGTGAATCAAGGTACTATGGTGTGTACTCACTGCGGACATGAGATGAAAATTGAATTTCCTGGCATTATCCCTGATTGCCCTCAATGTGATAAAAGTGAGTTTACTCGTGAGGCATTAGCTCCTTAATTTCATAGGCCATCAAGCCCACACCACCTGTTTGGAAGTGGTTTAACACTTCCTTTGGGAGCGCTTTAGGCTTGCTTTTACTTTGGTTAGGTGAGAAGTCGTTGGGGTTATTAAGTAAAGGGTAAGGTATAAAAGTCTTGTCGTTTATCTTCTTTGAACAGCACTGATAAGGGTTGAGCTTTTCCATGCAAGAAGCCCTGCTGAAAAATAATTCCTATCTTGCAAAGAGTATCTCGATGGATTTCTTTGCTGACTCCTTCAGCGACAATCCCTATCTTATTATTTCTACAGAAATGAGTGACACTTTTTAGAAAATCATGGTTTTTCTTGAGTGTCACGCCTTCAACTATACTCCTGTCTATTTTTATGTAGTCAATTGGCAGTGTTAGTACGTCGTAAATGCTAGCCTGATCACTACCAAACCTATCTATCATAAATCTAAAACCTATCTTTTTAAGCTGAAGAATAGCTTCATTTAATGCACTTCTGACATTGTTCGTCAGTTTAGACTCAGAGATTTCAATAATAATATTTAAATTATTCATAGATGCATGCTGCTTCCAGATATTATGTGTCACATATTCAATGATTGTTTCCGGTAGCACGTTAATACTGTATGTGTTGCTCCTTAGGTAAATACCTTTGTTATTATATTGCTGTATGGTATTTAGGGAGAAGACAAGTAGCTTAAAGCACATACTACTATCCAGATGTTGTATACACTCTGGAGCTCGGTCATTATTATTAACTCTGCAAAGACATTCTAGAGATGTTAGTCGGTTATTGGTAATGTTTATAACTGGCTGGAATTTAATGCTGATTGATTTCTGGCTTATCATTTTTGATAAGTATAAATTAGAAAACTTTTTATGTTTTGAATTTGGCACTCTGTTTTTAAAATATAATCTCATTAGTATAAATAGTGATGGCCATAAAAAAATGAGCATTGCTAAAACTTTTATGACTCCATCTTGGTTAAAGTAAATCCCACCACTATTTGAAAATTTAAACCCCTTGCTACTCGATGAAAGCAAAAAACTGAGACGATGAGACATTCCAATTGACGTTTCAAGCGGACTGTTAGGAAGGTAAATATCAAATAGTAAACTTTTTTGCATCCAAGTCATTACACAATTATTCTTTAGGCCTATCTTGACTGTTTTGTCTGACTGAATGATGAGGTTCAGTTCAATTCCTAGCTTGCTATACTCAATAACAAAGTGAAAACGCTCACTCTGGTCGGGGTGGGTTGCTGTAACTGTTACATCATAAATTGGTGGGTAGTTACGTTTCAGCTGCAGCGCTAACTCATCCGGTATCGAAGCTTCATCTGGTTTAGTTAAAATCTCGTCTGCTATCGCACTTATCATCTCATTAATCGATGATATCCTTTGAAAGTTTATTATTAGTGCTAAGGAAAAAATGCTAATGACAATTGTCATGCTTAGTAATAGTGATAAGGACAAGGATTTAATTCTAACGTATTTATCGATGTAATCATGGTAGCTAGAGTGTTGGTGCATATTTACTTTAAACTCTAATAAGGATTTGTTCTCACGTTAAAATTATTTAATCACATAGTGGTTATTTTTTAAAGGGAAGGAAAAAGTTTTCTTGTAATACGTTTGTTAATGGGTAAAACAATTCCCTGTTGAGGCTATTTATACTGTTGTGCTCTATCCAGTGTTAGTGTTGAGTTAATCGAGTCTTGTTATTGTTATTACTCTATAACCTTAATCGCTTTATGTTGGAGTGTGTATTGTTTTTATATAATGTTTCTCTTGGTTTTTTGTTGAGAAAGTTACCTTGTATGTTTTTATATTTGTGTTTTATAACCCTAGTCATCATTGCCAGCCATAATCATCAAGTATATGCAGCAGAATCGATTATTCGTGTTGGATTGATCGGTCATGGAGAGCATGGGCAAAAAGGGACATCATTAGAACGGTTTATATTAACCCACCTAGAGGAATCTTTACCCTACAAAATTGAAGTAGAGCTATTTATAAGTAAGCTTGATGCTACCCAGGCACTGGCTCGTGGTGATATTGATTTAGTACCCGATCTGATACCAAATGGAGAGGATAATATTCATTTCAGTATTCCATATTACGAAAAGTCAGCTTACGTTTATAGCCATGAAGCGATTAGAGAGCCAACTAAACTAACTGATAAGACACTATTTGTGGAGAGGGGGAACCCGACCAAAGAATTCTTAGAGCATTTTTTGAGCTCGTATAAAATCGCTGCAAAAGTAGAGGAGACAGATTCTTTAGGCGATCTTTTTATGAGTGGAACCTCTGAGCCTGACTGTTTAATTGTGGCGTCGAGCAGTAAGCTATTTCAATTTGCGGAAAAGTATTATGCGCTTGAACTTGGTTTTTTAGGTGAAGTTGTTTTTGGAATATCCCTTCAGCGACCAGATCTAGAAGTTCAACTTAATCGGTTAATAAAAACGGGTAAGTTAAGGGATGAGCTTTTTAAGTTTAGCAGTGAATCATTAGCAGATCTTAAGCGAGTCAGAGTACTAAGCCAACTGAGTAAAGCATCTCGTCAAGTGATTCAAGATAAGTTCTATATCCTAGTCGACAGTGATTATGCACCGTATAGTTTTTGGAGCGATACCAATCAGCACCATTCAGGTCTGTTAGTACAAACTGTCCATCAATTAGGCAGTTACTTTACTGGAGGGTTGAATGTTATCGAGCGTAAAGCGAGCGAGCAGAACTGGAACTTAATTATTGATGACTTTGAATCAAATCCTGCAGATCTAGTCTTAGTGAGTGGTGCAAAAGTAAGGGCTTCGAATTTACATATTTCTCGGCCTTTAGCCCCGTTAGATATTGCACTTTTTAAGCATGAATCCACGTCATATGAAGATGCATTACGTATTGGGGTGATAGAGTCTGATGCTGGCCATGATATCGGTCTCGAGTTTGTCGATAACTATCAAGATTTTGGCTATAGCCTGAAACTTTATACTAGTGTGAGGGCATTGAAGTCCGCTTATGATAATGGTGAGATTGATGCATTAATTCATAATTCAAAATTTAATGAGCTTTATTATGGTAGCTCTAACCGAATCCTCGCTAGGGACTACATCTACTTCGCCTCTTCAAATCATAAGTTGATTAATGCAATTGACGAATTATTGCTCTATAGAAATAACTCCTCACAGTTTTCTGAAGAGTTTATTCAGGAGGCTGCCATTAACAGTAGTCGTCTTGATCGGCATCTTATTGAAGAAAATAACCGCTTAAAGCTACAAGGATATTTATATTTATTAATCATATCACTCCTATTCTCTCTCAGTTATGTACTGTATCGTTTCCACAGTAAAAGTAAGCTTCATGCCATTTACGATCCTTTAACCAATGTTAGAAACCGAAGAAGTTTCTACCAGCGTCAAAAGCTCATTAGTCAGATGTCTGGTACCTGCATTATCATCGATATTGATGACTTTAAATCCCTTAATGATAACCATGGACACAAGGTGGGGGATGAGGTTTTGATCTACTTTGCTCAGGAACTTTGCAATAGCTTTACTCAAGGGTGTACATACCGTTTATCTGGTGATGAGTTCTTTGTTTATATTGAGAAAGAAACCCTCTGTGTTAAAGGGCAATTAGAGAGGTTACTCGGTCACTGTGAATTAGGTGCGCGCGGCCACTCTAGGCTACCTAAGTTCAGTTTTAGTGCAGGGGTTTACTGTAAACCCGCAATAGAGTCTGACTGGTACGATAAGACTGATATGGCCATGTATGCCTCTAAGTCTCTAGGTAAAGGCAAGATAAGCTATTTTGATAGTAAAGTGGCTGCAAGTTATATGCGCAATCAATTTATTGAGTCTAATTTAGAGCAAGCCATCAACAACGACCATCTCTCAATTGTGTTACAGCCAAAAGTTGATAACGGTTCAGGGAGAATTGTGGGCGTCGAAGCTCTGGCAAGGTGGCAAACTGATAAATATGGACTCATTGGTCCCGTAGAGTTTATCAGTGTGGCTGAAACGCTCGGGCTCATAGAAAAATTAGACCTGCATATTGCGAAGTTGACTATTGCTGCGGTAAGTGTGCTTGAAGGTACTACAAGCTTACCTTTAAATTTTCAAGCCAGCTTTAACTTTTCGTTAGATACTATTGCAGATCCAGCAACGATAAACATCTTACTCGATATCATCAACCGTTATGATGTTTGCCCATCTAGCCTTCAAATTGAGGTCACTGAAACACAGCTCTTGCAGGATAAGTTCGATATTGCTGCAAATTTAAATTTCTTGAAAATGCTAGGTTTTACTATTGCCCTTGATGATTTCTCGACGGGTAACTCCTCGATTAAGCATTTAGCCTTACTTCCCTTTGACTGCGTTAAACTCGATAAAGAGCTGCTTTCCCTCAATAAAGAATATTGTGGTGATTGTTCGTCCTACTTTTCTTCAGTGGTCGAAATGTTAAAACAATTTAAGCTTCAAATAGTTGCGGAAGGTGTCGAAACAAAAGTAGAGCTGGAATACATGAAGCAAAATGGGATTGATTTAATTCAAGGATATTATTTCTTCAAGCCTATGCCGCTCGATGAGCTAGTCCAATTATTTAAACGTGAAAATGATTCGACTGAACATATAAGCTAAAAGCAATCTAGCACTAGTATGAGGCTAAAATGTAAGAGGTGGTGATAAACATATCGAATACTACTTAGCCCTACTTTCTAATATATAATCAAAACTATTCATTAAGGTACTAATGGAGTTGAATAGCATTTTTCGCTCAGATGGCGTGTACTTGGCTAGTTGTTTATGAAATTCGATAAGTTCAGCGACACTGATACTTAACCATTGAGGTAAGTCTTCAGTTCCTGTCACAATCCAGCTTATTGGCTTCTTTAGTAGAAAGCTAAGTGGCACAAGCTTAGTTATTGAGGGTACAGATACCCCTGTTGTCCAGTTGACCACTGTTCTAACCGTCACTCCACAGTCATGAGCAATTTCTGAGTTACTGATCCCAAGTTGATTTTTCCTTTGTTCGATTCTTTTTGATATCACTGCAGCCTTGCAACTTTGATTTAGCATAGTACCTAGTCTTTATGGGGGGGAAGCATATTTTAAAAGATGATTAGCTGGAGTTAAATTAAAAGCTGCGTATTAAAGAAATGTTTTAGCCTTTTTTATATCTAAAATAGGTAATAATTTTCATTATGAGCTAGAGCATAGTGTATATAGTGCTAAATGGCCGTTTATAGTGTCGTGGCAATTCGTTGCCTAAGGTTTGTTATCAAAATCTTGCTCTGTTCTGACACCATTCTCCCGAATTATCACGCTGTGCAGTCACTATAGGCTTGAGGTTAAAGTAAGTTTTCACTACTTTTTGGATACTTTTGGTGCTATCAACCGTATTTTTTTAAATTTGCTATATTAAAAGTTGTAGTTTTGGGTTTTTGTTGTGATTATCTCGTGATGTTTTGGTGTTTTGTTTTGAGATTCGCCACGGGTTATAGCCGAGCGATTAATATTCTCATATTGGAGTAGGTATGAAGTTCGTACATAAGATCGTCATTGCTGTCAGTTTGATTTTGCTGCTGTCGTTAGGATTTTTATCTGGCTATCAGTATCTACAAGTGAAACAGCAGATCGAAAAGCAAGTGAATAGCAGCGTGTCAGAGTTAATTGGCTCTATGAATAGCAATATTCAAGCTGTTATTGATGAAAAGTCCGATCTAACCGCATACGCTGTTTCGTTATTGCAGTCTGATCTGACAGATGAACACTTTCATGAAGTCTTGGGTCGAGCAGTTATTAAAAAGCACTTTCTTTTAGCTGGGATGGGGCTCGAAGACGGTCATTTTGTTGGTAATGATCAAAATTGGAATCCAGGTTCAAGCTATGATCCTAGACAGAGAATGTGGTATAAGGAAGCTAAAAGCCTAGGAAAGCAGTTGGTTACTGAACCGTATGCAGATGCGGCAAGTGGTGAAATCTTAGTTTCTACTGCAGCCCCTCTTTTTATCAATGGCCAATTTAAAGGCGCATTGTTTACAGATATCAGCCTCAAGGGATTAGCTGATATTAGTAATCAGGTCAGTCTTTTTGGTGCTGGTTATGCATTTATCGTTGGTGCCAATGGTAATTTTATTGCTCATCCCGATGCGGAAAATAATGGACGGCCTATGGCGACACTGTTTGGTCGGGATTTGAGTACGAATAGCGATAGGACTCGTTTAGAGATCGATGGGAAAATGCACACGGTAGTATTTAGTCCATTGTCAGGTTTAGGCTGGAATTTGGGCATCGTTTTAGATGACAGCATTATATTTGCTGCCGCTGATGAATTGAGACGTGACGCAATTCTTTATCTCATCTTATCTTTAGTTATTGCTACTCTCGTGATGAGTTGGATCATCAGTCGTTTGATGAGGCCCTTAGAAATCCTTAACGAGGCAATGAGAGATGTGGCAACCGGCGAAGGCGACCTAACTCGTCGTTTAAATACTGACTCTGACATTGAGTTTGCGACGTTAGCTGGAAACTTTAATAATTTTGCTATCAAACTTCAGAACTTAATCCAGCAAGTTAAGCTAATCGGAAAGGAAGTGAGTGTCGGGACAGAGGCTACTGCGCGTGGTGCAATAGAAGCTACGGAATCAATGGGACTTCAGACACAAGAAGTGGAGCAGTTAGCGACAGCAATGCATGAAATGGCGACGACAGCTTCTGAAGTTGCCAATAATGCTCAAGGTGCTGCCTATGCGGTTCAGCAGGCTGATAATGCTGTGAGTGAGGGAGCGTTAGCCGTTCAAACTACCACTGAGTCGATAGAACACCTTGCAAGTCAGATTGAAGATGCTGTGGTCGTTGTTAAAGAGCTAGAAACGGATACCGTAAGTATCGAATCAATATTGAGTGTGATCAATGAAATAGCTGGTCAGACAAATCTACTGGCATTGAATGCTGCCATTGAAGCTGCAAGGGCTGGCGAGTCTGGTCGAGGCTTTGCTGTCGTTGCCGATGAAGTGAGAAGTTTAGCGGCGCGAACCCAAGAGTCAACGTCGGAGATTAAAGAGAAGATAGATAAGTTACAGCTTGGCGTTGCTGCGGTTGTTAATGTCATGGCCGAGAGCCGTAGCACAACTGAAATTACAGTTGAAAAAGCCAAAGCTGCAAACGCAACGCTCAATGATATTCGCAATAGCATTGAAGAGATCACTGATATGAACCTTCAAATTGCCAGTGCTGCAGAAGAACAGAGCCAGGTGGCGGAAGAGATGAATGTTAATACGTCCAATATAAGAGATTTATCTATGCAGGTTGCCAGTAATTCTGAATTGGCTAGTGAAGCAATGAGGACTCAGCTAGAGCAAGTAAAAGAGCAAGAAAAGCTGTTAAATCAGTTTATTGTATGATGTGCTAACGTTCACATACTAAATAGAAAAATACCCGCCTATAGCGGGTATTTTTTTGGCTAGGATAAAGGCTTGTACCGATTGGTATTATGCTTCTGCTTTAGCCGAAAAGTAACGCCTGATAACCGAAAACATAAGTAATAGAGCACTGAGGATTAATATTGGCCACTGTCCTAACTTGGCAAACAAGGTCTGTCCTTGCACTAAAGGGATATCCGCGACTAATACACCTGTTTCAAATTGAGGTAGTTGATGAGTAATATTGCCGTGTTCGTCAACAACGGCTGTAACACCATTATTGGTGGCCCTTACTAATGGCCTGCCCATTTCAACTGAACGCATTTGGGCTATTTCCATATGCTGTAGTGGGCCATTAGAGCTTCCGAACCAGGCATCGTTAGACACGGTTAATAATAGCTCTGTACCACTATTTACATTTGCACGTAATTGCTCCGGAAAAGCAATTTCATAGCAGATAGCAGGTGCTATTTGATGGCCTAATGCATTGAGATTTTCCTGCTGGTATTCGCCACGAGCGAAGGAAGACATAGGTAAATTAAAAAGTGGTGCAAGCGGTCTGAGAAGTGATTCTAGTGGTACAAATTCGCCAATTGGCAATAAGTGGTGCTTCTTAAATTCATTTTTCCCATCGCCAGTGTAATCCGCTTGTGGCTGCTCTTTAGTATTATGGTTTCCCAACACGATAAGGGAGTTGTAGAAACTGTCTTGTTGATGGCTAATAATCCCAGTGACGATGGCACTATTATTTAGATTGGCGACTTTATTGGCATTATCCAAGAATTCAGACACCATATATTCCGGTGCTGGGATTGCAGCTTCTGGCCAGATAATGATGTCTGCATCGAGCATAGGACGGGAAAGGTCCATATATTTACTCATGGTTGGCCATAGCGCTTCTGGCTCCCACTTCATGCTCTGTGGAATATTACCTTGTACCAGTGCCACTTTGAGGGTTTCACCAGTGGGAGTAACGGTTGAAAGTGTTGGAGACAAGAAGGTCATGATTGCCACTAATGGAATGGCTACAGCGCTGCTAACCCAACGTTTTTGTAACAGCAAAGCTAACGTGCCAGCAAGTAAAGCGAGGACAAAACTCAGTCCTAGGACACCGATAACAGCCGCCAGATCTCTCAGTGGCCCTTCGGTTTGAGAATAACCAGCCCAAAGCCAGGGGAAGCCTGTTAACACCCATCCTCTTAACCATTCAGTTATTGTCCATAGAGCCGGAAAGAGTATTAGATTTCTTAATGCTGATGATCTTGATGACAGTTTTTGTAATAAGTAGCCCGTTAATGCGGGGTACAAAGCAAGGTACAAGGCGAGGACAGCCATTAGGCCCATCGAAGCGATTAATGGTATTCCGCCATAAGTTGCCATACTGACGTGAACCCAGCTGATCCCAACTGAGAAGCAACCAAACCCAAAGCTAAGCCAATAGTAGAGACTAGACTTTGCTGATAATTTGCGACTTTGATGTAGGGCAAATGTAAGTGCTAGCAGGTAAGTGGGCCATAAACCATAAGGGGCAAAAGCGAGGGCCGTACTGGCACCGGCAAAATATGCCAGTACCAGACGTATTTTTTCATGATGGGCAAATGCCCGAAGTTTATTCAGCATTTAAGCCTCATCATATAAAACAGCCGTTGTGGATAAGCCTAGAACTAGGCTATTTTCTCTGCGGCATTTGGATCGGGAAGTTTTACTCTAAGTTGCAGCAGTCGACGGGTGTCGGCACTGATGACTTTAAACTCGATGCCATCGATAGTGACTTTCTCATTTCGCTCTGGTAAATGACCGAAAGCATGAGAAACTAAGCCACCCACAGTATCAAACTCTTCATCACTAAATTGAGTTTTAAACTCTTCATTGAAGTCTTCGATAGGGGTCAAAGCTTTGATCATATAGACCTGTTTTCCGACCTTACGGATCTCAGTCTCTTCCGCCGATACATGAACAAACTCATCTTCGATATCACCCACAATCTCTTCGAGGATATCTTCAATGGTGACAAGGCCTGATACGCCACCGTATTCATCGACGACGATAGCCATATGATAACGTTGAGAGCGGAATTCTTTGAGTAAAACATCGACTCGCTTGCTTTCAGGGACAACGACTGCCGGGCGTATAACTTGCCTGAGAGAGAAAGGTTCTTCGTTGTTTTTAAAGCCGTATTGAAGTAGATCTTTAGCGAGTAAAATGCCTTCGATATGATCTTTGTCTTCGTTTACGACCGGAAAGCGTGAATGTGCTGATCCAATAACGGTAGTGAGGAGTTCTTCTACGCTATTGTCAATTTGAAGTGCGACTATTTGAGCTCGTGGGATCATGATATCCCTAACCCTTAAGTCTGAGACTTCTAAAACACCTTTTATCATTTCTCGGGTATCTTCAGAGATAACTTCACGTTGCTCTGCATCGTGTATTACGTCAACAAGATCATCGCGACTCTGGGGTTCGCCCTGGAATAACTGACTTACTTTTTCAAACCAGCCCTTCTTTTGGGCGCTGGTACTCGGGGGGATGTCATCACTCATAATTTTTCTCGATCCAAACAACTATCTTAAAAGATAGATGAATGATCATTTACGCTTCCTTATATGGATTGTTATAACCTAACTTTTCAATGAGTTGGATCTCTAATGACTCCATCTCTTCAGCTTCTTCATCGTCAATATGATCATACCCTAGCAGATGAAGACAACCATGTACAACCATGTGAGCCCAGTGTGCTTGTGAGCTTTTGTTTTGTTGTTTCGCCTCTAATTCAACGACTGGTGCACAAATCACCAGATCGCCTAACAGAGGGATCTCAATTTCAGCGGGTGCTTCAAAAGGAAAGGACAATACATTGGTCGGTTTGTCTTTTCCTCTATAGTCACTATTAAGCTGCTGACTTTCGGCTTCATCGACAATACGAATGGTCAATTCAGCTTCTTTCATGGTATTTCTGAGTGCTGTTTTTACCCAAAGTTCAAAATTTTCTGTAGAGGGTAAAGTGGCATCTTCGATAGCAATTTGCAGATCGAGTGCGAGTTCAATTGTGGAGATTGGATTACTCATTGCCTTTCACTTCCTGCAGTTTGTATTGGCTATCGCGTTTTGCTTTTGCAAGTTGTTGCTTTTGTTCATAGTCTTCATAGGCTTCAACTATTCTGGCCACTACGGGGTGGCGGACGACATCTTTTGCTTGGAAGAAGTTAAAACTAATTTCTTCTACTTCACTGAGCACTTCGATGGCGTGGCGTAGGCCTGATTTTTGGCTCTTGGGAAGGTCAATCTGTGTAATATCACCAGTAATGACCGCTCGAGAGTTAAATCCGATACGGGTTAGGAACATTTTCATCTGTTCAACCGTGGTATTTTGACTTTCATCGAGAATAATAAAGGCATCATTGAGTGTTCGTCCACGCATGTATGCGAGCGGTGCTACTTCGATGATATTACGTTCTATTAACCGTTCAACTTTTTCAAAGCCAAGCATCTCAAAGAGGGCATCATATAGAGGGCGCAGATAGGGGTCGACTTTCTGACTCAAGTCTCCAGGTAAGAAACCTAATTTTTCACCGGCTTCCACTGCAGGACGGGTGAGCATTATGCGGCGTACTTCTTGTCTTTCTAGTGCATCGACGGCAGCTGCAACAGCTAAATAGGTTTTCCCTGTGCCAGCGGGGCCTACACCAAAGGTGATATCGTGTTTCATGATATTGCTAACGTAATCACTTTGGTTTGGGTTACGAGGCTTAATCACGCCCCGTTTGGTTTTGATGTACAGCTCTTTCTCATCTCGCGGAGCTTCAGCATCTAAAGATACAGCTTCCTGAATGGCTAGATGCACTGTATCGGGTTCAAGATCAGGAGTGTTGCCTCTGACCGTTTCTGTTTCTACATACAGAGTTTTGAGCAAGTTATTCACAGTAAGACAGTTTCTTGCTTGGCCTACAATCTGAAAATGATTATTACGATAGCTGATCTCAACACCAATACGTCGTTCTAGTTGTTTGATATTGTCATCGAATGGTCCACAAAGCGAAGCTAGGCGGCGAATATCGGAAGGCTCAAGATAAAGATTTAGTGTCGTTAACTTGTTAGACAAGAATGGCTCCAAATGGCTATTGTCATAATGCTGCTATTAGTCTCATTTTACGAGCCCTGAGACAGAAATGCTAATGGTATTTATGTATTAAAAGTCTAAATAAAAATGATTAAATAAGGCGGCGGTAAATGCCGCCTTATCAATGTATTAACGAACTCAGGGGATATATTGAGTAACACCTAAGTCATCATCTTGTTTATGTTTAGCCAGAATATCAGATGGACGTAGCGAGCGACGTAGATCCATCTCATCTTCTCCACGGATAAACGTACCGCGAAGAGAGTTGGCGTACACGTCGACAATTTCTACATCAACGAAGCTACCAATATGCTTAGGGTCGGCTTCGAAATTGACCACTCGACTTGTTTCGGTGCGGCCTCTAAGTTCCATTGGGTTCTTAACCGATGGACCTTCAACCAAGATTCGTTGAACGGTCCCAAGCATCTGACGGCTATAACGCATGGCTTGCATAGTGATACGTTCTTGCAAGATAGCTAAGCGCTCTTTCTTCTCTTCAAGCGTTACATCATCAGGTAAATCTGCAGCAGGCGTACCAGGACGTGCGCTATAGATAAAGCTAAAGCTATGATCAAATGCTACATCTTCAATCAGTTTCATGGTATCTGCAAAGTCTTGCTTGGATTCACCAGGGAAACCAATGATAAAGTCTGAGCTAATCTGTATATCCGGACGCGCTTTACGTAAGCGGCGAATAATTGATTTATATTCGATAGCCATGTGACCACGCTTCATCTGGGTCAAAATAAGGTCTGAACCTGATTGAACCGGTAGATGCAAGAAGCTGACTAATTCTGGCGTGTCTTCATAAACATCGATGATATCTTGAGTGAATTCAATAGGGTTGCTGGTGGTATAGCGTACTCTGTCTATACCATCGATAGCGGCTACATAACGCAATAATTCAGCGAAAGTACAGATATCATCATCATGGGTGGCGCCTCTGAACGCGTTGACGTTCTGGCCTAGAAGGTTTACTTCACGTACACCTTGCTCTGCAAGTTGCGCGATCTCTAGAATCACATCGTCTACAGGTCTGCTGACTTCTTCACCACGGGTATAAGGCACAACACAGAAAGAGCAATATTTACTGCATCCTTCCATAATCGAAACGAAGGCACTTGGACCATCGGCTCTAGGCTCTGGTAATCGATCAAACTTTTCAATTTCAGGGAAACTGATATCGATGACGGCTTTGCCACCTTGCTTAATTTGGTCAATCATTTCAGGAAGGCGATGTAAGGTTTGAGGGCCAAAAATGATATCAACACATTGAGCACGCTCTTTAATGACCATGCCTTCTTGTGAGGCGACACAGCCTCCAACGCCAATAATCAGATCAGGGTTTTTGTCTTTGAGTTTTTTCCAGCGTCCAAGTTGGTGGAACACCTTTTCTTGAGCTTTTTCACGGATAGAGCAGGTATTCAATAACAATACGTCAGCTTCTTCAGCTTCGTCAGTTAACGTATAGCCTTTATACTCATCCATCAGATCGGCCATCTTAGATGAGTCATACTCATTCATTTGACAGCCCCAGGTTTTAATATGGAGTTTTTTGCTCATCAGTTTATGTCACTCTTGGAACCACGGGAAAAACAGCGCGACATTTTACCTCTAGAAGCAGCAACTGACCAGCTTTTGGGCGTTAATATTAAAAAATACTCATTAAGGAAGAATATAAATTAGTTAAAACAGACGTTAATCTTATCTTCGAACATGAAGCTTTTGCCAAAGTCTTCTGACATGTCTTTAGGTGCGAAAAGACAAAAGGGCATGTCATTTAGCAGGGTATGCTGAAATTGAGCCATTAATAGGTATTGACCTTAAATGGCTTTCAATGAAATACAGCATTTTACCACCTATCGGTAAACTTCAGAGTGATTATTGCAGGCTCACATCGCTATCAGTTATATTCATCATTTGACGAGAAGCAATGCTGGCAGAATGGGCTAATCTAGAATGCTCTTGAGCCATTAAAGATGAACTTGCCTTAGCTTGCAGGTATATATCACTGGCTATTTCTTGTCTGAATTGCACCAAAAGTTCCGTCGTATATTGATATAGGGCATAATCAAACGGTGTTTTATAGTTTACAGTGATCCTTTCTATCGGCTTGTTGTCAGACATTCCGGCAGAAGCGGTTAAGGGGAGTAAACTTGCTGAGATTAAGACAACTGTAGTTAATAATTTCATAATGTTCTCACTCAATCCATAGGTTTGTATTTTAAGAGTGAGTGTAAAGTAGAAAGTCGTGTGAAAAGTGTTCAGTTTGTAAGTGGATATGAGCCAATGCCGATCTAGTCACATTTACATACGTATCATGGGATCTTGTAATATCTTTTGCTCCGATTTGAGCCAGTAAATTGGTGCTTTGGTCATTTCATCATAGTTTAATGGGATAAGTCTTAGTGAGTCAGTCGCAAGTAAAAAGAGTAGAGAAAGATATCGTCATTGTCGGTGGCGGTATGGTGGGTGCTGCAACGGCAATTGGTTGTGCTCAATTAGGTCTGAGCGTTGCGGTTATCGAGGCTTTTAAACCTAATGCTTATCAACAAGAGCAAGCGATCGATCTTAGAGTCTCAGCTGTCAGTGCCGCTTCTGAGAGTTTATTGGAACGTTTTGGGGCCTTGGACGCAATCTCTAATATGCGACGTGCAGCTTACTTAGGTCTAGAAACTTGGGAGTTAGAAGGTTTTATCACCCGTTTTCATAGCGAACAAGTCGGTGCTTCACATCTTGGACATATTGTTGAAAACCGTCTTATACAGCTCGCTTTATGGGGACAGTTTACGTCCTACGACAATATTGAGCTTTTTTGTCCGAGCAAGGTGGAACAGTTTGAGCGAGATGTTGATGGCGTCATCGTGAAGCTAGATGATGGCCAACAGCTCACTGCTAAGTTACTTATCGGCGCTGATGGGGCAAACTCTCAAGTAAGAACATGGGCGGGGATCGGCCTGTCCGGTTGGGATTATGCGCAATCAGCCATGTTGATCAATATTGAGACAGAGCTTGGGCAGCAAGATGTCACTTGGCAGCAGTTTACTCCTAAGGGGCCACGCTCTTTATTGCCTTTGCCTGGAAATCAGGCATCGCTGGTTTGGTACGATGATGCCAGTCGAATAAGTCAATTGTCTCAGTTAAGCAATAAAGCATTAGCACAGCAGATTAAGCTGCATTTTCCTCAGCGTTTAGACAGGCGCTTTGAGGTGTTGCAAAAGGGAAGTTTTAAATTAACCCGCCGTCATGCACATACTTATTTTGGTGATAACTTAGTCATTCTTGGTGACGCTGCTCATACGATAAACCCACTTGCTGGCCAAGGGGTTAACATCGGCTTTAAAGATGTTGAAGCATTGGTTCAAACACTTTCTCATGCGATAACGTCAAATGAGCGCTGGTGGGATAACGCGACATTAGCGAAATATCAATCAAGCCGATATAAAGAAAACTTACTGATGATGTCAGCGATGGATCTGTTTTATGCCGGGTTCAGTAATGACCTCCTGCCGCTGAAACTAATACGTAATGCAGCGCTGAGACTGGCCAATATTGATACTCCAATAAAAAAACAGGTCTTGAAATACGCGATGGGTCTTAAATAGCGCTGATTTTTATAGAAAAAATCATTCATAAATGACCACTCTGTTAAGATAGTGGCGCCAATAATTCGATTTGGCTCCACTCATTTCCGCTTAAAATTTGTTGCCTCGTCCATAGAGTGTTAAAATGCCGCGTTTTTATTTTGCGCGTCCTTTATCTGCTAGTTGTAATAAATAGCTAGATCGCGCCTTGAAGGAAATAATGGGCTCAATGAGCAATATAAAACTAATTGTAGGTCTTGCCAATCCAGGTGAGAAATATGCGCAAACTCGTCATAATGCGGGTGCTTGGTATGTTCAAGAACTGGCTCGGATTTGTGGTGCGACGTTAGTCGCTGACAGTAAATACTTTGGCTTAACAGCTAGAGTGACTTTGCATAGCCGAGATGTTCGTTTGCTTATTCCTAGCACTTTTATGAATTTAAGTGGCAAGTCTGTCGGTGCGCTGGCTAATTTTTTTCGTATCGATACCGATGAAATATTAGTGGCCCATGATGAGCTGGATATGGTACCTGGAGTTGCTAAGTTTAAACTTGGTGGAGGTCATGGTGGACACAACGGCTTAAAAGATATTATTGCGAGTCTTGGGAATGACAAAGGTTTTTATCGACTGCGTATTGGTATTGGCCATCCCGGCGATAGAAGTCAAGTGAGTAATTATGTACTTGGCAAAGCCCCTGCTGCGGAGCAGGTGCTGATTGAAGATGTAATAGATGAAGCTGTGAGATCGACAGAAGTTTTATTTAATGAAGATATGGCGAAAGCCATGCATAGGCTGCACTCATACAAAGCAGAGTAACTGCAATGATTGCATAAAAATTTGATGAGGTGATTGATAGAATCACCTCTTATAGAGAACTTAATTATAGTGCGATGCTTATCGTCATTATAATTTTATTATTGATATTAAAGGTAAAAATATGGGTTTTAAATGTGGCATCGTGGGCCTGCCAAACGTAGGTAAATCAACTCTTTTTAATGCGTTAACTAAGGCCGGCATCGAAGCGTCAAACTTCCCGTTTTGTACAATTGAGCCTAATACAGGGATTGTTCCTGTACCTGACAGCCGTTTAGATGCATTAGCTGCAATCGTTAATCCTGAACGTGTGCTACCAACAACAATGGAGTTTGTTGATATTGCTGGTTTGGTTGCTGGTGCCTCGAAAGGTGAAGGTTTAGGTAACAAGTTCCTCGCGAACATACGTGAAACCGATGCGATTGGCCATGTTGTTCGTTGTTTTGAAGATGAAAATATTGTCCATGTTGCTAATAAGGTTTGTCCTACTGCTGATATTGAAGTGATCAATACCGAGCTTGCACTGGCAGATCTCGACTCATGTGAGAGAGCTATTCAGCGTCAGGCAAAGCGTGCTAAAGGCGGTGATCAGGATGCTAAATTTGAGGTGTCTGTTCTTGAGAAAATGCTTGAGCCATTGAACGAAGGATTTATGCTTCGTTCATTAGACTTGTCAGTAGAAGAGAAGGCGGCCGTTGCTTACCTTAACTTCCTTACGCTCAAACCTACTATGTACATCGCAAACGTAGCTGAAGATGGTTTCGAAAATAACCCTCATTTAGACACAGTGCGTGAGATAGCAGCTAAAGAGAATGCGGTCGTTGTTGCAGTATGTGCAGCGATTGAATCTGAACTTGCCGAAATGGATGCTGAAGACCGTGAAGAGTTCATGGCTGACTTAGGTCTTGAAGAGCCAGGGCTTGATCGCGTTATCCGTGCTGGTTATGATTTGCTTACACTTCAAACTTACTTCACTGCTGGTGTAAAAGAAGTGCGTGCTTGGACTGTCGCTATTGGGGCGTCAGCGCCACAAGCTGCTGGTGTTATTCATACTGATTTTGAGCGTGGTTTCATTCGAGCTCAAGTTATGGCTTATGATGACTTCATTACCTATAAAGGCGAAGCTGGCGCTAAAGAAGCCGGTAAGCTGCGCGTAGAAGGCAAGACTTACGTCGTTAAAGACGGTGATGTGATGCATTTCCTTTTCAACGTGTAAACGTACTATTTAGTTATTTAATGGCTTTAATGTGGTATTTACGTCATTAGCTTAATGACGTTCTTAAAGGCTCAATGGGATCCATTGAGCCTTTTTGTTTGTTAGTCGAGTAGATTCGCAGTTGTTTTTGTGGCTAAATCAACAAATATTAGCTTTAATTGCGTATCTGCTGCTCAGTTTGGTGAAGTTATAGCCGAACAGTGAAATTAGTTTATATTTGCTAAAAAAAGCGGTTGACCTGATCACGCTGAATAAGCATAATACGCCCCGTTCCTCACCAAGAGGAACTTTAAAACAGTGGCAATATAGCTCAGCTGGTTAGAGCACAGCATTCATAATGCTGGGGTCGCAGGTTCAAGTCCCGCTATTGCTACCATCTTTTCTCTAGATGTAAAACGAGACATCTTTTATCAGGATGTAAAACTAGATGCAGTGTGGGAGTGGTGGTGTTGATATTAGACATGCCAGATTTATCTCTCATATACTAACATCTTAATCAGGATGTAAAACTGATGCAGTGCGGGAGTGGTGGAATTGGTAGACACGCCAGATTTAGGTTCTGGTGCCGTAAGGTGTGAGAGTTCAAGTCTCTCTTCCCGTACCATTTATTTTGAATGTTAGACTATGTCTAATGTTCGAAGTGTTAAGAAAAGATTGGGGTATCGCCAAGCGGTAAGGCACCGGGTTTTGATCTCGGCATTCCCAGGTTCGAATCCTGGTACCCCAGCCATTTCTTACGCTTCATTAATCTGAAAAGATTTTGGGGTATCGCCAAGCGGTAAGGCACCGGGTTTTGATCTCGGCATTCCCAGGTTCGAATCCTGGTACCCCAGCCATTTTTATACGGTTAAACGTATACACTGGTTGTTGTGGCAATATAGCTCAGCTGGTTAGAGCACAGCATTCATAATGCTGGGGTCGCAGGTTCAAGTCCCGCTATTGCTACCATCTTTCTCTTAGATGTAAAATTTGAGATGTTGTGAATTATTGATTCTAAGAGCTTAGGTTCAAGTCTCGTTTATTCACTACCATCTTTCTCTAGATGTAAAACTTGAGATATGTGCGGGAGTGGTGGTGTTGATGTTAGGCACGCCAGATTTACCTTCTGCATCATCCTTATCAGGATGTAAAACTAGATGCAGTGCGGGAGTGGTGGAATTGGTAGACACGCCAGATTTAGGTTCTGGTGCCGTAAGGTGTGAGAGTTCAAGTCTCTCTTCCCGTACCATTATTAAAGATACAGGCTTAGTTTAACTGAGTCAGTAACTTAGCAAGAAATTTGTTGGGGTATCGCCAAGCGGTAAGGCACCGGGTTTTGATCTCGGCATCCCCAGGTTCGAATCCTGGTACCCCAGCCACTTTTTACATCTGCTCAAGATGAAAAACTAGAGCCAGTATTAAGCAGTTGTTATATTTACTTGATAACAGTCGGTTTTGTGCTAAATCATCTTGTCAAGATGTAAAAGTGATGCAGTGCGGGAGTGGTGGAATTGGTAGACACGCCAGATTTAGGTTCTGGTGCCGTAAGGTGTGAGAGTTCAAGTCTCTCTTCCCGTACCATTTTTAAACTTAAACTTTTTTGAGAATCACTTCTTAGATAAGTTTAAGTTTCATCCTAATAAGATGTAAAACTAGGACCATCTCTTCAAGATGTAAAACTAGATGCAGTGCGGGAGTGGTGGAATTGGTAGACACGCCAGATTTAGGTTCTGGTGCCGTAAGGTGTGAGAGTTCAAGTCTCTCTTCCCGTACCATTTATTCAAATGAAAAAGCCTGTCTCTATGACGGGCTTTTTTGTGTCTAAAATTTATGGGTTTTACTTTTGAATTGTAATATCAATACCTTACCTTCAAGGTGTAAAACTGTGCAGTGCGGGAGTGGTACTCTTAGTTAGGAAATAGGGTAGACACGCCAGATTTAGGTTCTGGTGCCGTAAGGTGTGAGACCTATTTTGAAACAAAGTGGAGTCTCTCTTCCCGTACCATTTATTAAAATGAAAAAGCCTGTCTTTATGACGGGCTTTTTTGTGTCTGGAACATTTATGGCTATTTCCCATGGGTCATAGATGTTCCAGACATCTTCATGACCTTCTCTTCGTCCTGAAGGTCAAGGATTGAAATAGGCTTTGTGTCTGGAGTTTACTGAGTCGATTATTGGCTGCTATCTACATCAGGATGTGAAACTTTCAAGCTCTAATAAGAGCACTATTTTCTGCTGGTAATATCAATCGATATAAAGCAGTGAACTCTAGAAAGGTAATGTGATTTTATTGTTGGAAATCTAACTGGCTTACTGTGAAGAGAATCGGATCAAGATAGATGAAATGCCAGAAGATCTGTACAACTAAGCCTTACTTCTGTCACTGAAGGCGCTGAAAGCGAATTTTAGCGTGTAATTCCTAATGAATAAGGCTGTATCCATTTTTAAGGATATCTGTTCTCTAAGCCTTTTAGAGAAGACCAGCTGATTTGATGAAAGGGCTTATGCCGATTAATGTGAAATCCATCGATGTTGAACGCTATCTGTCAGAATATTTGTTCTTAATTACAAAATATAAAAAAGGCACTCATTGAGTGCCTTTAATCATTAAGCCGAGGGCTTAATTAGTGCTTAAACATCGCAGAGATTGACTCTTCGTTGCTAACGCGACGAATAGCTTCAGCCATAACAGTAGACATTGATAGCTGTGATACTTTTTCAAGTGCCGCAATTTCTGGCTTCAATGGAATAGTATCGGTCACAATCACTTCATCGATTACTGATTCAGCGATATTCTTTGCCGCATTACCTGAGAAGACTGGGTGAGTTGCGTAGGCAAATACACGGTTAGCACCATGTTCTTTAAGCGCTTCAGCTGCTTTACAGAGTGTACCACCCGTATCAATCATATCATCGACAATGATACAGTCACGGCCTTGAACATCACCAATGATATGCATTACTTGCGAGACGTTTGCTTTTGGACGACGCTTATCGATAATAGCAAGATCTGAATCATCTAATAACTTCGCGATTGCACGAGCACGTACAACGCCACCGATATCGGGTGAAACAACAACAGGGTTGTCTAGGTTCTTAGCTAACATATCTTCAAGCAGCACAGGGCTACCGAAAACGTTATCAACGGGAACATCGAAGAAACCTTGAATTTGCTCAGCGTGCAGGTCACAAGTCAATACGCGGTCTACGCCAACACTTGATAGGAAATCAGCAACTACTTTGGCTGTGATCGGTACGCGAGCACTACGCACGCGGCGATCTTGACGGGCGTAACCGAAGTAAGGGATCACGGCAGTAATACGTCCAGCAGAAGCACGACGTAATGCATCTACCATAACGATAAGTTCCATTAAATTATCGTTAGTTGGTGCACACGTAGATTGAATGATGAATACATCCGCACCACGTACATTTTCGTTGATCTGGACACTGATTTCACCGTCACTGAATACGCCTAC
Organism: Shewanella eurypsychrophilus; assembly: GCF_007004545.3. Lineage (NCBI taxonomy): Bacteria > Pseudomonadati > Pseudomonadota > Gammaproteobacteria > Alteromonadales > Shewanellaceae > Shewanella > Shewanella eurypsychrophilus. The sequence goes on along the minus strand of NZ_CP045503.2, from coordinate 4,434,627 downwards.
ATCTGCGTCTCCAAGTTTACAAAATAGACGATCGGCTATCTTCTTAGCTAGACCAGGTGTGGCGTTACCGGCAAAAAGTTTAATGTCAGGCACTGTGTGAACCTCAGGCGTATGCTTCATTTTTAGTGGCTAAAGTAATGAGAAACTACTTTAGAGTTTTTTAGCCTTTAGCTAATCTCATAGCTAAAGGAGATATATTTGTTCCTTTTGCAACAAAGCCTTTCATATCTACGGATAACTTATCCGCGACCTCTAGTGCGTCTTGCTGCTGTTCGAATTGACCGAAAACGCACGCTCCGGTTCCAGTCATTCTAGACGGCGCATATTCTATCAGCCAGTCTAAGGCTTTGGCAACTTTGGGCTGACGCCTAACAACCAGTTCTTGGCAATCATTTTGCCAAGAACTGTTCATTAATGAGTCAAGGTCTAGTTTTGGCGTATTACGAGTCAATGAGGGATCTTGGAATATTTCGGCAGTAGATACATGCACATTCGGGATGAGAACAAGATACCAATACTCCTTAGGTGAAACAGTTATTAACTTCTCACCTACACCTTCAGCGAATGCTGATAAACCATTAATAAAAACAGGGACATCGGCGCCGAGTTCAAGTCCTATCTCCATGAGTTGCTCTTTAGATAATTGCGTATCCCAAAGATAATTTAATGCCACTAATGTCGTTGCAGCATCCGATGAGCCACCACCAATTCCGCCGCCCATAGGCAGGCGCTTGTCCAGCCAAATCTCGGCACCCCTTTGGCAATGAGTATATTTCTGCAAAGATTTTGCGGCTAACAGAATTAAGTTATCGCTATCAGCAACAGAATCTGAAATATTTGAGTGCAGCTTAAGCTGAGAAGATGCAGTTACTTTAAAATCTAGGTAGTCGCAGTGTTCGATAAATTGAAATAAAGTCTGTAATTCATGATATCCATCTTCGCGTTGATTATTGATATGCAAGAATAGGTTTAGTTTTGCTGGCGCCGGCCAAGCTAAAGATAAGCGTGTGTCCTTCATTTATTTTTTGCTCTCATCTGGCATTAAGCCAAGATCTTGTTTATTTGTGCTTACATTTTGATTTGCTAACGCTTGCCACTGACTGACTTGGATCTTGAGACGAAGATCGGCCCTTTTAAGCTGTAACATCCGAGGTAACTCTGCGCCACTCTGTTGTTGCCATTGTTGAAACTCTACGTGCCAAGACGGGCTTTGTAATGGCGTGGTTAAAATTACTGGTCTATTCTTTTCATCAAATGAATCTATGAGGTCATCTGCAGACGCTTGTCCGGTGATCCATAATGGTAAGGCTTGAACGGGAATTGACCAACCAGTCACATTAGTAAGTAACTGCTGCGCGTCATTGTGTTGATAAACTTTGCCATCAACCTCTAGTCGTGTCAGGCCTTGTTCGGTCGTTAGCGACAATATCGTTGTGCCTAACATGGTGGTGAGCCTCAACTCATCTCTAAATTGAGTGTGTAGCCAATAGAGATTGGTACTGAAATTCTCGTTCTGAGTCCTGACTGCGAGTTTGCCTTTCATCTCCCAAGCTTTGGCTTGCGATACCTTATCAACGTTTATGGGCACTAAGTTTATAGGCGTTGTTGTACAACCCGAAAGAAAACTTAGGCATAGAAGTGTCGCTAAGAGAGAGTATTTTGTGAGATAGCTCAAATTATTCATCTATAACTGATAGTGAAGTTCTCTATGATACGAAGGCCGCCAGATAATGCCAGAATTAAATGCAAAAAACGCTGTAACTCTCTTAGCATATGGTTATCAAGCTAAGGCAGTATTGGTATTGATTGAGGCAAAATAGCTAAACTTAATTGGGAAAATGAGTAAGAACTGTGATTATTATTCGGTTTTGTTAAGCATATTCTGTTTTTAGTTCATTCAATTAAGTAGAATGTCCAACAATAAATGAGATACCAAGAGACCAGAACGAGTCAGATGACCCTTGTAGCAATCGGTATTAATCATAAAACAGCCACGGTAGATCTTCGAGAGAAGGTCGCGTTTTCACCAGATAAAATTCATGACGCTATGAAGAGTCTGGCCAAGGAAACCCAAACCGGCGAAGCTGTCATCATTTCAACTTGTAACCGTACTGAGCTGTATACTAATACTGCTGATGAAGCGGCGGTTATTCGTTGGTTAGAAAATTATCATCAAGTTTCCCATGAAGATGTTGAACCTTGTCTTTATCGCTATGAAGGTCGAGAGGTAGCGAAGCATTTGATGCGTGTTTCATCGGGTTTAGATTCACTTATTCTGGGTGAACCGCAGATCCTGGGACAAGTGAAACAGTCTTTCGTTAAGGCGAAAGAGGCTGGCACAGTCGCAATAACCATGGAACGTATGTTTCAAAATACGTTCTCTGTCGCTAAAAGAGTTAGAACAGAAACAGAGATTGGTGCTGCTGCTGTATCTGTAGCATTTGCTGCAGTGAGTATGGCTAAACATATCTTCTCAGCGTTAAGTGCCACTAAAGTGCTTTTGATTGGTGCTGGTGAGACCATTGAGCTGGTAGCACGCCACTTAAAAGATAATGGTGTCGATTCAATGGTGGTGGCTAACCGAACACTTTCACGTGCCGAAGGTATGTGTGAAGAGTTTGGTGCGACAGCGATTACGCTTGAACAGATACCAGATTATCTCCCTCAGGCCGATATCGTGATATCATCTACCGCTAGCCCATTACCGATACTCGGTAAAGGCATGGTAGAAAAAGCGCTTAAGCAGCGTCGTCATCAGCCTATGTTGTTGGTTGATATAGCAGTTCCTCGAGATATCGAAGCCGAGGTTGCTGATCTTGACGATGCCTTCCTCTACACAGTGGATGACCTGCAAAGCATCATAGAACAGAATATGGCCTCACGAAGAGAGGCTGCCGAGCAAGCTGAGATAATTGCTGAAGAAGAGTCACATCTTTTCATGGAGTGGATCCGCTCATTAGAGTCGGTAGACAGTATTCGTGAATATCGCACCCAAAGTATGGCGATAAAAGATGAGCTAGTTGAGAGAGCGATCAATAAGTTAGCCCAAGGCGGAGACAGCGAGAAATTGCTGCTTGAACTCGCCAACAAGCTAACCAATAAATTGATCCATGCTCCAACACAAGCCTTGACTGCAGCAAGTCGCCAAGGTGATCTGAATAGCATTGGCCAGCTAAGAACCGCGCTCGGACTAGATAAAAACTAAGGTTAGCGTAGTAATGAAGGACAGTGTGATCCGCAAGCTTGAAGGCTTGCTTGAGCGTAACGAAGAAGTATTGGCTCTATTGAGCGACCCAGGTGTTATTGCTGATCAAGAGCGCTTTCGTGCGCTCTCAAAAGAGTACTCTCAGTTAGAAGATATCGTTGCTGCTTTTAAAGCATTTCAACAGGCGAGTGAAGATCATGAAGGTGCCAAAGAGATGTTGGCAGAGAATGATCCTGAGCTCAAAGAGATGGCTCAAGAAGAGTTCAAAGAAACAAAAGCTGTTATTGAAAAGCTTGAAGATGAAATTCAAATCTTACTGCTTCCTAAAGATCCGAAAGACGATAACAATGCTTTTGTCGAGATCCGCGCTGGTGCAGGTGGTGATGAAGCGGCTATTTTCGCTGGTGATTTGTTTCGCATGTACAGCAAGTACATAGAGTCTAACCGCTGGCAGTCAGAGATCATGAACTCTAACGAAGGTGAGCATGGTGGCTTCAAAGAGATCATCATCAAAGTCAGTGGTGAAGGTGTATACGGTAAGTTGAAGTTCGAGTCCGGCGGACATCGAGTTCAGCGCGTACCAGAAACAGAATCACAAGGCCGTGTTCATACCTCAGCATGTACCGTTGTTATTTTGCCTGAAGTTCCTGAAGCAGAAGCCATTGAAATAAATAAGGGCGATCTGAAAGTCGATACTTTTAGAGCATCGGGTGCCGGTGGACAGCACGTCAACAAAACAGATTCAGCGATCCGTCTTACGCATATCCCATCAGGTATTGTGGTCGAGTGTCAAGATCAGCGCTCGCAGCATAAGAACCGTGCTCAAGCGATGAGTGTGCTTACAGCGCGTATCCAAGCTGTAGAAGATGAAAAGCGTCGTAGCTCAGAAGAAAGTACCCGCCGTAACTTAGTGGGTAGTGGTGATCGTTCAGAGCGTGTTCGTACTTATAATTTCCCTCAAGGGCGCGTCAGTGATCATCGTATCAACTTGACCCTATATCGCTTAAATGAAGTGATGGAAGGTGAGTTAGATGTGTTGATCTTTCCTTTGATGCAAGAAAACCAGGCCGATATGCTAGCGGCGCTCGGTGAAGAGTAGGCAATACGCCTATACTCCACTTTAGGTTTTGAATTCAGTCATACACTTATGGTGTCATATTAAGGAATTCCCTTGTATCAGACGTTAGCTGAAGCTCTCAATTGGGCTTCGCCCCAATTGCTTGATATATCCGATACACCTAAGCTTGATGCTGAGGTGATGCTGCTGCATATTATTCATAAACAACGTGGCTATCTTTATACTTGGCCCGATGAGCGTTTAACGTCTGATCAGGTTATTGAATACACAATGATGGTTGAGCGACGTCTGTTAGGGACGCCTATCGCGCATATCGTCGGTGAAAGAGAGTTTTGGTCATTACCTTTTATGGTTAATCCAACGACACTCATTCCACGTCCTGACACTGAAATTTTAGTGGAAACCGCCTTGAACTTGCCACTTGCAGAAAATGCTAGGGTGCTGGATCTTGGGACCGGAACAGGGGCTATAGCCTTGTCTCTGGCCTATGAAAAGAGTCAGTGGCAGATCACTGCAGTTGATAAAATTATTGAAGCAGTGGCATTGGCTAAGGCTAACCGAGCTCAGTTAAAGTTACCGCAGGTGGAGATCATTCAGAGTGATTGGTTTGACAGCATAGACTGCTATGACTTTAACCTGATTGTTTCTAATCCTCCATATATTGACGAAACTGATGTTCATCTTGATCAAGGTGATGTTAGGTTTGAGCCCCACAGTGCACTGACGGCATCTGAGCATGGATTTGCCGATCTATATCATATTGCCGATTGTGCGCGTGATTACTTGGCTCCAGGTGGCTACTTGCTGTTAGAGCATGGCTTTGGTCAAGCACTGCAATTAAGGGCTAAGATGATTGAGCTTGGTTATGAAAATGTCGCCACAGTACGAGATTTCGGTAGCAATGACCGTTGCACACTCGGTAGATTCCCAAGGTAGATACTCGGGGCTCATTTTTGAGTAAGCCTACAGAGCTTGTCAGCTGAATAAATTTGAACGCCATTGGTATTTATATACTAATGGCGTTTTTGTTTATCTAACAAAGCTTGCTAGCCTTTGAATGAAGACTGATTACATTTTAGGGGGTCACTGGTTTGATGGTTCCAGCAGGTCATACTTCTATGGTCACCTACCTACAGGCTGGCGAGGCATGTACAGATACTCCTGCGAGACGCTGAAAATATGGTCCCTGTAGTCTCTGTGGCAGTGTCTGATGTTAATGTTTTTTTAAAATACCGCGGTGGCTGGATGTCATAAAGCGCCATGTCGTCGAAGCTCGCAGCGGCATCTACACTTGGAATTCAGCAGCAAGGTTTTCTCTTCGAGCTCCCCTTTAACATAGCCACCCATAATTTTTGCCGTTTTATTAAGCGATAAATTATGGGGAGGTAAAGTGGGTGGCTATGTTCATCACTAAGGCACTAAATTTTTAACCATAAAATATTTACAACCGGTTTTTGGGTAGGCTTCTTGAGTCCATTGTAGGGTATAGCCTCTGGCTTCATAGAAGGGGCGGGCCTGGAAATTTAGAGTGTCGAGGATGGCGTAGATACAGCCTCGTTCAATAGCGATGGCTTCGGCTTGAGCCAATAATTGATCTCCTATGCTTTGCCCCCTGAGTGTTTCACTAACCCAAAGGTTGTCTATTTGTAGCCAGTTGCCAAATGTTCTTGCTGAGAAACCCGCGAGTAAATCTCCGTTATCATCTTCAAGCTTGAGCCCAAGAGGTAGGCGCTCAGATACTTCCCAGCGCTGCCAGTTAAATTCAGCGATCTTTTGCTCGACTGTATTGGCAAATTCTTTTGTATCATCGAAAGTGAAGTTGAGGCTCATGTGAATTTCTCATCTTGTAATATTAAGCTTAGAGCATAAACTAAGGCTAGTTATGTGATAAGTGCATAATCTGCATGTGGAGATGAAAACTGTGCATAATAACTTGCAGCGATTAGATTTAAACTTACTTAAAGTTTTTAATGCTCTTTATTTACATCGACATGTATCGAGAGCGGCGAGTTCGGTTCATCTGAGTCAATCGGCATTTAGTCATGCGTTAGCTAGATTGCGGGACCAACTCGATGATGAGCTTTTTATTCGAAGTCATACCAAGATGATCCCTACCGAATATGCTATTAGCATCCATTCTCCTATCACCCAAGTGTTGGTGACACTTAATACGTGTTTTGGGCAGAAATTAGAGTTTGCTCCCACAAAGAGTAAGCATGAGTTTAATTTTGCTGTGACTGATTTTACCACCTTGTTAATGATGCCTAAGCTAATTGCTCATCTGGAGCGAGTAGCACCAGAGGTGAGAATCAATCTAACTAATCATGATGCTAAGTTGCCCATTAGTGCTTTTGAGGAAGCAGAGATCGATTTCTCTCTTGGTTACGCCCACGGTGAAGTTGAATCGACTCGCTTAATCGATGAGTGGGTTTGGTTGGAGGACAGCTATTGCACACTTGCAAGTAATGATTTGGTTAGCTTAGACCTGCAAACTTTTCTTCAGCGAAAGCACATTTTGGTCTCTCCATGGGGGGAGAGGAGTGGTGTAGTAGATAAGCAGCTGTGTTTGTTAGGTCATAGTCGAGACATAGCTATTCAACTGCCCAATGTTATGAACGCACCTTTTCTTGTTGCAGGGTCTGATTTATTGATCACTTTGCCGAAATTAGCGGCGATTGAACTACAGGGATTGCTGCCTATTCGCTTGTTTGATGTGCCGTTTACTATGCCAAAATATCAGCTTAAAGTATTTAGTTATACCCCCACCCAAGCGAGTACTGAGAACCGTTGGATGCTAGCTCAGTTGAGACTGCTTTTTATGACATAAAAGTGAAAGTAGAAAAAGTTGAGTGTTTTTATCTTAAACTTGCTCAATAGAGAGAGTGATATTGGTGATGAAGACTGGGATCAGGTACACTACCGCCTTTGTCAGCCACATAAGAGTTTTAAATGGAAACCCTCAACAGCCTTTATCCTGCTATCAAGCATGTTCATTTAACCTTCATTGCCGCTAGTGTTCTGTTTTTCCTAGTTCGCTTTGTTTTACACATGCGTCAATCTCCAATTATGGATAAAAAGCTAGTCAAAATTGCCCCTCATGTGATTGATACTCTCTTACTACTGTCTGGTTTGACACTTTGTTTTATTATTAAGCAATATCCATTTATCGACCCTTGGTTAACCGAGAAGTTTACAGCTGTTATTGCCTATATCATTCTGGCTACCATTTCACTGAAAGCCAATAAAGGTAAGTTGTTTAAAGTGTTTGCAGCTCTAGGTGCGATAGCTTGGGTGGTTTATGCGGCAAAGTTAGCCATGTTTAAGCAAGCGGTATTGATGGGATAATGACGACTTTGACTCTAAATGACAGTATTCAATTGCCTGAACAAGCTTTTGAAATTTCACAGCACTTAGGTTTTTCTAAGGTAGAAGCTGCAAAGTGGGCTTGGCTTGAAATCGCTGGCTCTGTATTGAGTCACTACGTCGTTGATCGTCAGCAAAGGCTTGATGGCTTACTCAACTGGTTTTATAAAGACTTAGGATTCTGTGTTCGTGAATCTTACTTTAGTGTAGAAGCGGCAGACCTTGCTGCTTGTATCACCACTCGTCAAGGCAATAGCACGACATTAGCAACAGTGTTGATGTTACTCGCTAAGCAGTTGGACCTAAAATTAGAACCTTTGTTGCTCCCAGGTACGACAGTGCTTTGCAGTCGTATTGATGCCGAGATACGTTACATTGACCCATTAACGGGCAAAGATTTAACTCGGCATGAGCTACATGTGCTTGTTCGTGGTGAATTGGGGAATGGTGTCGGTTTTAAGCCTAGCTATCTCAAGCCTGTTACGTTGAAGCGATTAGTCTCTCGAATGATCCATGAGCTAAAAGCTGGCAGTATTGTTTCTCATCAGTTTGAGCCAGCGATGGAATGCTGTAACTTGCTCTTACAATGGCATCCTGATGACTTAAACCTCAATCGTGAACGTGCTTTCATCGCCCAGCAATTAGGCTGCATTAGTGTTGCCGCTGCTGACTTGAAGCACTTTGTCGATAACAGCCCTCATGACCCTGTGATTGAGTTGGTTAAGATGCAGCTCAAAGAGCTCTCGGATGAACGAGAAGTTTATCACTAAATATTAAGAGGCAAGTCATTAGACTTGCCTCTTTTGTGTTTACCTATTTGAGCTTGCCAATTTAAGTAAATAATCGCCTGAATCAAGTTTCGACACTCATATCAGAATTAAACGTTCAACCAAAAATAGAAAATAACAATCTACATAAATAATAAAAATTAAAATAACAATAATGCTATCGTAGGGGAGATAACTCAGCATGAGTAGTACAGCCATAGTGACAAATGATGCCACAGCGCTAGGCCTGTTGGCCGTCGTTTTAGGTTTTGTATTTTATACCAGTAATAGTAAGCATCCATTCTGGACCAAGTTCTATAAGTTTATCCCTGCACTACTTATGTGCTACTTCCTACCTTCCTTGCTAAACACATTTAATATTATCGATGGCGACACGTCTCAGCTTTACTTCGTGGCATCAAGATATTTGTTACCAGCCTGTTTAGTGTTACTAATATTGAGCGTCGATCTTAAGGCCATTCTGTCTTTAGGGCCCAAAGCTATTATCATGTTCTTAACCGGTACCGTGGGGATCGTGATCGGCGGACCTATTGCGTTACTGATCATCTCTGCTATCAACCCTGACGTGTTAGGCGTCACTGGGCCTGAAGCCGTATGGCGTGGTATGACGACGCTCGCGGGTAGCTGGATTGGCGGCGGTGCAAACCAAGCTGCGATGAAGGAGATTTACGAGGCTGGCGGAGATATCTTCTCTATCATGGTGACGGTAGATGTGATTGTCGCCAATATTTGGATGGCCGTTCTGTTGTTTATGGCATCTAAGGCAAAACAGATCGATGCTAAAACGGGCGCTGATACCACAGCTATTGAAGAGCTTAAGGCTAAAGTTGAAAAGTATCATGCGGAAAATGCGCGTATACCAAGCCTGAACGACCTGATGCTGATTGTTGCAATTGGTTTTGGTGTGACAGGCCTTGCTCATCTCATCGCTGATTTTCTTGGTCCATTTTTCGAAGCAAACTATCCCTGGACGCGTGATTACAGTTTAACGTCTAAGTTTTTCTGGTTGATCGTGACAGTAACGACAATCGGTCTTGCGATGTCATTTAGTCCCGTACGTCACATAGAAGCAGCCGGTGCATCTAAAGTGGCAACCGTATTTCTGTATATTCTAGTCGCGACAATCGGTTTACATATGGATGTGTCAAAACTGGCAGATCCTGATAATCTTTGGTATTTTGCTATCGGTATTATCTGGATGCTCATTCACGCAAGCTTTATGTTAATAGTGGCTAAGATAATTAAGGCTCCACTGTTTTATATGGCAGTAGGCAGTCAGGCCAACGTTGGCGGCGCTGCATCAGCGCCAGTGGTTGCAGCGGCTTTCCATCCTGCATTAGCACCGGTTGGCGTACTGCTAGCAGTATTGGGCTATGCTGTAGGAACGTATATGGCTTGGATGTGTGGCCAGTTACTACAGATAATAGCGACTCAGGGCTTATAGTTTTAAAAACAGCACGCTGTAGGAAGCTTTTGTGGTAAATACTTGGCTTGGATGTGCGGTCAGTTACTACAGATAATAGCGACTCAGGGCTTATAGTTTTAAAAACAGCACGCTGTAGGAAGCTTTTGTGGTAAATACTTGGCTTGGATGTGTGGCCAGTTACTACAGATAATAGCGACTCAGGGCTTATAGTTTTAAAAACAGCACGCTGTAGGAAGCTTTTGTGGTAAATACTTGGCTTGGATGTGCGGTCAGTTACTACAGATAATAGCGACTCAGGGCTTATAGTTTTAAAAACAGCACGCTGTAGGAAGCTTTTGTGGTAAATACTTGGCTTGGATGTGCGGTCAGTTACTACAGATAATAGCGACTCAGGGCTTATAGTTTTAAAAACAGCACGCTGTAGGAAGCTTTTGTGGTAAATACTTGGCTTGGATGTGTGGTCAGTTACTACAGATAATAGCGACTCAGGGCTTATAGTTTTAAAAAAAGCACGCTGTAGGAAGCTTTTGTGGTAAATACTTGGCTTGGATGTGCGGTCAGTTACTACAGATAATAGCGACTCAAGGCCTATAAGCTTTAAACACAGCACGCTGTAGGAAGCTTTTGTGGTAAATACTTGGCTTGGATGTGCGGTCAGTTATTACAGATAATAGCGACTCAAGGCCTATAAGCTTAAACACTGCATGCTGTGTTTAAGCTTTTATGTGGTAGATATATGCCTGGCTAGAGCTGAGTATTTTATATAAACAACGTTTTTTGATTCATGCCGAGGCGCTGGCCTTGGCTCTTTTAGAGAGAAGTACAGATGAGTAATAAAGTCATAAGTCTAGGTTCAATCGAGATAGCTAACGATAAACCTTTTGTGTTATTCGGTGGCATGAATGTGCTTGAGTCTCGTGATTTAGCAATGAAGATTGCTGAAACCTATGCAGAAATCACTCAGAAACTTGGCATTCCTTATGTGTTTAAAGCCTCTTTCGATAAAGCAAACCGTTCATCGGTGAATTCTTATCGCGGTCCGGGAATGGAAGAGGGACTTAAGATCTTTGAAGAGATCAAGAAGACCTTTAACTTGCCTCTGATAACCGATGTACATGAGATCCATCAATGTGCACCCGTTGCTGAAGTGGTTGATATTATTCAACTGCCAGCCTTCCTTGCACGTCAAACTGATCTCGTTGTTGCAATGGCTAAAACAGGCGCCATCATCAATGTGAAGAAACCTCAGTTTCTAGCGCCTCATGAGATGCGTCATATCGTCACCAAGTTTAATGAAGCGGGTAATGATGAGATCATTCTTTGCGAACGTGGTTCTAGCTTTGGTTATAACAACTTGGTCGTAGACATGCTGGGTATGGATGAGATGAAGCAAACGGGTTACCCAGTTATCTTCGATGCCACCCATGCACTTCAGCGCCCTGGTGGCCGTACTGACAGTGCTGGCGGACGCCGCGCCCAAGCGACAGAACTTGCTCGAAGTGGTATGGCATTAGGTATAGCGGGCTTGTTTATCGAAGCGCATCCAGATCCTGATAATGCAAAATGTGATGGACCGTGTGCATTACCGCTAAATCAACTAGAGAATTACCTGACTCAGATGAAGGCCGTTGATGACTTGGTTAAGTCGTTTGATGCGATCGATACCAGTAAGTAATATCTAGCTTAAAGAGTGAATCAAGCCTCGGCCAATGCCGGGGCTTTTTATTGTCAATTTTTAATGATGATTAAGCTTGATTACAGAGTGTGTCTGTATTGTGCTGCTATATTAAAAAAGTTGCGCCTTTCATATATCATTATTCGATAGTGAAAGAGCAAGACAAGACTAACTTGAAGGTGATGAATGATGGCAAATGAACAAAGTGCTCCAGGGAAGCTTGGGCGGATATTAGATGGTATTGAACGGGTGGGTAATAAACTGCCAGATCCAGCGATGCTATTCCTTATTTTACTCTTTGCTGTGTGGGGACTGTCGGCGCTGCTATCTGGTGTCAGCTTTGAAGCGATTGATCCTAGAACCAGCTCCCCTATTGAAGTTAAAAATTTGCTCAGCGCTGAGGCATTGACTCATTTCCTGACTAGTATGGTAAGCACGTTTACCGCCTTTGCACCTTTGGGCGTGGTACTCGTCGCTATGCTAGGTGTAGGCGTTGCCGAGCACTCAGGCTTTATCAATACCGCGCTTAAGAAGATGCTTAAAGTCACTCCCCTTAAGTTTCTAACGCCAGCAGTGGTATTGGTAGGCATTATCTCTCACACCGCCACCGATGCTGGCTATGTAGTAGTTATCCCCTTAGCTGGGGTGATTTTCTTCACTGTTGGACGCCATCCGTTAGCGGGTATTGCAGCGGCGTTTGCCGGTGTATCGGGTGGCTTTTGTGCTAACTTTATTCCGTCGGGAATCGACCCTCTACTGCAAAGTTTTACCCAGTCAGCGGCACAAATTGTAGACCCTGATATTCAGATTAACCCGTTGAATAACTGGTTTTTTGCTGCAAGTTCCTGTATCCCAATCGTGTTAATTATCTGGTACTTAACTGATAAGGTACTCGAGCCAAGATTAAATCGAACTCATAAGGTTAATCATGATGAGGTCGATGTGCCTTCAATGGAGGAGAGCACGCCTAAAGAGGAGAAGGCATTCCTTATTGCAAGTTTAGTTATGCTGGCGGCAATGATCGGTTTCTTCTCGTTGACGATTTCTGAAACCTCAACACTGCGTGATGCCAATGGATCGCTCACTAGCTTCAGTGCGCCTTTAATGCAATCAATAGTGCCATTAATTTTCATCTTCTTCGTTATTCCTGGTGTCATTTACGGGTATATGACTGGCACCTTTAAGAACTCCAGTGATGTGGTGCAAGCCATGTCTAAATCTATGTCTGGTATGGCACACTACATCGTGATGGCGTTCTTCTGTGCTCAGTTTGTTGCGGCATTTTCGGCCTCAAACCTAGGCGCACTGATTGCAGTAGAAGGAGCGAGTGGCCTTCAAGCGATGAACCTTCCGGCCGAAGTTACCGTAGTCGGTATGATCATCTTAGTGGCATTTGTAAACCTGTTTGTCGGCTCCTCGTCGGCTAAGTGGGCCTTGATTGGTCCGGTACTCGTGCCTATGTTGATGCAGCTCAATATCAGCCCAGATCTTTCGCAAGCGGCCTATCGTGTCGGTGATTCCAGCTCCAATATCATTACCCCATTGATGCCTTACTTTCCACTCGTGGTAGTTTACTGTCAGCGCTACGTGAAGAATATCGGTATTGGTACCTTAATCTCTATGATGTTGCCATTTAGTCTGTGTTTACTCGCACTCTGGAGTAGCTGGCTATTGATATATTGGTCAATCGGCATGCCGCTAGGCTTAGGCGCGAGTTACACCTATTAAGCGATAATCAGCTTTAGCTAATGTATAAATATGAATAAAGCCTCGGATTTTTCGGGGCTTTTTCTATTGTATTTATTCTGGTGATAATGAGTATATTTAACTTTGATGAACACAGGCTCGTTTGCATCAAGCCGATAGGATACCCTTAAGATCTGACTTAAGCATTTAAGAAGTAGCAGTAATTTATGTGGATTTTATTTACCTTGCTTGCCGCGTCTATGCAGGCTTGGCGCAATGCATTTCAGAGCCAACTTAGCCAAGATATCAAGGTTTCAGGTGTGACATTAGCGCGGTTCATATGGGCTGGACCTATAGCTGCACTCTACTTGTGTGGTTTATATTTGTGGTGGCCTGTCGCTATGCCGGAATTCACAACACAATTTTGCCTTTATGTATTAGGTGCTGCTGCAGTGCAGATACTGGCCACAGCATTAATGGTTAAACTGTTTAAGCTTAAAAACTTTGCTGTAGGGGCCGGACTAGCTAAAAGTGAAGCCTTGGCTGCTGCGGTACTCGGAGTGATATTTTTCGGCACTTATCTAAGCGTTTTAGGCTGGCTTGGTGTATTCATCGGAGGAATTGCTGTTTTCATGATGAGTAGCGCTAAGGGGTTTAGAGAGATCTCATTAAAAACCGCCGTTATTGGTTTAGCTTGTGGAACAGGTTTCGCGTTAACCTCTCTGTGGGTTCGAGAGGCTAGCTTAATACTCGATTTACCCTTTCCACATGGGGCAGCTTGGGTGTTGCTCTTTGTCATCACTGTACAAACTATTGCCCTGCTAGCTTATCTCGTTATAACGGATAAACCGACTATAAGCGCCTTGCTTGAGCGACCTAAGCTGACACTGCTAACCAGTACGACGAGTTGTTTAGGTTCAATAGGCTGGTTCACAGCCATGTCGTTACAAACGGTGCCATACGTCAAAACCTTAGGTCAGATAGAAGTCTTTTTCACCTTGTTGATTGCCATGTTCTGGCTTAAACAGAAGGTAAAAATAAAAGATCTGTTGGCTTTGGTATTAATCGCAGTCGCGGCAATCTTAGTGATGTGGGGTTAATATCAATCGGTATAAGAGCCTTCTTTAATCTGCTTTGGAAGCATTGTGCTCTGCAGTTCGCAGTTTTTGAGTTGTAATAATTACCATATGGGCAATAAATACTCCTAATGTTGATCCGGCGAGTAAATCGCCAAAAAAGTGATAATTCTGACCAAGCTGTCCGATAAAAACACCGACCATACAGGCAAGCCAAAAAAGTCCTAAGCGGGGAAAATAGCTCCAAAAAACAGTGGCGAGTGCGAAAGTAAACAGGGCATGACCAGAAGGGAAAGAGTTATAGGCCAATCCTGACGCAAAGGGATGGAAGCCTTCCACACCATTAGCTATCCAGGATGGATTATTGCCCGATTCGGTGTAAATCCAAGTTTCAGGCCAAGTTCGGCCAAAAATGGCTTTAGCGCCAATTCTCACTAAGCTGGCAATGAGCAATATCGCTATCAAGTCGATGCATAACTGAGTAAATCGGTCACGATAAGATTTTATTAACAGGCTAAGGATAAAGGCGGCGGCTATCACTTCGAGTAAAGCAGGGACTTGACTGAGAAGCTTTAGCAAGGTGCCAGAATAGTTTTGAGCATGCATCATGTCTGCAATGACTCGATCCCAGAAGTTTACACTGATAATAATCAAGACTAACATCAGACCATAGCCAAGCATGGGTAAACGCCAATTTTTAGATTGCAGATGAAAGGATTGATGCAAAAGGTTCTATACCAAACGCTGAGATAAAAAGGTGCTGCTAATTTACCGTGAAAAAGATGCCATTGCAGCAAATGATTTCCGCTCGGTAGATACGTGGATTCAATCATTGTTTTTTATTGAACCCACTTTGAATGATAACTTAAGCGTGCAGCAATTGAAGGCTTTCTACTGCCAGTACTGGTACTGGAGTTTTCTCTGCTTTAGGCTTATGGCTAGTGCTATGTAAGCTATGTAAGCTATGTAAGCTATGAAAGCGTCTAGGTTCACGAGTCAGTTTTATGTACTTAATCCAAACCAATTCCAATTTTGTCTTTGCCTTTTGAGGCTGTTTAAGCATTCTTACAAAGTTGTTTTCCTCTAGGGTTAATGGCTCTAAAATACCGGCTTCAAGGGAAAGCATGGTCTCGCCGTATAGGCTTAGCACCTCAGCTTCTAGCAGAGTGAAATCCCCCGACTTTCTAAAACCTCTTGAAAAGTTAATATCATCAGTAAATGACTTTTGACCAAAGCGAAATGATTCTTCAGACATAACGACCTCTATAGCCTTAAATGATTAATCGTGAAACAGATCCACTGATTGTGAAGGTAGGTGTTTTGTCATAAAAAGAGAAACAAATGATTTTTATCGTCACCATAACGATTCCTTGATATTCTCCTTTTGAACAATTAAGAGATCTCAAGATGGACGTAAAAGTATTTAAAACGTTTTTAGAGGTGGCTAAAACCCGACATTTTGGCCGTGCTGCTGAAAACCTCTATATCACCCAAGCTGCGACGAGTGCCAGAATTAAACAGCTTGAATCTTTCTTCGGCACAAGTCTGTTTATTCGAGATAGAAATAACATCAAATTGACCAGTTCTGGCGAGCGTTTAGTTGCTTACGCCGACATTATGGTTAATACACTCGAGCAAGCTAAGAATGAACTGGCTTTGAGCGATACTAAGTCAATGCAGCTCATTCTGGCGGGAACACCTAATATTTGGGATGCGTACCTGCAGCGTAGTTTAAGTCTGATAACGAATGCATTTTCCGGTTGTGGTTTTCAAGCCGAGGCGCTGAGTCGTGAGCAATTAAATCGTAACTTGATAGAGCGTACCTTAGATATTGCTTTCTCGTTCGATCCGTTAAAGTCCGATGAGTTACAAAGTAAAGTGGTGACTGAGATGTCGCTGCTGCTAGTTTCTACACAAGATTGCGATGTAATGACGGCACTATCAGATAACTATGTATATATTGATTGGGGAACACGCTTCGCATCTGAGCACGCTAGTCGTCACAATAAAGCTCCGGCACCTTTCTTGAGGACATCAACGGGAAGAATTGCACTGGATTTTATTTTGGATAACACAGGTGCTGCTTACTTACCCTCAACTTTAGTTTCGTCTCAGCTTGCTACAAAGCAGCTGTTTATCGTTGAAGGAGCAGAGTTATGGCAAAGGCCTATCTATATCAATTACCGTAAGAATGCGGTCTCTATGGAGGCGATAGCTAGAGTTGAGGCATTACTGCAACAAGTTGAGTGTGATTAAAAACGAAATGTCGTTAAAGGCTAAGTATTAACGAACAGAATTGTTTTATTCGTGCTTATTTTTCTTGTTTTTTTTCATGGCTATTTTTATACAAAGGGCTGCGCCTCCCCATGTGATCAACAGGGCTAAGCTCATCATGATAATGGCAGAAATACTCATATATTTATCTCTCTTAAGTGCTGTTTCATAACTAGGAGGCTAGTCTAAAGTGCCCATACCTAAGCATGCTTAGATCTAGACTTCATCGTTATTTTTGCTAAACAGGTTAATGAATAGTGACAACACAAGCATGCAAGCAATAAGCCCCCAACCAAGAATTAGCTGATCACGCATAGGGTAACCGCCGTAGCCTTCAGATATTGTGTTAACTAAGTTTTTTACCAAAATAATGGCGAGCATAGTGGGGCTGATAAATCGTAAACAGAGGTCGAACCAATGGCCTACTGTGAATTCAGATATTCGATTCGCGTAATCTCTGATATCTGCAATTTTAAATAGCCAGGCGAGTATGAGCAGTTCGACAAAGCAACTAGCCAATAAGGCGACGTTATTAATAAAATAATCAACTAAGTCGAGCAGCAATAGCCCACCACTGGTAGCAAAGGCCATAGATACAATAAAACCGATGCCACAGACTAAACTAGCTGCTCGTTTTCGAGATAAATGTAGTTTATCCATCACTGCAGATGTAACAGCTTCAATAATTGAAATATGTGAGCTTAAGCCTGCAACGACGAGCGCTAGAAAGAAAAGCGGTCCTAATATATAAGGTGCTGGCAGCAAATTGATCGCAGCAGGAATGGTCACAAAAGCCAGCCCGACCCCAGATGATACGACATCGGTTAATGCCTTACCTTGCTCCATGGCCATGTAACCGAGCACGCCAAAGATGAGTATTCCGGATAAAATGGAGAAGCCGCAATTTATCAGCACAGTCATAAAGGCATTGTTATTAATGTCTGATTTATCTGGTAGGTAACTCGAATAAGCGAGCATGATGGCGAAGCCGACGCTTAAGCTGAAGAAAATTTGTCCGTAGGCTGCTGACCATACTTTTGCATCAAAAATCTTGCTGAAATCTGGTTCAAATAGATAATTCAGGCCTTCTAAGGCTCCTGGAAGAAAGATAATTCGACCAATCAGTGCCAAGACCATAATAAAGAGTAAAGGCATCATTATCTTGCTTGCACGCTCAATACCTCCCTTAACCCCGGTGAAAATGGCAAGGGAAGTGATTGACCAAGCAATAGCCATTGGGATGGCAATATGCATTTGGAACAGGCCTAAATTTGTTGGTGAGTGCTCGCCAAGTTGTAGATACTCTTTGAAAAAGAAGGCATTGGTATCCGTGCCCCAACTTTGAGTGAAGGAAAAGCTAAAAAATGATATCGCCCAGCCGATAATCGCAACATAATAAATAGCAATAATGGCTGCAATAAAGACCTGAAACCAGCCTAACCACTCCAGCCTAAGCCCGTAATTTTGTCCAAGCTTGGAGAAGACTTTTGGTGCTGCGCCCCTGAGCCTATGGCCTAAACTAAACTCCATGATCATAAAAGGAATACCAGCAGAGAGCATGGCAAACAGATAAGGAATAAAAAAAGCGCCACCGCCATTTTCATAGGCCATATAGGGAAAGCGCCAGATATTACCTAAACCGATCGCTGAGCCTACCGCTGCGAGGATAAAGCCAACTCGCGAGTTCCACTGCTCTCTTTGCATAACTAATCCATTGTTTTCAGTCAGCTGCCGTTCAACTAATAGTAGACATAAAAGTCAAATGCTGCCTATGAATATCGAAACTAGAGCCGCCGATGAGACTGTAGTTAAGTTAGTATTAGGATGTTGTGATTTAATGTATGGCGCTAGATGTTTGGAAATGACTATTCGCTTAGGTTACGTTAAATAGCCAGATTCAAGCTGCTGAACTTGCTTGAGTAAGGTTTCATTAACTTCAGCTGTTAATCCATACTCCTTGGCTCTTTCGACCACATAGCCATTGATATTGTCTATTTCAGTTCGTCGCTGATTAACAACATCTTGGTGCATCGACGAGAAGTTAGCACGGGTAAGCCCAATAACATTGAACACCCGCTTGGTGAGTGATATCTTGTCCAAATGAACGCCAGTTGCCAATGCCACATCAACGATTTCTTCGACAATATCGCAGATCTGCTGTCGATATTTTTCTGCGGCTAGTGCCCCATTCGAACAGTTTTCAATGGCTGTTAACGGGTTTATCGCCGCATTAATCGCCAGCTTTTGCCAAAGAAAAGGCAAAATTGGCTCACACCATTCAATATTTGGAATTGCACTTATTAACAACTGCTTTAAGTCCGGCGTCATTGATGGTCCACTTAAGCTACCTATTTGCGTGACACCTTCCCCTGTTTGTTTCACTGACCAGCTTTCGGTTCTGAGCGCACCTTGAGAGGTCGTGCCTAAACTCAAGCCTCGACCCGAAAGCATAGGGGCTATTTCAAGGTGTGGTCCCATACCATTGTGCAGCAGTAGGATATGACAGGAGGTAGGCAGTTGTGGCAGCAGGTTTTTTAGTGCTGCTTTGACCTGGTATGCCTTTACGCAAACGATTAATAGCCGAGTTTGCACGGCGAGTGAGTAAACACTATCTTCACCGGATCTCTCTGAACATTGCTTTTTATCCTCAGTTAGATTAACCAGCCTGGCTATTGTCTGGCTTTTTTTGCCCGATAGCGCACAGAAAGATAATACCTGTTCGTCTCTAGATTCACCTCTGACAAAAAAGTAGGGTATTTGTTTAGCAGGGGCTAGCTGGTGAAAAATCAGTTGGCCAATGGCTCCAGCGCCAAGTATGGCTATGTGTGTTGATTTGTTGCTCATCGCTGGTTTATCTGCAGGCATACTTTACTCTTATGGGAAGTGTTAGCTGGAGTCGGTAAGTTTTGCAGCTTTAAAGTAACGCAGGTAACTCCAGAGACAGAAATAGAAGAGTAGCACGCCTGCCATATCGGCAATAAAGTCGGCTAATGAAGCGCTTCGATAGGGCAGTCTCGATTGAACTAGCTCTATGAACACTGCATAGATCGCCAATGTTGTAGTCAGTAGGTACCATTTAGGCCGGAACGCCAGGTAGGTGAGTAGTGATAGGCAGAAGAAACTACCAAGATGGCCAACTTTGTCCATATTGGGTATTAGCTGGGGATAATTAGGCCGTGAGAAAACCAAGTAACTGATCACTATCAGCGCTAAAGCCAGAATTAATTTAAAAATTAGTCGTCTTGATATCAATGTTTGTTGAGTTCTTTGCCGTTTTTTTTATCATAAAAAAATGAAACGCGATTGTCACTATATAACTCAGAGTTATTGAGTTTTATACCATTCCTAATAAGTATCTGAGCATTCAGCGGGAGTTCAATGTGCTGTAGGCAAGGCGGATGTTTGAAGCTAATAGTTATTCTATATCGAGAACATTCAACGTAGCATAAAGTGCGTTGAACCCCGCACTACGTGAGGCTCTCAGTGTTTCCACTTCTGCGTTACACTGACTCTAAAGGGAATAACCATTTCGTCATCAATGTGCCTTGAATTGAAAAAGCTGAGAGTATCTGAACTGACCACATACTTATATGGAATGGTATTATTAAGCAGAATTAATATCCACAATGATATTAACGCCTTCTACAAAAATAACCTAAATACGTTAAACTAGGGCCACTAAAAATATTATTAATAGGACACTTGAAATGCCATCAATGGATATAGTTTCTGAAGTCGATGAAGTGGAGCTGCGTAACGCCGTAGATAACTCGGTACGTGAGCTTAAGACTCGTTTTGATTTTCGTGGGAAAGAAGCGAGTATTGAATATAAAGATCACATAGTCACTCTTTCTGCCGAAGATGATTTTCAGTGCAATCAGCTGGTGGACATATTGCGTATGCAGATGAGTAAACGTAATGTTGATCCAGGATCAATGGATGTTGATGAAAAAGCCATTCACAGCGGAAAAACCTTCTCTTTGAAAGTTAGGTTTAAAGAGGGTATTGAAAGCTTAATCGCGAAGAAGCTAGTCAAGAAGATCAAAGACAGCAAACTTAAAGTACAGTCGGCGATTCAGGGTGACTCGGTTCGTGTTACAGGTAAGAAGCGTGATGACTTGCAAGCCGTGATGGCATTGGCACGTGAAGCAGATTTAGGTCAGCCTTTTCAGTTTAATAATTTCAGAGACTAGGTAAACTTACGTTTTCTGCGAAAAATCAAGATGAAAGACGCTTAAGGAGCAGCTCTTTAAGCGTCTTTTTTCATTTTACCAATATCAACAGCCTTTAACTGAAACGCTAAGGTTTAGTGACCGAAACCTCATTTGATTCGTCTGTAATATCGTCATCATGGCGTGTGCGCTTATCGACAATATAGACCAGAATCAATACGGGGAAACCAATTAAACTGGCTGCAATAAAGAAGTTTACATAACCAAATGCATCGACGTAGACACCTGAAAATCCAGCTATAAACTTGGGGAAGAGTATCATTATCGAAGACAGCAAGGCATATTGTGTTGCACTGTATCCGCTGCTTGTGAGGCTAGATAAATAAGCAATGAATGCCGCAGTAGCAATTCCGGCACTGAAGTTATCGACTGAAATGGCAAAGGTTAAAAAGGACATATTGTAGCCAATATGAGCCTGCCATGCGAAAAGAAGATTCGTGACAGCGACTAATAATGCTCCAAGAAATAGAATTTTCATTGTCCCGTAGCGAACGATCAATAGCCCTCCAAATGCTGCACCAACTAAGGTCATAATCAGGCCATAAACTTTGCTAACAAATGCAATTTCTTCTTTACTGAACCCCATGTCGACATAGAACACATTGGCCATAATACCCATGACGATATCTGAAATGCGATAACATGAAATCAGTAATAAAATCAGGATAGCACTTTTACCGTACCGCTTAAAAAAATCGATAAAAGGCAATACACTGGCACTGTATAGCCAGGCGAGTGGTGTTGCTATTGTTGCAGGGTATTTCTGTGCAAATTTCAGCTTAAGTTGTAACTCATTTTCGTCAGCGCTTTTAGTATCAACTGTTGGCTCTTTACTGAAAAGAGTCGTAATAATACCGACCGACATCAGTAATGCCATCACAAAGTAAGCTGTTTGCCATGACTCGAGATTGTATCCATCGTTACCAGGATCAACCCAAGCGGCAATGGTTAACGCGCCTGCGGTGGCGACAATCATCGCCCCGCGATAGCCCACTTGATATGCCGCCGCTAATGCGGCTTGCATTTTTTCTGGTGCTGACTCAATTCGAAAGGCATCGATGACAATATCTTGGGTCGCGGACGCTAAAGCTAATAAAAAAGCGCATATTGCTAATCGTTCTAAGTCGACCAAGGGATCACTATAGGACATTCCAATAATGGCGCCGACTAGACATAATTGGGCGAAGACCATCCAGCCTCTTCGGCGTCCAAATAAGCGGGTAAATATGGGTAAAGACATGCGATCCACGAGTGGTGACCATGCCCATTTAAAGGCATAGGTGAGTGCAATCCAGCTAAAGTAACCTATAGCTGCTCGATCAACACCAGCCTCTCTTAACCAGAATGACAGCGTCGAGAACACCAGCATGAGTGGTAAGCCAGCAGAGAAGCCAAGCAGTAGCAGGATCAGTACGCGCTTGTGCATATATATCGATAGTGCGTCTTTAATGCGGGAAGATGTAGATTGAATAGCTAATGACATATAAAGAGTTCTTATTGACGATACCCTAGCTTAATATGTATCTCATTGAATGACTATAGCCACTTAGTCTCTGTAAATTAATTATTTTTAGCTTTGACCTAATCCAGATTTTAGTCGTGTGAAATTCAAGCCATAAAAAAGCCCAAACACGAAGTCTGGGCTTGGGTTTTACACTTACTTTCTTTTAAAAAGTATAGAACTTTAGGAGTTGGGCCTGATCCCTAAGCGGTCTATTGAGTCACTTGGCTGCCTTAGTCACTTGGAAGTTGAGTTTCATTATTCAAGCCATAAAAAAGCCCAAACGTGAGGTCTGGGCTTGGGTTTTACACTTACTATCTTTTAAAAGTATAGAACATTAGGAGTTGGGCCTGATCCCTAAGCGGTCTATTGAGTCACTTGGCTGTTTAATATTATTATTCAAGGCATAAAAAAGCCCAAACACGAAGTCTGGGCTTGGGTTTTACACTTACTTTCTTTTAAAAGTATAGAACATTAGGAGTTGGGTCTGATCCCTAAGCGGTCTATTGAGTCACTTGGCTGCCTTAGTCACTTGGAAGTTGAGTTTCATTATTCAAGCCATAAAAAAGCCCAAACGTGAGGTCTGGGCTTGGGTTTTACACTTACTTTCTTTTAAAAGTATAGAACATTAGGAGTTGGGCCTGATCCCTAAGCGGTCTATTGAGTCACTTGGCTGTTTAATATTATTATTCAAGGCATAAAAAAGCCCAAACGCGAAGTCTGGGCTTGGGTTTTACACTTACTTTCTTTTAAAAAGTATAGAACATTAGGAGTTGGGTCTGATCCCTAAGCAGCCATTTGGCACTTGGCCCCCAAGATTCAGATAATCACAGCATTCATCAACTTGATTTCGCAAGTATTGATTGCCACGGATCATCCAGTCGGGCCATTTGTCAAAGGCATGCAGTAGATGCCAGAACACTTTCTCCATATCTGACTGCGCGTCACCCTGATGATTGAACTGTTGCCACTCTTCTAGGGTGTCCCATAGGTATAGCTGAACCTCATTAAAGTCGAGCTGATCTCTCAAAAACGCTTTTCCATATTGGGCCAGCTGGGGCGCTTTATTATCGATGAACTCATTGGGTGTCATCAAATCGCCTCCTTATTACAACCTAATCAGTATAGGACTAAATAAAGTATCCTGAACAATTTTTGTGAAAAATATTGAACATTTATGAATGGGAATGATTTTTGTTATACTTTTTAAGTGTTTACTTTCACTACCTGTTAGATGTGAACTGTCTACTTAATTTCTATTTACGAGGTATTAGTGTCGCTTTCTTTAAAATGACATCTTTTACCGGAAAGTCAGGCCAATCGAGCTTATTGTTGTGTTCAGTCACAACAGCAGCCATGGCGTTAAGCACTTCTTCGCCTTGGGTGATCTCACCAAATACTGCATACCCCCAGCGCCTTGATGATGGGTCTAAGCGCTCATTATCTGCAACATTAAAGTAGAACTGACTGGTCGCTGAGTGAGGATCATTCTCTCGGGCCATTGCGATGGTACCAAAGCTATTTGATAGCCCGTTACCTGATTCGTTGATGATAGGGGCTTCATAAGGCTTCTCTTCCTGTTTAAGGTCTAGTCCGCCTCCTTGAACCACAAAGTCAGCAATAACACGGTGAAAAAGGGTGTTGTCATAATGCCCACTAACGACATAAGTCAGAAAATTATCGACGGTTATAGGCGCTCTTGTTCTATCTAGCTCAATGACAATCTTACCCATACTGGTATCAAGTTCTACTTGAGGATAAAGCGTATTGGGTTGGATATCGATGGCCGTTGCGATAGGGCTGACACTCATGCAAATGCTAAATATGACAATGGTGAATATTTTGCTGAACATAAATCTTCCCTGCTATGGACGGTAATTGAATGGGCTGTATTTAAATAGCTGTGTTTAATCAGCTGCCATCATTGTTGAATGAAATTGTTCAGTTCAGGATCATTGAGTATATCGCCACTGAGCTGGCCGAGAAGTTTATTCATCTCTAACTCGAGAGTGGCAAAATCCGCACTGAAAGGGCCCGATAAGGTACCGCGAGCAGAATAACGCTTAGTCAGCTCTTGAGTACTATTTTTAGCAATAATATTGATGATGATATTGCTCTTAGCTTCGAAACCGAACGTTGACTCATTCACATCGGTCAGCAGTTGCTCTATCTGTATCTGCATATGTTTAACTGAGCTCGGATCGATTTGGTATCCGGCTTTGGTAAACCCTTCACGAAAGACTTGATCCATCTGTTTTCTAGGCGCTTCAGAGGGACTGACCAACTTTGCGGCTTTATCAGCGTTGTTAAATCTTACGATGAAGTTTGCCGAGCGGGTATCAATCGTTTCTATGGCAAGAGGAAGCATCGAACGAGTCTGAGTTTGCACTTCAGGAACTTGTGGATTTAATGCGATATGACTAGGAGCTTGACTCGCACAAGCAGAGAGAAAAACGGAGGCTGCCAATAGTAAAGGAAGATGTTTCATTATGTTGATTATCTTTAGTCGTCGTATAGAAGTCGGTGGCATCAGCATACCAGAATTGATGCTCGATTCCACAGCTAGTCAATACACTCACTTGGTTAAGTTTACATACAGTTTGCTTTGTTAAAGTATCGGCATAAACTTCCAGATCTTAATCCCCTAGGAAACCTTTGATGCTTAAGCCTGTTTTTACTTGGTTAACACTTGCAGTGCCAGCCCTCACCTTTAGTCAGTTTGTGGGTGCAGATGAATCTCGTCACTACATTGGCGGAACATTAGGCTATGGTTTCCATGATTTTGAAACTAAAGAGCATGGTACAGCTAACTTCAGTGACAGCATTACTGCGGACATCTATTACCGTTATATGGTTAACGATAACTTTGGTGTCGAAGTTGGCGGCATGTCCGGTTCGGGTGGGGCATTTAGCATTTTTTCTGATATTTGGCACGATGTTAAAAGCCTAAGCTATCGTGGCGTTCGAACCAGTGCATACGGAAAATTACCTCTGAGTGCCAGTAATAGCTTATACGCCAAAGCGGGCGCCACTCATCAATGGATTGATTATGATATCACTCAAGATAAGGACAGGTTAGGTGTGAGCGAAACTGACAGTGGCTTTTATGGTGCGATAGGTTGGGAGTTCAGATTTAATAATGGCTTAGGTTTAAACGCTGAATACCAATATGTACCTATGAGTAACTTGACGCTGAAAAGTTACAACGTGGGGGTTAATTACGCTTTTTAGTGGCGTCTTCTTCGCTAAGAGTTAACGACTATTTAAACTTGCTATTGACCCTATTTCGGAGTCTATAAATTAAGCTTAAATCGAAGCAATAATTGACTTTACTCCTAAATCCCATCAGGTTAGAGCAAATGTTCAAATTCTACGCAGGAAGCGCTTGATGGGAATCACACAAACTAGGCCAGGACAAATACAGACTGTAGCCGCGCCTAAGGAGATTATTGATAGCCAAGGTAAGCCCATTTTTGGTTACTTTGATGGTCCGATCTCATCCCTAGCACTGGATAAGTTTAACTACCTCAATGAAATGGATAAGCCTGCTTCATCTTTAAAGAAATATTTCGATTTCAAACAGTTTCAATTTGTGAGTCTGGTGACTCCTCGGTTTATTATTGGGGTCGCTATTGCAGATATACGCTATGTTGGTAGCGCATTTTGTTATTTGTATGATGTGAGTAAAAATACCATTACCGAGACCTCATGGCTTAAACCACTTGGTATGGGTTATCAGCTAACGCCATCGCCAATGTCCGGTGATGCTCATATCAAGAGTTCAAAAGGCAGTGTTCAGTTTAAGTTGGTTAATGGCGAGTGGCAGCTGATTATATCAACGGCAACGATAAATGCAGAATTGACACTCGACACGCTGCCCTTAAGTCTTCCTATATCACTCTGCACGCCAACAGGTTACAGCGGTTGGACCTATACCCAAAAACATAATGGCTTGAAGCCTAAGGGAAGTCTGACTATCCATGGTGAAGCGCAGCCTTTAAATCAGGCATTAGCGGGTTATGACTTCTCTGCTGGTTTTATGCGTAGGGAAACCAGCTGGCGTTGGGCCAGTATTAATGCTCATACCCCTGATGGGGTGATGGGGCTGAACTTGGCGGCCGGTGTTAATGAAACGGGTGGCAGTGAAAATGTATTTTGGATTAATGGCGAGCGCCACCTTTTAGGGCCGGTTCACTTTGATTTTTTAAGGGGCGGTGGAAACGCTTTGGATATTGAAGCTGCTTGGCGAATATACTCATATGACGGTCAAGTCGATCTCACTTTTCAACCTAAAAATTGTCGCTCGGAAAAGTTGAATCTTATATTGCTCAAAAGCAACTTTAGGCAATATATCGGGGAGTATAGTGGCCATATAATCGATAACTTCGGTCATAAGCATAAGCTAGATAACGTATTGGGATTGACCGAAGACCACTTTGCTCGCTGGTAATGTACTTGTAATTAATGATCACTCATCAATCGTCTCAAAAGCAAATGACTCAACTTGAAGTAGAAATAACCATAACTATACCAATAGCGATAAAAAGGAATTGGGATCCAGATGGAATTTAGTGTACTTATAGCTCACCCGGAAATGCTGCTTATTGCATTAGCACCGATATTTTTTATCTGTATTTTACTTGAATGGTATCTGGGTGACAGAAGAAAAAAACTGCCAGCTAATGCCCGCTATCATCTGCCTGAAGTGCTGTGTAACTTTGGCTTGGCTGGAATGCATCAAGGGGCGGATATCCTAACGGGTTTACTGATAGCTAAACTCTATCTGATGTTTTTTGGCTGGCGTTTATTTGATATCGAGATGAATGCCATCACTTTTGTACTGCTCATGATAGCCCAGGACTTTTGTTACTATTGGTTCCATCGTGCGAGTCACAGAGTGCGTTGGATGTGGGCGGCCCATGTAGCCCATCATAGTTCGGAAAGTATGAATTTCAGTACCGCATTCAGGCAATCCCTCATGTATCCGCTCGCAGGTATGTGGATTTTCTGGCTACCTCTGGTGGTGCTAGGTTTCGATCCTAATTGGGTGATATTTGTAGTCTTACTCAATCTTGGTCTGCAGTTCTTTGTGCATACTCAGGCAATTAAAACCTTAGGCCCCATCGAGTGGATATTTAATACGCCTTCGCACCACAG
Organism: Shewanella eurypsychrophilus; assembly: GCF_007004545.3. NCBI lineage: Bacteria > Pseudomonadati > Pseudomonadota > Gammaproteobacteria > Alteromonadales > Shewanellaceae > Shewanella > Shewanella eurypsychrophilus. Next base: position 4,407,166 of record NZ_CP045503.2, on the reverse strand, counting down.
AGTGCACCATGGTCGCAATCCGCAATACATAGATAAGAACTATGCTGGCGTGCTGATCATCTGGGATCGCTTATTTGGTACTTATGTCAAAGAGGAGGAAACGGTGGAGTACGGTATTACTAAGCCGATAAATAGCTTTAACCCGCTAGTGGTCACTTTCAGCGAATGGAAATCTATGTTCAGTGAAGCATTTTCGCCAGGGCTAACATTGAAGACCCGCTTAGGGCATCTGTTATTGCCGCCACGTGACAATGATGAGCCTTAATCATTAGTTGTAATGCCAATCGATATAAAAGCCATTGATATACGACTCAATGGCTTTCCTTAAAACCTGCTACAACAGGCCCTCTATACAGACTCAAGCTATTGAAAGTACTCATATCCAACTTATTTAACCGATACAAAAGATAAAGATGATTTCGATCACTGCTAATTTACACATATATGACTTATCATCCCTTCGTTGATCTCAGGTACAGTTTAGGCGCCTTGTATAGCGTCCGTTAGAGCAGTGTTGCTGCTTTGTTTTTTTTCTGGTTCTAGTTACTTACTTTAGCGTACAGAACCATTTTTAGGGAAGAAGGATTTTTATGAAATTGTTATCGATAGTGATTGCATCTATTTTGAGTTTTGGCGCAATAGCGGCCGAGTCTAATCATATCATTGGTGGTAATCTTGGCTATGGTAGCCAAGATTTCGAAGTCGACAATAGTGATAAATACGGTGGTGGGGATAGTGTTGGTATTGATGCATATTATCGATATATGCTGAATGACAATTTCGGTATCGAGGGTAGTCTATTTAGTGGCAGTGGCGGTGTTGTTAGCGTATTTACTGGCATATTTGCTAATGCCGATAATATTCGCTATAAGGGCGTGCGCGCGGCAATTTATGGTCAACTGTCTCTGTCAGAAAGCAATAGCATATATGCCAAATTAGGTGCCAGCGCCAATCAGCTCAACTATGATATTTCAGGTGGTTTCGGTAGTGACACTATTGAGAGTATTGAGACAGACGGAACCGATTTCTATGGTGCAGTCGGTTGGGGAATACGTTTCCAATCAGGGCTGGGTCTTAACGTGGAATACCAATATGTACCAATTCAAGAGCTTATAGTGCAAAACTTCAGTATTGGCATGAGTTATCGATTCTAATTTAGACTTTGAATGAAGCTAGATGACACCTTTGTGATTTAGCTTCTGGCTGGAGTTAAACAATAATCAAAGTATTTCCTATGTTCTATACCCGCTAAGTTGGAGTTGATTTTATTCGGGTGTTTATAGTCTTTCCAGCTGGCAACATTACGTCCTACATTTAATCTTGGAAAATCTAGGCTTCCCTCTATTTCTATCCCTAAAAACTGTTTCAGTTTCTGCAAACTCCCCTGTTCGCTAACATCAATTGATAACAAGTTATCTCGATGCTTAAAATATGACAAAACTTCTCGTTGGTGTCGTGCATAGCAGTCAATTAATGTGCTGTGGGTTAAGGGAAGTACAGAGGAGAATGTATGATGAAAACTGCGCTTTAAAATAGGATGGAATCGTCCTGTTTCTGGCTCTAGGTGGGGGGCCATTTTTTCAAGTAACATTGTCATCGAAGGCAGCCACTTATCCATATCTCTGGTTAAATAGATAAATTTAGCATTAGGGAATAGCCCATCTAAATGTTGATAATCGCTAAAGCAGGGGGCGTCTGATATCGCATCTGCCACTTCAAAAGCACGTTTGGTAAACGCAGTGTGAGCCACCGATAGTCCCAATTCCAGTAGCGCAACGCTAATGCTGGTGGTGCCAGTTCTGGGCAGGCCAATAATAAAAATCTTAGACATCTGATGCTACTCGTCTTTAAAATGTTTCAGTATATTCGTAAGTTTGTCGTAGGTGGAGACAAATATCAGCCAACAAATGGCCTTTTATCGCTAACAATATTTAATACTAATCGGTATAAGACCACTTTCTTCTGGAACAAGAAAGCGGCCTTTTTATAGATTAAATCTATTGATATTCACCTGGCGTTAATGACTCTTAACAGCTGTTGGCAGTGACTGTTCACTCTTCATTGCTGGCGATAAGATTGTTAATCGCTTTTGATACCATGTCTTTTTTCATCTTAGTGCGTACAACAGGTTGGCTAAACCAGAAACTCATTGGCTGATCAAAGCCAATACCGTGCATATAGTTGTAAATCGCCTTACGCAGCCCTTCGCCCAGCATCTCATGATCTGTGCCGGTTGGGTCGGTGAAGTCGACATCGTTTTCAGCGAATAAGATCTCTGGGCGCTCAGCAAGCGTGATACCAAACTTCTCAGGGTTTATGCCAATAGGACTGTGAATAGTGGCCACAAAACGGTGCCAGTAGGCGGATTGGAAACAACCTTGCTTCATCATCTGACGCACCATCTCCAGCGAATCAACAGTTTCTTGCTCGGTTTGTGTCGGAAAGCCATACATCAAATAGGCGTGAACCAATATCCCCGCATCACTGAAGGACTTGGTTACTTGGGCAACACGCTCAACACTCACGCCCTTTTTCATCAGTTTCAATAAACGATCTGACGCCACCTCTAGACCACCGCTAACAGCGATACAACCAGAGTCTGCCAGCAACTGGCAACGTGCTTGGCTAAACGTCCTCTCAAAACGGATATTGCCCCACCAGCTGATCACCACATTGCGCTCAATGAGTCGTTTTGCCATGGTAAATAAAAGCTTTGGCGGTAGGGCTTCATCGACGAAGTGGAAACCTGTCTGTCCGGTTTCTTCGATGAGTTCTTCGATTCTATCCACCAGAACATCGGCTCCAGCGGCATCAAAACGGTCGATATAGTCCAGACTGACATCGCAAAAGCTGCATTTGCGCCAGTAACAGCCATGGGCGATGGTCAGTTTATTCCAGCGTCCATCGCTCCAGATGCGGTGCATTGGGTTGAGCATTTCACACAAAGAGAGGTATTCCCCTAGTGGCAGACCGTCGTATACCGGTGCACCGACATCTGTTTGCGGAATATCGTGGAGCTCTGAATTTTCATTGAAGTGTACGCAGGCTTGGCCATTTTCATCCTCAGCGAGGAAGTAAGTTCGCATCAGTGAGTCTATCTCACGCTTTCCTTCAAAGAACTCTAGCAGGGTGATAAAAGGACGCTCGCCGTCGTCCAGACAGATAAAGTCGACAAACTCAAATACTCGAGGGTCCTTTAGCGCGCGCAGCTCGGTATTGATAAAACCACCGCCCATAACGATGGGAATATCAGGATTGATGGCTTTACAGGTTTGCGCAATACGCAGAGCGCCTAGCATATTACCGGGAAAAGGCACGGTTAATGCTACTACGCTAGGCTGAGCTTCTTCTAGATACTGCTCGACCAATTGTTCCAAAATTTCCGAGCTGAAACTAGGTTCGCCCATCAAGGTATCGTAGAGATTGTCAAAACTTGGATTGGCCGCCGCTAATTTCTCGCCATAACGGCTCACTTCAAAGTAGGGATCAACCCCCTGAGTAATGACGGTTGAGAGATCATTAATAAACAGGGTTGCTAGATATTTGGCTTTATCTTGTACGCCTAGATTGCCAAAGGCTGCCTGCAACACATCGCCGGATACCGCTTCCATCTGAGCAATCGCGTCAAACGCTGGACCTTCAGGTAAAAAACGACGGGAGTTAATACGCAGTGCAAGGCTTGGATCTTTGCCCTGTAAAAAACGAATCGCGCTTTCAACTGTCTGGTGGTAACGGTCAAACTCAGCCAGAAAATTAAAGATCACATCGGGTAGCTCATCATCTTCCAAGTGCTCGAAGTTTTCTTCCACATGCTGACGAATAATCTCCAGAGCAGGCGCTGTCATCATCTCTAGAAAAAGCTCAATAGCAGGATCTCGCTGAACCGCCTCATAGCCTCGAGAGCGTAAAAAACCAGTTAAATACGCTGTTGCTGGATAGGGCGTATTCAGCTGGGTCATAGGGGGAGTCATTAGAAGAACGGTCATAGCCTGCCTTTAAATAGTAAAACCTGAATACTTTGTATGAAAATTACGATGACGAAACCGTCAGTACTAAACAAAGTGTGGCAGTAATCCCCTATGTCAGGATTGCCACCATAAAAATTAGGGGGGATTCTAGCAAAAGAGCTATGCCCGTTCTACTTAAAAGAGATGCTGGTTGAGTAAAAGTGGTGTTAAGTTTTCTCTCATCATTATGCGTAATATTTTCAATACCCAAGTAGAGACGGTGCTAGCGGCGTGTCATATAAGTGCTTGCATGTAAGGTCGTTCAGTTACATCTTGTGATCACGACATTGAGGCATCCTTGCACGGCACCTCGACAAGTCCTCAAGCCCTATAGTAAAAATCACCAACCATTAGTCCATCCTACTAATAAACTAAAATGGTCCCACCCTCTACTCCATATTTAAATTTCTAATCGATTGAAATTAAATAGAAAACAAACTTGGTCTGGGTCTTGCTTGTATGTAGGCATATTCAAAGGAACCCAATGACAGGATGGCACAAATGAACCCGTTAATTAAAAAACTTCTTACAGCAACCCTGAGCAGCATCATGGTTGTTTCAGCTGCCTTCTCCTCTTTGGCTGTCACCGCGGCATCAGCCGATACCACAAAGACCTTAAGTCAGACTTTTGCCTATACAGGTCAAGAGGTGTTACTCGACATGGATATCGGTTCGGCGAAGTTCATTGCCACTGATGAGCAAGAGATCCGTATTGAGGTGCTCGTAACACCGAGTGAAAGTAACTGGTTCTCTTTATGGGGTAGTGCTGATGTTGAAGATATTGAGCTTGATGTGGTTGAGTCATCATCTGAGATTGAACTTAAGGTGACAGAGCAAGATGATGTTAAGCAGGAGTGGGTGGTGTACCTTCCTCGGCAAGCTGCGTTAAACCTCAATGTTGGTATAGGGCAAATTGAAGTATCCAATATGGAAAACAATATTGATATCGACTTGGGCGTCGGTCATGCAGAGATTAATCATGAAATCTTATATCGCTCAGTATCATTAGAGTCTGGTGTTGGCGAGGTTGAGGTAAACCTCCAGGGGCAAAGTGTCGAGGTAAGCAGAAGCTTTGTTATGCAGAGTTATCACAATGAGGAGCAGACAGGCTTTGGTCAATTGAATGTTAATGTGGGTGTTGGTCAAATCGATGTTCATCATAAGCTATAAACTAGCAATAGATTATGACGCAAACCTTTGTTAGTGCTATTTAACAGCGTAAACAGCTCTCTCAATAAGTATTGAAAAGAAAATATATGAGCACTGACACGAAAAAGCCCACCTATCGACAAAGGTGGGCTTTTTAATGAAGAATGCGTTTACGCGGACTCGCCTGTTTCCCTTGGGCTCCTCGTTTTCAGCTTATTGAGGTATGGCAGCAGTTGCTGCAGGGCTAATGCAGTTAGAATTAAGGCGAGTCCTACATATGTCGATCTGGCTATTTGCTCTTGTAAAATCCAGGCGATAAAGCCGATTGACATAACCGGTGACATAAAGACCATAGTGCTGATACTGGCGGTGCGGTCCGCTTTCTTCAAGGCTATTAACCAAAGAACAAAGGTGACACCCATTTCAAACAGGCCAACATAAATCCCAGCTGAAAATGCCTGAGTATTCCAGCTAGGTAGCTCTTGAGTCCATAATAGTGTGACTAAAATAAAGGGAAAGCCAACTAGAAAGCTCAATAATAAGCTGACGACCGGATCGCCTTTATCTTTAGTATTTATAATCCAGTACAGAGACCAAAGCAGTGTGCTGGTGAGTGCAAGCATAACCCCTGTGCCACTTTCAAAAGAAAAGCTGGTCAAATTGCCATTGGTGGCAATAACAAATACGCCAAAATACGCCACGATGGCAGCGGTCATATCACTCTTTCTGAGTTTTTGAGAAAGTAGTGGTACTGATAATAATGGCAGTAAAATAGCCCAGGTGTAATTGAGGGACAGTGCCTGCTGGGCTGGCAGTAGATCATAAGCTTTAAATAATACTAGGTAATAAAGGAATGGGTTTAACAGACCCGTTTGCAGGTAAAACCATGGCTTAGCTTTAAATTGCGCTTTTATCAAACCTAGCTTTCTTTGTGCTAATAAAAGCAGACTTAGGGCTGCGATAGAGGTGATGGTTGCGACAAATACCAGTTGCAGAGGGCTAAAATGAGCGAGCGCAAGCTTAAATGCTGTGGCAACAGTTGACCAAAGGCAGATAGCCCCAATGCCATATAGATAGGCCTGATTTGATTGTTTCAATGACTTTACTCTTTACAACAGAGATAACGACACGATGTATTTATAATCAATAAATCACCGCACTCTAAGATTGTATCCATTATACACTTAGTCTTATTGCAAAGATGAGTCAAAGATCAAAAAAATTATCTAAGTGTGCAATTTTTAGCTGTTAAGACTTGTAATCAATGCAAACGACCCAATATAGGGTTTAAGGCAAGATTATGGGGTGCGTTAGCGCCAGTCGAAAAGAAATAGACAAGCGGTTTACTGAGTGTTCCCAGTTAAGAGTAATTTCACATTAACTTAATACTCGGGCTTGAAATAGATTTCGACTAACCCCATATCTCCATCAGATAACAAATTTAGCAACACTATATAAGATTTCAGGAGCACCCCATGGGTAAAATTATTGGTATCGATTTAGGCACAACAAACTCTTGCGTAGCTGTATTAGACGGCAACACACCACGCGTATTGGAGAATGCCGAAGGCGATCGTACTACCCCTTCAATCGTCGCCTACACTGGCGAAGAGATCTTAGTGGGTCAACCTGCAAAGCGTCAGGCTGTTACAAATCCGACAAATACTTTCTATGCGATTAAGCGTCTTATTGGTCGTCGTTTTAAAGATGATGAAGTCCAACGTGATGTTGATATCATGCCTTTTAAAATCATCGGTGCAGATAATGGTGATGCATGGGTTGAAGCTCATGGTAAGAAGATGGCTCCGCCGCAAGTGTCTGCTGAAATTTTGAAGAAAATGAAGAAGACTGCTGAAGACTTCCTCGGTGAAGAAGTCACTGAAGCGGTAATCACAGTTCCTGCATACTTTAACGATTCACAGCGTCAAGCAACTAAAGATGCTGGTCGTATCGCAGGTCTTGAAGTTAAGCGTATCATCAACGAACCAACTGCTGCTGCACTGGCATACGGTATTGATAAGAAGCAAGGCGATAACATCGTTGCAGTATACGATTTAGGTGGTGGTACATTTGATATCTCTATCATTGAAATCGATAGTGTTGATGGCGAGCAGACATTTGAAGTTCTAGCGACTAACGGTGACACCCACTTAGGTGGTGAAGATTTTGATAACCGTATGATTAAGTATCTTGCTGATGAGTTCGAAAAAGAGCAAGGCATGAACTTACGTAAAGATCCATTGGCTATGCAGCGTCTAAAAGAAGCCGCTGAAAAAGCTAAGATCGAACTTTCAAGTACGACTCAAACTGAAGTTAACTTGCCTTACATCACTGCTGACGCATCAGGCCCTAAACACTTAGTGGTTAAGATCACTCGTGCTAAGCTTGAGTCGTTGGTTGAAGACCTAATTACTCGTACCCTTGAGCCGCTAAAAGTTGCTCTTGCGGATGCAGACCTAAGTGTCTCTGATATCAACGAAGTGATTCTTGTTGGTGGTCAGACTCGTATGCCTAAAGTACGTGCTGAAGTGTCAGAGTTCTTCGGTAAAGAACTTCGTCAAGATGTTAACCCTGATGAAGCGGTTGCCATTGGTGCAGCAGTTCAAGCCGGTGTACTTTCTGGTGAAGTGAAAGACGTATTGCTACTTGACGTTACACCTCTGTCTCTAGGTATTGAGACTATGGGTAGCGTAATGACTAAGCTTATCGAGAAGAACACCACTATCCCGACTAAGGCTAGCCAGACATTCTCAACTGCTGACGATAATCAGAGTGCAGTAACGATTCACGTGCTTCAAGGTGAGCGTAAGCAATCAAGTGGCAACAAGTCTCTAGGTCAATTCAATCTAGAAGGTATTGGAGCTGCTCCACGTGGCACACCACAGATTGAAGTTGGTTTCGATATTGATGCCGATGGTATCTTGCATGTATCTGCAACTGATAAGAAGACAGGTAAAGAGCAGAAAATCACCATCAAAGCCTCTTCTGGTCTTAGTGAAGAAGAAGTTGAAGCTATGGTTCGTGATGCCGAAGCTCATGCCGATGAAGATGCTAAGTTTGAAGAGCTAGTTACAGCTCGTAACCAAGCTGATGGCATGGTTCACGCGACTAAGAAGCAGATTGAAGAAGCTGGCGAAGCACTACCAGCTGACGAAAAAGAAAAGATTGAAGCTGCTATGGCTGCCGTCGATACCGCAACTAAAGGTAACGACAAAGAAGCCATCGATAAGTCAACTCAAGAGCTAATGGAAGCGTCTTCAAAGTTGATGGAAATTGCTCAAGCTAAAGCACAAGCTGAGCAAGGACAACAAGCGCCAGAAGGGGAAGCACAAGCGGCTAAGCCTGATGAAGATGTTGTTGATGCAGAGTTTGAAGAAGTGAAAGATGACAAGAAATAATAAAGGCTAACCCCTGAATTATTGAATACGGGCGTTAGAGGAAACTCTAACGCCCGTAGTTGTGACTTGAGCAACAAGATTAGCTGCCCAGCTACCATATCAGCAAACAAAGCGTGAGATTATGTCAAAGCGAGATTACTACGAAGTACTAAGTGTCGGTCGTGACTCCAGCGAACGTGAAATTAAAAAGGCTTACAAGCGTTTAGCCATGAAGTTTCACCCGGATCGCAACCCAGGTGACAAGGACGCTGAAGCCAATTTCAAAGAAGTGAAAGAAGCCTACGAAATCCTGACCGATAGCGATAAGAAAGCAGCCTATGACCAATTTGGTCATGCAGGTGTCGATCCTAATCGTGGCGGCGGTGGTGGACATGCTGATTTTGGCGATGTATTCGGTGATGTATTCGGCGACATTTTTGGTGGTGGACGCCGAGGTGGTGGTCAACGTCAGGCTGCTCGTGGTAGTGACTTGCGTTATAATCTTGAACTTTCTTTGGAAGAAGCGGTTAAAGGCTTAACTAAAGAACTTCGTATCCCAGCTTTAGCAGCTTGTGAACCATGTGATGGTACCGGTGCTAAGAAAGGATCAAAACCGACAACATGTGGCACTTGTCATGGTCAAGGTCAAGTCCAGATGCGTCAGGGATTCTTTGCTGTTCAGCAAGCCTGTCCAACTTGTCATGGCCGCGGTAAGATCATTAAAGACCCTTGTAATAAGTGTCATGGTGAAGGTCGCGTTGAGAAGAGCAAGACATTATCGGTTAAGATCCCTGCTGGTGTCGATAACGGCGATCGTATTCGTCTGTCAGGCGAAGGCGAGGCTGGCGAGTTTGGTGCACCTCCTGGCGATTTGTATGTACAGGTTAGCGTGCGAGAGCATTCAATCTTCGTGCGTGATGGTAATAACCTTTATTGTGAAGTACCTATTTCATTCGGTAAAGCTGCGTTAGGCGGTGGGATTGAAGTACCAACACTCGATGGCAAGGTTAATCTGAAGATCCCAGCAGAGACTCAAACTGGCCGGATGTTCCGCATGCGTGGTAAGGGTGTTAAGTCTGTACGCAGTCATGCGGTTGGCGATCTGCTCTGCAAAGTTGTCATGGAAACCCCTGTCAATTTGAATGAGCGTCAGAAAGAGTTATTGCGTGAATTTGATGAAAATTTATGTGGTGCATCTAAGAAGCACAGCCCGAAAGCCGAAGGTTTCTTCGATGGCGTTAAGAAGTTCTTTCAAGATCTAAATACCTAATTTAATTTCACACAGCAGAAATTAAATTGATAAAGCCCCGCACTGCTAACGCATGCGGGGCTTTTTTGTACATGGATGTGCTTATCCCCGATCGCAGGGACTGCGATGGAGGGGATTTATGAAAGAGCAAAATCCCTCTTTAACTAAAAGCATTCCTATAGATATCATTGATCGAAAGAAACTGAGTTGTGTTATTAATGTATAGCTAAAAGTTAATCAAAGTTTGATAGAATCTTTGTAGAACCTAGAACCTAGAACCTAGAACCTAGAACCTAGGACATGTATTACAAAGGAATCTCTATTGATGAAATACCTACTCCCATTAATTCTCCCCATCTTTTTTATCTCAGGCTGTGCCACCCATCAATCCCCAACGGGTCGTGGGCAGACTCTGCTGTTTTCAGCGAATGAGATTAATCAGATGGGAGACCAATCTTTCGAGCAGATAAAGACGCAGGAGAAGATCAGTAAAGATAAAGCGACTGTGGCATACGTTGATTGTGTTGCAAATCGAATAACTAAGGTGCTACCTAATAAGTCAATAAAGTGGGATGTGGTGGTCTTTGAGTCTGAACAGGTGAATGCTTTTGCTTTACCTGGTGGTCATATCGGTGTTTATACCGGTCTATTAAAGGTGGCTGAAAATGCCGATCAACTTGCCACTGTAATCGGTCATGAGGTGGCCCATGTGTTAGCTAACCACAGTAATGAGCAGGTTTCTCGCGCTCAGATGACTGGGATGGGCATGCAGTTAGCCGATGCCGCACTCGGCGCTGGCGGTGTGAGCAATAAAGATCTCTATATGGCAGCGCTTGGGCTTGGTACTCAAGTGGGTTTCATATTGCCCTATGGACGCGAGCAGGAGAGTGAAGCTGATATTATGGGCGTAGAGTTGATGGCGCGAGCGGGATTCGATCCGAGTCAAAGTATGCTGCTTTGGAAGAACATGGCTAAAGCGGGAGGCGGCCAAGGACCTGAGCTGTTATCAACCCATCCATCACATAGCCACAGAATCGATGACCTAAGCCAAATGCAGGCACAAGTGATGCCACTTTATATGCTAAGCAAAGGTAAAATACAAAATCAATGTCAAAATTTGAAATAAATAGAAGGTTATTAAGATCACAGTTTTTAACTATGGTAAACTATCGCGCGAAATTAAATTGAATTACTGAGAGTAGAATCATTATGTCTGACAAGTTCACTAGTATTGAAGCGCAAGCAAGTTACGGCGTAGGTCGTCAACTTGGCGAGCAGTTGGCAGCTAATTCGTTCGAAGGTATCGATATCTCAGCTGTTCAGCTAGGTTTAGCTGATGCGTTTGAAGGTAAAGAGAGCCAGGTTGCTATGCAAGATCTTCAAGTAGCATTTACAGAGATCAGTCAGCGTATTCAGAAAGTCCAAGAAGCGGCTGCAGAAGCGGCGTCTGCTGAAGGCGAAACTTTCTTAGGTGAGAACGCTAAGCGTGATGGCATAGTGATTCTTGAGTCTGGTCTTCAATATGAGATCCTCAACGAAGGTAACGGTGATAAGCCAAGCTTAGATGCTACGGTTCGTACTCATTACCACGGTACTTTTATCAGCGGTGATGTGTTTGATAGTTCAGTGGTACGTGATCAACCTGCTGAATTCCCAGTTTCTGGCGTTATCGCTGGTTGGACTGAAGCGCTACAACTTATGCCTGTAGGTTCGAAGTGGAAGTTATATGTTCCTCATCACCTAGCATACGGTGAGCGTGGTGCAGGGGCTTCTATCCCGCCATACTCCGCATTGGTATTTGAAGTCGAATTACTCGACATTCTTTAATTCAGAATCAATTAAATGCCTAAGCTAACGCTTAGGCATTTTTTTAGAATCAGAATTAACAGTTCCTCTTTTATGACTATAAAGAGGTGAGCTGCTCGTTATATAATTTAGCTAGATAGCATTAAGGAAGTAATACGATGACAGAACAAGTAAGAGTGGCTATTACAGGCGGCAGTGGTCGTATGGGGCGTACTCTTATTGAAGCTGCGCGAATTCATCCTGCTATCTATCTAGGTGCTGCGATTGAAAGAGCGGGTTCTACCTTGATAGGCGTTGATGCCGGTGAACTCGCTGGCGTTGGTTCGATGAACGTACCCATCACAGATTCACTTGATAAGACCGTCGATGATTTTGATGTGTTGATCGATTTTACATCCCCTGAAGCAAGTGTTGTTCATGCTGATTGGTGTGCCAGACATGGTAAAGCCATAGTGATTGGCACCACTGGTTTTAATGATGCTCAGAAAGAGCTGATCGCTATTTCTGCTACTAAGACCCAAGTCGTAATGGCACCTAATATGGCTGTCGGAGTGAACTTGATGTGGAAGCTACTCGAGTTAGCGGCCGAAGTCATGGGTGATTACACGGATATAGAGATCATCGAGGGTCATCACAGATATAAGAAAGATGCACCTTCTGGCACGGCACTCAAGATGGGCGAAGTGATCGCCAAAACTTTGGGTCGTGATCTTAACAAATGTGCCGTTTACGGCCGTGAGGGAATGACCGGAGAGCGTGATCGCAACACGATAGGCTTCTCTACCATACGTGCAGGGGATCTTGTCGGTGAGCATACCGCCATGTTTGCCGATATCGGTGAGCGGTTGGAGATCACCCATAAGGCATCGAGTCGTATGACTTTCGCCAATGGTGCCATGAGAGCATCGGTCTGGTTAGTCAATCAAGATGTCGGGCTCTACGATATGCAGCAGGTATTAGGTCTCAAATAATTACTATTTTTTAAAACCGCCAATTAGGCGGTTTTTTTATACACGGAAGTATTTATCCCCGGACACCAAAGTGGTGTAGGAGGGGAGTTATGTTTTATCAAAATGTGTTGATAATTTAAATTTTTAATCTGTAGACAAGCTTAAAGAACACGTATATAGTTGTCCGAATTTGTCAAAATTTCGTATTTATACGGAAGTTGGTATTTTAAAAGTAAACAAAAACAATATATTTCAGTGGCTTGGCTCTTTTTTTTATGGAGGTCGCGTTGACAAAGTCTGCCTTACTCGTACTCGAAGATGGAACTGTATTCTCTGGCACAGCAATTGGTGCCGATGGACATGCTGTTGGTGAAGTGGTTTTTAACACTTCAATGACAGGTTACCAAGAGATCCTTACAGATCCCTCTTATTCTCGCCAGATCGTAACACTTACTTATCCTCATATTGGTAACACAGGTACCAATGATGAAGATACAGAATCAGATTCAGTCCATGCTCGTGGTCTGATCATCAGAGATCTTCCTTTAATCGCCAGTAACTTCCGTAATCAGCAAGGTCTGAGTGAATATCTAAAAGCCAATAAGCTTGTTGGTATTGCCGATATTGATACACGTAAGTTGACTCGTATTTTACGAGAAAAAGGCGCTCAAGCAGGCTGTATCTTAGTCGGTGATGATGCTGAAAAAGCATTAGCTGAAGCCAAGGCGTTCCCTGGTTTAAAAGGCATGGATTTAGCCAAAGAAGTCACTACTGATAAAGCTTATCAGTGGCGCAGTGGTAGCTGGCGTTTAGTCGGTGGTTTACCCGAAGATAAGCCTGAATCAGAGCTTAAATACAAGATAGTCGCTTATGACTATGGTGTGAAGCGTAATATATTACGTATGCTTGTTGACCGTGGTTGTGATGTCACCGTCGTGCCAGCTCAGACATCAGCAGCTGAAGTGCTAGCAATGAAGCCTGATGGTGTGTTCTTGTCTAATGGCCCTGGTGATCCTGAGCCATGTGATTATGCCATTACAGCTATTCAAGAGATCTTGAAAACAGATATTCCGGTATTTGGTATCTGTCTTGGCCATCAACTATTGGCTCTCGCCTGCGGTGCTAAAACCCTTAAAATGAAGTTTGGTCATCATGGTGCCAACCACCCAGTGAGCAACCTTGAGCAAGGTAATGTGATGATCACCAGCCAAAACCACGGTTTTGCTGCTGATGAAACTAGTCTACCGGCCAACATAAAGGTGACTCATAAGTCACTGTTTGATGGCTCATTGCAAGGTATACATTTGACAGATAAACCTGCGTTTAGCTTCCAGGGTCATCCTGAAGCAAGTCCGGGTCCACACGATGCAGCGCCTTTGTTCAATCACTTTATTGAACTTATCGAGCTATATCGTCAAAACGCCAAGTAGTCAGGAGAAGGTTTAAGCAATGCCAAAACGTACAGATATAAAAAGTATTCTTATCCTGGGTGCGGGTCCGATCGTTATCGGTCAGGCATGTGAGTTTGATTACTCCGGTGCCCAGGCGTGTAAGGCGCTACGTGAAGAGGGTTATCGAGTTATTCTGGTTAACTCTAACCCTGCCACCATAATGACAGATCCCGAGATGGCCGATGCAACGTATATCGAGCCAATTCACTGGGAAGTTGTTCGTAACATTATCGCTAAAGAGCGTCCTGATGCGATTCTACCTACCATGGGTGGCCAGACGGCGCTTAACTGTGCGCTGGAGCTGGAAAGCAAGGGTGTGCTGAAAGAGTTTAATGTCGAAATGATTGGCGCCACAGCCGATGCTATTGACAAAGCCGAAGATCGTGGCCGTTTCGATAAGGCGATGAAAGCCATTGGCCTCGAGTGTCCACGTGCGGGTTTTGCCCATACGATGGCCGAGGCATTCGCGGTGCAGGAAACTTTGGGATTCCCGTGTATTATTCGCCCGTCTTTCACAATGGGTGGCAGCGGCGGCGGTATTGCTTATAACATCGAAGAATTCGAAGAGATCTGTACTCAAGGGCTGGATCTGTCGCCTACTAGCGAGCTGCTAATCGATGAGTCGCTTATCGGTTGGAAAGAGTACGAGATGGAAGTGGTGCGTGACAAAAATGATAACTGTATCATCGTCTGCGCTATTGAAAACTTCGATCCAATGGGCGTGCATACAGGTGACTCGATCACCGTAGCTCCTGCTCAGACATTGACGGATAAAGAATATCAGTTGATGCGTAACGCTTCTATTGCGGTTCTGCGTGAGATTGGTGTGGAGACGGGCGGTTCTAACGTACAGTTCGGTATCAATCCAAAAGATGGCCGTATGGTTATCATCGAGATGAACCCAAGAGTATCACGCTCTTCTGCATTGGCATCTAAGGCAACAGGTTTCCCGATTGCTAAGATAGCGGCCAAGTTAGCAGTAGGTTTTACTCTAGATGAGCTTAAAAACGATATTACTGGTGGTAATACACCCGCTTCGTTTGAGCCTGCTATCGATTATGTGGTTACCAAAATGCCGCGCTTCAACTTCGAGAAGTTTGCCGGTGCAAATGACCGTCTAACTACTCAGATGAAGTCGGTTGGTGAAGTGATGTCCATTGGGCGTACGTTCCAAGAATCACTGCAAAAAGCATTGCGTGGACTCGAAGTCGGTAAGAATGGCCTAGATCCTATTATCGATATCGAAAGTGTCGATGCGATGAAAAGAATTCGCCACGAACTCACAGAACCTGGCGCAGACAGAATTTGGTATATTGGCGATGCTTTCCGTGCGGGTCTCTCTGTCGATGATATCTTCGAGCTGACTAATGTTGACCCTTGGTTCTTGGTACAGATACAAGATCTGATTAATTTTGAGACTCAGGTTAAAGATACTGGCATGTCGGGCCTGAATGAGGTCTTCCTACGCCAGCTTAAACGTAAAGGCTTCTCTGATTTACGTTTATCAGATTTGCTCGGTGTCAGCGAGTCAGAAGTTCGCAAGTTACGTCATAAGCATGAGATACATCCAGTGTACAAGCGCGTCGATACTTGTGCCGCCGAGTTCTCAACCGATACTGCTTATATGTACTCTACCTATGAGGAAGAGTGTGAGTCAAACCCATCTAATCGTGACAAGATCATGATCTTAGGTGGCGGTCCAAACAGAATAGGTCAGGGTATCGAGTTTGATTACTGTTGTGTGCATGCGGCTCTTGCTTTGCGTGAAGACGGTTATGAGACCATTATGGTCAACTGTAACCCAGAAACAGTATCAACTGATTACGATACGTCCGACAGACTCTATTTCGAATCTGTCACTCTGGAAGATGTGCTTGAGATTGTTCGCATCGAGAAGCCCAAAGGCGTTATCGTACAATATGGTGGCCAAACACCGCTTAAGTTAGCCCGTGAACTCGAAGCTGCAGGCGTACCGATAATCGGTACTAGCCCGGATGCGATTGACCGCGCCGAAGACAGAGAACGTTTCCAGCAGGCTATTCATCGTCTGGACATGAAACAGCCAGAAAATGATACCGTGACGACAGTCGAAAGTGCCATTATCTCGGCTGAGCGTATCGGTTATCCGTTAGTTGTACGTCCGTCTTATGTACTCGGTGGTCGGGCGATGGAAATCGTCTATGATGAGCAAGATTTACGTCGCTACTTCAACGAAGCCGTGAGCGTGTCAAACTCCTCTCCAGTATTGCTTGACCGTTTCTTAGATAATGCCATTGAGATCGATATCGATGCTATCTGTGATGGTGAGACTGTGGTTATCGGCTCTATCATGGAGCATATCGAGCAAGCTGGGGTGCACTCAGGTGATTCAGGTTGTTCATTGCCTCCTTATAGCCTAAGTGAAGATGTTCAGAACCGCATGCGTGAGCAGGTGGGAAAACTGGCCATAGAACTTGGGGTCATTGGCTTGATGAATGTGCAGTTTGCCGTGAAGGATGATGAGATCTATATGATCGAAGTTAACCCTCGCGCCGCACGTACCGTGCCATTTGTCTCTAAGGCGACTGGCGTACCTTTAGCTAAGATAGCCGCGCGTGTGATGGCGGGTCAAAGCCTTAAGTCACAAAACTTTACCAAGGAAGTAATTCCACCTTTCTTCTCGGTGAAAGAAGTGGTGTTACCGTTTAACAAGTTCCCGGGTGTCGATCCTATGCTTGGCCCTGAGATGCGCTCTACTGGTGAGGTGATGGGTGTCGGTAATACTTTCGCTGAAGCGTATGCTAAGGCGCAACTTGGCGCTACTGCAGCTGTACCTAAGTCTGGACGTGCTCTTTTATCTGTTCGTGACAGCGATAAGCAAAGAGTAGCGGACTTAGCTTCGAACCTGATTGCACTGGGATATGAAATTGATGCCACTCACGGCACTGCAATTATTCTTGGTGAAGCGGGCATTAACCCTCGCTTGGTTAACAAGGTACATGAAGGACGTCCGCACATTCTTGACCGCATCAAGAACGGTGAATACACCTATATTGTGAATACCACTGAAGGCCGTCAGGCGATTGAAGATTCACGTCAATTGCGTCGCGGTGCATTGCGTTATAAGGTTGATTACACGACAACCCTAAACGCTGCATTTGCAACATGTATGGCACACGCTGCAGATGACAGAAGCACAGTGACTTCTATACAAGAGTTACATAAACGCATTAAGTAAGACTATTTACTTAATAAAAAAGGCCGCTTCGCGGCCTTTTTTATTGTTTTTAATTCTCAAATACCCCCTTTTCAGCGAGTTTTTGCATTTCTACTAAACTTTAAAGACTAATCTTGTTTAGGTGGTAAGCGGCTCATGAAAATTTCCAGCAAAATCGTGTTGGCTTCGGTGTTGTTATCAGGGATTGGCATTTTTACAGCAGGATCGCTGGTTGGTTGGAAGTCTTCTTCTATTGCATCGGTTGCATTAGAGAAGAGGGCATTTGAGCAGCTTGTAGCTATTCGAGAAATTCAAAAATCTCAGGTAGAAAGGTATTTCTCAACAATTGAGAAAGAGATGATCACCTTGTCTAACGACGAGATGGTGATCGATGTGATGCATCATCTGCCTCAAGAGTTTTTCGATTATGCTCAGCAGACCAGCATGAGAGATGATTCAGCCTTGAAGCGTTATTACACCAATGAATTCGATAAGCAATACCGTAATCAGAATCCATCGGCCACAGGCAGTGCAACGAGTAAACTCTCGTTGCTAAATCGAAATACTAAAGCCATTCAACATGCCTACATTAGTGGTAATTCTAATCCTCTTGGCAGTAAAAACTCTTTAGAGTTTGCTAACGATGGGACTCCCTATAGTAAGACTCATAAAAAGTATCATCCACATTTTAATCAATATCTCGAAGCATTTGGATTTTATGATATTTTTCTCATCGAGCCTGAGTCAGGTTTCGTGGTCTATTCAGTATTTAAAGAGCTAGATTTTGCGACATCACTATTAGATGGTCCTTATAAAAACACAGGGCTTGCTGAAGCATATCGCTTGGCGAGTCAAACTACAGATAAAAATGCCACTTTCTTGGTCGATTTCAAGCCCTATTTCCCCTCCTATGAAGCCGCTGCTGCATTTATCTCTTCCCCTGTGTTCTCCGGTGAGGGGGAAAAGTTGGGCGTGTTAGTGTTTCAGATGCCAATCGATGAGATTAATAGTTTAATGACCTATGATCAAGAATGGTCCAAAGTCGGGCTTGGGAGTTCTGGTGAAACCTATCTAGTGGGTGATGATCACTTGCTTCGTAGTCAGAGCCGATTCTTACATGATGATAAGAAAGGCTATATTAAGGCACTCAGAGCTTCGGGTATGAACGCGAGTGTGGTGGACAAGATTGAGGCCAGTGGCTCGGCTATCGGTTATCAAACGGTCGAGAGTGAGGGGGCTCGACTGGCATTATCTGGACAGTCTGGAATTAAAAATATCATGGATTATCGTAATGTAGAGGTATTGTCGGCATTTGCGCCATTGGAAATTCCTGGGGTTAAATGGGTCATATTGAGTGAAATCGATGTCGCCGAGGCAATGCAGGACAAAGAGGATATGCTCTCGGCTATCTGGTTGACTATCAGTGTCATCATGTTGATCTTAATTCCTATTACTCTAATAGCAGGCTTCATGGTCGGTCGGGGAATATCTAATCCAATCAATGATTTTATCGCTCAGGTTAATCGAGTCACTCAGAATAAAGACCTCACCACCCGGATCGATTACCAAGGTAAAGATGAGCTGTTTTCTTTGGCAAGCTCATTCAATCAGTTGCTGCAGGAGTTACAGGGTATTCTCAATAGTGTCGAGGAGTTGGCGGCGACTCTGCTGCAGTCGACGAGTAAGATGATGAATGACATTCAGGAAACGACAGACCAAACGATGCAGCAATCCAACAGTGCAGATAGTGTGGCGGTGGCGACAAACCAGCTATTAGCGACAATCCAAGAGGTGGCGCGCAATGCTGCTGGTGCCGCTGACTCAGTGCGTGAAACCAATGATAAGTGCTTGGAGAGTACCCAAGGTGCCGAGCGTCTGGAGCATGATATGGCGGAGCTAAACGCACAAATGGCTTCGGCATCAGAATCCATAGAAAAATTGGCTCATGAGAGTGAATCAATAGGTTCAGTGCTAGATGTCATTCAGGCTATTGCCGAGCAGACTAATTTATTGGCACTTAATGCGGCCATCGAAGCGGCTAGGGCGGGCGAGCAGGGAAGGGGGTTTGCGGTTGTCGCCGATGAAGTGAGGACATTAGCATCTCGTACTCAGCAATCTACTGAAGATATCCGAGAAAAAATTAATTCGCTGCAGCATGAAACTGAAATAACCGTCAAGATGGTGACCTCGTCTAACGAGATGGCCAATGCCAGTATCGGTACCTGTGAAGAAAACAGAAATATATTGTCCGAAGTGGTGGCGCTTGTTTCTCAGCTCAGTGATATGAATATGCAGATTGCGACGGCATCCGAGCAGCAGAGCGCAGTGGTTGGTGATATAAATCAGAACATTACAGAGATTGCCGATACTTCTCTAAAAATATCGAGCAAGGCAGAACTTAGCAAGGATGATGTCGAAAAATTGAGTGGGCTAGTGACTAATCTAGAAGAGAAAATGAGTGAATTTAAGCTTTAGCACAGAGCGTCTCTATCGGGCTTATGAGATTAAGGTTTAGTCTTATTTGAAAGTGTTTAATTGGAAAAGAGTGTAATTAAATAGAGGCCCGATTTGGGCCTCTATTTTGTTCACCTATACCGATCATAGATCTATTTCATAGGTATAAGAAACAATAACCTTGTAATCGTCATCTATCTCATCCTCGCTCACCTGACTGACTAAGAAGCTAAAACCATTTTTACTTAGGCTTACGTTATAATCTTGATAATCGAGTCCATCGTTGAAATCATAACTACCGAAATGGAGTCCAAGTTCTGCATCACCTAAAATTTCAAAGGCTACATTTGCCTCAACATAGATGTCATCACCAAAATCTGATGACCAATCAGAATGTGCCGTCGTAGAAACCCCGATAGAGAGAATGCTCCAGCCTACGGAGGCGTATGCTTCGCCAAAATTGAGGTCTTCACCATCCGGGTAGCCATAATAGACATAGCCTAAGTCGTAGCTAAATTCACCGACTTGGTTACCGAAACCTAAGTAGAGATCGAGTTCAGTGGTTGCCTCATCACCAAAGTCGACATTTGAAGCCCAAGTACCGATATAAATACCATTGTCGATTGCGTAATCAATGCCGCCAGAGACGGCTGGTTTGTCATCAGTTTGAGTGACGCCTCGCCAGATGTAGTTGTTAGTGACCCCTATGTTAGCCGATAAGCCTTCTGTCGATAATGCTGGGGGGGCAAAGCTAAGTGTTGAACATATAGCAATTGCATATCCAATGTGATGTTTCATATTCATTCCCTATTTTGTATTTAGTGCTTATTTGTATTTATAAGCTTGTTCGATTCCAATGGCTGGAAGTCGATAGATAGATAAATCGAAATTGTATGGTTTGGATAGAACACCTGAAGTGTAGTGTAGATTTAACTTATTGCTAATTAAGGACAATTAGTTTTGTACCACCAGGGTAGAACGGCACTTTTGATTTCTTCTCTACCATTAAAATTAACTAATACTGAAAATAAAATGTAGATAGCAAGCGCAGATAGAAGACAGTGGGATAGCATCTGATGCGATCAACGTATAGAATGTGACAATTCCAAATGTACTTTACTGTGTTGGCCATTGACGCCGACAGAGACTGCTTTTGTTTTAAAGGAGACGAAAGAGGATTATGAATAAGGTTCCAATGACCGTTGTCGGTGCTGAGCAGCTGCGCAAAGAGCTAGACTACTTAAAGTTTGAAAAGCGTCCTAAAATTGCTGAAGCAATAGGTATAGCGAGAGAACTTGGCGATCTTAAAGAGAATGCCGAGTACCATGCTGCACGTGAAGAACAGGGTTTATCTGAAGCGAGAATTCGTTACATTGAGGGGAATTTGTCTAACGTCCAAATTATCGATGTGACCAAGATGGAAAATACTGGCCGTATTATTTTTGGTACTACAGTGACTATTTTGAACGTTGAGACGGAAGAAGAGGTTACTTACCGAATTGTTGGTGAGGATGAAGCTAACATCAAAGAGAATCTTATCTCTGTGACCTCACCGATTGCACGTGGTTTAGTCGGCAAGAACCTTGACGATGAAGTTAATATTCAGACTCCTGGTGGTATTACTGAGTATGAAATCATTGCAGTGAAATACATTTAAGCTATAAACACTTGCAAAAAAAACCGCTATTTAGCGGTTTTTTTGTATTCGTTTATTATTTTTAACATGATGAAAATTTAATTTGTGTCCTTGTGTGACAGTCTTTAAACTAAATGACTTGTCAATTTATCTATGAAAGGCATTTGGTGTTAGCTTATTTACGTTTCGGATTAATCTTGTTTTTCATTGGGGGGATATTTAGCTCTCCTGTGTCTGCGAGCTTTTCAGATGGCGTAAAAGTTAGTCAAAGCAAAGTTAATCACACAGTTCAAGATGCTCAAAGCGACACAAGGAGCGTCGAACGATTAATTTCATTGGCTACTTCGCCTCAAGCTGAATCAGATAGTCGTGGTTTAAAACAGACTACATTTTCTGCTCAAGATAGCGACATCCCTAAGTTTGTTCCGCTTATCCCTCAGCGTTTAATCAGCTTTGCTCACCACGAACAGCTTAATCGTAAGCCTGACTATCGTCTTGCTTTTGAATTTACAGCACCACTTAGCCCTTCATTTGCAATAGGCTATCGAATTGATTTTGCATCGACACTCAATTGGGCACTGCAAGTCAATCAAAATACCAATCGACTTTCTGGTTGGAAAGAATCAAATCTGCTCTATCGCTTTTCTCAAACACGCTCTGCTTAGCTAAGACTTTCTACCAGGTTATCTGGTCAATTTTCCTTTCTATTAAACAGATATTCATTCTATTAACGGATGAAGTTTGCTGTTCTATCTGTGGGGAAAAGAAATTTTTCAGCATTAAAAATAGAGTTAACAATGAGAAAACAAGCAAACAATAAGCAATTAAATCGCTATTCGGCATGGAAGTATATTGTCCTAGTCGTGACATTTATCATCATGGCATTTAGTGCATTACCCACCTTGTATGGCGAAGATGCTGCAATTCAAATAGGTGCTAGTGCGGGCTTGAGCCTGACATCACAACAGTTACATCAGGTGCTAACTGAGCGTGGGATTGACGTTAAAGCTATCGAACAAAATGAAGATAAAACCTTAGTTATTCTCAATGACAAGAATCAACAAAATCAAGCTAAGGCTCTCTTACTGGAAAATGTCGAGGATGGCGCTAAGTTGACTCTGACATTATCAGCGGCAGCGCCAGATTGGTTGCTATCTTTGGGAGTAAAACCGATCAAACTCGGTTTAGATTTACGTGGTGGTGTGCAATTTTTACTGGATGTCGAAATTGAACCAGTATATCAACTTCAGTATGACGCTTTTATCGACGGGGTTAGACAGTTTGCTCGGCAGCAAAAAATGACCGGTATAACCGTTCGGCAAAACTCAGATTTAAATGTGGTCATAACTCCATCAGAGGGAGCTGATAAAGACATCATTAGCGAGTTTATCGCGACAAATTACCCAAGCTGGCAGGTATCGAATTTAGATAATTCAGGATTGAAAGCTGATATTCGGTCTGATGAGAAGGTTAAAATCAGAGATGTGACGGTGAAACAAAACTTACAGATCATGCGTACCCGGATTGAGGAGTTAGGGATCACTGAGGCGGTAGTTCAGCGTCAAGGGGAGCATAGGATCCGCATCGAATTACCGGGTGTTCAAGATCCTGCGTTAGCTAAAAACGTCATAGGTGCAACAGCCAGCTTAGCTTTTTATGAAGTAAAATCTCCTGGTTCAATTAACGCTAAGATACTCAAGGGGCCTTCTGAATCTCCTGTTTATGTGGCCAGAAGGCCGGTGTTAGGTGGTGAGCACATCATTGATGCTAGAGCCGGATTAGGTGAGATGGGACTGCCCGAAGTTGTTATCCACCTCGATAGAGCGGGAGGAAGAATGATGTCTGACTTTTCGCGCGACAATATTGGGCAGCCAATGGCGACCTCATACAGTGAATACACTCGGGATACAAAGGGCAAGGTACGCCAAACGACTGAAGTTATCAGTGTTGCCACGATTCAATCTCAATTAGGGGATAGATTCAGTATTACGGGGGCTGGAGATTATGCCGAGGCGCAGCAATTAGCCTTATTACTTCGAGCTGGCTCTATGACTGCACCCGTTACTATTGTGGAAGAACGAACCATAGGCCCGAGTTTAGGGGCTGAGAATATTACCAATGGTTTTTCTGCATTGGCTTTAGGCATGGCAATGACATTGGTGTTTATGGGGTTATGGTATCGCCGCTTGGGCTGGGTGGCGAATGTGGCTTTGATTGCCAATATGGTCATTTTGTTTGGACTATTGGCGTTAATTCCTGGGGCTGTACTCACTTTACCCGGGATAGCGGGCCTAGTACTCACAGTTGGTATGGCTGTGGACACTAATGTGCTCATTTTCGAGCGAATTAGGGATAAGTTAGCGGAGGGAAGGGGCTTTGCCCATGCTATCGACAAAGGATTTGATAGTGCGGTCACGACGATCTTCGATGCTAACTTTACCACCATGATCACGGCTGTAGTGCTCTATTCTATCGGTAATGGTCCTATTCAAGGTTTTGCTTTGACTTTAGGGCTGGGCCTACTCACTAGTATGTTTACAGGTATTTTTGCTTCAAGAGCAATCATTAATTTGGTTTATGGACATAATTTTAGTCGCGAAGTGAAGGTGTAATATGACATTTTTAAATTTTAGAAATCTCCCTGCAAATAGAGTGACTCTGTGCCGTTATATTTCGAGTATTGTATCTATAATTCTAATGGTTATCTCTTTAATGGTGATTTCTGTTAATGGCTTTAATTGGGGTTTAGACTTTACTGGTGGTGTCGTCAGTGAAATTCGTCTCGACAGTAGCATTAATTCTTCACAAATTGAGCAATTATTAGAAGGGAAATCACATCAGGAAGTGAGTGTTATTTCCGCGGGTGAGCCAGGGCGTTGGGTTTTGAGATACAGTCAGACTGATACCGAGTCTAGTACGACGATGAATATGCTAGATGTTCAACAGGTATTGGCGCCATTGAATAGTGATCTCGAGGTGCTTAACACCAGCATTGTCGGGCCTCAAATTGGCCAGGAACTTGCTGAGCAGGGTGGGCTAGCGCTGTTTGTTGCTATGCTATGTATCTTGGGATATCTGAGTTTTCGGTTTGAGTGGCGCCTCGCCAGTGGAGCATTGTTCGCATTGATTCATGATGTGGTATTTGTATTAGCATTTTTTTCGTTAACACAAATAGAAGTTAACCTGACGGTACTTGCCGCGGTATTAGCCATATTAGGCTATTCACTCAATGATTCTATTATTATTGCAGATAGAATTAGAGAGTTACTCACTCTTAAACCCAAAATGCCGATCAGTGATGTGTGTACACGTGCCGTTAAAGCAACCTTTTCTCGTACTTTAGTGACCAGTGGAACAACCTTAATGACGGTGAGTGCTCTGTGGATCATGGGAGGGGGGCCGCTGGAGAGTTTTTCAATTGCCATGTTTATTGGCATCTTGACGGGTACCTGGTCTTCAATTTCAATAGGAACTTGTTTGCCTGAAGTGCTTGGAATTAACGCTGAGCACTATAAGGCAGTTCCAGTAAACGACACACCATAAACAGGTATAAGTAATAAAAAAGCGGAGCCACTGAAAAATCAGTGGCTCCGCTTTTATTAAAGGTTTTTCTATCTCACTGCTAAGTTAGATAGAAAATGGCCGTTCAAAAATGATTACTTAGCTTTCGGAATCGCTATTTTCATCTCTTCTGATTGACGGAATAGTACTAAAACATGACCAATTAGCTGTACTTTTACAGCTTGAGTTTCACGAATGATGGCGTCAACAATTGCATTTTTTAGCTCTCTGTCTCCAGAGGCAACCTTCACTTTGATCAGTTCGTGATATGTGAGTGCATTATCTATTTCCGCCAGTACACCTTCAGTCAGGCCATTGGCACCAAGCATCACTACGGGCTTCAAATCGTGCGCTAAGCCTTTTAAGTGCTGTTTTTGTTTGGTTGTTAAATTCATTTATACCAACTTTATGCTGAGTTACTGTTGAAAAGCCGCTATTCTACCCTTATATATGGATTATGTAACTCTCATTTGTTGCGGATTTTGAATGTCAGGAAAAAAAAGAACAGCGAGTTCCTCCCGCTGGATGCAAGAACATTTTGATGATCACTATGTTAAATTAGCTCAAAAACGAGGATTTCGTTCTCGTGCAGCGTTTAAGATGGAGGAGCTTCAAGAGAAAGATAAGTTAATTCGCCCGGGTATGACTGTGGTTGATTTAGGCGCAGCCCCTGGGGGCTGGTCTCAAGTCGCAGTTAAACTAGCAGGAGAAAAAGGTAAAGTCATAGCGTGTGATATTTTACCAATGGATCCGATAGTTGGTGTAGACTTTCTGCAAGGAGATTTTAGAGAGGAGAAAGTGCTCGATGCACTGCTGACTCGTGTAGGGGATGCTAAAGTCGATGTTGTATTGTCGGATATGGCGCCTAATATGAGTGGGACGGGTGGTGTCGATCAACCTCGCGCTATGTATTTAGTCGAGCTAGCCTTAGATATGTGTCATCAAGTTTTGGCACCTAATGGTTGTTTTGCTGTCAAAGTCTTTCAGGGGGAGGGTTTTGAAGAATACATGAAATCTGTTAAAGAAGCGTTTAAAACGGTTAAAACACGTAAGCCAGATTCTTCGCGAGCACGTTCGCGAGAAGTCTATCTTGTGGCGACTGGGTACAAGTTGTAGTACCCTAGCGTCAGTTATCGCAAGACTGTATGAGGTCTAGTAATTTTGAGTGATATGGCAAAAAATTTAATTCTCTGGGTAGTCATCGCTGTAGTATTGATGTCTGTATTTCAGGGCTATTCCCCCTCTTCTTCCACAGCGTCGAAGATGGATTATTCCGCGTTCTTAGATGATGTTCGTAGTGGTCAGATAAACACTGTCGAAATCATGAGCGATCAACGTACGATTGAAGGTACTAAACGTACAGGGGAACAGTTCACGACTATCATGCCCATGTATGATCAGGATCTAATTAATGATCTCGATCGTAAAGGGGTAAGCATGAAGGGTCAGGAGGCTGAAGAGTCTGGGTTTTTGACTCAAATATTTATCTCTTGGTTCCCGATGTTATTGCTGATCGGAGTGTGGATATTCTTCATGCGTCAGATGCAAGGCGGTGGTGGCAAAGGCGCGATGTCATTTGGTAAGAGTAAAGCCAAATTGATGAGCGAAGACCAAATTAAAACGACTTTTGCTGACGTTGCTGGTTGTGACGAAGCGAAAGAAGACGTTAAAGAATTGGTTGATTACTTAAAAGAACCGACGCGTTTCCAAAAGTTAGGCGGTCGAATTCCTACTGGTGTTTTGTTAGTAGGTCCACCAGGTACCGGTAAAACGCTAATTGCTAAAGCCATTGCGGGTGAAGCTAAAGTCCCATTCTTTACTATTTCTGGTTCTGATTTTGTTGAAATGTTTGTTGGTGTTGGTGCATCTCGTGTGCGTGACATGTTTGAACAAGCTAAAAAGTCAGCACCTTGTATTATCTTTATCGATGAAATCGATGCCGTTGGTCGCCAACGTGGCGCTGGTGTCGGTGGTGGACATGATGAACGTGAACAAACACTGAACCAGTTGCTGGTTGAGATGGACGGTTTCGAAGGCAATGAAGGTGTTATCGTCATTGCTGCGACAAACAGACCAGATGTTCTTGATGCTGCGTTATTGCGTCCAGGTCGATTTGACCGCCAGGTAGTGGTTGGTTTACCGGATGTACGAGGACGTGAACAGATCCTTAAAGTACACATGCGTAAAGTGCCATTAGCCGATGATGTAAAAGCAAGCGTTATCGCTCGTGGTACACCAGGCTTCTCCGGTGCCGATTTGGCTAACCTAGTTAACGAGGCTGCTTTATTTGCGGCACGTGGTAGTCGTCGTGTCGTAGGCATGGAAGAGTTTGAAAGTGCAAAAGACAAAATCATGATGGGTGCAGAGCGCCGTACTATGGTTATGTCTGAAGAAGATAAAGAGATGACAGCCTATCACGAAGCTGGTCATGCGATTGTAGGTTGTCTCGTTCCTGAACACGATCCTGTACACAAGGTGACCATTATTCCTCGTGGTCGCGCGTTAGGTGTAACCTTCTTCTTACCTGAAGCTGATGCAATTAGTCAGAGTCGTCGTAAGTTAGAGAGCCAAATCTCAGTCGCTTACGGTGGACGTCTTGCTGAAGAGATTATTTATGGTCGTGAAAGAGTATCTACTGGTGCGTCACAAGACATCAAGTATGCCACATCGATTGCTCGTAACATGGTGACTCAGTGGGGCTTCTCTGAAAAGTTAGGTCCAGTGCTCTATGCTGAAGATGAGAATGAAGTTTTCTTAGGACGTAGCATGGGTAAGACTCAGCATATGTCCGATGAAACGGCTAGTCTAATCGATGCTGAAGTCAAAATGCTTATCGATAATAACTATGAACGTGCCCAGACATTCCTCAATGACAATATGGATATTCTTCATGCGATGAAAGATGCATTGATGAAATATGAAACCATAGATTCAAACATGATTGAAGACTTGATGGAACGTCGTGAAGTTCGTGCTCCAGCAGATTGGAATATGGATGATAACGGCTCAAGCAATGATGATAAAGGTAATGCAACTAAGTCAGAAAGTTCAGAAGAAAGTGCTGAAGAAAGCACAGAAACCGAGCAAAAAGCAGACGTTGATACCGATATTAAAGATGCAGACGAATCACCAGCTAAGTAATTACATCAATTGAAGTAAAGAAAACCCCGTTATGGGGTTTTCTTGTTTACGTGAATTGATAATTTTATTATTTCAATCAACGTGAACTTTCTAATGGAGTTTATGTGTTTCAAATTTGCAGTGGACAGAGAACTCTGGAATTAACTTCACCTGTGGTGATGGGCATTCTAAATGTGACACCAGATTCATTCTCTGATGGTGGTCAATTTTCTAGCTTTGACCTAGCTTGTCAACATGCAGACGCTATGGTTGAGCAGGGCGCCAAGATCATTGATATCGGAGGTGAATCTACAAGGCCTGGTGCAGCCGATGTGACACTTACAGATGAACTCAATAGAGTGATCCCTTTAATTCAATATGTAGCAAGCCATCACGATGTTTGGATATCAATCGATACCAGCAAGCCCAAAGTCATGGAGCAGGCCATCCTTGCTGGCGCACATATGATTAATGATGTGAGAGCGTTACAAGAACCAGATGCGGTAGAAGTGGCTGCTAAGTTAAATGTTCCTGTGTGCTTAATGCATATGCAAGGGCGGCCTAGAACGATGCAGCATGCGCCAGAGTATCAAGATGTTATTGGTGATATTGCGGTATTCTTTGAGCAAAGACTTGCATCGTGTTTAAAAGCTGGCATTAAACGAGAACATATTTTACTTGATCCCGGTTTTGGCTTCGGTAAAACGTTAGTGCATAATTATGAGATACTTAACCGATTAGCAGAGCTTAAGGCTTTAGAACTACCCTTACTCATTGGTCTATCGAGAAAGTCTATGATGGGAAGCTTATTAAACCGTGCCCCCCAAGAACGTCTTGCTGGAAGTCTCGCCGGTGCAATACTCGCTGCGCAGCAAGGAGCGAATATACTCAGGGTGCACGATGTCGCTGAAACGGTCGATATTTTGAAAGTGATGTCAGCTACAGAAGAGTTCAATCAATTGGCTTAACGTAAACCGTTTAGTAAATAACAAATAACAAATAGCTAAGCTGCCATATAAGAATTATTCAGCTTATGTCATGGAAGCGGCTTGTAATCTAGTACAAAATTTTATCCTCAGAACAGGATAATTTATGGGGTATGAAGTGAGAAAATTTTTCGGAACTGACGGTATTCGAGGCAAAGTCGGCGCAGGTAAAATGACGCCAGAATTGGCACTAAAACTTGGATGGGCCGCGGGACGGGTCCTATCAAGAAGCGGAACTAAAAAAGTCATTATTGGTAAAGATACACGGATATCTGGCTATCTATTTGAGTCAGCAATGGAGGCCGGCTTATCAGCTGCAGGTCTGAATGTTATGTTGCTAGGGCCTATGCCTACACCCGCAGTCGCTTATTTGACTCGAACATTTAGGGCCGAAGCGGGAGTGGTTATCAGTGCTTCCCATAACCCATATTATGATAATGGTATCAAATTCTTCTCCACTGATGGCAGTAAGCTTGATGATGCCATCGAGTTGGAGATAGAAAAAGAGTTAGATAAGCCACTGACCTGTGTTGAGTCACACCTTTTAGGTAAAGTGTCACGTATTGACGATGCCCCTGGCCGATATATCGAATACTGTAAGGGTAATTTCCCTGCCGATCAGACGCTTCATGGTTTAAAGATAGTGGTTGATTGTGCCCATGGCGCTACCTATCATATTGCACCCAATGTCTTTCGTGAATTGGGCGCCGATGTGATTGCTATTGGCGATAAACCTGATGGGTTAAATATTAATCACGAGGTCGGCGCGACCTCTATGGCTAAAATCTGTGAAACGGTAATAGCTGAAGGGGCCGATCTCGGTATTGCCCTGGATGGTGACGGTGACCGTATCATGATGGTTGATCGTTATGGCCGAGTGATTGACGGTGATGAAATACTTTATATTTTGGCGTGTGATGCTAAATCAAGAGGCGTGCTTCAGGGTGGCGTAGTCGGCACCTTAATGTCTAATTTAGGGCTTGAATTGGCTTTAACTGATCTGGATATTCCCTTCCTGCGTTCCAAAGTGGGCGACCGTTACGTGATGCAGCTATTAAAAGAGAATAACTGGCGCATAGGCGGTGAGAATTCGGGTCATATTCTTAATTTAGACCATGGCACTACTGGTGACGGTATTGTGGCTGGGATCTTAGTATTGGCAGCGATGAGGAGAAGCAATGCGACCCTTGAAGAGCTGACTAAAAATATTAAGATGCTGCCACAGGTGTTAGTCAATGTTCGCTTTGAAGGCGAGCACAATCCACTCGAGTCCGAAGAGGTATTGGCTGCTCAACGTGAAGTTGAGAGTAAACTCGGTGAGCGTGGTCGAGTGTTACTGCGTAAATCTGGTACAGAGCCTCTGATTCGAGTCATGGTTGAAGGTGACGTTGAAGCCGATGTGTTAACTCATGCCAACTATATTGCCGATAAAGTTAGAAATTTAGTCTAGACATCATCGATGACCTGTATGGGCTTTATTCGTGGCTGATTCTTGCTCTACTGGCTGAGATTGTTTAATTAATGTGTCGTGGCGATTGAAAAAACAACGCTTCGACCATTAATCTAAAAAATTAGCGATTTAGCTATTGTAACTTAACAAGTGGTTCGCTATTATTCACGCCGCTTTCAGAGGAGATGGTAATGGCACTAAGACGTCCGATGGTCGCTGGTAATTGGAAAATGAATGGCAGTGCACAGCTTGCACAAGAGCTATTCAAGAAATTCGCTACCAAGCTGCAAAATGATTCAGCGGAAGTGGTGTTATGTCCACCGAGTATTTACCTTGAAAGCGTCAGGCAGGAACTAGATAGCAACAAAGAAGCCTTAAATGGTTGCTTAGTTAGAATGGGTGCACAGAACCTAAGTCAACATGACTTTGGTGCATACACCGGTGAAGTATCAGGTCAAATGCTAAAAGATTCAGGATGTCGATATGTTATTATCGGTCACTCCGAACGTCGCCGTATGTACGGAGAGACGAGTAATATAGTAGCAGAGAAATTTGCTGCAGCTCAGAAACATGGTTTGACTCCAATACTTTGTGTTGGTGAATCAGGTCCAGCTAGAGAAGCGAGAAGAACTTTTGAAGTCATCGCAGAAGAGCTAGATATTGTCATTCAAAAAAATGGCACCATGGCTTTTGATAACGCAATTATCGCTTACGAACCATTATGGGCAGTAGGGACGGGTAAGAGTGCTACGCCAGAGCAGGCGCAAGAAGTTCATGCGTTTATACGCAAGCGTCTCTCTGAAGTGTCTCCATATATTGGAGAAAATATCAGGATTTTGTACGGTGGAAGCGTAACACCAAGTAACGCAGCAGATTTATTTGCTCAACCTGATGTAGACGGTGGATTAATTGGCGGCGTAAGCTTAAATTCAACCGAGTTTTTAAGTTTATGTTCAATAGCGATGAGCGCATAATATGTATGAAGTTTTAATGGTTGTTTACTTGTTGGTTGCGATTGGCCTAGTAGGTCTAATCCTTATTCAACAAGGTAAAGGTGCTGACATGGGTGCCTCTTTTGGTGCAGGTGCTTCGGCTACTTTGTTTGGGTCATCGGGTGCAGGTAACTTTTTGACTCGTTCTACTGCAGTATTGGCAGTTGGTTTTTTTGCTCTTAGTCTTATCATTGGTAACCTAAGTGCTAACCATACTAAGTCTGAAGATGCATGGAATAATTTAGGTGCTGGTGCAGCGCAGGTGACTGAGCAAGTTACTGAAGACGCTAAGCAGCAAGAACCTACTGAAGACAAGATTCCTGACTAAGTAGTAAACTGTTTTATAAAGTTTATCTATTAGTCTCGCTGTTACTGTGCAGCCCTCTGATTAGTATTCTCAAGCTAATTGTATATAGAGGAAAAGCAGTCATCTCTCTTAAGATGTAAATTAAGACTCTTTATTTAAAAGATGCACATGCGGATGTGGTGGAATTGGTAGACACGCCAGCTTGAGGGGCTGGTGAGCGCAAGCTCGTGGGGGTTCAAGTCCCCCCATCCGCACCAAATTTGATTTCGTTTGAAATCAAAATAATGAAGTGTTTGATGCTTTATTATTGCAAGTATCGAGATTACTCAATATACTTGCAGCAGTTGACGCGGGGTGGAGCAGTTTGGTAGCTCGTCGGGCTCATAACCCGAAGGTCATCGGTTCAAATCCGGTCCCCGCAACCAGCTTCCCAATATTTAGTGTAATTTAGGCTAATATTGGTTACAGGTTTTAAATTCAACGACCTCGTTATTACGGGGTTTTTTGTTATCTGAAACTTATAAAATGCTGTTTATGCAGTGTTGTACTGGGGCTATTTAGCCCTTTTTTGTTTTTCGGGGGGTCACATTGGCTACTATAGAAAAAAGACTGGAAGAGATGCTCAAATCTCCAGTTGAGGCATTGGGTCACAGACTTTGGGGCTTGGAATATATTCAAGCCGGTAAGCACTCAACGTTAAGAGTGTATATCGATAATGACAAAGGCATTTTCATTGAAGATTGTGCTGAAAGCAGTCGACAGATCAGTGCTGTGCTCGATGTTGAGGATCCCATTTCAACCGAATACACATTAGAAGTTTCTTCTCCCGGTGTGGACAGACCGCTATTTACGGTTGAGCAATATGCTAGTTACATCGACGAGACAGTAAAAATTCAACTGACTATGCCTGTTGCAGGTAGTCGTAATTTAAAAGGGACCGTTACAGGGGTTGAGGGGCAGACGCTTACTCTTGCTGTAGATGGTAACGAATTGATTATTGCCTTGGATAATATCCGCAAAGGCAACTTAATCGCTAAGTTTTGATGGATTCAAAAATCAACGGGGCAAGAGGATGAATAAAGAGATTCTGCTAGTCGCTGAGGCGGTTTCAAATGAGAAAGGCGTTCCTCGCGAAAAGATTTTCGAAGCGCTGGAAATTGCTTTAGCTACGGCTACAAAGAAGAAACACGAAGGTGAGATCGAAGTTCGTGTCGAAATCGATCGTAAAACCGGCGGGTATGAAACTTTCCGTCGCTGGATGGTTGTTGAAGACACAGGTGAACCATTAGAAAATCCTTATGGCGAAATAACGCTAGAGGCTGCTCAGTACGAAGATCCTGAAATCCAGCTTGGCGATTATATCGAAGATGATATGGAGTCTGTTACTTTTGACCGTATTACGACTCAAACTGCTAAGCAGGTGATCGTTCAAAAGGTAAGAGAAGCCGAGCGTGCTCAAGTTGTTGAGCAGTTTCAGGATAAAGAAGGCGAGTTAATCACTGGCGTAGTCAAGAAAAGCAACCGTGAAAGCGTTGTTGTCGATCTTGGTAGTAATGCTGATGCGGTTCTATTTAAAGAAGACCTCATTGCGCGTGAAAACTTCCGCCCAGGTGATCGTGTTCGTGCTTTTCTATTTTCAGTACGTCCAGAAGCACGTGGTGCTCAGCTTTTCTTATCTCGTACTAGACCTGAAATGCTTATTGAGCTTTTCCGTGTTGAAGTACCGGAGATTGCTGATGAGATGATTGAGATCATGGGCGCAGCTCGTGACCCAGGCTCTCGCGCTAAGATTGCTGTTAAGTCAAACGACAAGCGAATTGATCCAATTGGTGCTTGTGTTGGTATGCGTGGTGCACGTGTACAGGCTGTTTCTAATGAACTTAATGGCGAGCGTGTTGATATCGTGCTTTGGGACGATAACCCAGCGCAATACGTTATTAACTGTATGGCCCCAGCTGATGTTGCTTCTATCATCGTTGATGAAGATACCCACTCAATGGATATCGCTGTCGAAGCCGACAGTTTAGCTCAAGCTATTGGCCGTAATGGACAGAACGTTCGTTTGGCCACCCAGTTATCTGGTTGGGAACTGAATGTGATGACGGTTGCAGATATGCAGGCTAAGCATCAGGCTGAAAGTGCAAAAGTTGTGAGTCTATTCGTTGAATATCTAGATATCGACGAAGATTTCGCTCAAATTCTGGCCGATGAAGGGTTTACATCGCTAGAAGAAGTTGCTTATGTTCCGGCAGCTGAATTGATGGACATAGATGGTTTCGATGAAGATACCGTCGAAGCATTGAGAGAGCGTGCTAAAGCGGCTATCTCGACCAGAGCGTTAGCAACGGAAGAAGCACTTGACGGTGCAGAGCCGAGTGAAGACTTGCTTGCTCTAGAAGGCCTTGAAAGACATTTGGCTTTCGTTTTCGCTAGCAAAGGCGTAATCACACTTGAAGATCTGGCCGAACAAGGCATAGATGATTTGATAGATATTGAAGAATTGACAGAAGATAAAGCTGGTGAGCTCATCATGGCAGCCCGCAATATCTGTTGGTTTGGCGACGAAGAATAACTCGCTCAACAGAGGGGATTGAACACATGACAGATACAACAGTAGAAAAACTGGCTGGTGAAGTAGGAAAAACTGCAGATCGATTAGTCGAGCAGTTTTCAGAAGCTGGCATTAAGAAAAATAAAGCAGACACGGTTTCAGAATCAGAGAAGCAACAGCTTCTTGAGTTTTTAAAGAAACAACATGGCGGAGATGCTACTCCGACTAAGATGACGCTACAGCGTAAATCTGTTTCTACTTTAAGTGTAGGCTCTGGCCGTGACACTAAAGACGTGAAAGTTGAAGTACGTAAAAAACGCACTTTTGTTAAACGTGATCCAGCAGCAGAAGCAGAAGCTGCTGCAGAAGCTGAAACTAAAGCGGTTGAGGCTGCCGAAGTTAAGGCTAAAGCAGACGCTGTAGCCAAAGTAGCTGCTGATGCCGCTGCGGCTGAGAAAGCGAAAGCTGCTGACGCTGTGAAAGAAAAAGCTAAATTATCTGCTGTAGAAAAAGCTAAGCCAGTTGTAGAAACTGCAGAAGAGAAAGCAGCTAAAGCTGAAGCTGATAAGTTACAAACTGCACAAGAGCAAGCCACAAAAGCGAAAGTCGATGGTGAAGCAAAAGCTGCTGCCGAAGAAGCTCGTAAGCTTGCAGAGGAAAACTCATCGCGTTGGGCTGAAGAAGAAAAGTCGCGTAAAGAGGCTGAGAAGACTGGTGATCATCATATCACCACTTCAACAGAAGCTCGCGCCGCTGAAGATACTGCGGATGCTAATGCTGAAAAGCGTGACCGTCGTCCACGTAAAGCACCGACTCCAGCGCCTGCTACTACAGGTAAAGGTAAGCGTCGTGGCGGTAGAGATACCCGCAATTCACGTAACAGCCGCGGTGGCCGTAATGCACGTAACAATCGTAGTGTTGCACCTGAGTCTATGGACCATGCATTCACTAAGCCTGTAGCCGTCGTAAAAACCGATGTGAGCATTGGTGAAACGGTTTCGGTTTCTGAATTGGCATCAAAAATGTCAATTAAAGCCACTGAAATCATCAAGGCGATGATGAAGATGGGCTCTATGGTTACTATCAACCAGGTACTTGACCAAGAAACTGCTCAGCTAGTCGCTGAAGAGATGGGTCATAAAGTTGTTCTTACTCGTGAAAACGAACTTGAGCATCAAGTACTTGCTGATCGTGACGCGAATATTGAAGCCGAGTCTCGTGCGCCAGTAGTGACTATCATGGGTCATGTTGACCATGGTAAGACATCGCTACTTGATCATATTAGAGCTGCAAAAGTAGCATCTGGTGAAGCGGGTGGTATTACCCAGCATATCGGTGCTTACCATGTTGAAACTGAAAATGGCATGATCACCTTCCTAGATACTCCTGGTCACGCTGCGTTTACCGCAATGCGAGCTCGTGGTGCTAAGGCAACTGATATCGTTATTTTGGTTGTTGCA
Organism: Shewanella eurypsychrophilus; assembly: GCF_007004545.3. Lineage (NCBI taxonomy): Bacteria > Pseudomonadati > Pseudomonadota > Gammaproteobacteria > Alteromonadales > Shewanellaceae > Shewanella > Shewanella eurypsychrophilus. The sequence continues at coordinate 4,371,464 of NZ_CP045503.2, read as the reverse complement.
GCCGATGATGGTGTTATGCCACAGACTATCGAAGCGATTCAACATGCCAAGGCCGGTAAAGTGCCTTTGATTGTTGCTGTTAACAAGATGGATAAGCCAGAAGCGGATCCTGAGCGTGTTAAGAGTGAACTTTCTCAACATGGCGTAATGTCCGAAGATTGGGGCGGAAACAACATGTTTGTTAACGTTTCAGCTAAGACTGGTCAAGGTATCGACGAATTACTAGAGGGTATTCTTCTTGAAGCTGAAGTCTTAGAGCTTAAAGCTATCAAACAGGGTATGGCTGCTGGTGTTGTTGTCGAGTCTAAGCTAGATAAAGGCCGTGGCCCAGTTGCTACTGTTCTAGTACAGGAAGGTACGCTTAAGCAGGGTGATATCGTTCTGTGTGGTCTTGAGTACGGTAAAGTTCGTGCCATGCGTGATGAGAATGGTATTGCAATTACTGAAGCTGGACCATCAATTCCTGTTGAGATCTTAGGTCTTTCAGGTGTGCCTTCAGCTGGTGATGAAGCAACGGTAGTTCGTGATGAGCGTAAGGCTCGTGAAGTTGCACTTTACCGTCAAGGTAAGTTCCGCGATATTAAACTTGCAAGACAGCAGAAAGCTAAGCTTGAGAACATGTTTGCTAACATGACCGAAGGTGAAGTAGAGGAACTTAATATCGTGCTTAAGGCCGATGTACAAGGTTCTCTTGAAGCGATTGCTGATTCATTGAATAAGCTATCAACTGATGAAGTTAAAGTTAACATCATCGCTCGTGGCGTAGGTGGACTCACTGAGACTGATGCGACCTTAGCAGCGGCTTCAAACGCAATCATGATCGGCTTTAACATTCGTGCCGATGCGCAGGCGCGTAAAGTTATCGATAGCGAAAGTGTAGATCTACGTTACTACAGCGTGATTTATAACTTGATTGACGAAGTTCGAAACGCGATGAGCGGTCTTCTTGCTCCTGAATATAAGCAGGTCATTCTTGGTCTTGCTGAAGTTCGTGATGTATTTAAGTCTCCTAAGATTGGCGCAATTGCTGGTTGTATGGTTACTGAAGGTACAATTAAGAAGAGTGCACCGATTCGTGTTCTACGTGAAAACATTGTTATCTACGAAGGTGAGCTTGAGTCTCTTCGTCGTTTCAAAGATGACGTTGCCGATGTTCGTAACGGTATGGAATGTGGTATCGGTGTGAAGAACTATAATGACGTCAGGGTTGGCGATCAGATTGAAGTCTTCGAAACCATCGAGATAGCTCGCTCCTTAGAAGAGTAAAGCGTAATAGGGCGGCGTTAGCCGCCCTTTTTGTTTATGCCTGCGTAAGCAGATAATTATTAAGGCCAACTATTATGGCAAAAGAATTTAGTCGTACACGTCGAATCGGTCAGCAACTCCAGCAAGAGCTTGCTCAAGTGTTACAACGTGATATGAAAGATCCACGTATCGGCATGGTGACAGTGAATGATGTTGAAGTTTCACGTGACTTAAGCTACGCCAGAGTATTTGTCACCTTCTTTGAAGAAGATGAAAAACTGATCGAAGAGAAAATTGAAGCATTAAGCACAGCTGCTGGCTATATTCGCTCTTTGGTTGCTGGCCGCATGAAGCTACGAGTGATGCCTGAACTTAGATTTATCTATGATGCATCATTGGTTGAAGGTATGCGCATGTCAAACCTAGTCACACGTGTGATTAGTGATGATGAAGCAAAACAGAAAGCTGCCGGTAATGACAAAGATAATGGTGACAAAGAGCAGGAAGGTGACGCTTAATGGGTCGTCGTCAACGTGGTCGTTTTATCGATGGCATTGTTCTTTTAGATAAAGACACAGGTATGAGCTCGAACTTCGCTCTACAAAGAGTCAAGCGACTTTTTGATGCCAATAAGGCCGGACATACTGGTGCGCTAGATCCGCTAGCCACGGGTATGCTGCCTATCTGTTTAGGTGAAGCAACTAAGTTCTCTCAGCACCTGCTAGATGCCGATAAACGCTATTTAGTGACTGCTAAGTTAGGTGTACGTACAGATACCAGCGACTCTGATGGGGAAGTGGTTCAAACTCGCCCAATGAATTTTACACAAGAGTTACTGATGGAGTCATTAGAGTATTTTCGTGGTGAAACCATGCAAGTACCTTCCATGTTCTCAGCATTAAAACATCAGGGGCAGCCGCTTTATAAGTATGCCCGTGAAGGTATCGAAGTGCCAAGAGAAGCTCGCCCTATCACAGTATTTGAGTTGAATTTTGTTTCACTTGAAGGTGATGAGCTGACCTTAGATATACATTGTTCTAAAGGCACCTATATCAGAACGATCACCGATGATCTTGGTGAAATGCTGGGCTGTGGTGCTCATGTCATTATGTTGAGACGTACTCAAGTTGCTGGCTACCCTTACGATAGGATGGTAAGCCTAGCGCAGCTCAATGAGATGGTAGAGCAAGCTGAAGCTGAAGAGCTAGATGCAAAGCCGATACTCGATGAGTTATTGCTGCCTATGGATACGGCTGTGACTAAGTTTAAAGAGATTAACATTCCTGAATCGGTCGAACCTTATTTAATGAATGGCAATCCAGTACAAGCCCCTAACACTGCTGATTTTAGTGATGGTGAGTTACTGCGGATCACTATTGGTGAGTCACATAAATTTGTTGGTATGGGTAGTATCAACGACGATGGCTTGTTAGCGCCTAAGCGTCTAATAGTTCAAAGATAACGTCTTTGGATGTTTATCTATAAGTATATTTGCTTTTTATGTTGCGTCTTTTACTCAGAATAGGTAAAATGCCGCGCTCACTTTAGCTGAGTTAGTGATCGGCTACAGATTTTTTTAATGCATTATTTGGAGAGACAAAATGTCACTAAATGCTGAACAAACTGCAAAAATCCTGGCTGAATTCGGTCGTTGTGAAAACGATACTGGTTCTTCTGAAGTACAGGTAGCTCTTTTGACTGCTCAGATTAACCATCTACAGGGCCATTTCAAAGAGCACATCCATGATCACCATTCACGTCGTGGTCTACTACGTATGGTTAGCACACGTCGTAAACTTCTTGCATACCTAAAGCGTACTGAAAATGTTCGTTACCAGGAACTAATCAAGAAGCTAGGTCTACGTCGTTAATTTTAACGATTAGATTTAGATAAAGGAGGCTTAGGCCTCCTTTTTTGTGTCTGTAAAAAAGAAGGGAGAAAGACGAGTACCTAGTACCTAGTACCTAGTACCTATGTCCTTGTAATCAAATCTGACTAATCCTTGCCGTTTGCGTCTTAATATACTTATCTTCAAACTCTTGTTGAGAGAGCGGTTTACTGAAATAAAACCCTTGTCCCATCTGACAGTTGTTAGCATTTAGCCAGGCAAGTTGTGCCTCGGTTTCTATGCCTTCCGCAACAATATTAAGGTTTAGCTGCTTACCTAGCATCAAAATAGTCGATGCAATGGCGCTCTCTTGCGGCAGATCTGTGACGAAACAGCGATCTATTTTCATTGTGGTAATAGGTAGATGACGTAAGTAGGACAGTGAAGAGTAGCCCGTTCCAAAATCATCTACCGCAATACCGAAACCAGCTGATTTGAGCTGCTGGAGTTTGGTGATTGCTTTTTCAATGTCATTCATTAAAGAGGTTTCAGTTATCTCTATCTCTAATAGCTCTGGTTTAATCTGATACCTTAGTGACAGCTGTTTAATATCAGGAACCAAGCTTGGGTCTTCAAATTGCTGCGAAGCCACATTGAGAGCGATTGGCATCGCATAGTTATATTTATTTTGCCACTCTTTAAGTGTCTTACAAGTTTGCTCTATGACCCAACGCCCAATTGGAATGATGATCCCGGTCTCTTCGGCAACGGGGATGAAAGACATAGGGCTGATCAATCGACCATCTTTTTGCCAACGAATGAGCGCTTCACAGGCGACAACTTTGCCAGTCTTGATATCGAACTTAGGTTGGAAGTGCAGAACAAATTCATTATTTTTAAGCGCGTCATGAAGCGAGGCTTCAGTGCGTAATCGAACTGCTGCACGTTCAGTCATCTGTTGTTTGAAGAAAGCCCACTGGTTTGACCCTGCCGCTTTTGCGCTATACATAGCAATATCCGAGTGACGGATCAGATCTTCAGCGGTCATGCCATCATCAGGGTAGATAGAGATCCCCACAGATGCTGCGGGATGGATAGTATGTTCGTTAAGTTGCATCGGCGTGTTGAGTTGAAAAAGTAGACGCTCAACAAAATCGGCAGCGAGATCGGGACTTTGGATCTCATCGGCAAGGATCACAAACTCATCGCCGCCTAATCGAGCGACCGTACCATTATCGCCGACTACACGTTCAAGCACTTGTGCGATACGAACGAGAAACTGATCGCCTATGGCGTGTCCTAGGGAGTCATTGACGTTCTTAAATCTGTCAAGATCGATAAAGAGCATACAAAATTGTTGCTTATGGACTCGGGCCCTTTGAATGGTAACCGCGATAGTTTCTAGCAGTAAAGTTCGATTAGGCAAGCCAGTCAAAGGGTCTCTGGTTGCCATTTTCCTCAGTTTGCTCTGTGTTTGACTAAATTGTATCAAAATTTGATTAAATTTAGAGGTTACCAAGCCTAGCTCATCATCCATATGTGCCTTAGAGACAGGCAATAAGTTTTCATCGGGTGATTCAGGATCAATTTTATCTATTGCTTCACTGATCTGTGCAATTGGACGGGTCAAAAAACGATGAAACACAATAGACAAGATTAGTGTGATTAACAAAGCACGGGTTAGTGTGCCGAGTAAACTAAATCTTAATTGAGAAAAAAGTGAATCAGTGAGTTCTTGGGTATCATAGAAGATAGTTAAAGTACCGATGAGGTGGAGTTTCTCATCTTCTTCAAAATACAGAGGGCGATATAGAGTGCGAGAGATCTCTCTAAGATCACCGAAGAGTTTTTTACTGAGCGGCTCAAATAGGTTTGGACTGGTTAACGGTGAGGCGACATTGACAAATGTCGAGCCATCGTCAAGTTCAATCACCGCTGAACCTACATGCTCAACTTTTAAAACACCTTCTAAGGTTTGCTTTGCCAAGTTGTCATCTAACGCCCATACGGCATTAGAGGCTGGCTGCTCGACAGAGTCGAGCAATTCAATTTGAGAGGCTTTTAGTTCATCTCGAGCCGAAGTACCAACAAGGGCGATCTCTACTATAAAAATGGCAATCGCGATGAATAATGCCGAAAATACGACGAGGCTAGTCTGTTTCCATGTAAGCGATTTAAATTTGGCAGTCATTAATTCATCCATTATCAGTGAACTGATACTAAAATATTCAGTTATTTAGGCATTCCATAACAAAATAATCCTGATAGTATTCACTTTAGAGAAAAGTTTCGGCTTTGTCATCAATCTGTGCCCTTTATCTATTGAATAGAGATGAAGTATACTTACGCGCGTAATTAAGATAATTAAATTTAAGGAATGGTTCACGTGAATCCAATCGTAAAGAGTTTTGAGTATGGTCAGCACACAGTCACATTAGAGACTGGGGTAATAGCACGTCAAGCAGACGCTGCCGTTTTAGCAAGCATGGGCGATACTACAGTATTGGTTACTGTAGTTGGAAAGAAAGAAGAAGAGCCGGGTCGCGACTTTTTCCCTCTTACCGTGAATTACCAGGAAAGAACTTACGCAGCGGGTAAAATCCCGGGTGGTTTCTTCAAGCGTGAAGGTCGTCCATCTGAGAGTGAAACGCTGATCGCACGTCTTATTGACCGTCCGATTCGTCCATTATTCCCTAACGGCTTCAAGAATGAAGTTCAGGTCATCATCACAGTGGTTTCTGTGGATCCTGAAATCAACCCTGATGTCATCTCTATGATAGGTACTTCTGCAGCCCTAGCTATATCTGGTCTGCCATTCAATGGTCCACTGGGTGTAGCACGCGTTGGTTATATCAACGGCGAATATATACTTAACCCTGAAGTTAGTCAGTTAGCCGAAAGTGACCTAGACCTAATCGTCGCAGGTACTGAAGGCGCTGTATTGATGGTTGAGTCTGAAGCTGCATCATTGGCAGAAGAAGTGATGCTAGGCAGTGTTGCCTATGGTCATGAGCAACAGCAAGTTGTTATCACTGCCATCAAGGAACTTAAAGCCGAAGCGGGCAAGCCTGCATGGGATTGGTCTGCTCCGGTTGCCGATGCAGACTTGGTTGAGAAGATCCGTGTTCTTGCCGAGGCTAATTTTGCCGCTGCATACCAGATTGCTGATAAGAGCGAGCGTCGTGATGCGGTTAACGCACTTAAGAGTGATGCTATCGAGAAGCTTGTTGCTGAGAATGCCGATATCGATCTACGTGAAGTAGGCAAGTTGCTTGGAAGTTTAGAGAAAAAAGTCGTACGTGGCCGCATCATAGCGGGTAACCCACGTATTGATGGTCGTGAGCCTGATATGGTTCGTGGTCTTAATGTGATGGCCGGTGTACTTCCACGTACTCACGGTAGCGCAATATTTACTCGTGGTGAGACTCAAGCACTAGTGACTTGTACTCTTGGTACCGAGCGTGATGCACAGAAAGTTGACAGCATCATGGGCGAGTACACTAACCGCTTTATGCTTCATTATAACTTCCCTCCTTACTGTGTGGGCGAGACAGGTTTTGTTGGTTCACCTAAGCGTCGTGAAATTGGTCACGGTAAACTAGCTTGGCGTGGTATTAACGCAGTTATGCCTTCTGCTGAAGAATTCCCATACAGCGTTCGTGTCGTTTCAGAAATTACTGAATCAAACGGTTCAAGCTCTATGGCTTCTGTATGTGGTACTTCTCTTGCTCTTATGGATGCGGGTGTACCAATTAAGACTTCTGTTGCTGGTATTGCTATGGGCCTAGTTAAAGAGGGTGACGATTTCGTCGTACTTTCTGACATCTTAGGTGATGAAGATCACTTGGGTGATATGGACTTTAAAGTTGCCGGTACTCGTGATGGTATCACTGCATTGCAGATGGATATCAAGATCGAAGGTATCACGCAAGAGATCATGCAGATCGCACTTCAGCAAGCTTATGGCGCTCGAGTTCATATCCTTAACGTGATGGACCAGGCTATTGGTTCACATCGTGATGATATCTCTGATCACGCACCACGTATCACCACTATCAAGATCAACCCTGAGAAGATCCGTGATGTGATTGGTAAAGGTGGCGCTACAATTCGTGCGCTTACTGAAGAGACTGGTACTACAATCGAACTTGATGATGACGGTACTGTTAAGATCGCATCGTCTAACGGTGAAGCGACTAAAGAAGCTATCCGTCGTATCGAAGAGATCACAGCTGAAGTTGAAGTCGGTACTATCTATAACGGTAAAGTTGTACGAATCGTAGATTTCGGTGCATTCGTGACAATTCTTCCAGGTAAAGATGGTCTAGTTCACATCTCTCAGATTGCTGAAGAGCGTGTTGCTAATGTTTCTGACTACCTACAGACAGGTCAAGAAGTGAAAGTTAAGGTGATGGAAGTTGATCGCCAGGGTCGTGTACGTCTTTCAATGAAAGAAGCACAACCTAAAGCAGAAGCTGCACCAGCTGCAGAATAAGCGTTAACTCGTAAAACGATTGAAAGGAGACCTTAGGGTCTCCTTTTTTGTGCTTGGTCGTTTTCTTATGTGTTAAAACCTACTGTCTAAGCTTTATCAATGTAAAGCTTTGCCGATTTCTAGCAATAAGCTGAATGAATTGATAAAAAATTAAATCCCTGATAGCCGTAGTGAAAGGGGATTGCTATGATTAGCTGCATAGCAGAACTCAAAGGGTTAAATGGATGAATCAAAAAATGCGGACCACCGCAGTCGCTGTTTTGGCTGGTATGAGTATTTTTCTGACTGGATGTATATCGACTCAGTCTGGCGGTAGTGAGCTAGGGAAAGTGATGGTCTCACCAGTTACTCCTGACTATAAACTTGAAATAACGTTAGCCAAGTTAAATGAAATTTTATCTGCTGTCGATTTAACTGATGGACAAAGAGCGCGTTTTCATTATGACCGCGGGGTGATCTACGATAGCGTAGGATTACGAATTTTAAGCCGTATAGACTTTCATCAGGCGCTGAAACTGCAGCCAAATCTTGCTGATGCTTATAACTTTATCGGCATTTACTATACTCAAGAAGGCGAGTTTGAGAGTGCTTATGAAGCATTTGATGCTGTATTAGAGCTGTCTCCAGAATATGATTATGCTTTCTTAAATCGGGGTATCGCACTTTATTATGGCGAGCGTGATGAGTTGGCTATAGCAGATATGCAATCATTCTATTCTTTAGAGCCTAAGGATGGTTATCGCGCCTTATGGTTGTACTTAACCGAAAGCAAGCAAGGTATAGAGGTCGCCAAGACACATCTGGCAGAGAACCGTACTCAGTTAGCCAACAATGCATGGTCTAGTATACTGGTTGACTATTATTTAGGTAAAAACAGTAAAGAGCAGGTATTTACTGCAGCAAAACAGGGGCTGTCACACCCAAATGAATATGCTGAACGCTTATGTGAAGCTTATTTTTATATTGCCAAAATTGCCCAACAGCAAGGACAATACAGTGATGCAGCGAATTATTTCCGTTTGACACTCGCCACCAACATCTATGATTTTGTTGAGCACAGGTATGCGAGAGTCGAGTTAGCGCAGCTTAATGCTAAAATGAAGCAGCAGTCTGAATAAATAAGTCTAAGTGTCGAGTAAGAAATGCCACTTTTTTAAGTGGCATTTTTGTATTTATCAGTTTTTAATTGTTAGCTCTGAGCTTTATCGTCTCTGGGTTCTGAACAAGTGATATTTCAACGGTCAGTCATCTAGCTAATTTGTACACTAGGCGCTATAATTGCCGGCTTTTAGCACTCCACGAATCTGCAGGTAATCATGTCAGGCTATAAAGTTGAAGTCGACAAGCGTCGTACTTTCGCCATCATTTCTCACCCGGATGCGGGTAAAACCACTATTACCGAGAAGGTACTTTTGTTCGGAAACGCCCTACAAAAGGCTGGTACGGTAAAAGGTAAGAAGTCAGGGCAGCATGCCAAGTCTGACTGGATGGAGATGGAGAAAGAACGTGGTATTTCTATTACTACGTCTGTGATGCAGTTTCCCTACAGTGATGCCTTAATCAATTTACTCGATACACCGGGTCACGAAGACTTCTCCGAAGATACTTATCGTACCCTAACTGCGGTAGATTCTTGCTTAATGGTTATCGATTCAGCCAAAGGTGTTGAACAAAGAACGATTAAGTTAATGGAAGTGACTCGTTTGCGTGATACGCCTATCGTGACTTTCATGAATAAATGTGACCGTGATATTCGTGATCCGCTTGAATTAATGGATGAAGTCGAACAGGTCTTGAATATTGCTTGTGCGCCTATCACTTGGCCAATCGGCAGTGGTAAGGAATTTAAAGGTGTTTATCACTTACTGCGTGATGAAGTGATCCTTTATCAGAGTGGGCAAGGGCACACCATACAAGATTCAGTTGTCATTAAAGGCCTAGATAATCCGGCGCTTGATGATGTTATTGGCGCTTATGCGAGTGAAGTACGTGAAGAGCTAGAGCTTGTACGTGGTGCATCAAACGAATTCGATCACGAAATGTTTCTTGCTGGTGAACTCACCCCTGTGTATTTCGGTACGGCATTGGGTAACTTTGGTGTCGATCATATTCTGGATGGCATCGTTGAGTGGGCACCGACTCCACAGCCACGCGAGACAGAAGCTCGTGCTGTTCAGCCTGAAGATGAAAAGTTCAGTGGTTTTGTGTTTAAGATCCAGGCAAACATGGATCCTAAGCACAGAGATAGAGTCGCCTTTATGCGGATCTGTTCAGGTCGCTATGAACAAGGTATGAAGATGCACCATGTGCGTCTAGGCAAAGATGTTAATGTCAGTGATGCATTGACCTTTATGGCCGGCGATCGTCATCGCGCTGTCGTTTCTTATCCTGGTGATATTATTGGTCTGCATAACCACGGCACGATGCGAATTGGAGATACCTTTACTCAAGGTGAAAAGCTGCGTTTTACGGGGATCCCTAATTTCGCACCAGAAATGTTCCGTCGCATTCGTTTGAGAGATCCACTGAAGCAGAAGCAGTTGCTTAAGGGATTAGTACAACTTTCTGAAGAAGGGGCTGTGCAGGTTTTCAGACCTATAGATTCAAATGACTTGATTGTAGGCGCCGTGGGTGTGCTGCAATTTGAAGTTGTTGTTGGACGCTTAAAGACAGAATATAAGGTTGAGGCCATCTACGAAGCCATTAGCGTTTCAACGGCTCGTTGGGTTTATTGTGATGATGAACGCAAACTGGAAGACTTTAGACGTAAGTGTAGTAATAATTTAGCGCTCGATGGTGGTGATAATCTTACCTACATCGCACCGACTATGGTGAATCTGAACTTATCGATGGAGCGTTATCCTGATATCAAGTTTGCCAAGACTCGTGAAAACTAATCGTTAGCATGACTTGTTAGTCATTAAGCCCCACTCGTGAGATTGGGGCTTTTTTTATGAATAACGATTATCATGAGGTGAGGCGAAATCGAATTCAATATGTGAGGACTGCAGGGTGAAATGGATAAAGCAATGTTGGACAGCTTACACCAATTGGTGTGATCGCATGGGGCTAACACTTGAGAACCGCCGCAGTTGTGCGCCTAGGTTACAAGACCCGCCTTTAAAAACAAACCTTCTACGTACAGTAAGAGGCGATGAGAAGGGAGACTAGTTTATGCGGATAATCGACAGTCACGCGCATTTAGATTTTGCTGAGTTTGACTCAGACAGAAAACAGCTGTTTGACTCAATGAAACAAGCCGGGATAGAAACGGCCGTTATTCCAGGGGTATCTCCCGCACATTGGGATCAACAGTTAGCTATAGCTAAAGAGTATGTATGTCCATTTGGACTCGGGATCCATCCCTGGTTTTGTGATGAAGAAATAACCGTCAGCTTAGCTGAGCTAAAACTGAAACTCGAAAAGTATCAATTTGATCCAAAATTAGTGGCTATCGGTGAGTGTGGCTTAGATAAACTGCGTAATAAAAATTGGCAAGCTCAGATAGTGTCACTCGAAGCACAGCTCACGATGGCGAAACAGTTAGAACTGCCAGTTATTTTACATGTTGTAAAAGCACATAATGAGATGCTTTCTATATTAAGGAAACATGCATTACCAAAAGCGGGTGTGATACATGGCTTTTATGGCAGCGTGGAGATCGCCAACGAGTATATAAAACTAGGCTTTAAACTAGGGATAGGCGGGTTAATTTTAAATCACAATACTCAGAAATTAAAAAATTGCGTCGCTCATTTACCCTTAGATTCTTTCCTCATTGAGACAGATTCTCCTGCTATGACACCAAGTAATTCAGCAGAAACACGCAACACCCCCCTTATTTTGCAGTCAATTATCGTCGAAATAGCAAATTTACAAAAAAAATCGAGTGTTCTTATTTCAGAACATGCGTTTCGAAATGTGGTGCAACTCTTTGACCTTAAATTAAAATTAATTTAAACAGGTGTCAGTCGCATCGTAGTTTGTGACTAAGATACTGAAATTAAACTTCAAAAACATGATCGAAACGACGCTTTTGAGCTATTGCTCGGGTATAATCGAGCTCGAAAAAGGTTGGTTAACAACATAATTAAAAAGTATTAACATATAGGGTGATGGTTAATGGATATTTTAATGAGTCTAGTAGGGGTGGTCACCTTACTTACAATTGCTTTTTTACTTTCAAATGGTAAGAAGTCAATAAACTACCGTACCGTTGGTGGTGCGTTAGCTATTCAAGCTGCTTTCGGTGGCTTCGTTCTTTACGTTCCAATTGGTCAAGAAGTACTAGGTGGCGTTTCAATGGGTGTAGCCAGTGTCATTGGTTACTCTCAAGCGGGTATCAACTTCCTCTTCGGCGGTTTGGGTACTGACGCAATGTTCGCAAACGGTGTGGGCTTCGTCTTCGCTATCCGCGTTCTACCTGTCATTATCTTCTTCTCTTCTTTGATTGCTGTACTTTACTATCTAGGCATCATGCAACTTGTCATCAAGTTCATCGGTGGTGGATTGCAAAAAGCACTAGGTACAAGCCGTACAGAATCTATGTCTGCTACTGCAAACATCTTCGTCGGCCAAACTGAAGCTCCTCTAGTTGTTCGTCCGTTTATCGCGACTATGACCAACTCAGAGCTATTCGCTATCATGGTTGGTGGTCTTGCATCAATTGCTGGTGCGGTACTTGCTGGTTATGCAGGTATGGGCGTTAAAATTGAGTATCTAGTTGCTGCATCATTCATGGCGGCTCCTGGCGGTCTTATGATGGCTAAGCTTATGCATCCAGAGACTGAAGAAACTAACAACGACATGAACGACTTGCCTGAAGATGCAGACAAGCCAGCTAACGTCATTGACGCTGCTGCTGCTGGTGCTGCTTCTGGTATGCATTTAGCACTTAACGTTGGTGCTATGCTACTTGCTTTCGTTGGCCTTATCGCCATGCTTAACGGCATGATCGGTGGTCTTGGTGGTCTTGTTGGTTTTGAAAACCTAACTCTGGAACTTATCCTTGGTTACATCTTCATGCCTCTAGCATTCCTTATCGGTGTACCTTGGAGCGAAGCACTTGTTGCTGGTTCTTTCATCGGTCAGAAGATCATTGTTAACGAATTCGTTGCTTACCTAAACTTCGCTCCTTACCTAAAAGATATTGCTGATGGCGGTATGGTTGTTGCTGAAACTGGTGTTGCTATGACTGATAGAACTAAAGCTATCATCTCATTCGCACTATGTGGATTTGCTAACCTATCTTCAATCGCAATTCTACTTGGTGGCCTAGGCGCAATGGCTCCAAGCCGTCGTCATGACCTTGCTAAGCTTGGTGTTCGTGCGGTTATCGCAGCATCACTTGCAAACTTGATGAGTGCGACACTAGCGGGTCTATTCTTAGCGTTATAATCTCAAGGCAGCCTCTAGGGGCTGCTTTTTATGTCTAAGGTAAATCCAGTGGGTCTTCCCACTACTGGACTCTGTTCATGGGGGCAGGGTTCAAGTTAGCTCAACCATTTTTCGAAGTATTACCATTTACAACACTGCGCTCTTTATTAACATTCAGAGCGGAATGTGGTTAGACAGACATTGATTAAAATATGATTTTTTCTGAAGCTATGACTCAAATAGCATGAATAATCAGGTGTTTGTTCTAATGTTAGAATTTTGTGTTCGCATTTTAACTTAAATTATATTGTGATTTACGTAAATTTGGGTAAAATGCGGCGCCATAAGAAAAGAACGCTGTTTCATAAAAACAGCAAACCATAAATAAATGGGGTTGATGATGAAAAACGTTAAAACTATAGCACTAGCTACAGCGCTAGCAGCAACAGCTGCAATGGCTGCACCAACTTTCGCAGCAGATCGCGGCGAAGATATTCGTTCTGGCGATTACAGCTGGATGCAGTTCAACGCAATGTACGCGTTTGACGAGCTTCCATCTGGTGGCGAAAGCGGACATGATTACCTAGAAATGGAATTTGGCGGCCGCGCTGGTGTTGTTGACCTGTATGGTTATGTTGATGTATTCAACCTAGCGACAGGCGATTCAGGCGACAAGGCGACTGGTTCTGGCTCAAGCAAAATGTTCATGAAGTTTGCACCTCGCTTCTCTATCGATGCGATCACTGGCCTAGACCTTTCAGTTGGTCCAATCCAGGAAGTTTACTTCTCGACTCTATTTAACTGGGGTGGCGGCATAATCGGTGAAGATGTAAATGCATCTTTCTGGGGTGTCGGTGCTGATGTTATGGTTCCATGGTTAGGTAAGACTGGCGTAAACCTTTACGCTCATTACGACATGAACGGTAAAGAGTGGAATGGTTACCAATTCTCAATGAACTGGTTCAAGCCTTTTTACTTCTTCGAAAACGGTTCATTCGTTTCTTTCCAGGGTTATGTTGATTACCAGTTCGGTGCTGACGATCAATACGGTAACGAGTTCGTACCTATGACTTCTAGCGGTGGCGCTGCGTACTTCGGTGCTCACTGGCATTCAGACAACTACGCTTTAGGTTACGGTCTAAAAGCTTACAACGATGTATACCTTCTTGAAGATGGTGCTGGTATCGTTGGTCTAGAAACAACTGGTGTTGCTCACTACCTAACAGCTACTTACAAGTTCTAAGATCGATTCATAGACATTTGTCTTAGACTCGTACTTAGCAATAAGTAAGCAGATATAGAGCCAGATACTGGCTCTACTTAACACTCAATACGCGGAATCGAGTTCGGTATTGAGTGTTAATATTTACTTAAGCATGCAAGATTCAATGGCATATTTACGTAAATGTTAAACACGTTTTACGCGCTAAAATGGATTTTTCGCGGAAAGGCAGGAACCTTACACTATAGTGTAACGATTCAGTTCCCCTTCCCGGTCTTCAAGGATTCAAGTCGTGACCTTGTGTCAGGATAATAGCTATATTGTATATAGCGAACTGAATACCTGAATTATCAGATATCGCCTATGGTGATATCTAAGGCAATGCCCGAAGGCCCGGCCATAAAAATAATCAAAAATGCCCCTATTGGCACTGCCATAAGTAGACTTCTATTTCAATTTTACTATTTCAATTTTACTATTTTAACTTTTACACATTGAATATTGTTTCGGAGAACTATTATGAGCGATTTAAAAAAAGCTGCACAAAAAGCCATTGAACTGATGGATTTAACAACTCTTAATGACGATGATACCGATCAGAAAGTGATCGAACTTTGTCATAAGGCGCAGACCGCTGCCGGTAACACTGCCGCTATCTGTATCTATCCTCGCTTCATTCCTATTGCCCGTAAGACATTGAACGACATGGGCGCTGAAAGCGTTCGTATCGCAACAGTGACTAACTTCCCACATGGCAACGATGATATCGCAATCGCCGTATTAGAAACTCGTGCAGCCGTTGCTTATGGCGCTGACGAAGTTGATGTGGTTTTTCCATACCGTGCACTAATGGCCGGTAATGAAACTGTTGGTTTCGAACTTGTTAAAGCTTGTAAAGAAGCGTGTGGCGAAGAAGTTCTGTTAAAAGTTATCATCGAATCAGGTGTATTAGCCGATGCCGCTCTTATTCGTAAAGCATCAGAGCTTTGTATCGATGCAGGCGCCGATTTTATTAAAACATCTACCGGTAAAGTTGCCGTTAATGCCACTTTAGAAGCGGCTGAGATCATGATGACAGTGATCAGCGAAAAGAACACTAAGGTTGGCTTTAAGCCTGCCGGTGGCGTTCGTGATGCCGCGGCTGCTGGTGAGTTCTTGGCTGTTGCTGCTCGTCTTCTTGGTGATGACTGGGCGACTCCGCGTACCTTCCGTTTTGGTGCCTCAAGCTTGCTCGTTAACTTACTGCACACTTTAGAACTTGGCGATGCCGCTAAAGGTCCACAGGGTTACTAAGTCACAACAGCTATGTCAAACAGCCTTATTGTTTAAATATGCAGAATAAGGCTAATCTTTTTAGTTAAGTGTGATCTAAATCTAATTGAAGACATCAAAACTGGGCTAGTATCAAATGTAGCAAAGTTACAGTTTTGGTGTTTTATAAAAGAGTTTGTGGCTTAAAACTGAATTTTAGTTACAAATTCGGAGGCAGTACCATGTTTCTAGCACAAGAGATTATTCGTAAAAAGCGTAATGCTGAAGTTCTATCGAATGAAGAGATCCAGTTCTTCGTTAATGGCATCACAGATGGCAGTGTATCAGAGGGGCAAATAGCAGCCTTTGGTATGGCGGTTTACTTCAATGATATGAATATGGATGAGCGTATTGCTATCACTACTGGCATGCGTGACTCTGGCACAGTACTTAACTGGCAGAGCTTAGATCTAGACGGCCCTATCATCGACAAGCACAGTACTGGTGGTGTCGGTGATGTTATTAGTCTCATGCTTGGCCCAATGGCGGCTGCATGTGGCGGCTATGTGCCAATGATATCTGGACGTGGCCTAGGCCATACTGGTGGCACTTTAGATAAATTTGATGCCATTCCTGGTTATCAAACTGAACCAGATAGTGCATTATTCAGAAAAGTCGTTAAAGAAGCTGGTGTAGCCATTATTGGTCAAACTGGCGATCTAGTTCCTGCAGACAAGCGTTTCTATTCTATTCGTGATAACACCGCTACCGTTGAATCCATTCCGCTAATTGTTGCCTCAATATTATCTAAGAAGCTAGCTGCTGGTTTAGATGCATTGGCGATGGATGTAAAAGTGGGTAGTGGCGCATTTATGCCTACTTACAAAGACTCTGAAGATCTTGCTCGCAGTATTACTGCTGTGGCCAACGGTGCTGGGACTAAAACCACTGCATTGCTGACAGACATGAATCAAGTACTCGCATCTTGTGCCGGCAATGCGGTAGAAGTGAAAGAGGCTGTTGATTTTCTGACTGGCAAATATCGTAACCCACGTTTGTATGAAGTGACCATGGGATTATGTGCCGAGATGCTGCAATTAGGTGGCATAGCGTCAAGCGAAGCTGAAGCCAGACAAAAGCTTAATCAAGTGCTTGATAATGGTAAGGCCGCTGAAATTTTTGGCCGGATGATTTCAGGACTTGGTGGTCCGACTGACTTTGTTGAAAACCCAGGTTTATACTTACCTGAGTCGAAGATAGTGCGTCCGGTATATGCAGAACAGGCTGGTTTCGCCTCATCCATGGATACCCGTGAACTTGGGCTTGCAGTCGTTAGCTTAGGTGGTGGTCGCCGCAAACCTGGAGATGCACTCGATTACAGCGTAGGTCTAACCGAAGTTTGTGCTTTGGGTGATGAGATCACGACTGACAAACCGATTGCTATGATCCACGCACAGAGTGACTCGGCATTTGAAGAAGCTGCGGCGGCTGTTAGAGGTGCGATTAAGATCGCCGATAGCCGTCCTGAGAAAACGCCTGAAATTTATCGTTATATTCGCGCAGAAGATCTGTAACAAGGCTGCGTAAGAGGTTTTTATGAAAAGAACAATCATCATGATGATGGACTCATTCGGTGTTGGCGCTGCAAGTGATGCAGAGTCTTTCGGCGATATCGGGTCTGACACTTTTGGCAGCATAGCCAAAGCTTGTGCCGAAGGTAAAGCAGATATTGGCCGTGAAGGGCCACTAAAGCTACCTAATCTTTCACGCTTAGGTTTGGCCATGGCGGGTAAAGAGAGTACGGGTGAGTTTGCCGCAGGTTTCAGTGACAATGTTGAAATTATCGGTGCCTATGGTCATGCAGATGAACTGAGCACGGGTAAAGACACACCTAGCGGTCATTGGGAAATGGCGGGCGTGCCAGTCTTATACGAGTGGGGATATTTCTCTGATCTGACTAATTCTTTTCCAAAAGAGCTGACCGATAAAATTCTGGCTCGAGCTGGTCTCGATGGCTATATGGGTAACTGTCATGCATCTGGTACGGCTATTTTAGAAGAGCTTGGTGAAGAGCATATGCGCACTGGCCAGCCAATCTTCTATACTTCGGCTGATTCAGTGTTTCAAATCGCTTGTCATGAAGAGAGCTTTGGCTTAGAAAACCTTTACAATTTATGCATTATTGCTCGTGAAGAGCTTGAACCGTATAATATTGGCCGCGTGATTGCGCGTGCTTTCGTGGGGACTGACGCCAGTAATTTCGAACGTACCGGAAATCGTCGTGACTATGCCGTTGAGCCACCAGCAAAGACGGTACTCGACAAGCTTGCTGCTGCAGGCGGTGAAGTGGTTAGTGTCGGTAAGATTGCCGATATCTACGCACACTGCGGTATTACCAAGAAGGTGAAGGCTACTGGGCTTGAAGCCTTGTTTGATGCCACGCTTGAGCAAGTTAAACAAGCGGGTGACAGAACCATAGTGTTCACTAACTTTGTCGATTTTGACTCTCACTACGGTCATCGCCGCGATATCGCTGGTTATGCCAAGGCGCTGGAATATTTCGATTCCCGTATGCCTGAGATGCTCGAACTGCTCAACGAAGATGACTTGCTAATATTAACAGCCGATCATGGCTGTGATCCTAGCTGGAAGGGGACAGATCATACTCGTGAACGTGTACCTGTATTAGCACTTGGCGCAGGTCTAGCGGCTGGCTCATTGGGCCGTCGTAAAAGTTTCGCCGATATTGGCCAATCCATCGCGAGTTACTTTAAACTTGAGCCGATGGAATATGGTGAGTCGTTCGTTAAGTAATACATTTTAGTACTAAGCTGATATCGATTAGCTTAGTGCTGCTTTTAAGTTTGGCGGTTTAGATGATGGCCGCCATAAATAAGACTTAATACTAATTCTAGTACTAGTTTAAGTTACAAATATATAAGGGGTTATATAGATGGCTACACCACATATTAATGCTGTTGACGGTGCATTCGCAGATACAGTGCTATTTCCAGGCGATCCACTACGTGCTAAATACATTGCTGAAACCTTCCTAGAGAACGTTGAGCAAGTTACTGATGTTCGTAACATGTTTGGTTTTACTGGTACATACAAGGGTGTTCGCATCTCTGTAATGGGTTCTGGCATGGGTATTCCTTCTGCTTCAATCTATGCTACTGAGTTGATCAAAGACTACGGTGTTAAGAACCTTATCCGTGTTGGAACTTGTGGCGCAGTAAGCACTGACGTTAAAGTTCGTGACGTATTGATCGGTATGGGTGCATGTACTGATTCACAAGTGAACCGTCTACGTTTCAAAGGCCAAGATTTTGCAGCTATCGCTGATTACGGTCTACTAAGCGCAGTCGTTAAAGCAGCTGACGCAAAAGGAATTAAGTACCGCGTAGGTAACGTATTCTCAGCTGATCTTTTCTACACGCCAGATCCAGAAATGTTCGACGTTATGGAAAAGATGGATATCTTAGGTGTCGAAATGGAAGCTGCCGGTCTTTACGGTGTTGCTGCTGAGTTCGGTGCTAAAGCACTTTGTGTTTGTACTGTATCTGATCACATCCGTACCGGTGAAAAGACCTCTGCTGAAGAGCGTCAAACCACCTTCAACGAAATGATCGTGATGACACTAGAAGCGGCAATTACTCTGTAATTACGCTTTTAGTTGTTCATAATCCCCTCCATCGCTATCCTGCGATCGGGGATAAGCACATCCATGTACAAAAGGGCTCATTAGAGCCCTTTTTTGTGTCTGTGTAGGAGGGGCTTCAGCCCCGAGATTCTAGAACCTAGGAACTAGGTTTTCTTTAACTTCTTCGGTTTCTTTCTTAGCTTTGCACGTGTCTTACGTCGATCAAAGTCGGCGCGTTTAAATGAAAGGGATCGCGACAAAAGTAAACCTATCAATCCGGCGATGATTAACATCATCTGCTGTTGCTCCATATGGATTTGATGAGCTTCTTTTATTTCATTAAAAAACAGTCTTGGCTCTAGCCTAACTTCAATAAAACCTAAGTTATTACCATCTTGGCTCACCGCTTCTACATACGGCGGATAACGTTCCAGCAGTGCCTCTAGCTCCTCAGATTCTGGCTCCAACTCTTCATCTGATACACTTTGAGCAAAAGCGAGTCGTTGGCCGTCTTCACTGAATATGCTTGCGGACATCACTTTAGGGTCTAACACTAATGCACTGGCGAGCCATTGAAGTTGCTCATCATTTTGCAGTTGTAGCGCAGGTGCAGCGCCATATGCCGTTTGTTGAACCAGTAATCTGGCCATCTTTTGTGTTTGGGACTTTAGAAGCTGCTGTCCTTGTAGTAGGCTAGTTTCCCATAATTGGATAAGACCCACAGCTAAGGTGATCGCAATTGCCATCTGCACTAGCCTGCTAATTCTATGGCTCTTTTTCAGACCTTTAAGAAAAAACACTATATACCTGAATTTTTGAAGGGTTTAGCTAATCATAATTGATTATCGTCTTGCCCGGTAGTTGGAGAAGCATTACTAATGGAAAGTCTGAGTCATACCTTGTTGTTCTCATGGTTATCAAATGGTGAAAATAGCCGTTTTCAATACCAAAGTAAGACTTTGTCGAAACACCACGAAACGCTGGCACCAGATTGCGTGTCGCGCCTACGTTGTGTTTATGAAGATAAGGTGCAAGAGGCTGAGCTGTCAGCCGCGATAGGCAGGCTAGAACTGGATTTAAGCTTGGCGATTATTGAGCGTGACTCAGGCCTATATTGTGTTGAGTTATGTGCTGACGTGCCGTTTAGCCTGACGCAACTGCAAGTTATCTCTTCTGTTAGCGGTGTTGAAACGTTTTCTATCTCCAATACACAAGCCAAGCTTAATGAGCCAGGTTTACTTGTGATGGATATGGACTCTACCGCCATTGAAATAGAGTGTATTGATGAACTGGCGGTGATGGCTGGCGTGGGTGAAGCGGTTGCCGAGGTGACGGAGCGAGCGATGCAAGGTGAATTGGACTTTGAAGAGAGTCTGCGAGCACGTGTTGCTAAACTGCAAGGTGCTGACGCGAGCATTATTCAGACTTTGTGCGACAAGCTCCCTTTGATGCCAGGCTTGATTGAATCCGTTAATGAGTTACAAAAACATGGCTGGCGCTTAGTCGTGGCATCTGGTGGTTTTACGCCATTTGTCGGCCATTTGAAACAGTTACTCGGGTTAGATGCCGCTTTTGCCAATGAACTGGTTGTCGAAAATGGTAAGCTAAAGGGAACTGTGACGGGGCAAGTTGTTGATGCACAGTTTAAAGCCGACACTGTGCTTCGTTGTGCTAAAGAGTGGAATATTCCAGATGGTCAGCGTCTCGCTATCGGCGATGGTGCTAACGATATCCCTATGATTGAGGTGGCAGATTACGGTATTGCTTATCATGCTAAACCTAAACTTGAGCAAGCGGCCGATGTGGTTATTAGCAAGCTTAATCTCAAGGTGCTGCCATTCTTATTGCTCTTAAGCTAACCGTTGTTTTATCTAAGCTGGAGGTCGTTCACTTCCAGCTTTAGACTGTCTCATGTATTATTTCTCATATAAATTTTCGTTTAAAACTCTCTGTTATATACCTTACTCGATGGGGGATTATCATATCCCCCTTGTTTGACTTGTTTATATCAGCGTCATCACTCTTGTTTTTTGACAATTGACTCAGTAGTTTAATAGTCAAATATTACATAAGATTGTATGCCGTGACTATTGAACAAGATTCGTTATTTATCCCCTACCTCGATGGCAAGTTGCACCTTAGGCAGATAAGACCTGTCGATGCCGACATGTCTAAGCCGCCCATTTTTATGTTGCATGGTGCCATGTCTAATGGTCGAGTGTTTTACAGTGATAATGGCAAAGGGCTAGCCTGTTTCCTGGCGGCATCTGGCTTCGTTGTGTATGTGCTCGATATTCACGGCAGGGGACTGAGCACTCCCAAACTTCAGCGTGGCTCTAAGCCTGGGCAGGGCCAGGTGATCCGTGACCAACTTCCCTTGATACATCATTTCATTATCTCCTTACATCCTGGTGTTTCTCAAATACATTGGTGTGGGCACTCATGGGGAGGCGTTTTAATGGCGAGCGCTATTTCTAGGTATCCTTTGTTTCAGGATTGTGTGGCTTCTTTGCTCACTTTTGGCAGTAAACGCCAGATAAAGGTTAAGTCTCTTAAGAAGTGGCTAATGGTTGATATTGGTTGGAATAAGTTGGCACCAGCGATTGCTTGGTCACATGGCTACCTTGCCGCCGACCGATGGCGGATGGGGATGGACAATGAAAGCCGTGCTTCACTGTCACAGAGTATCGATTGGGTGAGGGGGGATTGGGTCGATCATGATGATGGTTTTGATTACGGCAAGTCGGCGGCAAATATTGCCAGGCAAGATAAGTGGCCTAAAGCTTGGTTTATTGCCGGGCAAGGAGATGATGTACTTGGCCACCCGGAAGATGTGTTCCGAATGCTGCAGGAATGCCAGTTTGCAGATTTTAAATATACCTTACTGTCTAAGGAGCAAGGTTATAAGCATGATTACGGTCATGCTGATATGTTAACCCATAAAGATGCTGCCGATGATCATTTTCGTCAGGTAAAGCAGTGGTATCAGGGATTGTAAGTTCTTAGTGCTAGTGCTTAGGACCTAGGAACTTATATCATTTTTCAACTCTCATTGGCTGTGATATTTGAATCTGTTTCATGTAATGCTGGGTACCTGAGTTGTACCTCTTGGGTAATGTCTAATAGCTCACCTGTGCCTACGATGCGCCATAATAGCTCTTCAAGTTTTTTAGATTTATGCTGAGCGTGTATACCTATGTATTCAATTTCACGTCGAATATAGGACAGATCAGGTTTTCCTGTGGCACCGCGATAAACCCTTAACGCCATAAACTTACCTAAGTTATTACTTTGGTGAATAAAGTGTTGTCTCGCATTAAGATCGCCTATTTCGCCGGGAGTTTGGCACTTCACCTTGACTTGCCCCTGGGATTGTCTCGAAACTTGCAAGTACACTTCAAAATACTCTAGTCCATCTTGAGGTTTCAAAGCTCGAATGGGTTCGATAAACATCGATTTCAATCGACCATCTTTGAGTAAAGAGGCTAAATTATATTCGAGTGATTGCGTGGCTGATCCCGCGAAAATATCAGTGATAACATTCTTATGTGTACCGACTCCAAGCAGAGAAAGTGTCGCCGATTTGGGTGTCTTTTCTACAAAATAGGGCACTGAGTCTAAGTGACGCATCAACAAGTTTTTTAGGCCATCTGCGAGCTCTTTCATCTCACTGTTGGCCTCAGTGATTTTCTCAAGCTTAGAGCGATTATGAATAATAAGTTTGTTCATAAACTCGACGCCTACATGGGGGGTATGTCCCATTACAGCAGCAAGGTGTATCGCTGTACCTTTTTTTCTGCTTTTAATTAAGTGGTAAGGCAAGTGGTTGAGTTGCACCTTACCGGCTATCTGCTGCAGTTTAGGGAAGCCCAATTGAATAGGGGCAGTTTTATCAAACTGTGTCGCTTCCGCTAAAGTCAGTTGCAAACCTTTACTTGAAATATCATGGGTCGATGCTGTTATTGAATGCTTACCTTGCGCTAAAATAACCGGTGTTTTGAAAGAGTAGCGGGCTTCATTTCTTCGCTCGCTGAATTGTAGTGATAGCAGTTTAGTAGAGTTCGAGATCACTTTTTCCTGGCCAAATACTTTAAGTTCATTGGCCTGGTTTTGACAGTGTTCCCCCCAAGCTAAATAATCTTCTTGGACATTTTTTGAAGTCAGATCAATTAGCTGCATAACATGAGTAAATTGTTTGAGTTGTGCTTCTGTTAGCGCGCTATAGTTGCTGTCATCACCAGGCAATATCGAGGCCTTGTAAGATTTTTCATGGTCTATTTTGTGATGAGTCAGTCTAAATATTTTCCATGATGACTTATTGGCACCAAAACTAAAAAACAGGGCCATTAAATTATGTTGTTTCAGTTCTGCCAGGGTCGCAGAGTAGAAATAAACATGTCCTTGAGTGTGAAAGGTAAAACAAAAAAACAGGCTGTGATCTTTATTATCAGGTGCACTAATTAAGGAGTTTAAGCGTGATGGCGATAACATGCCCGATAACTGACTGACATCTCTCTCATCTTGAAAATAGGACTGCAGCTGTTGGTTGTCGCGGCTAAGCAGCTTATGTGTTATTTGAAATTGTCCGTCATTTTGCTCCAAATACAGGGGTAAGTGGGGCAGGTGAGGCAAGTAATGTCGCTCGAAGCCTAAGCCTTTTGCTGCTACTAATATATCATTTACATCGACTTTATATCTGAACTTATAGCCTTTTATTAGGTTTGAGAGCATCTGAGACAGGGCTTCAGAACCGCCTACACGCTTGAGGCGCATCCAGCAATATTCATGGTTAGTTTGAGTATCGACGACTTCATAGTCGACGCCTTGCTGCAGGTCTTCATAATAATACTCTTCACCGAGTTCGAGTAATTTAACTCTGATAGGCTTATCGAGCTCGAAATGATGTTGCAGTGGTAGGCGTATTCTGGCACCACCGACAGATAGGTCGACAGTTATCCCTTGAATTTCGTTGCGGCCAGGTTGTAAAACAGCAATCCGAATACTGTAATTCATCCTTTCTTCACTGCGGTTAAAGTAGCTACCTAGCACAACACCCTGCGCCATATAGGGATCGAATAAGCTATCATCTTGGCCTTTGCCACGATCTCTGAATTTTAGCTTTCTTTGTTTATGCGCCTCGAGGACACTTTCATAGACGCCTAAAGTATATTGGTTTTGATATAGCGCGATTGCTTCTATGAAGCTTTCTTTAGCGGGTTGATCTAAGTAATGCTGCTGCTTGCCATGGACGACCTGTTCACAGGGAAGTTCTGATTTATCCCGGAGATCTATAACACGAGTACACAGCGACGAGATGCGATTAAGCTCCA
The DNA here is from genome assembly GCF_007004545.3 of Shewanella eurypsychrophilus. Lineage (NCBI taxonomy): Bacteria > Pseudomonadati > Pseudomonadota > Gammaproteobacteria > Alteromonadales > Shewanellaceae > Shewanella > Shewanella eurypsychrophilus. The sequence continues at coordinate 4,347,073 of NZ_CP045503.2, read as the reverse complement.
TCTTGAGTAAAAAACGAGTGGAGTTCGATTCATCTGATGTTAGATTTTCAAATAGCTCCTGGAAATTGGGTTCCATTAACAGGGGCTTTAGCTGCTCAATTAAGGCACTGTGGTCGTCTAAACTCATTTACTGGCTTCTTCTAAGAATTCATATTATGTTTTGATCGGTCATCTTGCTGGCTGAAAACTCAAGCGGTTAATAGTATCATGTCGGCATAAAGTGATATTACTTGATAAGAAAACTGACTAACAAGCATATTTAAGTCTTTATTATTACTCATGAACACCTAATCGTTCGCATCATTCTAAGATATTTGAGGCATTGAATGATAGCCAATCGTTTTAAGTTCATTTTAGGTTATCTTAAGCCATTATTGGCTTACAGTGTAACTAATTCAGTTTTACCTTAAGAGTTGCTCAGCAGATTAACTCGATATTTCAACACATGTAATTAAGAGCTATGGCGAAAATTAAAAAAGCGTTTGTATGTAATGAGTGTGGACAAGATTTCCCACGTTGGCAGGGGCAATGCAGTGCATGTCAGGAATGGAATACCATTACTGAAGTGCGCTTAAGTGCCAGCAAGTCTGTAGGCACTTCAGTATCGGGTTATGCTGGCGCTGTCGGCGGTGGTTCAAAAAAACTCAGTGAAATAAAAGAGTTTGAAGCCGAGAAAATGTTAACCGGCATAGGTGAACTCGATCGCGTACTTTGTGGCGGCTTAACCACAGGCTCTGTCAATATCATTTCTGGTGATCCTGGTGCTGGTAAGACAACCTTATTATCGGATTTAGTCTCGCGTATGTCGCAGAGCATGCCATCACTCTACTGTACTGCAGAGGAGTCATTGTCGCAGTTTAAGAACCGTGTGAATCGGCTTAAATTGGACTGCAACGAAGATAACTTATTTCTAATGGCTGAAACCAGCGTCGAAGCTATCATTGCAGAGCTTGATGCTAAGCAAGTGAAGTTTGCCGTTATCGATTCGATACAGGCTGTGGTGACTGAGCTGGCGAATGGCAGCCCAGGTTCGCCATCACAAGTGAAGAGTAGTGCTCAGGCTTTAACGCAGTACTGCAAGCAAAATAATGTGACTATGTTTCTAGTGGCTCATGTTAATAAAAACAATGAAACAGCCGGCCCACAGACATTAATCCATATTGTTGATTGTCTGACCCATCTTGAGTGTAACGATGGACAGATTCGAACACTCAGAGCCAATAAAAACCGTTTTGGTGATGTCGATACCGTTGGCATTTTTAGAATGACAGAGCGGGGCATGCTTAGTGTTGATAATCCCAGCGAAATATTTTTGTCTGGCTCATCGACCGAGTCCCCTGGGGCTGCAATTACCTGTATTCGAAAAGGTAATCGCAATTTATTAATTGAGATCCAGTGTTTAACCACTGAAACCGAAGGTGAGTTTCCACAACGTGTGTGTGTGGGCCTTAATATGAACCGCATTAAAATGTTGACGGGAATATTACGTAAACATACCAAAACCAAAATTTTTCATGATACTTATTTCAACTTAGTCGGCGGTTTGAAAATTGATGAATCTGAAACCTGTATCGACTTAGCGTTAGTGGCAGCATTATTAAGCAGTTTAAACGATTTCGTGGTGCCAAGAACCACCTGCATCATGGGCGAACTCAGCTTAAATGGTGACGTGCGTCCGATAGACAGCGGTGTTCCACGGGTCAAAGAAGCGGTTCAACACGGATTTACTGAAATCTTGATCCCGTTTAGAAATTATCACAAGTCGATGGAAGGGCTCGGAGCTAAGATCAATCCGGTAAGGACTATCCATGAGTTGCTTGAGTTAATAAATTAACTCTACTCATTTTTTGTTTGGTTCATTGGGCAGTTTTGGTACTTAGTCAGCTTGCTAAGTACCAAAGCTTCATTGGTGTTTATTGCTTGCAGCAGGTGCTGTAAATGGATTTACGAATGTCACGATCACATGGATGTGAATGAGTGACCTCATATGTAGCTACTCCTGTGGGTCGCCGGCTCTTGATTTCATATAGAGTCATCCTGGCCGCTCTGCGCTTTTAAACAACTTCCATGTTTAAAGGCCTGTTCGGCATCCTGGCCTCTCGTTCGAAGAGCTTCACTAAGTTAAGCCTCACCCTGAAACCGAAGCCCACAGCTGCATCTACATCAGGTTATTCATCTCTTCGATTGGGGTTCACGATTCGTAACTAACTTCTGGACAAAGCGTGTTAGAGCATTCGGCCTAACTCAACAGATATTTTAAAACTGAACAAAAGCGTTTCACCACGGAGAACACAGAGGGCACGGAGAAAGGCAACAGCTAAAGTCTTTGCAACTCTCAACTTTTAGCTCAATCTTTACCTCCGTGTTCTTCGTGGAAGCGAAGCGCTCCGTGGTGATATTATGCTCGAGTTGAAGATGCCCCTTTCTGTAAAAAAAACCAGTGTGGATGCGGCTGTGAGCTACAACATTACAACACTAAATGGCGTCTGCAAATTGAGGTGCAGAGTGTTGGCTTTCTACGACTTGGCCATTTGCAATGTCTTGTTTTAATTGCGCTTGCTGTCTCATGGCCTTGGTTTCATGGTAATCCTGAGCAACAGCAGTCTCAACAAACTCCGCTTCATCACCAAGTATTGAGCTGACGGCTTTCTTAATCTCATCTAAGCTGATCACAAAGAACTCTTTGCGTCTGTTCACCATGTTAACTCGCTTCTGGTCAAAGATGTTATGCAGCTCCCTCTCTAGAGTTGGAGCATCTTTTGTGTGAATCATTGCATGCACGTCAAACGAGAATGGTACCGACGCATCTCCAAGTTCTTTAACTCGATCCATAGGCTCTAGTCTGCGGGTCATGCCAACTTTATAGACGTCTTCACCAAAGGAACCTATATTACTAATCACGTATACGTGCCCACGTTTAGTTTGCTGGGCCATGCTTTCAGCTCGTTGATGTTTTTGCTCCGCTTCAACTAAATTTGCCTGAAGTGCCGCTATCTTAGCCTCTAATTCAGCACGCGAATCATCGTTAGCAGTCTCAAGTTCGTGCTTGGCCTCATCAAGTGCTTTCTTATATCGTGCCTCTTCTTTGATGGCTTCCTTCTCAGCTTTTAATATCTCAGCCTCAATTTTTGCCTCTTCGCGCATCTGAGCTTTGATTTCTGCTTGCTCTTCGCGTTCTCGCTGTTTCTTCTCTTTATACTCAAAATTGAGCCGGATCTCATCTATTTTCAGTTGCAGGTACGCTTCAGAGATCAATATGTGGTTAGACTCGTTAAGCTTATTAATAGCTTCAAACGCCTTGGTGATGCGTTCCTGCATCTTGACCATATTCTTCCATGTACAGTTTGCAATGGCTGCGTCACATTCATTGTTGAACGCGCGTGCAGTAAGACGAATCCCTCTTTGGGTCATCTTACGGCCTTCAGCAGAAGAACCTCCGACTTTCCACTCAATGGTGCAGTAGATGGCACCTGCAGTATCTTTTATGCGAAGCAGGCCTTTCTGTTGTTCTTTACACTTATTAATCTCTTCTTTGTATTTGTCTGAGGCGTCAAAATCGAAGATTGGCTCATAGAAACCCAGCTCTATTAGCTCGATATCATCGGAGTAAATAGCGATCTGCCTAACAAGTGAATCGTATATTTCTTTCTTAGACGCATAATCGGTCTTCATAGACGCTGTTTGATTGTCCAGTTCTACAATTCCATTATGGCGATCCTCGGTAACCTTATCTGTTTGAGTTGCTATTTCGTAACGTGCAGATTGTAGCTTCTTGAAAAGAATGACCGCGATTATCGCAATAATGACAGTCGTCACAGCTAATCCAAGGAGAATATTAGAGATTTGCAGCTCTTGCATTTGCCACCCTATTACGTTGGTGTAGGTTGAGATTCGCAGTGAATCGTTGAGTGTGGGCACATCAGAAAAGAATAACTAAGACACCCATTGTTAAATCTAACTGATGGGGTGTTTTTGGGGAAAGGCTTTCGTTGCAAAGCGTGGACAAATAGGGGGGAAGATTGATATGAATCAATTGCTTGCGCTGTTCTCTCTGCTTTTCTTCTTTTCTGCAAAGAGTGAGTGCTGCTAGCTTATCTTCATCCCTGAATGGCTACTTTCTACCCCTTACTTATGAAGTTGAGTCTCGCCTGCGTTCCCCTAACTGCACACACATTAACCTACTTTTATTGTGGGTTTCAATATGAAGACCGTTATTTTATTGAAAAATATAGTTTTAGTAAAACATATAACTAGGAGTAAAGGGTCATAGCGAATTAGGTAGGTCTCATGATTCAAAATTGTTTACAAGGAAGGTTAAATAAATAACCTTCCTTTGAATAACCCAGTGTGGATGCGGCTGCGAGCTTCGGTTTCAGGGATGAAATCGCAGAGCGTATAGGGACATATTTACAGCGTCTCGCAGAAGCATCTGCACATTCCTCGCCGGGCAGGCGGTAGATTGCAATGAAGGGTCGACCTTCAAACCCACTTCCAAATATAAAACCAGCCAAATGAAGCAAGAGAAAATGTAATCAGCCTTCATTCGAAGGCAAACACACTTTGGGGCATAAATGAGCTAGACCACTCGCACTAACTCAAAATAAATTTAAAAAATGAACAAAAGCGATTCACCACGGAGAACACTGAGGGCACGGAGAAAGGCAACAGCGAAAGTTTTTGCAACTCTCAACTTTTAGCTCAATCTTTACCTCCGTGTTCTTCGTGGAAGCGAAGCGCTCCGTGGTAAGAGAGCCTGTTTCTTGGTAAAGCATCAAATCCAAAACTATTCACTACGGAGATCACGGAGCACACGGAGAAAGACAGCGGCTAAGCCGCAGAGCGTATAGGGACATATCTACAGTGTTTTGCAGAAGCATCTGCATATAAGCCCGCTGCAAGCGATAGATAACAAGGAGGTGTTAATCATAGCTGTACAGTTAAATATGCTGAAAAAAGCGAAATTAACTCGTTTTGGCTAAGGCGGTCTAAAGAATATTGATCTACCTAACACATAGGGTGATGGTTTTATGCCATATTAAGCACATTCTTAGGTATCACTGTTTAACCCCCTTTTTGTATGACGCTAAATTCATGGCAAAAACGAGTTAACCAGTGTAAGTACATACCAACCATTCTATATAATGAGATAACACCCAATGAATCTATTCAATACAGTATTACTAGCCTCAACTTTAAGCATAGCCGCAGTGACAGGTGTAGCGCAGGCAAGTGACCTATCGTGCAAGGTAAAAGGTGGTGATGATATCACTATGACTAATATTACTATTCTGCGTTCGAATGAGTCGGTAGTTAATGTTGGTGGGTACAAGTCACCTATACTGGGTAACATTTATCGAATCGATGGGGTTGATGGTCAAGATATTAGCGAAACGCCTACCTATCTCTCATACAACCAATATCCGTTAGCTGACCACAAGTTGTTTGCTACAGTACAAGTTTATGGCGAAGAGGCTGTTACAGGCCTTTGTATCGTGACAGATGTAATGTAAGTAGTAGCGTTTATGACTTATTTCATCTCAAGGAATTGCGCTAGCTTTTGCAAATCCTTGACGTGAAGTTGGTTGTCTCGTTTCTCGATAAGATCCATGTCGAGTAGTTGATTCACCACTCGGCTGTATACTCGCTCCGAGCAGCCGAAACGTTCAGCTTCTTTGTAAACATGGGAGAAGTTAACTGCGGGCCTTGCACCGATACAACGTTGTTGCATGTCCCAGGCGATGTTGTAGATGAGCGGGTGAAGAAAGCGATTCATGGTCATCGTCATGCCGGTTTGATAACGGCTTGACAGTGCCTGACTCATCCAAATTCCAACTTTAGGATCGAGCTGCAGTATTTCAGTCATCACCTTTATGGGCAATACTTTCGCTTCGGCAAGTTCACTGGCTTGAATATTAAATTGGCAAGGGCTGCTAGTTAAGTACTCGACTTCACCAAATAGGTGATTGTCGACAAGGTTAAGGCCTAGGCTGTAATTTCTCCCGTTGTTGGCGGTATAGCCGATAGTAAACTCCCCCGATCCTACCCAGTAGAGTTCAAGGATATCTTGGCCTTGATGCAGTAGATACTCTAAGGGCTGAAATGTTCTGGATTTTAGTGGTTGCCGTTCAATTTCACGACAAAAAATGTCGAAGCCTTGCATTGCTAATTTATTAATATTTGTCATCTTTACTTTTATTCCCTCTTTTACTCAATTTTTCAGCAATGTCATATACATATCTTATACCCAGACAATTGTCCTGAGATTTATACGCTGTCACAGATAATATATCTCTTAAATTAGTTAGAAAACATGATTTAAGAGGACTCACCATGACGCCACATATTAACGCCGCAAAAGATGATATCGCTGAGATAGTATTAATGCCAGGCGATCCACTCAGGGCTAAGTATATTGCAGAAACTTATCTGACCGATGCTAAACAAGTCAGTGATGTACGCAATATGTTGGCTTTTACCGGTTTTTACAAAGGTGTGCGCCTTTCTGTAATGGGTCATGGTATGGGCATACCTTCTGTGTCTATCTATACTCACGAGCTTATCCATGAGTATGATGTGAAGAAGCTGGTTAGAGTCGGCAGCTGCGGCGGTGTCGCTGAAGATATCGATCTTAGAGACATCATAGTGGTTAATGCCGCTTCGACTGGGTCTGCGACCAACCGTTTACGTTTTGGCGGTTATGATTATGCAGCAGTGCCAGATTTTGAGCTACTTAGGACTTGCTGGCAAACGGCTGACAGCCTAAAAACACCGGTCCGCTATGGTGGTATTTTTACCAATGATTTCTTCTATGGTGATCCGGAGAATCTGCTGCCAGTTCTACTTAAGATGAATATCTTGGCGTTAGATATGGAATCGGCTGCGCTGTTTGCTATTGCCGCAGAAAATCGTGTGCAAGCCTTGAGTATTTTGACTGTTTCTGACCATGTGGTTAAAGGTGGGGAGATGAGTACGCTAGAGCGTCAGACAAGCTTTAATCAAATGATGGAGTTGGCTTTAGAGACTGTGATTGCTGATTAAACTTCACTTAATGAAGACAAAGCACACGTCTTAGGAGTGCTTTGTCTTTTTAAAATAGGGAATTATCTTTGAGTTACCCTGTACTTTAGTTGCTATGTACTTTCGTTATTAGCTGCTTTCGTGGTCGGCAATAAATAGCTCTAACTCTCGATTAAGCAATAATGAGTCACCGACATTGAGCTCTATCATTCGACGTAAGTGGCTGATGCTTTCGACATCAATGTGCTGACATCGAAGGCCTAGGTGTCCTGATTTTTGATGGATGAGACTGGTTTCCATCTGAACTTGAATATCGGAACCTTGTAGGCTAAAACTGAGCACTATGGGGGACTTTTCTGCTGAAAAATTGGCAGGCTCTTCTACTAAGGCACCGTTGAGGCTTAGGTCGAGAATATTTGTTGTCCAGACCTTATCTGCTTGTGTCAGCTGAGCGCCAGTTGCAAATGAGATCCTTGAAAATTTACGTTTCTCGTCCATAATGCTTCCTTTAATTTTTACCCTTTGCCAGTAGGCTTTCGGCTTTAATGTTAAATGCAGTAGCTCAGCTACAGCATGGCATTAGTATAAGCATATGCCAACTTACTATGAGAGTAAAAAATCTTATTACTTTATACAATAAATAAGTCTGTTAACTGAAATTATCCCTGTTTTATTGATGCTGTGGCCAAAAAATCATGGTGATATCTCATATTTTCACTATTGCTTATATGCAAATATTAAAAAGTGTGAATAATGATGGCAGCGCTTTTTTCATCGACGACTTGATGAACATTTAGTCACGTTAGCTTGCTGTATATGGCATGCTTAAACGTAGGCGTTATAATCTTTGGCTCATAACCATCTATTCGTCATTATCTATTGATAGCAACAGGGTTCATACTTTATGGCTAATTCAGTTCTACACTCTACGCCTCATACAGTATTGGTTGTTGATGACGAAGCCGTTATCAGGGCGCGTCTGAAAGGTTACTTCGAAAAAGAGGGTTACCGTGTCATTGAGGCGCAAGATGGTGAGCAGATGTGGTATCAGTTTGGTCGTCAACACATTGATTTAGTCATGCTCGATATTAATCTGCCGGGTGTCGATGGTTTGAGTTTAGCCAGAGAGCTTAGGAGTCGCTCGGATGTCGGGATTATTTTAGTGACCGGACGCGATGAAACGATAGATAAGATCATTGGTCTAGAGATGGGCGCCGATGATTATGTGACTAAGCCTTTCGAGCTTCGAGAGCTACTGGTCAGAGTTAAAAACTTACTTTGGCGTATCTCATTGGTACAAAAGGCTAAAAAAGAAGTCGTCGAGCAGCTTGAGCAGAGTGATGACGTGATAGCATTCGATGGTTATATTTTAGAGCTTAATAGCCGCAAGTTGAAGCATGGTGAAGATATAATCAAGCTGACTAAAGCAGAGTTTGAGCTATTAGCTGCGTTTGCATTACATCCTCAGCAAGTACTGACCCGTGAGCGTTTGATGCAGCAGACGAGCCATAGAAATCAAGATGTGAATGATAGAACCATAGATGTGATAATCAGAAGACTCAGAAACAAGTTAAACCCTGAACTCTTCGCGACTATCCATGGTGAAGGTTATCTATTTTCAGCAAAAGTAGAAGATTAAATTATCTTCCTAGGACCTAGGCTCTAGGACCTAGGCTCTAGGAGCTAGGTCCTACTCGATATATCGGATAAAAGTCTGCGGGTGCCAGACTGTCCTCTAGATGATGTTTCTTTAATACATCCCGCTGTAAGCCTTGAATTCTTGGCCCTATATCTCCAAATGGCTTGGCACCTTCAAGTTCTCTGACTGTCACATCAATCGCCAGCTTTCCTTGTAATACCACTAAGTCGTCACTGCTAAAGGCCACTTTACCTCTAAACAGACCACGCAATACGGCGGGTGATAGATAGCTGCTAACCAGCTTTACCGTCGGCTGATCGGCTTGTGTATTAATATCATTGATATGTCTTAGCGTGAGTTCGCCAATAGCGGCTTCAATGGCCACTGCGCTACCTAAAATATAATCGGGTGTTTGGTCATTGAGTAGATGATGAAGCTGGTCGCGGTAGAGATTGCGATTGTTATCGGCGTGTCTGATAGATGAAATGTGGATCTTGTTTTGCGCTTTACTGGGCTGCGCCTTTGCTGACTGTTTGTTGTTTGAGACTAGAGGGTTTAGCGCTGCCGTGATCCCTTGTTCGACCCAATCACTTCCTCCTTGTTTCTCCGGTCCAGTGAGTAGAGCAACATTGGCATCTTGCAGATTGGCACGTTCAACATCTTGCCTGATAAACTGAGCGGCATTGTAGCCCATTTGGTACCAGTTTACGCCTATTCGGGTATCAACTTTATGGCTATCGATTCTATTGACTAAGGCGATTAATGGTTTGGTGATGGGGTCATGGAAAGAAGATAATAATTTTGGATGAACGCTACCGAGTAAGATGGCATCATAATCTTCTTGCATACAGCGAGATAGCTGTTTGAGTTGCTTTTTTTGTCCATAATAACTACCGGCTTCAAACAGCTCTAAGGTAATATTCAGTGCGTTAGCTCGCTCAACGAGTCCATAATCGATACCAATCCAATAGGCATCTTTTAGGTGGGGAACTAGGACGCAAATTTTCCAATCTTGCTTGGCTTCAAGTAAGGGGGAATATTCCAGTGACTCGCTGAGTTGTTCTTTGACATTGAATGGACTGCGCTGCTCTAATGACCAGGTCGATTCTCCCGGTGCAGCCACTGTGAGTGTGCTGCTAACCAGCAAGATTAACCAGAATATATTGAGTGCAATTTTGCATTGTTTAGCCATCATCTAAAATGTCATCATATGCAGTGAGTTATCTCAGCAGATTGTATCAGTTTAAGGAAAAAGATGGGCCCTTTATCATTATCGCGTAAAAGTTTGGTTGGACGTTTAATGCTAGCGTTTTGCTTACTGGGTTTTTTACTTTTACTGCTCATATCCCTAGGTAGCCTGAGCTTATATTGGGTGAAACAAGCCGATAAATATCTTTATGATGAAGCCTTACCGGCATCTCAAGTGGCTAGAGAACTCGTACAGTCTTCTAATGCGTTAGCCGAAAATGCACAGTCACTAGGTACGGTAGAGGAAGAAGTTCAGCGACAGTTTATTGGTCGTATGCTGTCTATTAACAGTACAAATCTATTAAGTTCTATTGCTCAGCTCAAAGCCATAGGTGTACAAAGCGATCATCGATTGGAGTGGTCGGCAGGAGAGATCATCCATGAACTTTCAGCCTTAGGCCAAAGTGTGGGTAAGCGTTTAAAGGTGGCTGGAGACCTGTCAGCCTTAGGCTCTGCCTTGGTGAGCTCTTCAAGTCATAGCACAGCGCTGCTTGAGGCTGAATTAGCCGTGGTTAATTCGGCTATTATCGCTAAGCTGAGCTTGGCATATCCTGAAATCGCAGGTAATGAAAGTAGCGCTCAACTGCTGGATGCGGTGATAGAGCAAGACCTAGACATTCAAGAGAGGCTAAATCGAGCGCTGAAGTTGATTCATAATATTGCCTTGATTGGCCAGTTGTTACAGTCCCCTGAGCAAGAGAGGGCATTAGTGACCTTACTCAATGCTATGTCACAACAACCTTTGGCTAGCTTTCCTCTTCGTTATCAAGTTCAAGGTGCTAACCTCAGCCCTCCTAACTCTACAAGCTTCAATAATGCTGGACCGCAAATTGACATGATGCCCTTAGAACTGCTTAAAGGCTTGATTAGAGATCCAGCCAGAGCAGAAGAACTTTCTATAGAGTTGAGTATGCTTCGTCAGGTCTCTGAAGGATTAAGAGTGCAGTATCAGTACGTTAAATTGCTCAAAGACCAAGCGAAACAACTGCAGCTGCTTTCTGATAAATTAGCCGGGGTAAATCGTTCATTAGATAATGCAATGGCAAGCCAACAAGGCCAAGCCGATCTGGCAAGAGTTGACTATTTACGCCAGCTATTTTGGGCGAAAACAGGCTTGTGGGGCACAGGTGTTCTGATGCTTTTAGTCATTCTATCTGTCATGTATCTGGTGATTTATAAAGGTATAGCCTTAAGATTAAACGAGGCTTCTGAAGCCTTATCCCGCCTGAGTCTCGGTGATACTAATGTGACCATTAACTCCCATGGTGATGATGAATTGACGGCCATGGCGAATGCGATTAAAGCCTTTAAGGATAAAACGGCTCACAACCAAAAACTGCAATCTGAACTAAGATCCAGTGCCTCAGAATTAACAGAGCATAAAGCGGCACTAGAGATCACCGTTGAGGCACGAACACAAGAGCTGGCTATAGCAAATAAGCGCCTCGACGCGGAGGCGAAAGGTCATGCGCAAGCAAGAAATATGGCTGAAGAAGCCAGTCAGGCCAAGTCATTGTTTTTGGCCACCATGAGCCATGAAATTCGTACGCCGCTGAATGGGTTGCTAGGTACCTTAACCTTGCTTGGGCACTCAGAGCTTCCGGTTGCGCAAAAACAGATGTTGGCTCTGTCACAATATAGCGGCACGCTGCTGCAGACGGTACTCAATGATATTTTAGATTTTTCTCGCCTAGAGCAAGGAAAGTTGGCCAATGAGCCAAGACCAGTGGCGATAAACGACCTTCTAGACGAAGTGGTGTCGATAATGTTGGCTGGGGCTGGACTTGCAGGCTTACGCTTAGTACTCGAGAGTCCACAGCTGCCACTTTGGGTTAACTTAGATGGACCCAAGTTACGTCAGATATTGTTTAATTTAATTGGTAATGCCATCAAATTTACCCCTCAAGGAGAGGTAAAACTTAAGGTGTCATCTGATGGGGAACAGCTTAATTTTGAGGTCAGCGATACAGGTGTCGGGATCAGTCATGATGCCAAGCAACAGCTCTTTAAAGCTTACAGCTCACAGCCTAATCAGGGACGCTCTCGCGGTACCGGACTCGGACTTGCTATCTGTAAAGAGCTGGTTGAATTGATGAATAGAAGCGCAAATCCCTATGATGAAAATAATCGCACAGAGGCGGAATCAACATCGCCTTTATGGCTGAAGAGTGAGGTTAATATTGGTAGTTGTTTTGGTTTTAGCGTTCCGCTCATAGAGTGTCAGCAGGTGCATGATGAGCAAGCTGAGCAATTAGATAACGTGGCGAAAAAACGCGTTTTAGTTATTGAGGATAATAAAGTCAATGCCATGGTTGCTCAGGGGTTCCTTGCACACTTAGGCCATGAGTCCGTGTTGGCAGGAAGCTGTGAACAAGCGCGCAATGTATATCATCTAGATAGCGCGAACAGCTTCGATGCCATTATGTTGGATATCCAGTTAGGTGATGGCTCAGGCTTTGAACTACTCAATGAACTTAAGAGCATTAATCATCTCGCCAAACATCAGTTACCCATTGCCGCCTTTACCGCCCAGCTACAATCAGATGATCTGCATCATTATCAGCAGGTCGGTTTTGATATTGTGTTAGGTAAGCCGCTTAATATGCAGTCGTTAGCCGAATGGCTTGGTCTTGCAGCCCTGCCAGCTAAACAAAGTTCACCGATGAAAGATCAGGAGCAAGTGTTAACGGTCACAGCCCCGAGTGCTCAAAGTCATCAAGTGGAGCCGCAGCTATTAGATCTCACTCAGATAGATCAAGATCTCGAATACCTGGGTAAAGAGGCGGTACTTGAAATGTTGCAGCTGTTCAGGGAAAGTAGCCAAGTTCAAATATCTAAACTTGAACGCTTAGAGAAAAGCGTAGACTCCAACAGAGAAAGCAATATTAAACAGTTATTGCATGCCTTAAAGGGAAGTAGTGCGAGTATGGGCTTACTGGCACTATCTGGTTTATGCAAAACCCTGGAAGCTGTGGAATATCAAGCTGAGGAACATCAAGCGTTAGGCTTGATGTTAACCCGCTCTGTCGACACTTTGGCTGGTTATCTTAGATAGGCAACTTTGAGCCCATAATGCCGCAAAACAATGATAAACTGCGCGGCAGTTTTCCTTGCAACGCTTTATTCAGGTATTCCAATGTCAGAACCCATTACCTCAACGGCTACAACCTTCGCCTCTCTAGGCTTATTACCTGAGTTACAGCAAGCCTTGCAAAGTCTGGGCTATGAGCATGCGACGCCGATTCAAGCACAAGGGATCCCAGCCATTTTAGCCGGGCAAGATATCATGGCCGGTGCGCAAACTGGTTCGGGTAAGACTGCAGCGTTTGCCTTACCTATTCTTAATCAGCTAAGCACACAGAAACTCAGTGAGTCGCTCAGTGAGCAAGCCCCCATACGTGCTCTTATCTTAACGCCAACTCGTGAGCTTGCTCTGCAGGTACACAGCAGTTTCGTCAAATACGGTAAGCATACTCAGCTTAAATCAGCATTAGTGTATGGCGGAGTGAGTATCGATGCCCAGGCAAAGGTATTAAGTGCGGGTGTTGATATCTTAATTGCGACACCTGGCCGTTTACTGGATCATCTAAGGCGTGGCTCACTGACGTTAGACAGCATTGATTTCTTAGTTTTCGATGAAGCCGACCGCATGTTAGATATGGGCTTTAAAGACGAGATAGATGCGCTAGTGAGCCAACTGCCTAAGACTCGGCAAACCTTGTTATTTTCTGCCACCTTCGATGAATCTATCTACAGCCTGAGCAAAACTTTATTACGTGATCCTAAACTGATTGAAGTGGGTGAGCGTAATGCTGCGGCAGTTGAGATTGAGCAGCGAGTCTATGCGGTTGATAGTGACAGGAAGCTTGAACTCGTTACTCACCTGATAAAATCTGGAGAGTTACAGCAAGTACTTATCTTCAGTCGGAAAAAAATCGCGGCAGATAAACTCGCGGCTAATTTATCTAAGGCAGATATTACTGCGCAAGCTTTTCATGGGGACTTGTCACAAGGTGCTCGCGAGAAAGTCTTGCAGGCGTTCAAGCAAGGTGAGTTAAGGGTGCTGGTGGCCACCGATGTTGCTGCACGTGGTATCGATATTATCAGCCTTAACTATGTGGTTAATTATGAATTGCCCTACAAAGCAGAAGATTATATTCACCGTATTGGTCGTACGGGCCGCGCTGGTAATAAGGGCGTGGCAATCACCTTACTTAGCCGTGAAGATGAACACCTGCTCGAGGAGGTTGAAGTGGTGCTAGATAAGCGTCTGCCTCAACAGTGGTTAGAGGGTTTTGAGCCTGATCTGACTAAGAGCATTGAGACACCCAAAAAAGGTGGCAGAAACGCGCAAAAACAGCGTGCTAAGCAACGTGCTTATCGTGGTGGCAAGACTCGAAAGTAAGCGCTGGTTACTTCACACGATCAGGTGAGGATGACAGAGAGGCCTTTTGTTGACGATACTAAGGTGATGTTATATCGCTGGGTGAGCTCTTCATCTTCATTGAAACCTGTATCTCAAGCCCTTGTTTAAACTTAGCTTAAGATCAAGTTTTTAGCTTTTGATAGCTGCTAATCTATTGTCCCGTTTGTGACCACTCATTCCGCGCTATTTAGCGCAGCATACGGAGCCCAGATCTATGCCTAGCCAGACTCACCTCGATACTCTTTTACCATCAGTTTCACCATCAGAGCACTCTCAGTCTCAGCCTTGTTTGAACACTCATATCGGGCAATTGCCATTAGACAGTTATATTTTTAATGCCTCTGGACCACTTTGCACCTCAGAAGAGGAGCTTATTCGATTAGCGGGTTCGGCATCAGCAGCAGTTATGACCAAGTCTTGCACTATCTTACCAAGAGAGGGCAATGCCGAACCTAGATACCAAGCATTGCCGTTAGGCTCCATTCAATCTATGGGGTTGCCAAATCTAGGCTATCAGGCATATCTGGAGATGTTGCCTAGGCTAAAAAAAGCGGGCAATAAACCTATTGTAGTGAGTGTTTCAGGCTTCTCTGTTGCTGATAATGTGACTATGGTTAAGGCATTTCAATCCAGCTGCGCCGATCTTATCGAAGTGAACTTTTCTTGCCCGAACATCGAAGGTAAGCCTCAGCTAGGGTATGATTTTGAGCAAACAGAGCAAGCATTAGAGGCTATTTGTCAGCTAGGGGATAAGCCGATTGGGTTGAAACTGCCGCCCTATTTTGATTTTTCTCACTTCATCACTATGGCCGACATTATCAAAAAGTTCCCAGTGAGCTTTATCACCTGTATAAACTCTGTGGGTAATACTTTAGTGATTGATGCTGAAACAGAAACTGCGATCATCAAACCCAAAGGAGGATTTGGCGGTCTGTGTGGCGATTATATTAAACCTATTGGGCTGGCTAATGTCAGGGCATTTCGACAGCTGTTACCTGACAATATAGATATTATCGGCGTCGGTGGCATAAAAACGGGCACGGATGCGTTTGAGTATCTACTCGCTGGCGCATCTGCGGTTCAGGTAGCGACTTGCTTTGAAAAGGAAGGGGTTGAATGCTTCGATAGGATTGCTCAAGAGCTGCAGAGCTTAATGGCCGCTAAGCAATATTCAAGCATTGCTGCAGTCAAGGGCAAGTTGAAAGTGATTTAGTCTAGCTGATATGACCCCCTAAAAGTGGACACCTTATATAAGCGATAAGGTGCCATGAAAATAATAACTCGTAAGACCCACACAGCAGCCTTCAAATTAGCTGCTGTTCAACAATCCTTAAACTCTCCCGATACAGTAAAGGCTTTAGCTGGTAAATTAGGTATCCATCCCGCTTTGCTCAGTAAATGGAGAGCTCAATTGACGTCGAAGAAACACACTTCTAAACCTATTAAAAATGTCGGTCCTAATAAGGGGCTAGCTGAACTTGAACGTGAAAACCGTGGGCTAAAAAAACGATTAGAGCGTGCAGAGTTGGAGAACGATATCTTAAAAAAGGCGAAGGAGTTCTTCGACAAACACCAGGGATAAAGTTTCAGTTTATCCAAGGTTATTGCTCAACTCGAAGAACGATAAAATTGCTCTGTGATATTTTTGGTGTATCTCGCTCAGGCTATTACAGCTGGCTTGTTCGTAAGCCTTCTCAACGCGATAAAGATAACGAAGTACTGTCTGACTTTCTCAAAGAAAAGATAGCTGAGCACAGGAGCATAGCGGGTTATAGGAAGTTATGGCTGGATGCTGTAGCTAATGGTTTCGATTGTAATAAAAAGCGAGTACAAAGCTTGTTACAGGTGTTTGATTACAGGTCTAAAGCATGTAAAAGGAAGTTCGGTGTAGTGAAGCCTAGGTTGATTGAAACAAGAGCGCCGAATTACTTAAACAGAGAGTTTGAAGTAGCTAAACCTAATACTGTTTGGGTATCAGATATTACACAAATTAGGTGCAAAGAGGGCTGGCAGTATCTATGTGTCATCATCGATTTGTACTCACGTAAAGTGGTGGGCTGGGCAACGAGCTACATAAATTCGAGCGAACTGGTGATGAAGTCACTCAAACAAGCTTGGGTAGAACGAAGGCCAAATGGGAGTGAGCTGATGTTTCACTCTGACCAGGGGGCTCAATACAGAAGCTTTGAAGTACTTAAGTGGCTAACGAAGCGTAAGGTCACAGTGAGTATGTCGAGAAAGGGGAATTGCTGGGATAATGCTTGCTCAGAAAGCTTTTTTGCTCAGTTAAAGAAAGAATGGTTCTCTAACTTAGAAGAGCTAAGCAGAAAAGAAATGACAACACAGTGTCGATTTTATATCGATGATTATTATAATATGGTGAGAAGACATGGGACTCTAAATGGAGTGAGTCCCATAGTATTTGAATCAAGAATTTAAACCCTGTGTCCACTTTACTGGGGTCATATCAAGCTAGTACCTAGTACCTAGTACCTAGTACCTAGTACCTAGTACCTAAGCTCTAGGTACTAGGTACTAAAATTTATACTTCTTCTCTTAAACCTTTTAGGTCTGCTTCAACCCAGCTCTGGGTTAAGCGGGCGAGGGCGCAGTAAAATTCACCACTGTCACATTGAGTGACTTTAGCTGCAAAATTGCCAAGCCAGATTGCCAGGTAGCTTTCAATAAACTTAAGCTGCTCTGTATCATCAGTTGTTTTGCACAAGTGTTCCACATAGGCCAAGATCACTGCTAAATGATCGGCTGGCTCAGGAAAGCTGGTTTGCACCTGAAGTTGGCTTTGCTTAAGAAACTGCACCATTAGCTGATGTTGTTCGCCGAATAAGGTTGGTTCATCTTGGGACTCAGATGAAGTGTCTTGAAGATAGAGGCTGGCATAAGGAGAGGCGCTATGTTTAGTGCCCACCAGGAACAGGCCACAATAATCGGCAGCTAACTCCATCAGAGCCTTATCAGATTTAAGGTTTTCAAGTACCTTAACCATGGCATCGACATCTTGCTTGAATGCTGATTCACTGGCTAACTGGGTCCAGAAGGCTTTAGCCTTTTCACTGGTAAGCTCATGGAGTAGTTGGTGATCTATCTCTTTAGCGAACAGCGAAGAGAGCAATCCATAGACCATGCCTCTTGCTTGATTGATTGAATCTGTGCTCATCTGTTTTTCTGCCATTGTTGGGTTACTCATGCTGTTATCCATATCTGAACACTCCATTTATTAGCGTATTCATCTTTTAGCGTATTGATTACAGACCGTAAATTTGAGAGAGGAAACTAAGGCTGCCATGTTTGATACTCGTCAGTGACACGTTGCAGGCCTTAGTTTCAATCTTTAGTTCTTAAGCTGCTAGATAAGCGTCTCAACTGGGCCATTAAATGAGCTGACTTCAGGTACTTTACCGCGATACTTCTCAAATTCAACTAAGCAAGTGTACGCAGCGCATGCTTGAGCAAGTTTAGAGGTACCGATATCTTGTGTCAGCGTATTCGGATCACCATAACTACAGAGTGCACCGATTTCAGCGCCGCCCTCTTTGCTACCATCTTCGCCAACGGGGCCATACCATGCGCCTTCGTGGATTCGGATGATCCCTTTCGGGAAGCTATCAGATACTACCGCACCGGCAAGTAACTGACCGCGGTCGTTAAATACACGCACTATATCGCCATCTTTAATGCCACGTGTTTTAGCATCTTCAGGGCTTAAGTATACAGGCTCACGTCCTTGAACCGTGTATGTTTCGCGATACTCTTTAGACTCACACATCTGTGAATGAAGTCGCTTATCTGGGTGACAAGACTGCATCCAAACAGGGAACTTGTTTGAACCCGGTCCACCATGACTGCGCTCGGTTTTTTCCATCCAGGTTGGGTGACCCGGACAATCATCATATTCATATTGGGCAATCTTACGGCTAAATATTTCAATCAAGCCCGATGGAGTGCCTAGTGGATTAATCTCAGGGTCGTCTCTGAAGTCAGCGTGACGTGTCCATGGCTTACCTTCGCCAAAGTGGACATAGCCGTCTTTCCAAAATGTCTCGAAATCAGGCATGTCGAAGTTACCTTCATTGGCCTTTTTACAATCTGTGTAAAGCTTATTAAGCCAATCAAATTCGTCCATATCACGGGTGTATTCTTTATCTTTACCCATGACAGCGGCAAAGCGAGTGAAGATTTCAAAGTCAGACAGACTTTCAAACAGTGGCTCAACCATTTTATGCATCGCTAAGATACCGCGATTGGCATACGAGCCATACACGTCGATATCGTTTCGCTCGAGTGTGGTACAAGCTGGCAGTACGATGTCTGAGAAACGACATGTAGCGGTCCAGTTCATGTCGATAGTGACCACACACTCCAGCTTGTGGAAGGCTTGCTTCATGCGGTTTCTATCTTGATGATGGTTCCATGGGTTATTGCCTGAGAACACCATCATCTTTATATCCGGGAAAGTGACTTTAGAACCATTAGCGTCAATGGTTTTTCCTGGCTCCATGATGGCATCAATCCAGCGAGCGACAGGTATAGTGCTACTCGCGCCTTTAAAATCATTGCTATCAAATAAAGGTTTCTGATCTTCATCTAAGTTACGTGGGAAGGCACCAGGTGCGGCGGCCCCCGATGAAGGTACACCAATACTTGAGTAGTGATGACCATAGCTTATGCCACCACCAGGTAGGCCGATTTGACCTATCATGGTCGCAAGTACCGCGGCCATCCAGTAAGGCTGTTCACCGTGTTGTTGACGTTGGATACACCAGCCCATCATTAGCTGAGTACGGTCTTTGGTCATGACTTTTGCAAGGTCACGGATGATCTCTGGGCTGACACTCGTGATCTCACTGGCCCACTCAGGCGTTTTTGCCACGCCGTCGCTTTCGCCAAGCAGATAGGGTAAGAATCTATCGAAGCCTAAGCTGTAGCCATCGATAAATTGAGTGTCGTGCATGCCCTTAGTCACCATTTCATGAGCTATGCCTAGCATCAGTGCAACGTCAGTTTGTGGGTTGACGTAAAGCTGCTCACAGCCTAAATACTTCTGGGTCTTGGTCACCACTGGGTCGATACTGATCACGCGGATCTTGCCCTGTTTTACCTTTTCTTTAAGCTCGGCTAGGTAAGCGAATGACTCATGAGTCTCTGCATTCCAGCCAACTTGCAAGTTCTTGTAAGGATCATTTGACCATAAAATAATGGTCTTAGATTCTTCAAGAATTAATGGCCAAGAGGTACCTTGTGCGTACACTTCGGTCGAACCTAAAATGTATGGCAAGATGGTTTGACCGGCACCTGTCGAGTAATCTCCAATCTTCTTGACGAAGTTGCCATGCATACCGATAGCGCGTTGCATGTGGCTAGTACTCGAATGCAGCTGACCTGTTGCACGCCAGCCTGTTTGACCTGCGTGTAAGCCTGATGGGCCGTATTTAGTCTGTACTTCATCAAGCGAGTCTTTTAGCAGGTGTAATGCCTTATCCCAAGTGACACGGACGAAACGGAAGTCTCCGCGCTGTGTGGTGTCACTCTTATGCCCCTTGAGTAGAAAGTCGAGACGCACCATAGGGTAACGAACACGAGAAGGGTTATAGACCAAGCCTTTGATGCCATTGATCATATCTGTTGGATACTTATCTGAGTCGAATGGCTTAACCTGATCGATAATCCCATTTTTACGTTTGATTTTAAAGGCGCCGAAATGGGTGCCTGTGGTTAACCAACCGTCTTTAGATTTAGC
This sequence comes from Shewanella eurypsychrophilus, assembly GCF_007004545.3. Taxonomy (NCBI): domain Bacteria; kingdom Pseudomonadati; phylum Pseudomonadota; class Gammaproteobacteria; order Alteromonadales; family Shewanellaceae; genus Shewanella; species Shewanella eurypsychrophilus. Next base: position 4,326,988 of record NZ_CP045503.2, on the reverse strand, counting down.
GCCTGCAGCGGCTAAAGCGTTCAATGGGGCCAGCACCGATGCACCACTTAGCACAACATAAGATGTTGAAACTAGGCCTTTTAAAAAGTCTCTTCTGTTCATAGTTCTTATCCTAATTCTGATTCTTTACCGGTGCTAGTGGGCTGATTTATCGAACGTTGATGAATGCTCTTGCAGGTACTTCTGTACGAGTGCTTGAGTATCCTGATCCATGTTAACGAACGCTATCATGCCCTGGAACATACCTGGCCAAGAGTTAGCATCAAAATGCGCTTCTTCTGGCTGGGTGTGACAGACGCTACAGCTGGTGGTGTAGGTTTCACGGGCGTAATCCCAAAGTGGTTGTAGGTCTGTGACTAGGTAGTCTTTTTCTGTCCAGATCTTAGCTTCAACACGTTGCCAAGTTAGGCCTGTCATCGGATCTTCTTTCTCTTCGAAGACTTGCATCACGCCCTCTTCGAGTGCGGCATCTTTAGTCAGTTGAGCCGATAGAATATTGAGACCAAAATCGTAGTAGATCACGCGGCCTGCGCCTATCTTCTTACGCCAGCCATCGATACCAACTTTGACACGATTACCTTTAGTTTCGAGTACCTTTACCTTGGTTGCTATGTTTAAGGTGCCCGCTTCAACATCGGTCTTTTCATTGTAGAAAAGTGGCTTGGTTAAGGCTGTAAAGTAAATTTTCTTTGCTTGAGGTGAGCGTTCGCCTGAGCCGACTTGTGCAATCAATTCTGGTGCACGAGAGGTGCCCATATCGGGTAGCTTATGTGCGATACCTTTGTGGCAATCGATACAGCTTTGGTCTAGCTCTGCAGCGCGCTTCATCTGCTTTTGAGCCAGCTTAGACATGTCTTCCCACTTCATTGAGTCATAGTTGTGACAGTTTTTACAAGCAAGAGAGTTATCTCGGTCGAAGCGTTTCCATTCACGGCTAGCCATTTCCAGACGCTTATCTTCAAACTTCTCCGGTGTATTGACCGTCTGCAGCATCCAACCCCACATATCGTGAGAGGCTTCTATTTTTCGCGCTATCTTACGGCTCCAGTCATGAGGTACATGACAATCTGGACAGGTTGCACGAACGCCTGAGTGATTTGACCAATGCACTGTTTCCTGCAGTTCTTTGTACGGCATGCTTTCCATGCTGTGACAGCTGATGCAGAACTCTTCGGTGTTGGTTAGTTCAAGTGCGGTGTTAAACCCACCCCAAAAGATAACGCCCATCAAAAAGGCGGATAGGCTGACCATGCCTAAGGTGAGATATTTGGCTGGCTGAGTCAGTGTACGCCAGATGTTAAGTAACCACTTCATAACTGTATCCTTTAAATCTTTAAATTGGTTTTATATTTGTCTTTAATCTTGATTGATGTCTTAGGCTAAATTAGTGCCCGACGACACCACCAAATGCCTGATACATCCAGAGGATGAAACCATAGGCGCTGATACCCGTTATGGTGATGATGGGGAATAGCAAAAAAATGATAAAACCAAGGGCTTTAAGCTCCTTAGTTTTAACTTGCTTGGCTGTTTCTGATGACGTTTGCTGTGTCATAACGGGCTCTCTTAAGTGATCTTATCTTCGATGACACTAATATAGAGCAGGGATGTGAACAGGAGTCAGACCATGAATGAATGAGTTTTGACAATATATGAAAGAATATGAACAAAATCGATCGGTGACTGACTTTAAATAGGGATATTGATTATTTTGATGCGAGGATGCCTATCGAGAGCTGTGAAGTTGAGATAAGCTTCAGCTCAATTCTGCAATTCGTTAAGGTAATGACTGGTGATGAAAGGCTTTGGCACATATGTATTTATTTTGATATTCAGCATTTTTTCTTTTAGTGCTTTTAGTCATGATGAAAAGAAAACTGATGATATAAACGCTGAAAACGTAAAGGTGGCAGCACTGAGTTTGGTCTGGGTTGCACGGGTAGATAAAAGCCTTAAGAGTGTTGAGGAGAGCGCAAAAAACTTCACGCCAGTCATTGAGTATCGCGGTGAGCAATACCGCCTGCTTGGAAGTGAAATCATTAGTAACCAAGATATATTAAGCCTTGAAGTTCACTCTGAGAATACTGTGAGGATAGAGCTGACTGAGCTGGGCGCAGCTAATTTATCAAGGGAAACAGCAAAGAATATTGGTGAGCAGATGGCGACTTTACTTGATGGTGACATTATTAATGTTGCGACAGTACAAATGCAGTTAGGCGCTAAAATGATCATGACAGGTCTGACAGAGGAGCAAGTCAAGTATCTGGTATCGGCCTGGGACAAGGGGGCTAGGACCTATTTACCGCCAAGCACCACCGAATTGAATGTACATCGTCCACTCCTCTGGGCCTTTAGCGATATCGATACCGGTTCTTAGGCCAAGTTGTCTGGCGATTAGATACCTAAAGCCTGCCCCTTTCGATGTTTGCCAGTGCGCATCGTCAAAGCTATTTCCATCTTCAATGGCTTTACCGGTTCCGGTAAAACCGATTAGCGTCCAGCGCTCATCAATATCATAGCTAAGCTGGATTTCGACTAGCGCTGTTCGGTCGCCCTGGTAACGCATGGCTGGCATGCCGCGCATATCGAGAAAGGGTTTTGCATAGAAGGGGACGCCACCTGAGACTGACTTTATATCGCCTCTGAAACCCAGTCCCCATTTCTCAGAGAGACGGGAATAGGTGTGCACAAACCCTGTGTACTCATGGTAATCAAAATCACCACCGAGATTTTTATCGTGAAAACTGGCCTTAATGCCTGCCTTGATGCCACTTCGGGGAGAAAACTGATTGTCACGGCTGTCATAAGTCAACTTAAGTGCGGCCGAAGCATCTCTGCTATCTAACTCAATCGGGTCGATACCGGGAATGTCTCCGGAAAAATGAAAAGTAGAACTTGAACCCATATTGACGTAATTAGCGCCGAAGAAAAAGTTTGAGTCGCTCAGTCTAAAGTCGATATCTTGTAGAAAGTACAGGCCCTCAATATTAAAGTTGTTAGCGATATTACTCGAACCAGCATAGTACTTTAGATTAAATGACCCGCCAAACAAGCCACCAAGGTAGCGAATACTGTCTTGTCTCCAGTTACCGGAGTGAAACACACCCGCAAGCTTGCTGCCATTGCTGGTTGCACCACCAACGACTCCAGTCACGCTGGGAGGAATTCCGGAGACTTTATCTGGGTTTTCTAATCTGATTACTTTTTGTTCATCGGTTTCATGGAAGAAAAGCAAGGCGGCTCCACCTCCAGTACCTACGGCTGGCTCAGTGATCAGAAACGGCACTGGCATAAATCCATGAGCATTATTAAGGATATAACTACTGGCATCTAATTGACCATCTTTAGGGTCAATCAATTCATCGAACATACCAGCTTGTGCGTTTCCTGAAACACTGAGTAGAGCCATTAGCACTATAGCTAGCTTGCTTGTTTTGATAAACCTTCCATGGGCCAAACCTGAAGGGGTGACGTTCAGCACTGGTATCGGGAGTGACATTAACCCATCCTTTTTTTTAGTAAAAAAACATAACTAGCTTAATAAACAATATATTAACAATGCTTATGATTAGAGTCACATAAGAATTTAAAATGAAATACTGACTTGGTTTGAGGGACGGTGAAGAGGGAAGTTCAATGGTGAGGGGATTGAATAATAATCTGTCAGCCTAGGTACAGGGCTAATACCAATTGATATAGCATAACTAAAGTGTCATACCTGTTCTTTTTTTAGAACAATTGTGAATTTGCTACAAAGACACTAGGTCAAAAGTACTGAATGATGTAGACTCCGCCGCCAGAAAAGGCTGTGTTTTAGTGTTTATATACTAATGATATTGAAACATAGAATTTCATATTCGCAGGTCACTATAAAATACATTAAGTATTAGTGGATCTCTCACCCGATATTATTTCGGGGCTCTCACCTGCCACAGCCTTATAAACTTAAGAGATCAAAAGGGTCAATAATTATGCAGTCTGAACAGGCTAGCTCTACTCCAGTGCAATCTACTTCATTACCGTCGGGTTCAATGCTCGATCGTTACTTCAATATTACTCAACGAGGCAGCACTCTCAAGCGAGAAGTGATTGCTGGCTTGACGACATTCCTTGCCATGGTCTATTCGGTCATTGTGGTACCGAATATGCTTGGCACAGCAGGCTTTGACTCCGGCGCAGTATTCATTGCCACCTGTATGATAGCGGCCTTTGGCTCATTGATTATGGGGCTTTGGGCCAATCTGCCGATGGCGATCGGTTGCGCCATTTCATTAACGGCTTTTACCGCTTTTAGTATGGTACTCGGGCAAGGGATCTCTATTCCTGTGACCTTGGGCGCCATCTTTTTAATGGGTATTGTATTTACCTTTGTCAGTGTGACAGGTCTTCGTCAGTGGATACTCACTAACTTGCCTAAGGGTATTGCACATGGTACTGGCATAGGGATTGGTTTATTTCTCTTGTTGATTGCAACGAATAGCGTGCAATTAATCGTAGCTAGCGATGTGGGCTTGCCTGTAAAGCTAGGTGATATTCATAGTCTACCTGTCATTGCTGCAATTGTTGGCCTAGCTGCTACTATCGGCCTTGAGCGCCGCGGCGTTCCGGGTGGTATTTTGATTGTGATCGTTGCCTTATCTGTGTTTGGTTTGATTTTCGATCCGAGTGTGAAATATCAAGGGCTCTTCGCTTGGCCTGATATCATGTCTGAGCAGTCACTGATCGGAAAAATGGATATTATGGGAGCCCTTAGTCCTGTGGTATTACCCATCGTTTTGGCCTTAGTCATGACGGCAATATTTGATGCTACAGGGACTATTAGGGCAGTTGCTGGTCAAGCCAACCTGTTAGATAAGGATGATAATATTGTGGGTGGGGGCAAAGCGTTAACGTCAGATTCTGTTAGCAGTATTTTTGCCGGAGTTGTGGGTGGCGCACCCGCAGCTGTGTATATCGAATCCGCTGCGGGAACTGCCGCTGGTGGTAAAACGGGTTTAACCGCGACTATCGTTGGCCTGCTCTTCTTGGTGATGATGTTCTTAGCGCCATTAAGCTATTTGGTCCCAGCTTATGCTACTGCGCCTGCTCTGATGTATGTGGGGTTATTGATGCTAAGTAATGTGAGTAAGCTTAATTTTGATGATAAGGTCGATGCTATGGCTGGTCTGACTTGTGCCATATTTATCATCTTAAGCTCCAATATTGTCACTGGGATTATGCTAGGTTTTGTGACTTTAGTGATAGGGCGTATTTGCTCGGGTGAGATACGAGCACTAAAGCCAGGTGTGATAGCCATTACCTTAGGTTTGGTCATCTTCTATATGGGTGGCTGGGCGATATAACGGAATTTAGGTCCTAGGTCCTAGTTACTAGGACCTGATTTTTAGCTCGCAAAGGCTTTTAATAGATCTTTCCAGGTAACAATTCCTACTAGCTTGCCATTGTCTAAAACGGGTAATGATCCTATTCCATACTCGAGCAATAGCTCACTTGCCCGCTTGATGGTTTGATATGGTTCTATGGTGATTGGGTTCCTACTCATCACCTGATGAGCTCTTCTCTGCAGGGTTTCACTGTCGCGTTCGGTTTCGCTGATGTTGCCTATATTGGGGCTCAAGGCCCGTAAATAGTCACGTTCCGACAAGATACCCTGTAGTTCATCGTGTTCGATAACCAGGAGGTGATGGAACGGAGCATTATCAAAAATCTCTTTGACTATGGTGAGCCTATCGTCCATTTCAATAGTCACGATACGAGTGCTCATGATTTGTGATATTTTGATATTCGCTGATTTCACATCCATAGGGCCTCCTAACTAGACAAACACTGATTATGAATACTTCTAACCATTTACATATTTATAACAGTTAGATAAGGCAGAGGGAAGTGAATCTTATCTATCAGTTAGTCTGAATTCACTAACAGGCTTTCAGGAAGTGAAATTGTAAACCGAGTTCCTTCTCCTATCTCAGAATCTAGCCTGATGTCACCACTAAGTTCTTGAGTCACCAAATTAAACACGATATTCATGCCTAGCCCACTGCCGCCTTTGCCTCTTTTTGTGGTAAAGAAAGGGTCGAAGACTTGAGCCTGAACCTCTTTTGGCATACCACAGCCATTATCTTGGTAGATGATGTCTAATCCGGTGGTTGATCTTACTACATTGAGGGTGAGTTTTCCGGCACCTCCATCCGGATAGGCATGCACTACAGAGTTGTTAAATAGATTACTGATTATTTGGTAAAAAATGCCAGGGCTACTAAAAATAATAATATTATCTGGGCATTGATATGAGTACTGGTGCTTAGTTCTGGAGAGTAAAGGATTGAGTGCTAAGAATATTTCATCTAAGTAGAGCTTTAAATTGAATTCATGTTCCTCTTCGTGGGATTGATCTACAGAGACTTGTTTAAAGCTCTTAATCAACTTCGAAGCGCGAGCTAAATTGGACAGGATCAGAGTGGAAGCATCATGAACTTCACCTTGATATTGCTCAAAGTCTTCGTGGGATATATCGCCTTGTGAATATTTCTTATTAAACACCTTTACGCTTTCCTGTAGGTGAGAAGCTGCTGTAACACTGATGCCGATGGGGGTGTTGATCTCATGGGTTACGCTAGCGACTAACCCCCCTAAGGTGGCCATTTTTTCTTTGTTAACTAATTCGCTTTGAGTATATTCCAGCTGCTCTAATGCCTGCTTGAGCTCATCATTACTTTGCTGAAACTGTAATGTTCTATCGAGCACACGATTTTCTAGGTGTTGGTTTAGCGCTATTAACTTAGCTTCAGCTTCCTTTTGGCATTGGATATTTTTAATCGTTCCAGCGATCCTCAATGCAAGACCTGAGCTATCTCGCTCTATCACTTGACCTCGATTCAACACCCATAGCCAAGTGTTATCAAGCATTTTTGAGCGATACGTTAGCTCGAATTTATCTTGGTTGTCCTTAAGACAATCATCCATTTTAGATTTTATCAAAGGCTGGTCGTCTGGATGTACGCAGCTCTTTATCGTCTCTGTTAAATGCTTTTCAACTTCCGGGTACATCAAAAAGGTATTGGATCTTATGATGCATTTCTTCTCTATGTTCCAGTCCCAAAATTCATCACCGCTGCCCCATAAAGATAGCTGTAAACGCTGTTCACTTTCTTGCTTGTCTTGTAATAGACGTGCTTGTAGTTGGAATTTTTTCCATCTGCTATAAAACACTAATAAAAGTAATAGTAATATTGACACAAGATAGATGGAGTATGCCCACCAAGAGCGCCAAGGGGCCGGTAGTATTGTAATATTAATGTGTTTAACCGGACTGTAATGACCATTGATATCTTCAGATTTTATTAGAAATATATAGGCTCCTGCAGCTAAACCGGTGAAATGGACTGATTGGTCTATATTGGCCGGTAACCATTGATCATGTAGGCCAACCATTTTGTATTGGTAGCTCAAACGGCTTGCTCGATGCAGTTCTGGTGTATGGTAATGGAAAGAAAAAGTGTCTTCTAGATAGCTTAAGGTCAGTTGACTGATGTGCTGAATCGATGAACGCTGTAATTGAGCATTTTTTGTCGTATTTCTCACACTTAAGCCATGGATAACAGGCATTCTTGGAGCCGATAATTTAGGGAGTTGAGAAGCAAAGAAGTAATTAAAGCCGTTAATACCGCCTAGATATATCCTGTTGTCGCTATCGATAAAGCCTGCGCCGTAGTTAAACTCATTATCTTGTAAACCATCTATGTTGGTGAAGTTTTTTATATTAGCAGTTCGTGTGTTCAGTAGGCTAAGTCCGGAAGATGTACCGACCCAGAGCCTGTGCTGGTTATCTAGCATGCTTAAATAGGCCATATTACCGATAAGGCCATTATCAGTGTTAAACACTTTAGTTTCATGAGTTACCCGATCGAAAGAAAATACACCTTCGCTGGAGCTTACCCATAGTAGATCTTCTTCGCCTTGAAAGAGTGAAGTCAAGTGCTTCTGGGGGATGGATATTTCGGTATCTGTACTGTAACGAGTAAACTGTCCATTAGGAGATAATTGCGTCAGCCCATTACTGTATGACGCGAACCAATAATTGTTATCTTTGTCTTGAATCACGGAGGTTATTTCGTTGCTGGCTAAGGAGTTTGGATTTTCTCTGTCATGCTTAAATTGAATGAAGCCATGCTCTTCATCTATGTATTTAGCGACACCGGCATTTCTTGTTGCCAGCCAGGCATTATCTTGGTGATCGAAGTAGACACTTAACAGCAGATCGCTGGGTAGGCCATTGAGATTACTAGGGTCATGCTTATATTGAATATAACTTCTTTTATCCGGTGTGAAGATAAACAACCCCTCACCGCGAGTACCCACCCAAAGCCTTTGCTGTTTATCTTCCTGAATGAAACTGATAAAGCTCTGAGAAAGCTTAGAACCGGGCACTTCAAATGGTTTAAACCCCATAATGTCATGATGTACATTTTCCATAGCACGATACAGTCCCAAGGAGGTTCCAACCCATAACTGCTTGCTTTTATCTCGGTAAATACTCCTGATATTACTATTTTGTAAATTGTTATCGTCGAAGCTAAAAGGATGAACGTGGCCAAAAATCTCGGCTTCAAGATAGGTTTTGTTTAATCCACCGCCTTGAGTGCCTATCCATAACTGGTTTTCATTATCTAAACTTAGCGCAGTGACGTTAGGGCTGTTAAGGCTAGATAAATTGCTGGGATCACTGGTGAAAAACTGAATGGTTTCATTTTTTGGCGAGTACCTTGCAAGGCCTACAGCTTCTACTCCGAGCCACAGCTTGCCGAACCTTCCCAGTTTTAAATGGTTAATTTTTTTTCCTGACAATCCAATTGCCGAAGTAATATGTTTTATAGCGTTTGTGTAAATATCGAATATAAACAACCCGCTATTCTTGGTCCCAATCCAAAGTGTATTACTGTGTCCGGACTCAATACTAGTGATATTATCTTTGATCTGGCTAGTGATTTCAGGGTAATGGGTGATTTCGTGTTTATTATTTATCTGGGAAAGTCCATCATTGGCTATAATCCACAGCCTATCAAATCTATCTATATAGAGCTGGCTGATATGATCACTTTTTAAATGGTCCTTGGCCTTGCGGTAATGCTTAATTATCTTGTTCTTTGTTGGGGAGTAATGGATTAGCCCCATTGAGTCTGTAGCTATCCATAGGGTGCCTTGGCTATCTTGGGCGATATCGGTATAAGTGGCTGAAGGCAGAGGGGAGTTAGTGGCATTGAAACTTGTAAATGTGTCTGTACCAGGATTATAAAGGTCGAATCCTTCATTATTGGTCAGTAACCAAAGTTGTTTTTTTCTACCATAGAAGAGCTTGTTGACGTGTTTCTGTGACGGACCTAAATGATCACCCGTCACTGGATACAATTTAAAGTCTTTACCGTCAAAGCGGTTTAAACCGTTTTGGGTCGCTACCCATAGATAACCTTCATCATCAGTTTCTATATCAGTGACTGTGTTCATCGATAAACCTTGCTCTTCTGCATAAAAGTCGAAATGAATAGGGCTAGCTATAGCTATAGCCCAATGACTTACGAGTAAGGAGAGTAATAAAACAGCACTTTTCATCAGAGTGAATAGAAGCTTATTTGAGTGGTTTTGGCTTTAAGTTTAGAAGCTAACAGTAAAAGTGCGAATATGGGGGAGAAGAAATTTTGGGAGACTAAAGAGTGGCAAAGCCACTCTTTAGTCTGAGATATTCTTAGAAAATCAAATGTGCAGCACCTGCAATAATAGGCAGAGTGACAAGAGTTCGCAGAATAAACACCACAAAAAGCTCGAAGATATTGACTGGGATCTTACTGCCCATCAACAGTGCACCGACTTCGCTCATGTAGATAAGCTGAGTGACAGAGAGTGCTGCAATGATAAACCGTGTCATATCAGATTCTATAGAGCTTGCAAGAATCGATGGCAGGAACATATCAGCAAAACCAACCACAATGGTTTGTGAAGCCGCAGCGGCTTCAGGTACTTGCAAGAGATCAAGCAGAGGAATAAATGGCATGCCTAAATATTCAAATACAGGCGTATATTCTGCAATGATCAGGGCGATAGTACCGATACCCATCACCACAGGAATAACACCAAATACCATGTCGATGACATTCTTGATGCCATCTTTAAATGTTTGTTTAATACCGTTGCTTTGGCCTGCTTTGGCCAGTGCCTGATGAAGTCCCCAAGAGAAGATACCATGACCCTGTGGGATCATTTCATCATCAGGATGTCTTGGTGTATTGTCGATATAATCATCTTTCTTCCAACATAGTGGTGGCAGCTTTGGCACGATAATCGCGGCCAGAAAACCTGCTAGACATACGGTGAGGTAGAAAGGAACAAACATATGCTCAAGTTTGACCTGAGTGATAACGACTAACGAGAAAGTGATTGATACCGCTGAAAAGGTCGTGCCGATAACAGCGGCTTCTCTTTGGGTATAAAGGCGTTTCTCATATTGTTTGCTGGTCATCAAGATAGCCACACTGCCATCACCTAGCCAAGAGGCCATACAGTCAACAGCACTTCTACCCGGCAAATTAAATACAGGACGCATGATCTTGGTTAAAAGGGTGCCAATAAATTCGAGTAGCCCGAAGTTCATCAATAAGGGCAGTAACATGCCTGCGAAAATAAATACGCTAAATAGAGAGGGTAATAAGTCATTTAAAATTAGGGCACCAGTGTCACCTGAGGTGATGGCTTCTGGACCGACTCCGAAGAAGGTCATTACCACGAATATGGCACCCAATATGCGTACAACTAACCAAGCTGGGGTGACATTTAACAGTGTGTTGAAAAATTCATGGTTAATGATTATCGCGGGCTTAAACAGCTTAGTGATCACACTTGCCGTTGTTGTTATCACGATAATTGCCGTCACTATGGCTGTGATCGTGTCGCCAAGCAGAGCCTGTAGCCCCTTAGAGACAATCGCTATTGGGATAGTAATAGCGTCTTGATAACTGATAGGCGTCATAAACAGCAGTAAGCCAATTAAAGACGGAATAATAAACGTAAGTATCGTTTTTATGTTATGGGTTTGTTTTTCAGCCACTTTTTTTACCTAAATTACCGTTCGTTGCCCAATTGCAATAAGTTAACATTTCATCCAATTTGAAATTAAGTATGAATATCCATTCACTTTAAGGTGGGCAAGATTACCCCCTTAAATCCAGTAAGTAAAACGATTCTATTGCTCGATGATATTAATCACGTAAACAGAATAGTTATTACGACTTTTTGAGTATTTATATTGTAACTGAACAGCGACAGATTGCATCATGTACTTTTGTGTAGGAGACCTGTTAACTCAGGTGGTTACTAGCGTTGCTATGGTGTTGCGTTCGATATTGTTAACTGTCTGAAAGTGATTAATAGCTGTCTCTATTAATTAAGCCTTCTCGCAGTATTATCTAGATTGAATATGTCGTGGATTGATTTGTTTGGTCTAATCGAAATGTGATTGATTATTCACGTTTAGCTTGGATGATTTTGTATAATGCTTGCTTGATTAGTTTCGCTGCGCTACCCATCATTAATCGGTTTACCTATTGGAGTAATACATTTGAGTGCGATGAAAAAAAATATCATTATCAGCTGGTCATCAGGTAAGGACTCCACATTGACGTTAGAGCGCTTGATGGAGTCCGAGGATTATCGTGTAGTTGGCTTATACACCACGCATGTTAATGGCGAAGTTCCTTTTCAGGTGACGCCGATAGAGGTGGTAAAGATGCAGGCCCAAAGGCTTGGCTTGCCATTGGTGACCATTGAGCTACCTGAGATTTTTCCCGCAAATGATGTTTACCAATCTTTAGTCATTGAAGGTATTAAATCATCTGGGTTGGCAATAGATGGCATCGCCTTTGGCGACATGTTTTGTAATGGCATAGTGGATTATCGCAAGAGCTATGTGGAGCCAGCAGGATATGAAGCCGTTTTTCCACTCTTGGGGGAAGATAGTCTTGTGCTAGCACAAGAAATAATCAGTCGAGGCATCGAGACTGTGATTGTCACTATTGATAGGGATGTACAATTATCAGAAGAGTTATGTGGACAAACCTACACCAGTTCTCTGATTGATTCTTTAGCGGATCATGTCGACCCCTGCGGAGAGAATGGTGAGTTTCATACTTTAGTGATCAACAGCCAGTATTTTAATGCGCCTATTAAGATTAAACGGCAAAGTATAGAAACTGGTGAACGATTCAGCCACCTGCGTTATCTGGCTTTGCCAGTCTAATACAATTGCTAAAAATAGGTTGAGCTGAGTGAGCCTCTTTCTACTCCCTTCTCCCTTCTTCCTCCTTCCTATTCAATGCTTGAAGCTGTCCAATGACAGCTTCAAGCCTGTGAGCATTAATGCATTATTGGCAGTGCTAGCTAAACTTTATAGATAAAAGGTAGCAACTGCTGTTCTTTGTTAAGTGAGTCGAAGATGAAATTCAAATCTAGGTTATTAGTGCTTATTACTTTGCTGACTCTTCTGCTTATACCTACATATCTTTCTAGTGCAGAGCCCCCGCTATCGATCGCTTTTGTTGAGTACCCTCCCTATCATTTTACCCAAGACGAAAATGTCGAAGGGATATCGATTCGCATCATCGAGGAGGCTTTTAGACGAATAGATACGCCTATTGAGTTCAAAGCGATCCCTTGGAGCCGGGCGCTGAACTGGCTAAAGACGGGGCAAATCGATGTAATGGTTGGTGTATTTAGGACGGCTGAACGAGAGGTGTATATTGATTACAGTAATATGCCATTGTCAAAGGCGCAGATACACCTGTTCGTCACTGAAGGTGCAGATATTAAATACAGTGAAGACTTAACTTTGCTTAGTCACCTTAGTTTTGGTGTAAAAAAAGATTTCAGCTACGGACCTTATTTTGATGATTTAGTTGCCCAGAAGAAACTCACTAAGCTCAACGTAGATGTCGGCATTCCTCAGCTATTGGTGAAGCTATGCACTGGGGTCACTGATATTGTGGTGGGGGAGAGGCGTAATACTGAGTACGTGTTTAATCAGCTAAGCAAGCAAACCTACCCGCAGCTGGAGCGTTGCAAACAAATAATAGCGCTAACTCCTGCTATTGATGCAAGACTGGCTTACTTGGCATTCTCTAAACAAAATCAACTTAACTATATTCGTGTCCAGTTTGATGAGGCGATGAAGTCAATGAAACAGGATGGCAGCTTACATCGGATAATTGAATCTTATCAGCCTCATTCATTGTCAAAAAACACTGCCAGCCATTAATTTGTTGCAGTTACAGACACGCCTCTCAGTTTTTGCAAGTGAGAGGCGTGAGTGTAGAGTCTGCGGATTACCGTTTTTAATCCATTAGTCGAGGAGGCTACCCGAAGGTATCTCTCATAGACTTAGCTTTATTGGCGTTGACTTTAAGCTCAAGCACAGAGGAGTCTACTGTGTGCACGGCCTGCAGGTTTTCGTTGGTGACTTGCCAAGATTGACCGGCATTGAGTTTGTTCCAGAGTTCTTTAAAGGAGGCTGTCGGCATGTCTCGATGTCTGACGATATTGTGGCTATGACCAATGAGTTCTAGTTCGCTATAGCCTGAGATATCGATAAAGGTTTGATTGACGTAGGTCATAACGCCACGTTTATCGGTATTAGAGATCAGTTCGTCACCCGCTGCGAGTTTGATCTCACGCTGAGTAGACTTAGTGCGATGAGTTGTCATGCTATTTCCCGTTCAAACTGCAAAATCCATATCAGATTTTTTGTCGAATATTTTTATCTGTAAATTGCACCACTCATATATTTGTTTTGTGAGGGTTTTGCTGTTTTTGGGTTTTGGTTGATAAAACTGTAATTTTTATCTGTTCATCAATATAGTTCTGTGTTTGTAGGAAAGCTGAGTGGATGTTACTGGCAAGGTTTTCATTTCTAAATTTTGATATAGGTGACAATAATATGTTCATTTTTTCTAAAATATGTTTTCATTATTTAGAATTGTAAAAATCTGTGCTAGACCTCGTTAATATTTTCTGCTTCCATGTATGTTAATGGAGTTAGTGATGAATGAGTTAAGGGACACATGATAGAGAAGAGTAAAAAGCTATCTGATTTGGCGTTTAAATTTGGCGCGTTAGGTAGCCTAGGACTGATTATCGGTATTATGTTATCCGTTATGGGGTTTGAAGATGTCGAAGGGCATGGCTTTAATTTTCTAAATCACACATTCAGTGAGTTGGGGCATTATGGTCACTCCACATTTGCCGTCGTGGTAAATGGTGGGCTATTTTTTGGCAGCTTGAGTCTTATTCTATTTTGTTTGTTTGCTATTCAGTTGGCCGATAATAAGCTTCTTTATCCACTTTTACTGTCTTTAACGTTCACTTTTATTACCTTAGCTGCAGCTGGGTTGTTTCCGGTTAATGTGTACCATCTACATACTGCTGCGTTAAAGTACTTTTTTTACTCTGGTGCTATCAGCGCTTTTTTGTATCTGATTAATATTTTCATGAAAGGTCAGCTGCTTTATTCAAGGTGGAATATCTTGATGGCATTAATGACCTTAATCAGCTTCATAAGTTTTTTACTGCTGTCGCATAAGTCGTTTGGTTTAACCCCAGGGGATAGGCCTTTTTATCAAGAGATGGTGATGACCCTACCGAGGCCGGAAATATGGTGGCCAGCGACCTTAGAGTGGCTTAGTATCGGTATATTTATGCTCTGGACCATAGGTTTAGTACGCAGCATGAAGACTTAACACTATTTTGATTGGGTAGGCTCACACTGTAGACTTAAATGACGAATGAATTATTTAAGTCTACAGGCATTAGCAAGTGAAAGCGGGTTTAAACCTTATTGAATCCCGCCTCCTGATGCCAGTAACCGTTACAGCTTGCGGCATCAGATAAGATCAAATTAGTTCTTTGCTCGAGAAGGTTATTTGCAAGCGCAATGCTATCGAAACTCGATGGCGACACTCTGAAATAATCCACTCCCATTTTTCTCATATCATCGATTTCAGGTGATAGGTCGATACACGCTGCAGACTGAGTTTGAATACCATTTAATCGTAATAGAGGTTGTGATTCCTGTGTGCTTGCAAGCAATCCTTGTGGGTTTTGAATGCAGATGGTTTGACACTTATCTTTGCTAAGGCCTTTATGTCTTGCAGTGAAACAGCGAGCTGAAAGTGCCAAGGGTAGAAAACCATGACCAAATACTTCAATCTCAAAAGCGGTTTTCTCTTCAGAGAGTACCTGGGTGAGCCAGTTTTTTGATAGCTCTACAGGCATTACAAAGCGCTGCATTCCCCAGCTGTGTAGCTTCTTTAAGCTGGCTAAGTTGTAGTTATTGACTGTTGGTCCGCACACAAATGGCAGTTTTAGCTCTTTTGCTGCCTGCACTGCCCCCATGTCGTTAGCTTCGATAATAAACTCGCCATTTTCTACCTGTTTCTTTAGCTCTGTATATTCAGAGGGGGCTTCTAAAAGCGCAAGAGTAGAGATAACCACCTCTTTGCCAGAAGCCTTGAGCATATGGGCTAAGTCCATATAGTCAGAAAACTTAAGCTCTCTTCTACGGCTACAAATAGTTTCACCTAAATACACCAGTGGGATCTGGCTTTGGGCAACCGCTTGATAAAATTCACTCACTTTCTCTTTTGGCCAGCAATACAGCAAGGGCCCAAGCGATACTTTCATGTTCTTTCCTAATGTTCTTTTGGTACTCACAGCCACACTTTTACTGGCTGGCGGACAATATATATCTTGGTGATCACTCAGGTTTATTGCCAGGTGCGTTCGTAGGCCCCAAGTGTTGTCGTTTGCCCTTCAGAGACTTTTGATAGTGCTCTATCCCACTCTGCCTGAGTTTGGTAGTTTTGTGGGTCTCTGAGATAGGTATCAATGGCATTACGCCATACTTTCGTGACCTGTTCTACATAGGCTGGGCTGCGTTGTCTGCCTTCGATTTTTAACGAAACAACATTTGCCTTAGCTAATTCAGGCAAAAGGCTCAGGGTATTGAGGCTGGTTGGAGATTCGAGTAGGTGAGTCGGATCCTTGCTATCTTGAGTGGTGTATCGTCCCTTACAGACAACGGGATAGCCCATTTGCTCATTGATGCCGGACTTATCAATCAAGACTTCATTGAGTCTGGTAAGGCGGTCACTGCCTTGCTCCTGCCAGCGAACATGCTTTGCAGGAGAGCAAGACCCGCCTGTATTGGGGGATTGACCTGTGACATAGGAAGAGAGGTGACAGCGCCCTTCAGCCATGATGCATAAACTACCGAAAGCAAAGACCTCAAGATCGACCGGCGTGACCTTAGCAAGATCTCTGACCTGTTTCATCGACAATACCCTAGGCAGTACCGCGCGCTCAATATTAAACTCCTCTTTATAGAGTTTAAGGGCGCCTAAGTTTGTCGCACTAGCCTGTACTGAAAGGTGCAGTGGCAGGTGAGGGTAGTGAGTATGGGCATAATCGAGCATTGAAAGATCGGCCACAATTAGCGCATCAACGCCTGTGTTTGCGGCGATATCAACCGCCTCATACCAACGCTTCTCCTCACCCGCTTGTGGGAAGGTGTTGATCGTCAGAAATATTTTTTTACCCTGCTTCTTAGTGTATTCAGCGGCTTCTTGAAGCTTTTTTGGGGTGAAGTTTAGTCCTGCAAAAGATCTTGCATTAGTATCATTTTTTAAGCCTAAATAGACGGCGTCGGCACCTGCATTGAGTGCAGTCTTTAGTGATGCCAAATTACCTGCTGGACACAGCAGCTCCATATGTATACTCCGAATAACTCCCAAAAATTTGAAAAGTGAGTGTAAAAGGGAATGAATATCCAATTCTTGATGTAAAACAGGTTTGTGATCATAAAATCTGGGTAAAATCATTTTATTTTGTGCTCTCCTGTTGTAGGTGGAGAGTTCACTCCCTGTCATAAAGGATTTAAAATTACTATGCAGATGCCTATTTCTGGTACTTTTGCCAAGCAGCTATTAACAATGGGTCCAAAGCTGGTTCGTCCACCACTATCATTGGTGCCGTTTAAGGTGAAAGCCGACATCCTCACGCGGATCTTAGCGCTAGTGCTCAAGCAGCAAGCCATAGATGAAGAATTAGATTTTTTATCAGGTCGTTGGGTAGCGATAGATGTTGAGGATATGGGGCTAGCGTTTGAAGTAAGTTTTAATGATGGCTGGCAGGTCCGCCCAAGAGGTGATGCTGAAGTGCTGTTTGCTGGTAACTCGAAAGAGCTCCTCTTAGTGGCTGCGGGCAAAGAAGATCCTGATACGCTATTTTTTCAACGTAGGCTTTCAATCGAAGGTGACACTGAACTGGGATTAGAGGTAAAGAATCTATTGTTGAGTATTGAATTTGACACTATGCCTGGGCCAATTAGACAGAGTATAGAGAAATTGGCACAGCTTATTCAACAGTTACAGCTCAAGGCTAACCCTGAAATGGTTTAAGTCAGTCTTAGCTATCGATTGCGATTATCTTAAAACAGGTTTAAGGCAATATGTTTCACAGTTCCGTGCACGCTCGCTTGGCTGAAAGAGGCTAGGTGGTACGATGTGTTATTAAGGCCATGTTGAGGTTATAGTTTTTCTTGTTGCACTTTCAGGTGGGAATAATGAGCCTTATTCCCCCTCTTGCGGGAGTCAATACTATCCACTGGTGACATGAGTGATTTCCTGTCTGTTTATCAAGCAGATAAAAGCAACTGAGAGCACGCTATATGAAACAGGCTGGACCCATCAACAAGATTCAAATAAGCAAGACAGATCCTAACTCCTCTTCAGCAAATCCGGCTCCAGCTTCAAGCGGAAATGAAGAGAGACGAACCCTGATTTTGAATCCAAAGCTTGAACGCTATGACTACTTGGACTCTCATTCAAAATCTTTGATTAAAAAGACCATTGCGTTTTTTGAGACCCGGGGAAAGGCAAAGTTAAAAATCGATGATCATGAACGAACCTGGTATGCCGATTTTCTCGAATTCGAGAGGAAAGAGCAGCTGTTTGCTACATTTTTGACCCCTGAAAAGTATGGAGGCGAAGGAGCTCGTTGGGACACTTTTCGTAACTGTGCGCTCAATGAAGTATTAGGCTTCTACGGCTTGGCGCATTGGTATACCTGGCAGGTGTCGATACTGGGTTTAGGGCCTATCTGGATAAGTGATAATGAAGAGGTGAAGCAAGGTGCTGCGAAACTGTTAGCTGAGGGCGGGATCTTTGCTTTTGGCCTGTCAGAAAAGGAACACGGCGCCGATATCTACTCTACTGATATGTGCCTTACTCGGCAAGAAGATGGCTCTTATCTGGCCAACGGCAGTAAATATTATATCGGTAACGGCAATAAGGCGGCACTGGTGTCGACTTTTGGTAAGCTAACCGATACAGATGAGTATGTTTTCTTTGTCGTAGACTCTCAGCATCCAAACTACGAATTAGTACAAAACGTGGTTAACTCTCAAAACTATGTCGCCGAATACCGTCTTAATAATTATCCTATTGCGAGTGCGGATATCTTAGCTACTGGTCGTGATGCATGGGATATGGCCCTTAACACTGTCAATGTGGGCAAGTTTAATCTGGGCTGGGCATCAATAGGTATCTGTTCGCATGCTTATTTCGAAGCGATAAATCATGCATCCCATCGACGATTGTTCGATCATTATGTTACCGATTTTGTCCATATTAAGCAGCTGTTTATCGACTCCTACGCTCGCCTAAGTGCGATGAAGTTGTTTGCTTTGCGGGGCGTGGATTATATGCGCTGTGCTAATCCTGATGATCGCCGTTATCTGCTATTCACCCCTATGGTTAAGATGAAAGTCACCACTCAAGGGGAGGAGGTGATTAACCAGCTTTGGGATGTCATGGCCGCTAAAGGCTTTGAGAAGAACATGTATTTTGAGATGGCGGTAAGGGATATTCGAGCACTGCCCAAGCTTGAAGGAACCGTTCATGTCAATATGGCACTTATATTGAAATTTATGGCAAATTACTTCTTTAAGCCTGCGGTGTATCCAGAGACACCGACCATGGATAAGCCAGTTAATGATACATTTTTGTTTAATCAGGGAGCGACTAAAGGGCTGAGTAAGACTCGGTTCCATGATTACCGTATGGTTTATAATGGTGTTGATCTACCTAATGTTAATATCTTTAAAAAGCAAATCAAGCTATTAAAAATACTGCTTATGGCAGCTAAACCGAGTAAAGAGCAGAGCAAAGATTTCGATTTTTTATTGATCTTGGGTGAGCTTTTCACTCTGGTGGTATATGGTCAGCTTATCTTAGAAAATGCCAAGATAAAAAAGATAGAGGATGATTTGATTGAGCAGATCTTTGATTTTATGGTGCGTGACTTTTCAAAATTTGCGCTGCAACTGAGTCAAAAAGGCAGTGCGACTCGGGTGCAACAGATGATATGTAATCGAATGATTAAGCGCCCGGCCGTTGATGAGGCGCGTAATACTCGAGTGTGGGACAACTATGTTTATCCCATGAAAGATCAATATGAGATGAACCCGTAAACAGCTTCCTGTTGCCGAGCTGTTGCAGATGAAAATAATATCATACCTGCGGGGGCTCGCCTCCACAGGTGTTACTTATATGACAGGTTTACCGGTTATGAGGTGATACTTAACTAACAGTTCATCATCAGACTCTTGATGAGCTGGGTCTGGATCGATGCAATCGATTGGACATACTGAAATACAGGTCGGTTTATCATAATGGCCAACACATTCGGTACAAAGATCTGCGTCTATCTCATAGATCTCCTCGCCCATAGTGATGGCCTGGTTTGGACATTCAGGCTCACACATATCGCAGTTGATACAGCTATCGTCGATCAATAATGCCATGCTTCAATTTACCTAGTTTACAACTTTAACTATGACGCGTTTTCGCCACAATTGGACTAATGCCAATCGGTATAAAATATCGTAACGATAAACATCACGATATTTTAGTTTATTCCTTTATAACCGCTACGACTATTAAGCGTGTGGGTTACGTGTGTCTTGGCCTTGGGGCAAGTTACGTAAAATAACCGCTTTATCCACATCGATCTGTGCAGGAAGCGTTAGAAACACAAAGTGTCCTGAACCTAAACCGGCTTCAACATTTTCACCTTTACGGTTGATTAGTTGATCGATAGTCAGGGTAATATTTCCTTGAGGAGTCATCACCTCGACACTATCGCCAACTGAGAATTTATTCTTAACATCAATCTCGGCCATACCTGCATCATTACGTTTACCGGTGAATTCGCCGACAAACTGTTGGGTATCGCTAATTGAATAGCCGTAATCGTAGTTCTGGTATTCATCATGAACGTGACGACGAAGGAAGCCTTCGGTGTAGCCGCGATGAGCTAAGCCTTCTAGGTTACGCATTAAAGTGCGATCGAAGTCTTTACCTGATGCGGCATCCTCGATGGCTTGACGATAAAGCTGGGCAGTACGAGCTACATAATAAAAAGACTTAGTACGCCCTTCAATTTTCAAAGAGTCGATGCCCATCTTTGTCAGGCGATCAACATGCTGGATAGCACGCAAATCTTTCGAGTTCATGATGTAAGTGCCATGCTCGTCTTCAAATGCAGGCATATATTCACCAGGACGACCCGCTTCTTGCAGCAAGACGATTTGATCGCTTGGCTGACCTTCACCTAATGTTGGCTTTTCAATTTGGACACCGTTTTGATCCACAAGGCCTTGAGGATTTACTGCAACTATGTCGCCTTCCATTGTCTCTTTCGCTTCATGGGCATCATATTTCCAGCGACATGAGTTAGTGCAAGTTCCTTGGTTAGGATCACGTTTGTTTATGTAACCTGACAATAAACAACGGCCAGAGTAGGCCATACAGAGCGCGCCATGGACGAAGACTTCTAATTCGATATCTGGGCAACGTTGACGGATCTCTTCGATCTCTTCGAGAGATAGCTCACGGGAAAGAATGACACGCTTAATCCCTTGTTGCTGCCAGAATTTTACTGAAGCCCAGTTGATGGCATTGGCCTGCACTGAAAGGTGAACCACCTGATCAGGAAAAGCTTCGCGAACCATCATGATCAGACCAGGATCTGACATGATTATCGCATCAGGCTTCATGCCTATAACGGGCTCCATATCCTTGATATAGGTTTTTAACTTAGTGTTATGAGGTGCAATGTTGCTCACAACGTACAGTTTTTTTCCTAAATCGTGGGCTTCCTGGATACCAGTAGCCAGATTTTCCAGCTTGAAGTCATTATTTCTAACCCTAAGGCTGTATCTAGGCTGGCCTGCATAGACAGCATCTGCACCATAGGCAAATGCATAACGCATATTTTTTAGAGTCCCAGCGGGAGACAGTAGCTCAGGTTTAAACATAATAACTCTCAATTGGTGATTAAAGTCGCAATAAGCGGGCGGGCATTTTACTCAATGCCACTGCCGTTATCAAATTTAGTGCAAAATATCTTTTTATTCAGTAATTCTTCTTTATATGTTCACAACTTTTTATTTAACTAATCAGTAATTTTTCTCCCTAACAATCTTAAAGTTAGCTAGAATCTAAACAAGATATTAACTGTCTGAGTGCTTTTTACACGTCTGATTAACGTATCCGCTGATATACTCTCTGAAAACATCGAATCATATCCCTGTTTAAGCAGAGGAGAGTAAAGATAATGGGAGCAACAATGTCTACTGAACATGAACTATTGGTCAGGCTTTTAAAGAAGTTAAAGGCTGACGCCCTAGTTTTGCCAACATTGCCAGAAATTGCAATGAAAGTTCAGGAGGTCGTCGCTAGGCCGGACTCTAGTCCCAAGGAAGTTGCCGGGATCATAGGTCAAGATGTTGCGATATCTGCCAGAATGATCAAAGTGGCTAACAGTGCTTTATACAGTCGTGGCGTAAAAGCTGAGAACGTCAATAGTGCCGTTACTCGCATTGGTTTAACTCAAATTAAGTCTATTGCAACTTCTGTCGCTATGGAGCAGCTGTTTATCTCGACGAATGAGATGGTGTGGGAGGTGATGGATGAAGTATGGGGAGCATCTATCGAAGTCACTTCAGCTGCTTGTGCCATGTTGCAGATCTATATTAAGACTCACAAAGGCTGCGGCTTGAGCTTTGATACGTTGACCTTGGCTGGCCTGGTACATAATATCGGTGCTTTACCTGTGTTGACTGAAGCTGAGGCTCAACCAGAACTGTTTACTAGTACCGATCAGCTTAGGGCATTGGTAAGAAAGATGCAGGGTCCAATAGGGCGGGCGGTATTGAAGAGCTGGGAGTTTGCTCCGGAAGTGATGGAAGTGGTTGAGCGTTGGTCTGATTTATCTTATCTTCCTGACAATGTGAGCTATCTTGATTTTGTTCGTGCAGCGGCTTTTTACACCGGCGAGTTAAGGGCGGGGGCGGATATTAATGAGCGGTTAGATGTGTTTGCCAAGCGTGGTTTACCTGTCTCTCCAGAAGAGCTAGCAAGTGATGAGTTTCTCGATAAGTATCACTCAATTAAGCTTAGCTACGAATAGTTCTTCATATTGAGCTAGAGTACCTGTTTAATATAATGAGGTTCAATAAAGGAGTTGAGATAGTCGTTTGGTAAATGAGTGGGTTATTTGTGGACTTGGCGTGTTCTGTTTCGCTGGTATCGTCATCTGGTACCGGCATAGTAAGCGTGAAACCCATTTTTTAAAAGCGCTCATAAGACTGATTCAAGAGCAACAAGCTCAAGATTCTCCTTCCTTGAGTCAACAGCAAGATGCCATGCTTAAGGTCTCATCTGCAGCAACGAGTAAAACGAGCGCTTCCAAGAATCTTCCACTTCAAAGAATCCCGAAAAAATTTGCTCCTCTATATGATCAACTTGAACAGTTATTTTTAGGCCAGTCTAAGCAAAATAATAAAGATAAGTTAACTGGTTTGCCTAATCGCTTGGGTGTT
The DNA here is from genome assembly GCF_007004545.3 of Shewanella eurypsychrophilus. NCBI lineage: Bacteria > Pseudomonadati > Pseudomonadota > Gammaproteobacteria > Alteromonadales > Shewanellaceae > Shewanella > Shewanella eurypsychrophilus. The sequence continues at coordinate 4,304,007 of NZ_CP045503.2, read as the reverse complement.
AAATCGTATTTGGCCGGCTTGTCACCTTTAGAGCTGGGTTCTCTTGTCTTAATCGATATCTATCGTTTTAGGTTTGTGAATGATTTATTCGGTTTCACGGTTGGTGATTCACTACTAAAACGCGTTTCAGCGAGGCTGATGGCATTAAAGCCACATGTTTTATATCTAGCTAGAATGAATCAAGATGAGTTTTTACTGCATTTAGATACGCCGCAAACAGACTGTGAGTTACTCGCGTTACGTGAGCACTTACAGGCCCCCTATGATGCAGAAGGAAGCATAATAGCGATACAGGTACAGGTGGGAGTTGTCGATCTGAGGCTGTTCAATGCAGATGTAAGTACCCTATTAAGACGTCTCGACCTTAGCGTCATAAAAGCCAAGGCTAGCAAGCCCTTTATTGCTCATTATGCTAAAGGAGATGACTCCACACAAAAGAGAGCGCTTGGTATCATTCATCACCTTCCTAAGGCATTAGCGCAAGGTGAGCTCTATATGGTGTACCAGCCTAAGTTTACGGTAGCATTAGGAGAGTATCGTCAGGTTGAAGCATTAATGCGGTGGCAGCATTTCGAGCTTGGAAATATATCACCTGCTGAATTCATTCCGTTGATAGAGCATGCTGGAATGATAGATCTCGTTAGCCAATGGGCATTGGAACAGGTTATTTCCCAACAGGCTAAATGGACAAAGGCAGGGATCAGGCTGCAGGTTGCTGTGAACTTATCAACTCAGGATATGGTCAGTGAGACCTTATGTGATGACATCCAAGTCCTGCTGGAGCGTTATCATGTCCCTGCTACAGCCTTGTCTATTGAGATCACCGAAAGTCATATTATGGATGATATGGAGTTAGCGGTAACTGCGATTAATAAATTAAAACAAATAGGTGTCGATGTGGCCATCGATGATTTTGGTACTGGTCACTCCTCTTTAGCCTATCTGAAACGATTTCCTGTCGATGAAGTTAAAATCGACAAGGCCTTTCTCGATGATTTACTGAACGATAAACGGGCTTCACACATTATGCAAAGCAGTATTGCACTGGCTAAAGGTCTAGGCTTTAGTGTGACGGTAGAGGGTGTCGAGACAGAGGTGATTAGTCGTGCTTTGATTGAGATGGGAGTCGATAAAATCCAAGGGGATTATTACTATAAAGCTATGACTGCTACGGAAATTGAAACGAAAAACCTTAGTAAAAAGTGAATCGGCTTATTCAAGCATTGATTATATAAGCCGATAAACAGCACTGATTTTTAAGATAAAAAGTGACTAAATGTGAATGTTGCTGGTAAATGACTGACTTAAATGAGCCAATAAATCAGCCGACATGGGAGCCAGCTGTCTGTCTTTATTCATGCAGACCATCTCTATATTGGCTGTGACAGCCGCTTTTTTTGCGTTGGGGCGCCATATCTCTTGCTGCCATACCGTTCTGTATTTACTCTCGAAATAGAAGCGGGTGCGCACATCAATAATATCAGCAAATTCAACACCATCATGACAAAGCATATCACTACGGTAGACTGCAAATCCCAAGCCTTGTTTATTCCATAGAGAAGCTAAGGTATCAGCTCCAATGACATGTTCTCTGGCTCTTTCGAAGTATTTAAGAAAGTTAGGGTGGTAAACCACTCCTGAAAAATCGGTATCTTCGTAATAGATTTGCACGGGAAAATTAAATGTTGGACTGTAATTCAACGCTTTATTATTTTGAGCTGTTTTTTGCATAATCTTCTGCACACGCCAATACCACTGGAAATTGGCGCTAGTCTAGCACAGAGGTAAGGGTTTACCTTGAGTAATCTCTGTCCTTAATGGGTTCAATGGAAGCCATTATTTTCTGGTAACTTCCATCTTGTTTCAATGCGTTTAGCCCGCTGTCGAGTAACTTTGCCAATGATTCAGCCTCTGGATTTTTCTTAGAGAAAGCTAAATAAACTTGGCCAGTATGATTGGGGAAGGTCTGTTTTATATCAGCTGAAACCCCCATCTGTTCAATATATTGTTCCGCCACTAAATCGTACATAATAGCGAGATCGATTCTATCTAAAAGAAGCAAGTTGATTAACTGGTTGTGGTTTGACAGTTTTAATATATGAATATTGGGAAGTAGCAGGAGTTGATCACCATATTCGTAACCATCTATGATGCCAACTTTAGTATTAGGAGGGAGTTGCCACTTGTCGTTGGCTTGAATAGGATTGTTGGTATTGTGGTAAAAAGATGCGGTTGCTGAAAAGAGTGGCTCATTGCCAAAGATGAAATGGTCTTGGGTGCTTTTTTCTTTGACTAAGTTGAAGACGCCATCGACTAGGCCTTTCTGGGCCATCACGAGTCCACGAGAATAAGGGACAACTATGCTGTTTACATCGATCCCGACACGAGAAAAGGCGGAATTGATTAGGGAATGAGAGATACCTGTGCCTGTAGCTCTAGCAAAGGGAGCCCAGTTATCTTCAGCTGCAAGCTTGATCGTTTGTTTACTCATTATTTGCGTATCCTTTCCATATGCCAAGCCGCAAAAGCCTAGCAAGAAAGTACAGGCAAAGATGATCACCTTTAAAAAAGCTGTGTTTAGTCCTGGCATTAGTCCGTTTACCCTGAATATCCATATAGTCACATGGCCATCTTAATGCATTTCTAATTAAAGATGACTTTTATTTAGATGATATTGTTATTTTTGTTAGATGAGGCGTATTTGAGAAAATGTTGTACGACTTTAGTTGTTCAAGTTGATGTTTGTTCACCATTTTGCCCCTATTTGTTGTTGTCTCATTTGTACACTTCATCTGCTACACTCAAAGCTCTAAATTAGACTTTTGCTGAGAGATGAACTGCGACTATGGATTCAGACGTAATTTACTCCCTAGTACAAAATGCCGCGTTATTATTAGCCATGGTATTTGTTTATGATGCCGTTCCTAGGAAAAAGCAGAGTGAATACTTTCTTCTTTGGCGATTATCGGTAGGTGCCATCATTGGTGGAATTACGGTCACCACAATGCTGACACCATGGGAGTATCAGTCTGGAATATTTTTTGATACTCGCTCGGTAATCCTTGGGATCTCAGGGTTGTTTTTTGGTGGGTTACCGACATTTATAGCGATTGCTATCGCATCGGCTTACCGGATTATGGAAGGGGGTTCTGCTGTTTGGGCCGGCGTTGCGGTTATTATATCATCGGGTTTATTTGGCAGCATTTGGCGTGCTAAACGTAAACCTGTCATTGCTGAACTTAAGTATAAAGAGCTGTATCTGTTTGGCTTTATACTTCACCTATTAACATTATCTTTGATGTTTATTCTGCCAATGGATATCGCGATAGCTATCCTGATGCAGTTGAGCCTACCTGTTTTACTTATCTTCCCACTTGCGACGGCGTTTCTTGGTTTATTGCTATCTAGAAGGCTTGAGATAGAGCGTGATGCCAAGATACAGCTACAAGATGACTTTATGTTTCGCTCTCAATTCAACATCGGAAATATTGGTATAGGGATCTCAAGTGTCGATCAACACTGGCTCAAAGTTAATCCTAGAGTGTGCCAGATGTTGAAATATTCAGAGGCAGAATTGTTAGCTAAGACTTGGGTAGAGATGACTCATTATGACGATCTGCAAGCTGACTTATCTCAATTTAAGCGCATGCTCAGTGGTGAAATTGATGAGTATGAGATGGATAAACGCTTTGTCGCTAAAGATGGCAGTATTGTGTATACGCATCTGACAGTAGCCTGTCAGAGAGTGAACGATAAAGTGCAGTTAGTGATCTCTGGCTTACTCGATATTACTTCGCAGAAACAAGCCGAATCTGCCATGCGTTCGAGTCAGGAGCAGCTTGCTTTAGTGCTTACCAGTAGTGACTTAGGTTTATGGGATTGGGATATTAAAACCAATAAAGTGGATCGAAATGAACGCTGCGCCGATTTATTGGGCTGCAGTGTCGATGAACTTAAACATAATGAAAGATTGTGGATAAATGGTATTCACCCTCAAGACCGAGTGGCAGTTTTACACTCTATCGATGTGCATCTTAAAGGAGAAAGCTTACAGCACAGTATTGAATACCGGCTAGTATCAAACTCAGGTGAAATACGTTGGATTTTAGACTCAGGAAAAGTGGTTAGCCGTGACTCACATGGAACTCCACTTAGAATGTGTGGTATTCATACCGACATCACAGATAGGAAGCGGGTTGAAGAATCACTGAAATTGGCTGCATCAGTTTATAATAACTCGAGCGAAGCGATGAGTGTGCAAGACAGTAAAGGAAGCATCATCACAACCAACTCTGCATTCACCGAGATCACTGGCTATTGTGAAAGTGAAGTGATTAATCAGCATATCGACATGCTGAAATGCGAGCGGACCAATAAGACTCAGTTTAAACAGATGATTATGCAAATTGCAGAGACGGGTAAATGGCAAGGAGAGATCTGGCTTAAGCATAAGAATGCTACTGAGTTTATTGTTTGGTTAACGATTAACACCATTTACGATCGCTCCGGCGAAGTCTATCGTCGTGTCGCACTGTTTTCTGATATCACCGAAAAGAAACAAGCTGAACATATCATTTGGAAGCAGGCTAATTATGATCCATTGACAGGATTGCCCAATAGAAGAATGCTGCTGGAATATCTAGGCACTGAGCTGCTTAAATCAGATCGTAATCATCAGCATTTTGCCTTGATGTTTCTCGATTTGGATTACTTTAAAGAGATCAATGATACCTTAGGTCATGATGTTGGCGACCTGTTATTAGTGGAAGCGGCGAAACGTTTAAAAGCTTGTATCAGGGAGTCTGATGTTGTTGCAAGGCTAGGCGGTGATGAGTTTACTATCGTACTTTCTGCGATTGAGGATAATAAAGGCGTTGAGCGGGTTGCCCAGAATATTTTACTACGCCTGGCTGAGCCATATAACTTAGGTAATGATACAGCTTATATCACAGCAAGTATTGGGATCACCTTATACCCTGATGATGCATCTACCATAGAGAACTTACTCAAGCATGCTGATCAGGCCATGTATGCAGCAAAAGATCAGGGCAGAAATCGATTCCATTACTTTACACCTTCGATGCAGGAAGAAGCGAGATATCGGATGGTCTTGATCCGGGACTTGCGCAAGGCGGTGAAGCAACAAGAATTTGAAGTCTACTATCAACCAATCATCGACCTGACGAATGAGCAAGTGTATAAAGCCGAGGCGTTAATTCGTTGGCATCATCCGGAGCGAGGCTTGGTTTCTCCAGCTGAGTTTATTCCAATAGCAGAGGATACTGGCTTAATCATTGATATCGGTAATTGGGTATTTGAACAAGCGGCTATGCAAAGTGCGGCATGGCGTGAAAAGTTTGGTGTAGAGATTCAAATTAGTATCAATAAATCACCTATTCAATTCAGAGATGAAGGGGATAGCTTTGAGAATTGGATCATTAAACTGCAAGAGCTAAATCTGGCAAGCAATGGGATCTGTGTCGAGATCACTGAAGGATTATTACTCGATGCGAGTATGGGAGTCTCTGAAAAATTGCTGGCATATCGAGATGCTGGAATCCAAGTTTCGTTGGATGATTTTGGCACTGGCTACTCTTCTCTCGCCTATCTTAAAAAGTTTGATATCGATTATCTTAAAATAGATCAATCTTTTACCCGCAATCTTGAGTCTGACCCCAACGATGCCACCCTATGTGAAGCCATTATTGTCATGGCGCATAAATTGGGAATGAAAGTCATCGCCGAAGGTGTAGAGACTAAAGAACAGCAACAAATTCTGTCTGCCGCCGGATGTAATTATGGCCAAGGGTATCTATTTTCAAAACCCGTCCCCTATGCGGAGTTTGAAGCTAAATACCTGAAGACGAGCGAGCAACGTCAACATGATAAGGCAACGTCATAGCCAGTGCTGGTGGATTTTGGTAGACTCCGCGCTCAATAATTATCCCACGTGAGTTTTTCATGAAATTTGACGCTTTAGAACTGAATCCACTACTGATAGATGCCATTGAACAATGCGGATATCAGCAGCTCACAATGGTTCAGGCCGCTGTCATTCCAGTTGCCTTACTTGGCGGTGATTTATTGGCGTGTGCCGAAACTGGCACAGGTAAAACAGCATCGTTTGCCTTGCCACTATTACAACGTTTGCTTGATGAGGGGCGTGAGACACCTAAGCTACGAGGGCTTATTCTTACTCCGACCCGAGAACTGGCAATTCAAGTGGCTGAAAATATTACCCGTTATAGTCAGTTTACTTCCCTCAAGACCTTAGCTGTTTATGGCGGTTCCAACATGAATCCGCAGCGTAAGGCATTGAACGCGGGTGTCGATATCTTAGTGGCGACACCGGGTAGACTGTTCGATTTTATCGGCCAACATGGCCTTGACCTGTCTGATGTCACTAGCTTAGTCATCGATGAAGCGGACAGAATGTTGGACATGGGATTTGTCCGTGATATTGAAAAGGTCAAAGCGCTCGTCGCGACAACACATTTAACGCATTTTTTCTCTGCCACATATAGTGATGAAGTAAAGCTATTAGCTGAGAAAATGTTAATTGAACCAGAGTGGATCAACGTGGCTCAAAGTCGCTCGGCTAGCAGTGTCGAGCAAGAAGTCTATCTGGTTGATAAACGCCGTAAGGCCGAACTGTTATCTGAACTCATTGGCCGTAATAACTGGCAGCAAGTATTGGTCTTTGCCAGCACTAAGGAAAGCGCTGACCATCTAAATGGTGAGTTAAAACTCGATGGAATTAAGTGTGGTGTTTTTCATGGTGATAAAACACAAGGCACTCGAAACCGTACCCTAGAAGAGTTTAAATCTGGAAAGATCAGAGTCATGGTCGCCACAGATGTCGCGGCAAGAGGCATCGATATCCAGGCGCTTCCTTTAGTGATCAACCTTGAGCTGCCTTATGCCGCTGAAGACTATATCCACCGTGTCGGTCGTACGGGACGCGCAGGTTTAACTGGACGAGCTATCTCTTTTGTCTGTCCTTCCGATGAGACTATACTCAATGAGATTGAGACCTTAATCGAGCTTGAGTTACCGAGAAGTGTGATGCCTGGCTATGAGCTCGGGGCACCGCTGCCGGCTCGTTATCGTGAAAACCAAGATGTGACTAAGACTAAACCAAAAGTTGAAAGACGCAAAGGTAAACCAACGGGTAAGTATAAAGGCAAATCAAAACGTACAGCTGACAATGGCAAGTCTGACTATGCGAATCGACGAGCTCAGAATAAACGTTAACGCTTGGTGTAAGATATTGAACCAGTTATAAAAAAACCGCCAATAAGGCGGTTTTTTGTTACTAGTCATGAGTTACGTTGGAATTAAAGCTCTGCTTCAATCCATACTAGACGGTGATCAGAAGAGATATCTTTACCGTTACCGTATTTTCCAACTCGCTCATCATTCATCAATAGGCGACCTTCTTCGAACGTTGCAGGCCAGAAAACACCAGAATCTATGATGTTTAGATCGTTAGATGGGATTGCATGATCAACACGCAGGCCAAATGTGCTAGTGATACGGTCTGGGTAAGTGCTGTCACCACAGTCTCCAAGAGCCACACATTCAGTTGACCCTAAGCTGTTAGGTGCGTATACACCATCGGTAGCGAGCACATTTACACGCTGGTGATGCATAAGGTCTTGAATGGATTCTAGGAAGCCATCGCCATTCTCTGGATCGGCATTAAGATCGCCCATAACCACGAAAGAGGCATCTAAACCTAAACCACCTTTAACACCAGCATCATCATAGATGTAGTCTGCATCTGATACATATTCACTCCAGAACTTGATCTCTGCACTATTTAACAGCTTGTTGTTTTCTGTGACGGTGTCGAAAACTGGAGGCGTTGGGTGAGAGAGTAGTAAGTGAACCACTTTCTCGCCATCTGCAGTTGGGATAAGAATGGGTGCGTCGACATGGTTTTTAGAAGATAGTGGCTTTTCTGCCCATGCTTCGGCTGTGTACCACTCATCGCCACACTTCATGCCTTCTGGGATAGGGTTGTATTCGTCTTCACAGTTCGTGATAGTCGGGTTCGTTTCGCCAGGTAAATCTTTCCATTTAAAGTTTTGGAAAGTACGGATGTTAGCAGTATCAATTGGGTACTGTGAAAGTAAACCAAAGGCATATTGACCGTGGTAGAAACCGAAGCCCCAAGCATCGCCTGGTAGAGCGACAGTACCGTTACGGTCTAGATCGAACTCGCTCAATAGACCTGTATTGGTTGAGAAGCTTTCTGCATAAGCAAATTGGATAGGCTCTAGCATCTGCTTGTCTTCAGAGGTCGTACCTAGGCCATTTTGTGGCACTGCAAGATAGTTTAAACGGAAGCCTTTGATGCCGTCTTGGTTTTCACCAACACCGTCGTTGTTAAATTCGCCCATCATGATAACGGCTGGACGCTCTGTCTGGATAATAGCGGCAACGTTACGGATTTGAATAATTTTTTCAACGACTTTACGCTCATCGTCGGTCAAATCATCGTCAAACCACTTGGTCATTAACGCTTCTTGCTCTAGAGCAGGGATCTGCATTTCAGTGACAAGCTCTTCGAAGCTACTACGATCGAAAGAGAGGTTGTATGTTGCGAAGCGAACCGTCGTTGGCTCAGTTGGCTCTGGTGGATAAATGTTGGTAGTTTCGTCATTACATCCTGATAATAACGCAATCGAGATCGCAGCTGCTGCTGCAGTTTTTAAAAAATTCATAATTATTGACCCATCTTTATTAATTATTATACGAGCTCATTTATTTGAGCTTCGAAATGATTCTATACAGGTGTCCAATCATTGGGTATCAAACAAAGTCAATAATGTGTCCGTCCGCATCATTTTTGAACTGATGTTGCCCGTGTGTATCGCTTGAGTAGATTTGTTGTGTGTATTTACTGTGTGGGTTTATGTGGGGGGGGATTTTTAAGTCTAGAGATGCCTTACGTAGATATTGAGACTTGAAAGATTAGTTATTACACTCAATCTTGATTCTATATTTCAAATTATTCTTGGATAAGCATGATCATTAAACCAATTAGTACCAATGTGATCACCGGTTTTCTCGGTGTAGGCAAGACAACATTAATTAAGCGTCTACTCGCCGATAAGCCAGCGGAGGAAAAGTGGGCTGTATTGGTCAATGAATTCGGCGAAATAGGGATTGATTCAGCCTTGCTCGGAGGAGGTGAAGAGGGCGTTGAGATCCGTGAGGTCGCAGGTGGCTGCATGTGCTGTGCAGCTGGGGTGCCTATGCAAGTGGCAATCAATCAGCTCATATTAAAGGCTAAGCCCGACAGATTACTGATTGAGCCTACTGGTCTTGGCCACCCAAGAGAAGTGCTTAAGGTACTGAGTCAGCCTCATTATCAAAATGTTATTAAGCTCAAATCGACGCTGTGTTTGGTGGATGCCAGAAAGGTGGCCGATCCATGTTATCGAGATCACGACATATTCAATCAACAGCTTGAAGTGGCAGATATCATATTAGCTACCAAGTCAGATCTCTATTCTGATAGCAGTTTACCTGAATTAACTGAGTATTTAGTCGAGAAGCATTTAATCGAGAAACATTTAGGCGAGAAACATTCAGTCGAGAAACATTCAGTCGAGAAACATAGTGGTGAGCCCGTCGAAAACAAAGGCCAATTGCTCTGCATTAGCCTGAATGCAAGTGAACCCTTACCCAATAACATCTTGGCATGTCTCAATGAACCTACCATGTTCAGGCCAACACAAATACAGAAAAAACAATCAGTATTAACGCCAAAATCCAGTGTGTTTGAGTTAGATTTTCAAGTCGATGTGATTGAATTCGATGCCCGAGGCATATTGTCTAAAACCAATAGCGGAGAGGGAGCCTTCAGCTGTGGCTGGATATTCGATCCAAGTTACGAGTTTAACTTTGATGAAATGATTGCCTGGGTGAAAAGCTTAGATGTATTACGTCTTAAGGCTGTGATTATCACTGATGAGGGTATCGCTGGGATCAATTTTATCGAAGGAGAGATGACAGTCACAGAGTTGGATGATGTGATGGATTCAAGGCTTGAGCTTATTAGCCTTAACAGTATTCCTGCCGAGGGAATTGAAGCTAAGCTGCTGAGTCTGTCTAGCCGACTGCAGTTTTAGAGGTTGTACAGCATATACCAATAGGTGTTAACGCTCCGTTATCGATTGATCGTAATTGTAACATTTGGATTGTGGTCGGTGGAGTTGTGGTGTTATTTTAGTTAGGATGGTTTAACTGAATTATTTTGTTTTTCACTGTGTATAAATATGGATATTTATGATGACACCCTCAGCCTCCTTTTCTAATGCCAAACGTTATGGTTTTGCTTTGTTAGTCGCGACGTCGAGCTTTCAGCCTTTTGCCGCTGAATCTACGGCAATACCTAACGTTGAAGCAAACTCAGTACCTCACTCCTCTTCTCATGCCTTAGCAAGCTTCAGTGATAGCTATAAGGCATATCAACAAGCCGTTGCTGATGGTAATGATGCCGATATACTCAGGTATTCCGCTCAAGCTTATGAGCTGGGTAAGCTGAAGTTTGGCGATAGAGATATTGATTCAGCAAATCTAGGCTTAAATTATGCCTCAGCGCTAATACAAGAAGATAAGTCGTTAGCTAAAGAGCGTGCTCGAGAGCGTCAAGCTCAAGCCCATCAACTTTATATAGATGCTTTAGCGGTTTATGAGCTTGAATATGGCGAGGAGTCCGTTGAGAGTATCGATCCTCTGCTTGGCGCGGCACAAACCCATTCAGATATTAAGAAAGCCAAATCACAATTTCATCTAGCGGTAGAGATTGCCGAAGATAGCGAGCGGCCTATGTTGCTAGCGAGTGTGCAGATGAGCGCCTTTAACGGGCTAAAGAATACCCGTTATTATGACCGTGAAACGCGTAATTATGCGCTTGATGCATTTGAAATATATCAAGAAAAACTGCCTCAAGATGCTTTAGTTCGGGTGGAGTCGACTTATATCGCTGGCTTGATTTGGTTTGCTGAAAAAAATGAAAGTAAGGCGATCCCACTGTTTGAGGAGGTGATCACACAGTTTTCGAAACTTGATTACAGTCATCCCTACGAATTAGCCTCTCATGCAAGGCTGGTGCAGTTATATGAAACTGAAGGTCAGAGTGATAAGTCTACTCAGCATTGTCTTGCTATAGGCAGTATGGAACCGTGGAAAGAGACACAAGAGCAGACGCCTTTATATCGTTTGGCACCCAAATACCCCATGTCTGCTGCAAGGAAGGGCAAGGAAGGGTGGGTGCAATTAGCGTTTATTGTTGATGAATATGGTTTTGTTACGGAACCGAGGGTCCTTGATTCAAAAGGCGGCTCTGGTTTTGAAAAGTCATCATTAAAAAGTTTGAAAAATTGGCGTTACGCCCCTAAATTTATCGATGGGAAAGCAGTCGCTGCAGAAAGCGAAGTGCAAATGGACTTTACCCTAAGTAAAACTAGAAACTAGAAACGTGATGGCCCTGAACTTTTCAGGCCATCACATTAACAAAGTCGATGCTAGAAAAGTTTGCTTCCCCAGCCGAGCTTGTTCCTTAATACATGAAAGTAGTTGTGCCCCTTGGGATGAATAAGCCTAAGTCTCTCATGGCTGCGCTTGATTAAAATCTCATCACCAGGTAGAACAGGCAAAACAACATGGCCATCACAGCTGACTTCCAAGTTGTCACCATTTTCAGGGGATACCACCAGTTTTATCTTACTACAGGCATCGACGACTATGGGTCTGCAAGAAAGGGTGTGAGGGAACATGGGCACCAAAATCAATGCTTCAAGGTTTGGTGTAAGAATCGCACCACCGGCTGATAACGAATAAGCCGTTGAACCTGTCGGCGTTGAGACTATCATGCCATCAGCGCGTTGACTGTACATGAAGACATCATCGATGTAGACCTCAAACTCAATCATGTGGGCCACTTTACCCGGGTGTAAAACGGCTTCATTAACCGCAGTGTTACTGGACTTCATACTTCCATGACGATGCACTTCGGCTTCGAGTAGGAAGCGAAACTCTGTTTCGAAGCTGCCTTCAAGCACTTCGGCTAAGGCTGTTTCAAAAGAATCTGGAGGTAGGTCGGTTAAGAAGCCTAGGTTGCCGCGGTTGACACCAATCACGCCGATATCGAATCTGGCAAGCACCCGTGCAGCGCCAAGCATATTACCGTCGCCACCAACGACGATAGCCAAGTCGCACTTTTCACCCAATTCGAGTAGATCCACCGATTTGCTGTGTGGACCGATTTCGTGGGCTACTCTTTCTTCTACTAAGATATCGAAGCCTTGCATCGACAACCAGTGATGTAAGCGCTTTAAGGTTAAGTTAGTGCCGTGATGATTAGGTTTCCCAATCAGGCCGATAGTTTGGAATGTTTTAGGCATATTTATCTGCTAGGGCTTGAATCCGGTAATTTGATCCCCATAATATGTTGAAACAACTTGTGTATGCGGGATCGAGCATTTTCAAGTTTATTGAGTATATGCCCAGAGCATGCAGAAACAAAGCACTTTAGCTGGAGTCAGAATGAGCAACGAGTCAAGTAAAGCAGAACACGAACAAGTAGATGCAGCAGTTGAGGGGGAGATCCTTACCAGTACTGAAGGTAAGGCTAATGCAGATGAAGCTGGTCTAATGGATGAGCTTACTCAGGCAAACTTCCGCATTGAAGAGTTAGAGCAGGCATTAGCACAATCCCAGGCTAAAGTAGAAGAGCAAAAAGACTCTGTCACTCGTGCTGCTGCGTCAGAAGCGAACATTCGTCGCCGCGCCGCACAAGATGTAGAGAAGGCACATAAATTTGCGCTTGAAAAGTTTGCTAATGAACTATTGCCAGTGATCGATAATATGGAGCGAGCGCTTCATGGCACCGATGCTGAAAATGAAGCAACTAAAGCTATCTATGAAGGTGTTGAATTGACGCTTAAGAGTTTTGTCACCTCAGTGGAGAAGTTTGGTTTGAAGGTTGTTGACCCACAAGGTGAAGCATTCAATCCAGAGCATCACCAGGCTATTGGCATGCAGCCTAGCCCTGAGTTTCCGGCGAATACGGTAATGATGGTTATGCAAAAAGGCTACATCTTGAATGACCGCTTATTGCGCCCTGCAATGGTAATGGTTTCTCAAGGTGGCGGTTCGGTAGATACTAAAGCTTAATTTATGAGTAACTAGAACCTAGGTTCTCGTTACTATAAAGACTAGATACAAAAAGGACTGCAATTGCAGTCCTTTTTTGTACATGGATGTACTTATCCCCGGAGGCCATGGAAGGCTTAAGAGGGGATTTGTACCTGTAACCACTCTGTACCTTTATGGCAATCAGAGTCGTCCCGATAGCTCAAACCTTATTTTAGATACGCTTCTATCTGTTCAAGAATACCTGCACTATCAAGTTTAAGCTCGGCTAAGATCTCTTTTGAATCACCATGTTTGATAAATTCATCGGGTAGACCTATTTGTAACACTGGCATAGGACGTTTAAGCCTTTGCAGCTCTTCCAATACACCAGAGCCTGCACCACCCATGATGGCATTTTCTTCAATAGTGACAATGAGTTCGTGCTCAGCTGCAAGTTGCTCAATGAGATTGATATCCAAAGGCTTGACGAAACGCATATCGGCAACGGTTGCATCGAGAGATTCAGCTGCTGTCATCGCACTCGCCAATAAGGTGCCGAAGTTGAGTATGGCTATCTTCTTACCTTGACGCTTGATTAAGCCTTTACCTATTGGTAAAGCGGTCATCTCTTCTATCTGAGGCTCGCCGGTTGCGCTTCCACGGGGGTAACGCACCGCGGTCGGACCATCACGGTAGCAGTAGCCGGTGTAGAGCATCTGGCGACATTCGTTTTCATCCGAAGGTGCCATGATAATCATATTAGGCACTGTGCGCATAAAGCTTAAATCGAAGGCACCTTGATGCGTCGGGCCATCGGCGCCCACGATACCACCACGGTCGATAGCAAATAGCACAGGCAGTTTCTGCAGTGCTACATCGTGGATCAGTTGATCGTAACCCCGTTGAAGGAAGGTCGAGTAAATAGCAACAACGGGCTTTAACCCTTCACAAGCAAATCCAGCGGCTAAAGTTACTGCGTGCTGTTCGGCAATCGCAGTATCAAAATATTGCTTAGGAAAACGTTGAGAGAACTCAACCATGCCAGAGCCTTCACGCATCGCTGGTGTGATCCCTAAGACCTTGTCATCCTTTGCTGATATATCACAAAGCCACTTACCAAAAACCTGAGAGAAGGTTGGATTACTAGGCTTAGTCGCTGGCTTTTCGAAAGTCGATGGGTCAAATTTTGGCACGGCATGCCAGCCAATCGGATCTTTCTCTGCGGGTTCATAACCACGGCCTTTCTTAGTCATGATATGCAAAATTTGTGGTCCAGAAAGATTGCGCATGTTACGCATCGTTTCGACCAAAGCATCGACATCATGGCCATCAATTGGGCCGATATAATTAAAGCCAAGCTCTTCAAACATGGTGCCAGGGACGACCATGCCTTTTAAGTGCTCTTCGGTACGCTTAGCCATCTCTTTAATGACGGGCATACCTTCTAGCACTTTTTTACTGCCTTCTCTGATCGTTGTATAGAAGCGACCAGACATGAGCTGAGCTAAGTGGTTATTCAGTGCACCAACATTTTCAGAGATAGACATCTCATTGTCATTGAGGATAACTAACATATCATTATGAAGATCACCGGCGTGATTCATGGCTTCAAAAACCATTCCACCAGTCATGGCACCATCACCAATCACAGAGACGACTTTGCGTCCTGCTTGCTCTTTCTCTGCAGCGACAGCCATCGCTAAGGCCGCGCTGACCGAAGTTCCCGAGTGTCCTACACTGAACGTGTCGTATTCGCTTTCTTCACGCCAAGGGAAGGGATGAATTCCGCCTTTTTGGCGTATGGTATGCATCTTGTCACGTCGGCCAGTCAATATCTTATGGGGATAGGCCTGATGACCCACATCCCAGATAAGACGATCAAATGGTGTGTTGTAGACATAATGAATGGCCACAGTAAGCTCTACCGTACCGAGTCCGGAAGCGAAGTGACCACTAGATTTACCCACTGATTTAAGCAAGAAGTTTCTTAGCTCGTCTGCCAATTTTGGTAACAAGGCTTGAGGAAGCTGTCTTAGCTCATCTGGGGTATTGGCCTGTGCAAGCACAGGGTATTGAGAAATATCCAAACTCATCGAGATACATTGTCTCTTTATATTAAACTCTTCGCTCTATGATATAACGGGCGAATTCGGCAATTAACTGACTATTGTATGGTAATTTGGTCAGCGCTGATAGAGCATCGTCGATCAATCTCTTGGCTGTTTGTTGCGCGCCAGATAAACCGAGTAGTTGCGGGTAGGTGCTCTTGTTAGAATCGCAATCAGAACCTTGAGGTTTTCCAAGCTCTTCAGTACTGGAGGTAATATCCAGTACATCGTCTTGTACTTGAAAGGCCAAGCCTATGGCGTCAGCAAATTCCATCAACAACGCCTGTTGTTCATTTGATATTTGGGCGGCAATCATAGGTAATTGAACTGCACAACGGATTAATGCGCCCGTTTTAAGCTTGTGCAATTGTGTCAACGTCGCTAGACCAATCTGTTTATTGGTGGCATTAAGATCCATGGCTTGGCCACCGCACATGCCGGAATAACCAGAGGCTTTAGCTAGTGCGCTTACCATGGCTAAATTTTGGCTTGGTGCGATACCTTCGATAGGCTGGCAAATAATTTCAAAAGCCAAGGCCTGTAGTGCGTCACCGGCGAGAATTGCGGTAGCTTCATCGAAGGCGATATGAACAGTCGGTTGCCCACGACGAAGTGCATCATCATCCATGGCTGGCAAGTCGTCATGAATGAGCGAGTAAGCATGAATACACTCTATTGCCGCGGCACAGGAATCGAGCTTTTCTAAGGGGATATTGAGCATATCGCCTATAGCATAAACCAGAAAAGGTCGAATGCGTTTACCGCCAATTAAGGCTCCATGCTTCATTGCTGTGATGAGTGTTGGATCGGTAATGCTTTGAGCATCAATTATCTGTGCTAATTGGTTATCGACACGCTGCTGGTATCGAGTGATGGTATCGGCTAACACTTATTTTTCCTCGGGGGCGAAGCTGGTCAGCGAGGCGTTTTCATCCTCTTGCATCAGTATAGCCACCTTCTGCTGGGCTTGTTCCAGCTTGCCTTGGCTATTACGAACGAGTTTTATGCCTCTTTCAAATTGTTTAAGGGCATCATCAAGTGAGACATCACCTTGTTCAAGATCAGAAACAATGCGTTCAAGTTCACTTAGCGATTCTTCAAAAGTGAGGTTTTCAGGTTTTTTAGCCACGACAAGGATTCCTAGAAATAAGCGTGAGACAAGGTATCGCAGGCGGCGTCAGTGGTCAAATTTGGCTGCGGTAAATTTGGCCAATAGCACGCTTTCCTGAGGTTTTTTTATAAAAAATTGAATTTGAAGCTAAACTTGCGTGTAAGCTGTCCGATAATTGAAGGTAAGGTATTTTTTCTTTGGATGTTTAATGAGCGGCTTTAGCTTGGCAGACTCCATCTTGAGTGCTAATTATTATTGTTTAACACATATTCAATATACTTATGCTCATTTTACCGTGACGGCTTAAGTGTAAGTCGTTAAAATTTATTTCATTGTGCAAGTTTCCAATCTTAAATAGCGTACTAAATACGCATGGACGCACCTTGAGTCATTTTTATTAGATTTTATGCTGATCAGAAACCTTTCTGGAATCAGTTTCAATTGAGGAGCAGTTGTGGATTTAGCTACCCTGATAGGGCTTATCGGTGCATTTGGATTTATCCTTGGGGCTATGGCCAGTAGTGGTGGTATTGGCATTTTTATCGATACTGCTTCAATTTTGATTGTGATATGTGGTTCATTTTTTGTCGTGATGATGAAATATAACCTTAAGCAGTTTTTGGGGTCAGTGAAAATAGCTGCCAAAGCGTTTATGTTTAAAATCGATAAGCCCGAGGAGTTAATTGAGCAGTCAGTCACTATGGCCGACGCCGCTCGTAAAGGCGGATTTTTGGCATTGGAAGAAGCTGAAATTACTAATAGCTTTATGCAGAAGGCTGTCGATATGTTGGTTGACGGTCACGACGGCGATGTGGTGAGAGATGCGCTAGAGAAAGATATAGCACTCACTGAGGAGCGTCATAAGATGGGTATTAGTATTTTTACGGCCATCGGTGATGTTGCCCCCGCTATGGGAATGATTGGCACCTTGGTAGGGCTAGTGGGGATGTTGTCGAATATGGACGATCCTAAGTCAATTGGTCCTGCGATGGCAATTGCGCTGCTAACTACCCTCTATGGTGCGATGATAGCGAACATGGTTGCGATACCTATTGCTGGGAAACTGGGATTGCGCATGGGTGAGGAAATGATGAACCGTAGCCTGATCATGGATGCCGTTCTTGCTATTCAGGATGGACAAAACCCCAGAGTCATTGAAGGTTTCTTAAAGAATTACCTTTCTGAAAAGCAACGTCAGATAGATACGACGGACGGGGAGTGATCCCATGGCAAAGAAGCAAAAGTGTGAATGTCCGCCAGCAGGCGCACCCTTGTGGTTGGCAACCTTTGCCGATTTGATGTCACTACTCATGTGTTTCTTCGTGCTATTGCTTTCATTCTCTGAAATGGATGTAATGAAATTTAAACAGATCGCTGGCTCGATGAAATATGCTTTCGGTGTGCAAAATAAGGTTGAAGTGAAAGACATTCCTAAGGGAACATCTGTGATTGCCTTAGAATTTAGACCTGGGCGTCCTGAACCCACTCCTATCGAAATCATTAACCAGCAAACTAATGAGATGACGGAACAAACCATCGAGTATCAGGCCGGTGATGATGATAGTGCCGGTGGGGTTCAACAGCAGCAGGGTGAACAGCGTGGTGGTGAGGCTTCCTCTACCGCGCAGCAGCAAGATGATGCTAAATCTGAGTCAACATCAGAATCAGAGGCTGTAGCAAAAGCTAAGGAAGAATCTGAGGCTCAGGCCGCCGCACAAGAGAATATTAACGATCAAGTTAAGAAAATGGCTCAAGAGCTCAATAAAGAGATCATCGATGGTGCGATTGAGATTGAGTCCCTTGGGCAGCAGATTATCATCCGTATACGTGAAAAAGGTGCATTTTCTTCAGGTTCAGGTTTCTTACAACCAAGGTTTAAGCCAGTGATCCGCCGTGTCGGAGAGTTGCTTAAAGATGTACCTGGAATAGTGACGGTTTCGGGCCATACCGATGATATGAATATTAATAACGAGCTCTATAGCTCTAACTGGGACTTGTCGAGTAAACGCGCCGTTGCCGTGGCTCATGAACTAATCCGTGTTAGAGGGTTTGATCAGCAAAGAATGAAAGTGGTGGGAATGGCAAGCTCGGCTCCATTGGTTGATAACGATTCTGCTGGCAATCGAACCAGAAACCGCCGTGTTGAAATAGCGATTGAGCAAGGCAAAGCAAAAATATCTGATGAGATCCTCGTCGGGCAATAAACACAATTTCTCTTGTGGTTATTGATTTTTGAAATGTAACCATCGACATCTGTAAAGGAAGTACCTATGTGCTTCCTTTACGCTTTGTTTTTCTGCCCCCTTTTTACTGCTTCCTTTTAAATCTGGTTTTATTTCTTTCACGGTATTAGCGTGCCATGAATTCAAGATAGGCAATCTTTGTCGCTTCTTGGTATAATGCCGCCCAATATTATTTAATGGCTTGATCCCCCCGGAAGACCCTGATGAAATTTATCGTAAAACTGTTCCCTGAAATCATGATGAAAAGTAAACCGGTAAGAATGCGTTTTACCAAAATGCTTGAAACCAATATTCGCAACGTACTTAAGAAAGTCGATGAAAGTGCTAAGGTTAAGCGAGATTGGGATAAGATCATGGTGATGGTGCCAAGCGATAGACCCGATCTGGTTGAAGCCTTTGGTGAGCGGTTAGCGTGTATACCTGGGATCGCCCACATATTGCAAGTTAACGAAAGCACCTTTGAATCAGTTGACGATATTTATCAGCAGACGTTAGTACAATATAAAGATCAACTTGCTGGAAAGACCTTCTGTGTGCGTGTTAAAAGATCGGGACAGCATGAATTTAAGTCCATTGAAGTTGAGCGTTATGTTGGTGGTGGATTAAATCAATTTACTGAGGCTAAAGGCGT
Organism: Shewanella eurypsychrophilus; assembly: GCF_007004545.3. NCBI lineage: Bacteria > Pseudomonadati > Pseudomonadota > Gammaproteobacteria > Alteromonadales > Shewanellaceae > Shewanella > Shewanella eurypsychrophilus. The sequence continues at coordinate 4,284,762 of NZ_CP045503.2, read as the reverse complement.
AAAGCTTAAAAATCCAGATCTGACCATTAACTTAGAGATAGATAGAGAAAACCTGTATCTCGTGGTTAACCGTATTCCAGGACTAGGTGGCTTCCCTATGGCGACTCAGGAAGATGTACTTTCACTTATCTCTGGTGGTTTTGACTCTGGTGTCTCTAGCTATCAGTTTATCAAGCGTGGTTCGCGTACTCATTACTGTTTCTTTAACCTAGGTGGCGATCAACATGAGATAGGCGTTAAGCAGGTTGCTTATCATCTATGGCAGAAATATGGTGAGTCGCACAAGGTGAAGTTTATCTCAGTGCCGTTCGATCCTGTGGTAACCGAAATTTTGGAAAGAATTGATAACGGCCAAATGGGCGTTATTCTCAAGCGTATGATGATGAGAGCCGCAGCAAAAATTGCTAGAAAAATGGGTATTCAAGCGCTCGTGACTGGTGAGGCGATGGGACAGGTGTCTAGCCAGACGTTGACTAACCTTAATGTCATTGACCGCTGTACTGATCAACTTATACTTCGTCCATTAATTGCTATGGATAAACAAGATATCATTAATATCAGTCGCAAGATTGGCACGGAAGATTTTGCCAAGTCGATTCCTGAATATTGTGGCGTTATTTCGCAAAAGCCAACGGTAAAAGCGGTACTCTCTAAAGTCGAGTCTGAAGAGGAGAAGTTTTCTGAAGGGCTGATTGACAGTATTGTAGAAGCCGCTGTAGTGATCGATATTCGTGAAATAGCCAAGAGTGTAGATAAACAAATAGCATCGACTGAAACTGTCAATGTTATCGATCATAATGAAGTCATTATTGATGTGAGATCGCCTGAGGAAGAGGAGCGTGATCCGCTCGTTGTTGAGGGCGTTGAAGTTAAAGCCATTCCTTTCTTTAGATTGGCGACTCAATTTACCGAACTTGCCAAAGACAAGACTTACCTCCTCTATTGTGACCGTGGTGTGATGAGTAAGCTTCAAGCACTTTACCTGCAAGAGCAGGGCTATGAAAACGTGAAGGTCTACCGTCCTTAAGCACAATTTGTAAAGAAAGAGTTTAGTTAGAGACCGCATCTTAGAGTGCGGTTTTTTTATGTTTGTTAAACCTGTTTTTTGTCCGAGTGGTTTTGAAGTCTCCTCATGCTACATTCTTGGTGTGTAAGTCGCTTCAATGGAACTGTACGGTGGATTAATACCAATCGGTATAACTGCCCTGTAAGGGAAGGCATCGATATTGATGGTGGATGTTTTGCTTCTACTTTGGAGGGATGACAGGAAGCTGCTGAGATTGAGAAGATATAAAAAAACCGCACGACCAGTTACTATGTAACGAGCTTCATACGGTTTTAATGTAAGAGTAGTAAGCTAGGTTAGATAACTTACCACTCGCTTTATTCAGTGCTGAATAGATTAATCTGCAAGAGTGACTTTTACATCAGTCTCTGATGTCGTCTCTTCGGCAATGAGCACTGTATTTAAGTCTTCAGTTAAGTTTTTCTGCATCTGCTCCATACCTTCAGCAAGTTGTGCTGTGATTGTTGCGTGCAGGTCTGTGGTATCGATGAGGACTTCATCTGCACTCACATTAGTAGCTGTAGTGAGAAAAGCGAGTACAAAAACAGTTTTAAAATTTAGCATGTTTGACGCCTCCGGGCGGGTATTTCTGCTTGTCAGACACTCCCCAATTACGTCGTAGAGGCTGTCTAACTAGTGTCATTTCGTTGGTGCGAAATTTAACCAAAAACGCTTCCCTTTACAAACGATAAAATGTAACAATACAGATTAGAAAAACTAATCATAAAACGAGATCCTGATCACTATGTCAAGACGCTTACCTCCACTTAATGCGGTGAAAGCTTTTGAGGCCGCAGCAAGGCATCTGAGTTTTACTCGTGCAGCTGAAGAATTGTTTGTAACCCAAGCCGCTGTGAGCCATCAGATTAAAGCTCTCGAAGAGTTTTTAAGCCTAAAGTTATTTCGTCGAAAGAACCGTTCTTTATTATTGACTGAAGAAGGTCAGGGTTACTTTTTAGATATAAAAGACATTTTTGTTCAACTCGCAGACTCTACGGATAGATTGTTAGCCAGAAGTGCGATTGGTTCACTCACAGTCAGCATGTCACCGAGTTTTGCTATTCAATGGTTAGTGCCTAGGTTAGCCAAGTTTAGCGAAAAAAATCCGGACATTGATGTTCGAATTAAAGCGGTTGATGACGATAATGAAGCACTGGCTGATGATGTTGATGTGGCTATTTTTTATGGCCAAGGAAACTGGTCAGGGTTGCGTGCGGATAAACTCAAAAATGAAGCGTTAATCCCGGTTTGTTCTCCACTGCTATTAAATGGTCCTAAGCCATTAGAGAAGCCGAGCGATCTTCGGCACCATACTTTATTGCATGATACCAATCGTTATGATTGGCAAGCTTGGTTTAGACAATGCGGGATTAATGATATTAATGTGAACCAAGGCCCAATTTTCAGCCATTCTTCGCTAGTATTGCAAGCTGCTGCTCACGGTCAAGGTGTAGCGTTAGGTTATAGCGTGTTGGCTCGCCCCGATATAAAGGCGGGGCGCTTGGTTTGTCCATTTCCGGAAGTATTAATGAGTAAGAATGCTTATTTCTTGGTCTGTCAGCAAAATCATGCTGAGATTGGTAAGATTGCGGCGTTTAGAGAGTGGATGTTAGATATGTTTGAAGAGGAGTCTCGCAGTGAGTTGCTCCCTGGTTAATAAAGCGATTGATGATGAAGCTCTCATCGAGAGTAGATGTTTTCTAGTTAAAGAACCTTTAGAGGTTGAAGAGCTATTAGAGAGTGAATGTATACTCGATGGCGCTCCAAGCGATACGTTAGTTATTTTGACTCATGGTGCAGGTGCGAATATGCGCAGTGAGTTTATGCAAGATTTAGCCGCAGGGCTGGTTAACAGAGGTGCTGAGCATGGCATTGGTGTGCTTAGGTTTAATTTCCCTTATATGAGGGCAAATGTGCTTGATGGTAAACGTCGGCCTCCGGATCGCGCACCTAAAATATTGAAAGACTTTAATATACATATTACCGCTATTAAGCGGCAATACTCCCCTAGAAAAATCATTTTGATGGGCAAATCCATGGGAGGACGTATGTCAGCGATTGTCGCGGCAGAAACCTTAGTAGACGGTGTTATTTGCCTAGGTTATCCCTTTATCCCATTAAAGGGAGGAGAGCCGAGGTTAGCGCCTATTGAAGAGAGCCTGGCACCTATTTGTGTCATTCAGGGAGAAAGAGATAAATTTGGTTGTAAGGGGCAAGTAGAGCTGTGGCCAGTGATGAACAAAACACGCTTACATTGGTTAGTAGACGGCGATCATAGTTTTAAACCAAGAAAGTCGTCAGGTACAACGCAGGAAGCTAATCTAAACCAAGCTATTTCTCATAGTATCAATTTCATTAGGAGTTTAGATGCGTAAAGGTTTTTTGTTACTCGCAGCGTTAAGTGGTTTTATGTCGGTGGCATTGGGTGCTTTCGGTGCACACGGATTAAAACAGATAGCTTCTCCTGAGATGATTGCTATTTTTAATCTAGGTGTTGAATATCAGTTTTACCACACCTTTGCTTTGATCGTTGTGGCGTTTGCGGGACATTGGTTTACATCAAGATTACTCGATTGGGCGGGTTACCTGTTTATTGTTGGTATCGTTTTGTTTTCGGGATCTTTATACCTGTATTCGATATTAGGTACCAAATGGACTGGCCCTATTACACCTATAGGCGGGTTTTGCTTTTTAATCGGTTGGTTATTGATTGCGTTAGCTGTTTGGCGTGATCGAGTGGTAGAGCTAGACGATTAGCCTGATTATAGAGGCTCACCACACTCGCAGTGTTGGCCGAATACCCTAGACAGTGTAGAATGGCGGCCATTATTAAGATGGTCGCCATTTTTGCCTTCTTAGACGGATATTAGTTTCAATTCCCAGTATTGAATCACTTCAATATTGGCTAGCTCCAGGAATTTCGATGATTAACCTATTTTTATTTTGCCGTGCAGGCTACGAGAAAGATTGTGCAGCAGAGATCCAACATCGCGCTGCAGAGCTTGATATTGGCGGTTTTGTTAAAACCAAAAACAATGATGCTTACGTGATTTTTCAGTGCTTCCAACCTGGTGATGCGAGCGTACTGGCACAAAAAATTGAACTGGATTCGTTGATTTTCACCAGGCAGATGTTCGCGGCTAAAGCCTTACTAAAAAATCTTCCAGAACAAGACAGAATTTCACCGATTATTGAGGCCTTATCTGAAGTCAATAAAGCCGGTGAGCTAAGAGTTGAGACGCCTGATACTAATGAAGCTAAAGAGCTGTCTAACTTTTGCAAAAAATTTACCGTACCGCTCAGGCAGAAGTTGAAAAAAACAGGCACCTTGCTTGAGAAAGAAAATCCAAGACGTCCAATTATACATGTGTGTTTCGTCGCTCCTGGAACGGCCTATGTGGGTTTTTCACTCAGTAATAACAGCTCACCCTATTTACGTGGGATCCCAAGGCTGAAGATGGCATCGGATGCACCGAGTCGCTCTACGCTTAAACTGGATGAAGCCTTTATTCATTTCATCCCTAAAGAAGAGCATGAAAAACGTTTGAGTAGCGGCATGCACTCTGTCGATCTTGGTGCTTGTCCTGGTGGATGGACATATCAGCTCGTTCGCCGAGGCATGTTCGTGGCGGCGGTAGATAATGGCTTAATGGCACAAAGCCTTATGGATACCGGGCAAGTTAAGCATTATCAGGCCGATGGCTTTCGATTTGAGCCTCCTAGAAAGAATATATATTGGCTGGTGTGTGACATGATTGAAAAGCCATCACGAGTGGCTGAGCTCATTGAGGCTTGGGCGATTAATGGTTGGTTTAAAGAAGCAATATTCAATCTTAAATTACCGATGAAGAGTCGTTATAAAGATGTATCGATAATTCTGGCGACTATGACTGAGATTTTGAAAGAAAATGATATCAAGGACTTTGAGCTGTCCTGTAAGCATCTATATCATGATCGAGATGAGGTGACAGTGCATTTATGGTTGAATCCGACGAAAGGTTGGTAAAGCAAAGAAGGGATTAGGAAAATAAGTTCCTAGGTGTAAAGCCTAGGAACTCGAGTCTTTTTACAGACGGTCAATCACAGCTTGAGTGAAATCAGTTGTACCATGAGTACCACCTAGATCACGTGTTGTGCGATCGCCTTCAGCAATGACAGCAGTAACTGCTGCACGAATGCTTTCAGCTTTATCAGCCATACCTAGGTACTCAAGCATCTGGATAGAAGCTAAGATAACCGAGGTTGGATTGGCTAAGTTTTTACCCGCAATATCAGGTGCACTACCGTGAACCGCTTCAAAAATTGCCGCATCTTTACCTATGTTAGCACCAGGCGCCATGCCTAGGCCGCCGACTAAACCAGCACATAGATCAGACAGAATGTCACCGAATAGGTTCGTCGTAACGATAACGTCGAAGATCTCAGGGTTCATAACCAGCTTCATACATGTAGCGTCGACAATCATCTCATCTGTTGTGATGTCTGGGTAACGCTTACTGACTTCACGAGCCACTTTCAGGAAAAGACCTGAAGTTGATTTCATGATGTTAGCCTTGTGTACGATAGTCACTTTCTTACGGTTTTCTTTACGAGCAAGTTCGTAAGCAAATGTCGTGATCTGCTCAGCACCCTGACGAGTGATGATGCTGGTCGCTTCAGCTGTTGTACCATCTTCTGAAACCGTCTGACCTAGGCCAGAATACATACCTTCGGTATTTTCACGTACAGTGATGATATCGATATCTTCATAACGCGACTGTGTACCTTTGAAAGATACGACAGGGCGGATATTGGCATAAAGGCTGAACTTTTTACGCAGTGTGACATTTATTGAGGTAAAACCTTCTCCAACTGGCGTAGTTAGAGGACCTTTCAGGGTGATACCATTTTTCTCTATCATATCGAGAGTTTGCTGAGGTAAAAGTTCCCCGTGCTTTTCTAGAGCAGTTAAACCCGCATCGGTAAATTCGTACTCGAAGTCACAACCTGCTTTATCAAGGATCTTGATTGCGGCATCGATAATACTTGGTCCAATCCCATCACCAGGGATCACGGTTATCATTCTTTTTGACATGGAGAATCCTTCCACGGTTGGTCGTTACTGCTACTGTCTGGTTCCCTCAGAAAAAGGGGACACTACGACTTGAAATTATTTCTTATTGTTCACATCTTTATTTTAAACAATTTTATACATTTTTCACAGGAAATAGTGAGCAATCTCACATTTTTTTCGGTAGTGTTACTTGCAATAAACAGGGCATATGACGATGATTGATCGTTAAAGGTTAAAAAAGACGACTTTAGTCTAGTATCTCTAATAAAAAATATAGTAAAAAACTAATAAAACCTATAAAACAGCTAACACAATAATAAAAATGAGGACGACCTTGAAGTCACTACCTATTGTATCTCTACTCCTCCTATCGACGAGTTTACTTACCGCGGGAGCTTATGCTGCTACGGCTGCCGAACAGATAACCACCAATGACATCATGCACTTTGAATCACTAAAGAAGCCCGTGGTTTCAGATTCAGGTACCACTTTAGCCGTTGAAGTTTCTCCGGATAGAGGCGATAGCCATGGTTTAGTTAAGCTATTGGGTTCATCTAAGCAATTTAATGTTGATGGTGGGGCTAAGCCCAAAGTGAGTGCTGATGGCCGCTTTGTGGCCTTTAGCGTTAAGACTCCTCTACTTGAGCTTGAACAAGCCTCTAAGAAAGAGAAGAAAAAGCTGAAATCTGGCATGGTGTTGCTCGACACTCAGACGGGTAAAGAGACACGGTTCGATCGAGTGAAGAAGTTTGCTTTTAATGATTCAAGTAGTCATTTGGCTATTTGGTATGAAACAGCTGAAACAACATATGATAAGAAAGATAAATCAGCTGAAGCGGATAAGAGCGAAGAGATTAACGTCGATAAGTTCGACAAGGGCGCTGCCTTTGAACTGGTAGTGCTTAAAAATGGTACCACTCAAAAAGTCGCTAACGTCACGGACTTTTATTTCGATAAGAGTGGTAAGCATCTGGTTGTTGCAAGTAACAATACAAAGGTGAAAGTTCACCAGCTGGTGCTGTTTACGCTCAGTAACAACACCAAAAAGATTGTACGCCAATACAATGATCAACAAATAGGCGATGTCTCACTCAGTGATGACGGTAAATATATTGCCTTTACCCATGGCGATGCAGGCATTGCGCCATACGGTCGAACTTACCAACTTTCATTGTTCAATATTGAAACCTCTGAGGTTAACGCCACGCCGACATCTAAAGAGTGGCAGCTGAACCGTTATACGACACTTAAATTCTCAGATGATAGTCAGCGCCTATTTTTCGGTCGTGTTCCACAAGTTAGCCAACAGGTCGAGCTTGCCAAAATTGAGAAGCAACAAGACTTATTTGATGAATCAATTGTCACGGGCCAACGTAAGCTGCGTATTTGGCATGGCGACGATGCTCGAATTAAGCCCAATGAAATAAAGCAATATGAGAAAGAGCTGAAGCGCACCTATCTTGCCGTGTTGCATCTTAAAGGCAATAACCTGGTTCAGCTCGCCGATGAAGCTGTACCGGATGTAGAACTGCAGCAGCAGACTCGTTTTGTGTTGGCAAGTTCAGATATCCCCTATCGTAAGATGATCACTTGGGCCGGCTTCTACCGAGATTATTATCTGATTGATATCAATACCGGCCGAAAAATCTTGATATTGACTCAGCAGCCTAGCAGTGAAGATCCTATCCTTTCACCCAATGAGCGCTTTGTTACCTATTTCCAACAAGGCAATGTTTACCTGTATCAAATTTCGGAAGACAGACGCACAAACTTAACTCAAAATTTGAAAGTGTCATTTGCAGATGAAGATCATGATTACCCGTCTAATGCGCCAGGTTATGGTTTCGGTCCTTGGCTTAAAGAGGACGCGGGATTCCTTGTCTATGATAAATATGATATTTGGCAGATAAACACTGAGTCTCACCAAGCATTTAAGCTTACGGCGGGTAAAGGTCGCAAGCAAGGTATCCAGTATCGGATAAGCGGTTTGGTTGAGGATAAAAACCATCCTGATGTGCTTAAGTTAGATCAACAAGTACTACTTCATGGTTATAACGAGAGAACCAAAGGGGATGGTTATTACCGTTCTACAATCGGTGTCTCAGGCGTTCAAACTCTGATGGAAGGTGATTACAAGCTAAAGACGTTGGCGCGTAGCAAAGATGCCAAGGTGATCGCTTTCTCCAAAGAGCGTTATGACTTGTTCCCGGATCTGTATACAGCAGAATATTTAGCACCGCAAGAAGCAAACAAGCAGACCGATCTAGATGCTCAGAAGCGTCAATTTAATTGGGGACAATCTGAACTTGTGCATTGGACTAATGGTGACGGTCAGCCGCTTGACGGCGTATTAATTAAACCCACTAATTATGTCGAGGGTCAGCGTTATCCTGTGCTGGTGTACTTTTATCGCTTTATGAGCGACAGATTGCACGCCTTCCCACAGATGAAGATTAACCATAGACCGAACTTTGCTTGGTTTGCGGATAATGGTTATGCCATCTTCCTGCCTGATATTCGCTTTGAAGTTGGTTACCCTGGAGCCACATCTGTTCAGGCATTAACTTCTGGTGTACAGAAACTTATCGAGATGGGCGTTGCCGATCCAGATGCTGTTGGCATTCAAGGACATTCTTGGGGGGGCTATCAAACGGCGTTTGCTGTGACTCAGACCCATATTTTTAAAGCTGCTGTCACAGGTGCCCCTGTGTCTAACATGACCAGTGCCTATAGCGGTATACGTCATGGCAGTGGTTTAGCTCGTCAATTCCAGTATGAGACAGGTCAAAGCCGTATTGGTGAGAGCTTATTTAGCGCGCCACGGAAGTATATTGAGAACTCGCCAATTTTTTATGCCGATCGAATTAAGACACCCATGATGATCATGTTTGGTGATAAAGATGATGCTGTGCCGTGGGAGCAAGGTATTGAATTGTATTTGGCGATGCGCCGTGCAGGTAAAGATGTGGTGTTTCTGCAATATGAGGACGAGCCTCATCACTTGAAGAAATACCCCAATAAACTGGATTACAGTATTCGTATGATGGAGTACTTCGATCATTACCTTAAGGGCAAACCAGCCCCGACGTGGTTGACTCAAGGTGAAGCTTATACCGAGTACAAGAAAGCGGATTAGCCCCTCGATTTAGGCTTAGCCTTATGTTGAGGTAATAAAAGAAAGCCGAGTGTAGACTCGGCTTTTTGTTTTGTCTGTCTTGTCCTGGAATGTGTTTACAGATTTAAGATTTTTAGTGTTTGTGATTATTTTCTGCTGATGTTATCAATATGGACTGATTAAATATAATCCACTCCAAGAATATACTCATTTATCTCTGCTTTAAGGAACAAACAATATGGATGGACTCTGGTTGCACATGGGAACGGTATTTATGGGGTTCTTTGCCATTATGAACCCTATTGCGAATGTGCCAATATTTTTAGGGTTAACCTCTGAAGAGGATGAACAAACGACCAAAGCTATCGCTTTTCGAGCCCTACTGCTGGCTTTTATTATCATCACGCTATTCTCGTTAGCGGGTCAATATATCTTTACTCTGTTTGGCATCTCACTGTCTGCTTTCAGAATCACCGGCGGTCTGCTAGTTTTCTTGATTGGTTTTCATATGCTTCAAGGAAACAACTCCAGTGTTCATCATCCTGATCATGCGCAATTAGCTGAGAGTAAACAAAATGCCAGTGAGAAAGCTCAGGCTCGAGAGGCGGCCTTGAGTATTGCGGTTTCTCCCTTGGCGCTGCCGATTCTTGCAGGGCCAGGTACCATTGCTACAGCCATGAGTTTTTCTGCCGCAGGAGGGATAGAGGAGATGCTAATCACCATTAGTGCATTTGGACTACTTTGTGTCATTACTTATGGCTTCTTTATTTCAGGTGGCAAATTAGTTGGCTTTTTAGGCAGTGCCGCTTTAGGTGCCATTACCCGTATGATGGGGCTGATTTTAGCTGTTATAGGCACTCAAATGGCGATAGAAGGTATAAAAGGGGCTTTTAGCCTGTAGAACTGATGACTCATTAAAGATAAGGATATGTGAGATGGTCGATGAAAAAGGTGCTGGGGTACGCATACCTCCACCAGTTGTTTATATCTTCTTTATGTTGATAGGAGTAGGGCTTGATCTGGTATTGCCGCTGAATATCACTGTGCCCAAGCTAGTCAGTTTTTTAGGTATTGGATTAACTGTGCTGGGCATAGTGACTCTACTGTATTTGGCGAAGCAATTTAAACGCGCTAATACCCACATTGAACCGTGGAAGCCAACGTCGACGATCATGACTGGTGGCTTTTATGCTTACTCTCGTAATCCTATATATCTCATTTTTTGCACCATCACCATTGGCTTAGGATTATTTTTTAGTCAACTTTGGTTATTGCTGAGTGTGTTGCCATCTTGCCTGTCGATTTATTATATTGCGATTAAGCCGGAGGAAGCATATTTAGCTGATAAATTTGGTGATGAGTACCTTAGCTATAAAAAGCGGGTTCGACGTTGGTTATGAATCTAAAGTACATTCATTGAATTTTTTGAGTCAAGGCGTTAAACCCAAGTCATTGAGTTTGAGCTGTAAAATCGAAAGGAGTGAATATGAAAAAAGTAGCCTTGATCACCGGTGGAAGTCGTGGCATTGGTGCTGCAACAGCGAGATATCTAGCTAACCATGGTTATGCTGTAGCAGTTAATTATAAACAGAATCAGATTGCTGCTGAGCAGTTAGTCAAAGAGCTGCAAGACTCGGGCTTTGAAGCTATCGCTCTTCAAGGCGACATGTCTAATGAGCAGCAGGTCATCAATCTATTTAAGACTTTAGATAAAGCGCTTGGGCGGATCACTGCTTTGGTTAATAACGCGGGAATATTAAAGCCACAAATGAAAGTGGTTGAAATGACTGCAGAGCGAATTAATCAAGTTTTAAGTACTAATGTGACTAGCTATTTTTTGTGTTGCCGAGAGGCTGTTAAGCGCATGTCTCTTACTGCTGGTGGATTTGGTGGTGCCATAGTCAATGTTTCATCGGTGGCGTCAAGAATTGGAGCTGCTGGCGAGTATGTTGATTACGCTGCTTCGAAAGGTGCGGTCGATACTTTAACTACAGGTTTATCGATCGAAGTTGCTAATGAGAGCATTCGGGTTAATTGCGTTAGGCCCGGTTTCATTAAGACTTCGATGCATGCTGATGGTGGAGAGCCTGACAGGGTAGAACGTTTAGCACCAATGATCCCAATGGGCAGAGGTGGTGAGCCTGAAGAGGTGGCAGCAGCTATAGCTTGGTTACTGTCTGATGAAGCTTCATACGTGACGGGGAGCTTTATCGATTTAGCAGGTGGTAAGTGATGGATATGGGTCTAGGTACATCAAATTTATGTTTGCCAAAAATAACAACCAAAAGATGCTTGCTTACCCTGTTACAGCATTATGATTATCAGCTGTTGCTGGATTACTATCAACAAAACAGAGCACACCTCTCCCCCTGGGAGCCGCAAAGAGATAGTGAGTACTTTACTGAGTTTTCCATGAGGAAACGTTTGCAAGCAAGTAACGACTTATTTGTACATGGTGGAGCGGTACATTTTGTCGCTTTCTCGATAAATGAGACAGCCGAAAGTTCGCAAATTATCGGTGTATGTAATTTTACCAATATCGTTCGAGGCCCTTTCCAGGCGTGTCATTTAGGTTATTCAATTGCTGAACGCTACCAAGGACAGGGCTTGATGCGTGAAATTCTTGAAGCCGCGATAGATTATATGTTCGAGCAGAGGGAGCTACATAGGATCATGGCTAATTACATACCTGAAAATAGGCGTAGCGGTAAATTGTTAAGCTCACTGGGTTTTGAAAAAGAGGGACTAGCTAAAGATTACCTAAGCATAGCGGGGCGTTGGCAAGATCATATTTTAACATCTAAACTTAACCCCTTGATTATCCCCTAGAAACATCATCTTTGAGCCACTATGTTCTATTGTAGATCAACCATTAATTGAAGCTGACAAATATTGACTATAAGTGTCGGCTCCCCATGCGATCAGTTTTTGATTTTTAAATAGTAACGGAGTACATTCGTCTCTGGTGGTTTCACCATCAGATTCAGCATGATGGGTTCGATAAAACAAGACTTGTAGAGCGTCTTTCCCTGTTGTTTTAGCCTCTGAAAAATCAGCCTTCCCCATGAGCAATTTAATTTCAGATATGCTCTGACCTATGGTGATATCGGCTAGCTTGGCATTGTTATATGCCTGTCTATCTTCCCAATGCATTTCGTCTGGAGTGGGCTCATAAATAACAACTACGACCGCAACAAAAGCGGTATATACGGCAAAAATAGTGCCGACAATGAAGGGGACTTTAGATTTCATCTGCGAGCTGGATCCTTGATACATACAGAAAACTGAGTAGCACAGATACATTGTACCTGTGAAGTCATATAGAATACGCACTTCATTCTACAAGGTAAACCACAAGATAGTAACTTAATGTTTACAAGTTTTACCTATCTCTATGCTATTTCAATTTGGCATGCACTTAACATTCACCCTTACTGTGGTAATCGAAATTGGCTGAGATTGGCTTGTAGCGGCATGTCTGTTTGAAGTTGAACCAGCTTATAACTCATCCTTGCCATCTGCTTGCCTGCTTCGAGCTTTTTGGCCTGCTTTGCGCCCACGTTATCAATAGATGTGTAGATGTTGGCCAGTGAACGAAATGTCTTTAGTAGCTCTATTGCTGACTTTGGGCCAATACCGGGAACGCCTGGGATTTTATTGCCGCTATCACCAGCAAGTGCCAAATAGTCAATAAACTGCGAGTGCTGTACGCCGAGCTTTTGTTCTCTTTCTTCCACGGTTAAGTAGGCTTGATTAAAGTGATCCCATCGCTTTATTTTAGGGTGATTGAGTTGGGTAAACCCTTTATCAGTGGAGACAATAATTGCCTCTCCACCACTGGATACTAGCTTGCACGCTAATGTAGCGATGACATCGTCAGCCTCTGTTTCGGCATCTAAAGAGTTCACATGATTTTCGGCAAGGTGAGTTTTAAGCTCAGGCAGAAACTGAGCTAATGCCTCAGGCATTGGTTTACGGCCTTTCTTATAATCTTCAAACAGCTGCTTACGCCAAGAGATCCCGTTACCGTCCCAGACAATCGCTACATGGCTAGGTTGGTGAAATTTGATCAGTTTTTTACAGGCTGAAGTGACTCGAGTATCTAGTCCGTTGGTATCATTTTCATTTGGCTGTGCTGCATGAATGCGACGAACTAAGTTTAAGCCATCAATAATTAAAAATGTATTCATTATTATTTTTATCAAAAGTGGTTATGTGTATAAGATAAAGCAAGCGTTTAGCTTGATTGCTAGTCGCCTGCCTTGCCATTGCTTAAGCTTGTATAAACCCGAGACAGATTAATTATCTATCTTGTAACAGGGAACATAGGCGCTGCCTGGTAACTTCATTCGCTGTTGCTTTACAAAAGCATTGAGCAGAGTATCCATCATCGCCATCAGTGTTGGATCCCCCTTTATTTCAAATGGACCATGTTTTTTAACGCTTCTTATGGTTTCCATCTTTACATTACCGGCAACAATACCGGAGAAGGCTTTACGTAGATTAGCGGCTAGTTCGGCTTTATTGTCTTGAAAAAACAGATTTAGATTGCTCATCATCTCATGGGTGGGGTCAAAAGGCAGCTGAAATTCTGGCTCTATCTTTAATGACCAGTTGTATTGGTAAGAATCACCTGAGGTTTTCCTCTGATCTTTAATCACATCCATCCCATGACTCATTATCCTAGCTACTCGAACAGGATCATCGATGACAATTTCATATTTACTTTGAGCTTCTTCGCCTAATGTTGCACCGATAAATTCATCAATTTTAATAAAGTAATCGGCACTTTCTTTAGGCCCTGTGAGCACTAATGGAAATGGAATATGTTGATTTTCTTTGTTGAGTAAAATGCCCAGTAAATAGAGTAGCTCTTCGGCTGTACCCGCTCCGCCAGGAAAGATCACTATGCCATGTCCAAGGCGGACAAATGCCTCTAGACGTTTTTCAATATCTGGGAGAATGACGAGTTCATTCACTATCTGGTTTGGTGGCTCAGCTGCGATAATACTCGGCTCTGTCAGGCCTATATATCGAGCTTGAGTGATACGTTGTTTTGCGTGACCAATCGTTGCGCCTTTCATAGGGCCTTCCATCGCACCGGGTCCACAACCGGTACAGATATTCATCTCCCTTAGTCCCAGTTCATAACCGACTTCTCTGGTGTATTGATACTCAATGGTATTGATACTATGGCCGCCCCAGCACACCACAATACTTGGCTCTTCGAGGGGGATAACCTGTCCATTTCTTAATATATCGAACACGACATTAGTGATATGGCTCGAGTTGGTCAGGTTGATATGCTTAAGGTTATCGTATTTGTTACTGACGTAGACAATATCTCTCAGTACGGCAAATAGATGTTCCTGAAGGCCTCTGATTATTTTACCATCGACAAAGGCTGCTTCTGGTGGGTTGGTTAATTCAATTTTAATTCCGCGCTCTCGACGCAGGACATTAATGTTGAAATCATTGAATTGTTCAAACAGGCTTTCGGCATTGTCACTCTGAAGCCCTGAAGCAAGCACGGCAAGTGAACAGCTGCGGTAGAGTTGATACAGTTCGCTTTTAGCGCTTTGTTTGAGGCGATCGACTTCCAATTGGGAAAGCTGATCCATGCTTCCTTTTGGGCTGACTTTTACAATCATAGAGACTCCTTAGCTGTGACTGGAGTTCATGTTGTGTATATTGGCAACCTTGAGGAAAGGTGCCAGCCTATCAAAACTTCTAAGAATCCTACAGGTATAGGCTATACATCAATGATAACTCTGTCTCTGCTTTCATGTTTAGCTCGATAAAGGGCTGCATCGGCTCGATCAAATGTCTCGTTGATGAGCTCGTTATTGATAATTTGTGCAGCACCTATAGATACTGTAACTGTAATTCTCTGATTTTTAAACTTAAAGGGAATACTTTTTACTTTTTCCCTTACTCTGTTTAAAAGGTGTTCTATATCTGTCGAGTTCACATCAGGAACGATAAGTACAAACTCTTCACCGCCATAACGAGCGACGAACTCAGTATCCCTAAGAGAATTTTTTAATGCCATTGCAATCACTTGTAAGGTTTTATCACCTGTACTATGGCCAAAACTATCATTAATATTTTTGAAGTGATCGATATCGGCTACAGCGACCCAAAGAGGCTGTTTATGGCGTTGGAAGTTACGGTATTCCTGCTCCATTCGTTCTTCTAATGCTGCTCTATTAGGCAATTGGGTGAGCGTATCGAGTAAGTTCAGCTTTTGTTGTTCAAATAAACGCTCTTTATAAGTATCTGCTTCTTTACTTAAATCATTAAGCTCTTTACGCATGGTTTCCATAGACTTACGTAGTAAGGCTTGCTCACGCTCCTCTAAGGCTTCTTTACGGCCAAGCGCTGCGCGTATTGAGACTAACTGCTCTGTGACTTTAGACTTAAGGCTATGAATATCATTGATATCGATAATGGCTTCACCGACATTATCTACCCGTGTATTGATTTCACGATTGAGCTGTTTCTTTAGTTGGAAACTGCGCTGAGTATTATTGTAGGAATCGCTAACGACTTCTCTAACAGCCGATAATGCATCGTTTAAGGCAAAAAGAAACTCTTGGGAGGCCGATTTCTCTCTAGCGATATTATCCAATAATAATGAAAGCACGGTCTGATAGGCATCGATAAGGCTATCGATCTCTATATCATTAGAAAGTTCTTCCTTGATAATAAGGATTCTATCACGTTGATCTTTTCTGAATTCAATTTCAGAGATCATCTGTGCTAGCTCGTGGGCAAGTTGGCGATGTTTCGGAAGCACAACAAGCTTATCGCCTTGAGCAAGTTGCTCTTCTAAAATGCTTTCATAGAAGCCAACAAGTTTTTCGACTTTAGGAATGTAATCCCAGAAGGTATGAAAAGGTTTTGAGAGATCTTTTTTAAAGTAATTGACCTCCTTTTTCACTTTATCTGGAACTGATTCAACTCTTTGGATCTGTCTAATCACTCGAGACAAGCTAGCTCGACTGTCTTCGAGCTGTACCATAACATGATTATATTGCTGCTTTAGAAGCTGTTCGACATCGACGAGCTCAGGCAAGGTTTCTTCGAAGCTATCAAAGTTTGAAAAATTATGTCTTAGCTTAGCCAGTTTATTATCCAGCTCAAGATTTTGCCCCTTACAGGCAAGACTAAGATGACCGATAAAATGCAGAAGTGTCTGCAATTTATCATTTTTATCTTCGTTCATGCTATCGAGAGCGACTCGGGCTGAATGAAGCTTTTGCTTTAATAAACTGAGCTGAGAGGTGTTTGCCATCGAATCCTTCATTAACCGAGTCCTACTTCTTCAAGGCAAAAAAATGAAACATAATATTTCAAATGCGATTAGTTCTTCTAATGTTATAGCAATCTCTTTAGAGTGCAAATCTCAATTTTGATATAAGAGCATATAATAATGATTTTGATTAGTGAATTATGCTAAATCAATATTCTTATGGCTTTTCCATCTTGGCCAAATTATATCTGTCTTCTCTCCATTGGTATCGACTCTTAGCAGACCTCGCACTAGGCCTTTTTCAAGGTGTAAGTATAGTGGGGCTGAAAAAACTGCCGATGGCGCGAAGTTGAGCGCTTTAATTGCAACGTAATAATCTTTATCCGTGCCTAAGCTTTGAGCTGCTGCTAGGCTCATTTGTGCAGCCCCGTAATGGATTTCAGTTGATAGTTTGATATCTGGGTCCATCAATAATGGTAGTGGCAGCAAACCTAGATGTAAGCAGGTGTCTCCATAATCTTCATCTATGGCTTCTCGGCACCGCAGCATAATTTCATTGGGTGTTAGGCTTTCTCTAATGGTAAGCATAAATAGCCCAGGTCTAATTAGGTAAACTTGACCACTAAAGCGTTGGGCTAATGCCTCAAGTTGAAGCTTGTTCATGCTGTTATTACATTGAAAGCCTTGGCTTAAGTCGGCGTTTAGTTGGCCAGTGAGTGAGAGTAGTGCAATAGAGTGGGGCAGATCTCTTGGTTTAGTTTGTAGTTCTTGGATAAACCCCTGATATCCTGGTAACCCACTTACTGGCTCTAGAATAGAATGCTCTTTCTCATGCAGAAGATTGAGTATAAGTGATTTTTTTCTTCGCCATTGGTTTACTGCTATCAATGAAACCAACAAGATAAAAATGATCGATGTGATTAGCAATACCCTAGAGCGGTCTAGCTGACTGCTGAGTGTGCTTTGCTCATTTTGAAGTTTATTGACTTCAAGTTTGAGTTTCTGCTCCGCCAATATTGACGAGGAGTAGTTAGGCACATCACGTTCTACCTTTGCAGCAGATTGGCTTAATACAATGAGTTTATCTAAGGTTTCAAATGCTTCATCATATTTTCTCATGCCTCTTAAGGCATGAGATTTATATTGCAGCGCCTCAATTTTTTCATCCGTAAGACTGAGTTTCTCTGCAAGCTCTAGTGCTAATTGACTATGATTTTCAGCCTGCTGCCAATCTTTATCTGCAAGCGAGACTTCTGCAATTAATAAATGATTATAGACTAGGTAATGGTCACTTTTTCTCGCGACAAAGATAGCGTTTGATTTAAACAAAAATTCTAATGCGGTTGGAATATTGCCATTATTTAAATAAGCCTCTCCTAAGTTATGGTAATTTAAGGCTTGTGCCATTAAATTTTGATCTTTGTAATCGAGTTGCTGCGCATTTAGATAATAATCAATGGCTT
The DNA here is from genome assembly GCF_007004545.3 of Shewanella eurypsychrophilus. Lineage (NCBI taxonomy): Bacteria > Pseudomonadati > Pseudomonadota > Gammaproteobacteria > Alteromonadales > Shewanellaceae > Shewanella > Shewanella eurypsychrophilus. The sequence continues at coordinate 4,266,810 of NZ_CP045503.2, read as the reverse complement.
GATTCCATAACCCTTGGTTAGCATGCACCATCGCCATGACCGTCATACAGTGTGATCTTAGTCTGTCCATTTTGAGTGCTTTAAAGCCTTTCTCAGCATTATGGGCATATTGTAAGGCTTCAGTCCAAGACTCTAAATCACGATATAGCCGAGCCAGTTGCAACTGCAAATCAGCCTTTAAGTAAGGTTGGGCTTGACGGTTTGAGAGTCGAAGGGCTTCGCTGTAGTGCTGCAAGGCTAAAGATAACTGGCCTCGTTTATTATAAAAGCTGCCTAATGCGGATTCTGCATGAGCGATGAGGTAATCATCTCTGATCTGATAGGCTGTGTCGCGATACATTTTTAGATGCAGTAGAGCTGGCTTATCCTGGCGCAGGATGCGATGTAAACTGCCGAGATGAAAATGACTCAGTTGCTTCAGTAGCTGTGACGGTAAATCTTGTTCATTTTCAATCAGGCTGAGTGACTGATTATAGTACGGCAAGGCTTGCTTGTAATCGTGTTGACTTCTCGCAATAAACCGACCTGTTAACATTTGCAGATAGCTCTCATCATAAGTCGTTGTACCAATCACGCCTAAAAGTGCAAGTAGCGCTTCTGTTTTGCGGTATTTCTCAGCTTCCTTGACGCTTGGATTAAGGTACAGTCGGGTGAGCGTTTGGAGTTTATGTTTTAGCTCATCAGCGAGATAACCTTGCTCTTTAGCAATGTTATCAAAGTCTGTAATATTCTGGGCTGAAATAGGCAGAGTAATGGAATTCTTCAGCTCTTGAAGAAGTTGTAGGGGAGCTTCTTTAATCTTAATTTCAAGGGATGTGTAATCTTGAGCATAAGTTGAAGGCGTTGCGATAAGGAGCAAAAATACAATCGATATAGAAAAAATGCGCATAAGAAGTCGGTACCTGCCCTCTTAAAGGGACGTTCGGTCAAATAATTATAATTATTTTAAATATTTCATTGAGATAGTCAGTGTTAGTCAAGATTAGGACTTACTAAGGTTTATTTGATGTTGTGATATCCCAATAGAGATATACTCTCGATATTATTCTAAAAATAAATAACAATCATAACAGAAGGAAGTAAGAGTGAAACCAGTAGTCCCATTGATTTTAACTTTTAGCGCATTATTTTCGTCGGTAAGCTTTGCCGAGGTGAGTTACCGCATTGACCTTACCGACTCCCAGCATCACTTAGCCAAAGTTGTGGTTGATTTTCCTCAATCTGCAAATCAACATCTTAAAATTAATCTTCCTGTCTGGCGCACTGGCAAATATCAAGTATTGCCCCTTGCCGATGGTATTCGTTATTTCAGTGCTGAAGATGAAACGGGTAACGCCTTACCTTTTAAGCACACAGCCAGTGGCGAGTGGACCATTGAACTTGAGAAGCCAACATCAGTCAGTGTGACTTATCAGTTATATGCCAATCAATTAGGTCAAAGGGTGGGGCATATTGATGCGACTCATGCTTTTTTAGATGCAAGTGGTACTTTTGTCTATAGCCCTGAGTTTAAACAGCAGCCGATAAGCGTCGCATTAGCAGTACCTGATAGCTGGAAGAGTTACTCAGGCATGGATGCTGGAGAGCTGCCAAATTCATTTACGGCAAACAATTATGATGTACTGGTGGACTCTCCTATAGAGACGGGGATCAGCCACCACAGAAGCTTTTCTGCCGATAGACGTGATTATGAGCTTGTTGTTTGGGGTGAGGGGAATTATGACATAGAGCAGATGGTCACCGATCTTACCAAACTCAGTGGGCAGGCAAGCACGATTTGGGACGGTTACCCGTTCGAGCGATATGTGTATATGGTTCATGCAACCAGTGGAGCAAGCGGGGCGACTGAGCATCTTAACTCTACTGTTATTCAGCGTCCTCGTTTTAGTTATCGCGAGCGAAAAGATTATTTGGGCTTTATTAAGACTGCTTCACATGAGTTTATCCATACCTGGAACGTGAAAGCTTATCGTCCAGCAGGCTTAGTGCCTTATGATTATCAAAAAGAGAATATCTCTGATCTACTTTGGATTGCTGAAGGATCGACCAGCTATTTTCAGAGCCAGCTATTACTTAGAGCCGGGGTGATCACGGCAAAAGAATTTTTTGAGGACTTAGCTAAACGGATTGTACAGAGTAAAAATACGCCAGGACGTGAAGTGCAGTCGGTGAGAGAAGCGAGTAGTAGTAAATGGTCAAGTACGGGGGGAGATTATGCTATCAATCATAGTGCAAATATCTACTCCGAAGGCTACCTAACGTCGCTGGCATTAGATTTTTCTCTGCTTAACGATACAGATTTAGAACACTCCTATCGAGACGTTCATCAGGCGCTTTATGCTCAGTATCAAATTCCTGCTGGTTATTCAGTTTCGGATGTAAAACAGATTTTAAAGGATCTGTCAGGCGAAGATTATCAGCCATGGTGGCAAGCGCATGTAGATACACCAATGAGTTTGGATTTCTCTGATTTATTAGATAATGCTGGATTAAGGCTTAGCTATGGAGATGATTCCAAAGCGCAGGCATATTCTGGTGTTACCTTAAGTGGTCGTTCGTTAAAGCTAGGCGAAGTATTACGAAATGGACCCGCCTGGAATGCCGGTATCGTGCTGGGTGATGAAATCGTCGCCATTAATGGACTGAAGGTAACAGCAAAGGGTTACGAAGCCAGAATCAAAGACTTTACACCGGGTACTGAAATTGTGGTGAGCTTATTTAGTGATGATCGTCTTAAAGAGGTGACATTAAAGCTGGGTGAAAAACAGAGTGGAAAGCTAAAGCTGCTGAGTGTTAAAAAGCCTAGCCGTAGCCAGAAAGCCTTCTTCAAAGCTTGGTTAGGAATTGATTGGCCATTCGATAAGAAAGGCAAATTGAAAGACCATAGCTGATACTTTCAATATAGGCTCTGAATTATGGGCTTATATTGCAATAAAAAGCACCTAACAACTCTTGTTGTTAGGTGCTTTTTTATGGACGTTTTAAAGAGAAATTAGATACTCTCTTCCAATCCACCTAATACTTCAACGAGGGAGTTCATCAAGGCGATAAGCTCGCTACCCATCAAGGCAAAATCTGCATCTAAACGCGCCATTGGATCTTCGGTGCCGACTTCATCATTACCAGCTCTGAATTCTTCTGAGAATTTAAGGCGCTTAATGCCTGCGTCTGATTGCAATAAGAAAGCGATAGATTGGCTGAAGTGCAATGCCAACTTATGCACTTGCTTACCGACTTCAATATGAGCCAGAACTTCGGCTTCGGTCAGATCTTGTTGCTTGAATCGGACGATACCACCTTCATCTGAATCTGATTTAAACTCAGCTTCATCTTGCATTTCGAAAGGTGCAGGCGTCGAGTTTGTCATAACCCAATCGGTTAACTGAGTTTCGATAGGAGTCTTAAAGCTGAGTGGAATAATGGGTAATGAACCCATAGCCTTACGTAGTAGGGCCAAAAACTCTTCAGATTTAGCTGCACTTGAGCTGTCTACCAAGATCATCTCAATTTCTGGGATAATCAAAGCACGGATCTGGCTACGTCGTGAGAAAGCACGAGGCAGTAAGGTAATGGTGATTTCTTCTTTTAGTGAGTCTTTCTCTTTCTTGGCCAGTTTACGATCTTCTTCGGCCTCAATTTGAGCGACTTTTTCTTCGAGTGCTTCTTTTATTACTTGTGAAGGAAGAATTTTTTCCTCTTTAGTTGCACAGATTAAATGTCTGTCATTCGCACTGTGAACTAAGGTTTGTCCTTGCTTACCTAACGCGTTAGAGAAACCAAACTTACTGATATCTTGGCTTGAGCATGGAGAGAATGTGAAATCTTCCAGTGACTTTTCAAGAGCCTCTGTGTCGACAGAGAAAGGTTTATTGAAACGATAAACAGTCAGGTTTTTAAACCACATAATAAGTGCTCAATCAAAAAATGAAGCCGCAGTGTAAGACATTGTCAGGCTCGGGTAAACCTGAAAAAGTGCTACCTCACTGCTTGATTTTCTATAATTCACAAAACTGTCATCAAACCATTCGGTTCGCTCTATCCCTTGCTGTATGAGGCTTTGTCTGTCGATATCTCTGTGATATTTCGCGTTGTAAAGAAAAACAACTTTTAATGAAATAAAACTGCAACACAAAGGTTGCAAACTCTCGGCGTCCAAACCAATAACCCAGACGAACAGATACGTCGAAAGGATTAAATGATGAACGTTTTTTGTAAAACCCTATTAGCTTCTGCGCTTGCTACTGCCACTTTAGCTTCTGCTCATGCGGCAGATCCTCTCACTGTCTACGGTAAATTGAATGTTACCGCACAATCTAATGATGTTCAGGGTGAGTCAGAAACAACGATTCAAAGCAATGCATCACGTTTCGGTGTAAAGGGTGCATTTGAGCTAAGCAGCTCGTTAGAAGCGTTTTATACTATTGAGTATGAAGTAGATACTGGTGATGAAAGCAAGGAAAACTTCAAGGCCCGTAATCAGTTTGTTGGCTTAAGAGGCAACTTCGGCGCAGTTTCTGTAGGTCGTAACGATACTATGCTTAAGCAATCTCAAGGTAAAGTTGATCAGTTCAATGACCTTTCTGCTGACCTTAAAAATCTATTTAAAGGCGAAAATCGTCTAGCGCAAACAGCAACATATATCACGCCATCAATGAGCGGGTTTAAACTTGGTGTGACGTATGCAGCAAGCGGTGACAGTGATCAATTAGAGCAAGATGGCTATAGCTTAGCGGCTATGTACGGTGATTCAGGTCTTAAGAAATCACCTATCTATGCGTCTATCGCCTATGACTCAGATGTTAAAGGTTATCAAGTTGCCCGTGCAACCGTTCAAGGTAAAATTGCCGGATTTAAACTTGGTGCCATGTATCAGCAAGAAGAGAAGGTATATGCCTTTGATGATGAAGGTGAAGTCAACCCGTTCGATGGTGACAGCTATACAGGTTACTTAGTCAGTGCTGCTTACACTATCGACGCAGTCGTGCTTAAAGCCCAGTACCAAGATATGGAAGAGAAAGGTGACTCATGGTCTATCGGTGGAGATTACAAGCTAGGTAAGCCAACTAAGTTATTTGCCTTTTACTCTAGCCGTTCATATGAAAGCAAAGATGAAGATGATAATTTTATCGGCCTAGGTCTAGAACATAAGTTTTAATTGTTTCTAAAACAGAACAAAGTGGAAAGGAGGAGGCTTAGGCTTCCTTTTTTTATGCTTAGTTTTTGCGGGTATACATAAGTTTTATGACAATAATCTGCACTTTATGACAATATATCCTTGTTCGATCATAATTTTGTAATAAAACTGACCAATAATAGACGCGTGAATATTCACTGACAGAAGATCGCATATGACTGCTAAAATATTAATTGTTGAAGATGAGTTGGCTATCAGAGAGATGCTGACATTTGTTTTAGAACAACATGGATTTACCACTACAACGGCTGAAGATTTTGACTCTGCACTAGAGATGATATCGGAGCCGTACCCGGATCTTATTTTATTGGATTGGATGTTTCCCGGTGGCAGTGGTATTCAACTGGCTAAGCGCCTACGCCAAGATGAGTTTACTCGCAAGATCCCTATCATCATGCTGACAGCCCGGGGCGAAGAGGAAGATAAGGTTCGCGGCCTAGAAGTCGGTGCGGATGATTATATGACTAAGCCTTTTTCTCCGAAAGAGCTGGTGGCTAGAATTAAGGCGGTAATACGTCGTAGTTCACCTACTAGTCTTGAAGAACCGATTGATGTGCAAGGGTTGATGTTAGACCCCATCAGCCATAGAGTCACAGTCGGTGAGCAGGTATTGGATATGGGACCTACCGAGTTTAGGTTGTTGCATTTCTTTATGACACACCCTGAACGCGTCTATAGCCGTGAGCAATTACTCGATAATGTCTGGGGGACCAACGTGTATGTCGAAGACAGAACTGTCGATGTGCATATCAGACGCTTACGTAAGGCTATTGAGCCTTCTGAACATGATCGTTTGATACAAACTGTACGTGGGGCAGGCTACCGATTTTCTACCAGACTGTGATCCAGATGAAAAGCTTTAGGCACAAGATACAATTTACGTTATCTTGTGCCCGTCTCTTACCTATGGTTTCGATGTAATTTCTATGTTTGATTCATATTCAGGTTATCGACTGCTGTCACGGCTAATAACCTACTTAGTGTTATGTTTTATTCTGGGTTTACTCCTAGGTGAAGTTATTTGGGTACTCCTTGTTGGAACTGTCGTTTTGCTTTTCTGGCATTACCGCCAACTATCAAGGCTGAATTTCTGGTTATGGCGTGACCGACGCTTAACGCCACCTAATGGTAGAGGAAGTTGGGAAGGTGTTTTCAATGGTATTTACCGTCTTCAGGGGAAAAACCGCAAACGAGTATCGCAACTCGCTTTTCTTCTTAGTCGTTTCAGACAAGGTGCGGAAGCGCTTCCCGATGCCGCTGTAGTATTAGATTCTGAGCACAATATAGTTTGGTGCAATAAACTAGCTCAATTATTACTTGGGCTAGTTTGGCCGCTTGATAGTGGTCAGCGAATTGATAATCTATTACGTCATCCTGATTTTTCAAATTATCTTAAAAAAGCCGATTATCAAGAGCCCTTAGAGCTAGCTTCTCCGATGTCAGAAGGTCGTATTCTCGAGATCCGCATCATGGGTTACGGCACAGGCCAGTTCCTACTTATTGCCAGAGACATTACTCGGGTTAGGCAGTTAGAGGGGATGCGCAAAGACTTTGTCGCTAATGTATCCCATGAGCTAAAAACACCGCTGACTGTGCTTCAAGGATATTTGGAAATGATGCAAGGCATGGCAGAACCAGGCTCACCCAACATCAGAGCCATGGAGCAGATGCAACAGCAAACAAATCGCATGCGCTCTATGGTTGAGCAGCTTCTGGTTTTGTCTCGAATTGAAGATTCGGCTGAGCTGAATCTAGACAATACAATCAACATGAACCATATGTTCGAGGTATTAAAGGAAGAAGCTAATGCATTATCTCAAGGTGAGTACAGCTTAAGCTTTGACTGTGAAGCTGATTATCACCTCTATGGTAATGAAATCGAATTAAGGAGTGCGTGTTCTAACTTAATTTCGAATGCTATTCGCTACACTGAGCTTGGCGGATCTATTGCCGTTAGCTGGAAGCGCGTCGCAGCTGGTGGATTATTTAGCGTGACTGATAGCGGTGACGGTATAGCGCCCCAGCATATTGGCAGGCTTACAGAGCGCTTCTATCGGGTGGATAGTGCCAGAACCCGGCAAAGAGGCGGTACTGGCTTAGGCTTAGCTATCACTAAACATGCTCTGAGTAACCATCAGAGTGAGCTTATGATTGAGAGTGAGCTCGGTACGGGCAGTACATTTAGCTTCGTTATTCCAACTAACCTTATTGAAGGTACACACCAATCTCAGCTGCCGATGTAACCCCATAAGTTTCAATCGAAACAAACTCATGAAAACAGGTCTTTGATCTGTTTTTTTTGTCATAAAAATAGACATGGCTAACCTAAATTGCTTAAAAAGTCATCAATGATGACGATTGTCATCTAAGTGTCATGTGAGAGTAATAGACTTGTCATCATAGGAACAGATACTGGCTGCAACTTAATTGAGCAAGTACGCTTAACACTGGAGCAAAGAATGAAACTGAAACAGCTTGTCGGCGCGGTTAGTTTAACAGCCGCTAGTGTATTCTCTGCAGCATCAATCGCTGCAATCGATCCGTCACTACCTGTTTATGAAAAAACAAGCGGCGTATCGGGTAACCTATCATCTGTAGGTTCAGATACTCTGGCAAACATGATGACGCTTTGGGCTGAAGAGTTTAAAGAGATGTATCCTAACGTGAACATCCAAATTCAAGCAGCGGGTTCTTCTACTGCACCCCCTGCGCTTACTGAAGGGACTTCTCAGTTCGGTCCAATGAGCCGTAAGATGAAGCCTAATGAAGTTGAAGCATTCGAGAAACATTATGGCTATCAGCCAACTGCGATTCGTGTAGCTATCGATGCCTTAGCGGTATTTGTTCACAAAGATAACCCAATTAAAGGTTTAAGCATCGAGCAGATTGATGACATTTTCTCAGCGACGCACAGGTGTGGTGGCAGGGATGTTAAGCGCTGGGGTGACTTAGGTCTCGAAGGCGGTTGGTCTGCCCGTGATATACAGCTTTATGGACGTAACTCGGTATCTGGTACTTATGGTTACTTCAAGAAGAAAGCACTGTGCAAAGGTGATTTCAAGGCTAATGTGAACGAGCAGCCAGGTTCTGCATCTGTGGTTCAGTCTGTGTCACAGTCACTCAATGCCATAGGTTACTCGGGTATCGGTTATAAGACTGCAGGTGTTAAAGCGGTCGCTATTTCGAAGAAGGGCACTAAGTACATAGAAGCCAATGCAGCTAATGCGGCAAGTGGTACTTACCCGCTATCACGTTACTTGTATGTATACGTGAACAAGCATCCGAACAAAGACCTTTCTCCAATGGACCGTGAGTTTCTGAAGTTTGCACTGTCTAAGCAAGGTCAACATATCGTTGAGAAAGATGGCTATGTACCATTACCTCGCACTGTGACTGCTAAAGATTTAGCGAAAGCCGGCATTCGTCTTTAAGTCGACAATCTTACTTTCCCAAAAGGCCTCATTTGAGGCCTTTTTTGATCTTGGTTTTAATAAGTTCCTAGGGCCTAGTTCCTAGGATTAGCTTCTTAGCTCTTTATCGTTTCTTTCAAAATTTAGACAAAAAAAGCGACCTAATCAGGTCGCTACAAGTTCCAATTTGGAATAGGGTGGATAGTCGCGCTAGAAACTATCTAAAAGGGAGTGATGATGAACAGTGAAAACAGCTTCCGTCTAACGCTAAATGTTCATTAAACATTAGGAATAAACAGAAGCTAAATATTCGGTTCATAGTGTCAGAGTCCCATTTTTGTAAAAAGTTCATCTTTTATTGAAAATAAATAAAAATATTCTCAGTAAACTCTTCACTACTACTTGGTCAGTAAAGTCAGCCAAGCTTTAAACTCATCATCCATGCTTGTGCCCCATTGCTTAACTAAAGCCTGATATCTTGGATAGTCACCCTTACGGGTAAAGGTAAGCATGTTATCAATTTTGTCTTTGTGATTTTCCATCATAAAGCGAACAGACAAGTAACCCCAACGGTAGACTCTATCGGTACCACCATTTTTTTCGTAGCCAGTATTGAACAGTTCACTCAGTGGATAGTCAGTGTTTTCCGATAGTGCTTTTTTAGCTAAGTCGATTGCGGTTTGGTTGTCATCGCCTTGAGAGACATATTCACCTAAACCTTCACTCCACCAAATTAAATAGGGGAGTAGAGGGGCTGGTTTCGGGCAGTATTCAGGTGCACTATGGGAGTCATGGAGTGATGCACAAAAATCTCCGTACAAATTAAAATGGCCATCTAGATAGTGGACATATTCATGAGCAAGGTTCCAGATCTGGCCTTTTTTCTCATAGGCGACAAACTCAGCCTGATTGCCTGCTTGATCGGGTAAGCCTTCGAGGAACATGCCACCGTTATCGCTGGGCACATCAAAGTGAGCCGTGACATGCTTAGCGTAATCTTCACGCGAGTGATAGACGTTGGCACGCATACTCATATTATTGTCATTGGCAACCGGCTTTCCTTCGGTGCCGAATAACGCGTGAAACTTAGCTTCTTGTTTATTCATGAGTTCACAGGCTTGAGTTATCTGCTCGGTTGATAGTGCTTGAGAGCGGATGACTATGGTGTCACTACAGGCATGGTTTTGAGATAATACAGCTGCTAAGCTATTTTCATCTTCAGGGACTGATGAATGACAAGCGCTTAGGGTTAGTAATCCGGTTAATGACAACAGTTTTAACGTATTCACAGCGTATATCCTTAAAATGTATTATTGTATACAATATTCCTTAAGTGTTTCATCTTCGGAAATTGAAGTCAATTGCGATGACAAGTTGGCTACCTGTGGTTAAGCTAAACAAGCAATATCGGTTATTTTGGTGTTTGGCTGTTTTGTCATTTTTCAACAATCAAATCAATTTATGTTGGCTTTAAAATGTATAAACCGTTATAGATTTATATGTATTCTACATTTTATTTTTTAAGGATAAATCAGTGTCAAACCAATGGGATAATAATCATGACTACCATTCATTTGCTAATGTTGATGAAGTTAGGGTCAAGCATTTAGTCTTAGATCTCAATGTCGATTTCGACCGAAAAGAGCTATCCGGCGTTGCTAAGCTTGAATTGGAGTTTATCGAGACTCAATGTAGGCAGCTGTGGTTAGATCTGCGCGATCTTATTATTGTGGATATATTTGATGATAACGGAGATTCGTTAGCATTTAGCATCGATAAGCAAGACTCCATATTAGGTGAAAGGCTCAATATTTCACTAAATAGTCAGAGTCAGTATGTCAAACTCAGCTATAAAACCTCACCTCATGCCCAAGGGTTGCAATGGCTAACGCCAGAGCAAACCAGTGGTAAATCCGTGCCATTTCTCTTTAGTCAATCTCAGCCGGTGAATGCCCGAAGCTGGATCCCATTGCAAGATAGCCCTAAGGCTCGTATCACGTTCGATGCTAAGGTAAAGGTACCTGTAGGTATGCGTGCCGTGATGAGCGCAATGAATGATGCTACGGCGGATCTTAATGGCGAGTTTACTTTTTCAATGGAAAAAGCCATGCCGACCCACCTATTAGCTATCGCTGTTGGTGATCTCGCTTTTGGTCGGATTGGTGAACGTACAGGCGTCTATGCTGAGCCAGAAGTGTTGGATGCAGCAGTCAAAGAGTTTGAAGATACCGAAAAGATGGTGGAGATTGCCGAATCTTTACTTGGACCTTACCCTTGGGGTCGCTATGACATGATAGTCCTGCCACCTAGCTTTCCTTTTGGTGGCATGGAGAACCCTCGCTTAGCCTTTATTACTCCTACGCTTATTGCTGGTGATAAGAGCCTGGTGTCTACGGTGGCGCATGAGTTGGCGCATTCCTGGACTGGTAACCTTGTCAGCAACGCGACTTGGCGTGATCTCTGGCTCAATGAAGGGTTTACTACCTATTTTACCAACCGTATCGTCGAAGCGGTATTTGGTAAAGAGCAAGCCGAGTTAGAAGTCGTATTGGAATATGGCCGCTTAAAGGAGGAGCTAGGAACCGCTAATTTTAGTGAGCAAAACTTGCCTGCGAATGTGCAAACACAGGATCCCAATGATGCCTTTAATCGATTCACCTATGATAAAGCATCGATGTTTGTCCATGATTTGGAGCGCAGGTTAGGGCGTGATTTATTTGATAAATTTCTCTATACCTATGTTCAACATTTTGCTTTTGAAGCGATAACGACAGAAACGTTTATCGAATACGCCAAAAAGACATTATTAGTTGATCATGCCGATTGTATTAGTGAGGCTGAGTTACTCGAGTGGGTTTATGGCTGTGGTATGCCGCAGTGGTTCATTGCTCCTACCTCAGATAGTTTAGATAAAGTCGATGCGGCCTTGAGTGCCTGGCTTGCAGGTTGTGAGGCAAGCTCTCTGGAAACAGATAGTTGGCGGGTGCATCATTGGCAATACTTCTTAAACTCGCTCCCAGAAGTATTGACTCAAACGCAGCTAATGGAGCTAGATGGATGCTTTAATTTAACTCAATCGACTAATGCCGAAATCGCCTGTGATTGGTTTAGAGTCGCTATTCGTAATCATTATGATCCGGTATTACCCGCATTGAGTGATTATCTTATTCGAATTGGCCGAGGTAAGTTTGTCAGGCCTTTGTATTCTGAGTTACAAATAGGTGGTTATGATGCTGAAATCGCAGAGATATATGCTAAAGCGCGACTGGGTTATCATCCTTCAATTGTGGTTCAATTAGATAAGAGTCTAAATTTTAAAGATTAATTGGATACCTATTGGTATAACTCACCATTTAGACGAGCAAAAAAAATGGCACCTCAATGAGGTGCCATAAAATTCTTTAAAAGAATAAATGTCTGAACCAATAAGCGGTATAGCGCTAGCAAACTCACTCATCGTTCAGTTGAGAATTCATTGAATCCTCGAATAGGGAGGTGATGAACCATGATGAAAACATAAAACAAGTTACACTCAACTTGCTACATATAGTCAGAGTCACTATTTTGAATAAAGTTCACCAAAGATAAAATTTAAATTTATATTTTGTCTTCAACGCATTCCCCATTAATCTTTATTAGTCGCAATCAATTGTTTTTAATCTGATTTTATTCATTGCTTTCTTTTAAATTGTTTTTCAACTTAAAGCAGTAAGCTTTCATCTATCTGATTAAATTGGCTGCTCGAGTCGATAAGCGATTTAGCTGTGAGTGAAGGAACACCATAAACCTGGGTGTCCACCCCATACTTTTGATACACCTTGAGCATAAGCAGATCAAAATCTCCATCGCCTGAAAGTAAGATGATACGGTCGACTTCACTGGCGGCCTCCATAATATCGATAGCGATCCCCACATCCCAATCGCCTTTGGCGGAACCATCACTGCGTTGAATAAAGGGTTTGAGCTTCACATCGAAACCTATGTGTTTGAGCGCATCTTGAAACTTGAGTTGCCCATCATCACCTTTGTGGATGGCATAAGCTGTGGCCGATACTATTTCACCCTCATGGCTGATATGTTGCCACAGTTTTCGATAGTTAAACTGACGCCCATAGGCCTGGCGGCAAGTGTAATAGATATTTTGTACATCGACAAAGATGGCTATTTTTATTTCAGTCATACTGGGTTCGCTATGGCTTATCTGGGAGGGTATTCTTACCTATTTAACTGACTAAGCACAAGTGACCTGCTAGTTTGACTTGTTTTTGAGGCATGCTCAGCTTGTAAAGTGATCGCGAGTAACGTGTAATAAATTAAAATAGCTCTATTTCTGTTTCAATATTCTTTGTCTTAGTCTGCTTTTTATTTGATTTACGCTTAATTGAGCGTCGGTAGTCTTGCCAAGGATTGTTTGAAATCACGAATACATCGAGTTTATCTTTCACTATTTTGCCTAAATTCTTCAAATCGTCAGATGACACATTATGCATTTTAGATGTTTCTAGGGCGTCATTATTCAATTCCTGCATCCCGGTTATTGATGTTCTCACCTCTTCGGCCGCTTGGGTCTGACATTCAACCGACTGAGCGATAAGGTCAATAGATGCTTTTGTCTCGGCGACTACGGTCTGAATTTCATTGAGTTCGACATTGACTTGCTCAACTTGTTTTACTGAGCTTTCTGTTTGCTTATGACTGCCTTGAATATGTTCGGATAGTTGCTCTGTTGAGCCCTGGATCTCTTCTATCATGGTTTTGACTTCATTCGTCGATACCCTGGTGCGCTGTGCGAGAGAGCGAACTTCATCGGCGACAACAGCAAAGCCTCGACCTTGTTCACCTGCACGTGCGGCTTCAATTGCGGCATTGAGGGCTAATAGGTTGGTTTGTTCTGCAATGGCAGTGATCACCTCTAAGATAGACCCTATCTGCTGGCTACTGTTTTGTAGTGACTGCAATTCAATAAAGGCTTCATCCATCTTAATAGATAATGAATGTATGCCTTCAACGGTTTGAGCCACTATTTGTTGGCCTTGAACAACTCTAGTTTCACCCCTAGCTGACGCCTCAATCATAGTGTCTATCAATTCATTTACTTGAGTGGAAGTCTGATACATGCGATCGACAGAAGATTCAACTTGCAGGCTCACATTGGACTGTAAGTTGGCTTTTTGAGTCATATTAAAATAAGTTTCGGATAGATCTGATGACATAGGGATTAAACGGCTAGCCGACTCTGCTGCCGAATAAACAGCTTGTTCACATAGGTCTAAATGTTGATTGAGTGAGACTTGCAGGTGAGCCAATTTTGGGGATGACGGAGTGGCTATTCGTTGAGTGAGGTCTATAGTCTTTTCTTGCGTTGATAATGCCTTGGTTATCGTCTCAACATCCTTAGCTATCAGACGTTGACCATTCCAATGTATCGCTATGATCGTAATGGCGTTGAAAAAAGCTAATATCAGGGCTGATGTTGTCGATTCAGTGACTAGATAGGAGATGATCCCAATCACTATTATTGCCAAAATGGGGAGAGTGAAGCTAGGCAAAAAATGGGTTTTAGTTTGAGTCATCTTGTATCTCCGTATAAATAATATCCATCAAATAACTTAAACTGATAGGCATTACTAACCCTAGTTGGATATTGAGCTTTTGTCAGCCTGAAAACAGATTACTTATACCCACAGCGATTAAATAAAAAACGAGACCATCTTCGTGTAAACGGCTCTATTCTATGCGCTTCCCTTATCAAATGATTGCCGCAGGATTTGTACCATGGCACGGGTCTTTTCGGGCAAATAAGGTTGAGAGGGATAGATCAAGGTGAGTTTCAGTTTGGTAAAACTCTGCTGAGCTAATATTTCAAGCAAGCTAGCGTCTTGAAGATACTTGTCCACCAGTAATCTGGGCAGTAAGGCCACGCCTTTTCCTGATTTTGCCAGCCTGATGAGAAGCTGTAGATCATCGCTGTAAAGGTGATATTCGACATCTGCTGGCAACAGCGACCTGCTATAGCGACTCGCCAATAGCTGGTGAGATGCTAGGTCAGAAATTTGCTTAGGGGTACCAAATTGACTGAGATAACTTGTCGAAGCGACCATGCAAAAGTTCAAATAGAGCAAGTGCTGCTGAACATAATCGTCGTGTAATGTGCCTATGTAGCTCGGCAGAATTTGTAGATCCGTATCGCTTCTTCTTAAATCTATAGCCTGTTTTTGGTGCTCGACTTCTAATCTGACATCAGGATATCGATTCACATAATCTTCGATAACATTAGAGAATATTTCTGTCATACCGAGAGCGGTAGGGATGGCCAAGCGCATTTTCCCCTGGGGGGTCATTCGCTCTGTTTTCATCAAATTTATCGCCTCATTTAATTTGTTGAGGGGAGCATCAGCCTGTTCATACAACCATCGCCCACGCTCTGTGAGTTCGATGTTGCGGGTAGTGCGGATAAGTAGTTGGTAGCCGAGCTGCTTTTCCAACTCTTGTAAGCGCCTACTGACCTTAGAGCGCTGTAAGCCATTGGCCTTAGCGGCTGCACTGATCCCTTGGTGACGTACTGTTTGCACAAATAAATTGATATCGTCGAAGCTTGGCATCTGTTAATCCATGACCTTACTTTTGGTTTCTCGTCCTATTAATAGGACGTGCGTGGCCTATGATACAGACTATTTGTAGCAAAAATAGCGATATATAATGCTCTGCTTAAGATTGAAAGGAGATCAAATGCAAGTAGCTGAGCAAAAATTCAGGCGCTGGATGACAGTGTTAGTTACCCTATTCGTGGTGACTTGTCTCTACCTGGTTATGGCCGATCGTTATGCACCCATGACGACAGAGAGCCGGGTGCAGGGCTTTGTCGTGCAGCTAGCCCCTGAAGTCTCGGGTTATATAACCCAAGTTAACCTTAACAATAACCAGCTCGTTAAGTCTGGGGACCTGTTGTTTAGCATAGATGATCGCAAGTTTAGGTTAGCGGTCACTATGGCCGAGTTGAATTTAAAACAGGCCATCGAGGGGGAAGCGTCTCTGTATGCTCAGGCCGCGGCGGCGAAAGCGAACATAACAACCAGTAATGCAGCGTCTGACAATGCTAAAAGGGAGTTTCAAAGAATATCTAAGTTGTCGACTTCAGGCTCTGTTTCTGAGTCTAAGCTTGATTTGACTAGGACTGTTAGAGATGAAAGCTCGGCAAATCTTGTTGCAGCGAAGGCCCAGCTTAGGGCAATTGAGACTCAGCTTGGTGATCGTGAGGGGGAGAGTAGTTTAGTACATTCAGCCGAAACAAATTTAGCACAAGCTAAGTTAGACCTCTCTCACACACAGATAAAAGCACCGAGTGACGGTGTGGTGACAAATTTGCAATTACATAAAGGTAGCTTTGCCAGTGTTAATCAGCCTCTTTTGACATTTATTCCTACCGACTCTCTATGGATCACTGCCGACTTCAGAGAGAAGGCGACCTCAATGTTGCATCCTGGCATGCGCGCCGAAGTCGCCTTCGATGGCCTGCCGGGTGATGTGTTGTCCTTGGAGGTGTCTAGCCGTGATTTTGGTGTGGCGTCGGCACAGCAGGTGGCTAATGGTCAATTATCATCGGTAGTGACCAGTAATCGCTGGGTACGTGATGCCCAGAGAGTCAGGGTTAACTTCAGCTCAGACATTCAACTCCCTGATAATTTATTTGTCGGTTCTCGTGCAACGGTCATTATCTATCAAACTGATAATATTGTGTTTAATTTTTTGGGTGAGCTATTAATACGCACAGTAAGTCTGCTTCATTATGTGTATTGAACGCGCATTTAATTCTGCAGAAATGAGTAACAAGTTAACTAGGATGTCACCATCAGAAAGTTTCTTGAGGAGGTAAAATGAAGCCGCTAAGGATCTGGTTCGCCTGTGTGCTGGGTGTGACTATAAGTACACTCCTCGGGTGGTCGAATGCCATGTTTATGGCCTTGCTCCCCGTGTTTGTCTTGGTGAGTCTGAATCGTTGGAATACAGGCTTGTTTGTGCAGTTGATATTGGGCACCTTCTGGGTGAGTGTTCAGGTAAGCCTAATCATAGGGTTCTTGCAACCTTATCCAATTATCATGCTGATTGCAGTGGGTATTATGCTACTTTTCAAGTGCTTTGCCATGCATCATAAATCGACCTATATATTCGGTTATGTGGGTCTACTTATAGGCTCGATTTTGCTTAATTTCGGTAGCTACCAAGCATTCGATTTAGACAATTTCATTGTAGGGATCTGGGTTGCCGCCTTAATGGCCTTACCAATCTGTGCTCTGGCTTTTTATTGTTTTCCTGAACCGATAGGAGAACAAGTCGCAATGAGTGTGCAAGGGCAAGATAAAGAGCCTAAGGCCATATTGGAACAAACTGCTCTGGGCTGGTTGGTTGCGATGGCTGCGTTTGTCATTTTTCAGGTGGCTAATTTGAATGATTCACTTTCGGCTCAAGCGAGCATTTTAGTCATATTGGCACCTATGACGTTAGCTGGCTCCATGATGGCGGCAAAAATCCGCATCATAGGCACAGTGGCAGGCTGCATGGCTGCTATGGCCATTCAATTCATTCTCTATGATATGTTCGATAACCCTATTCTCTATCTCGTGTCTTATGCCATCGCAGCCGGGATCTTCTGTCGCTGGTTGGCTAAGGACCCTGTATGGGCGGGGATCGGCTTCTCTGCGATCTCGGCGCTGACAATCCCTTTGACGAATAATATGGTGCCGGGACAGCAAGACGCATTCTTCGCTATTCTTTACCGAGCGAGCTCAATTTTGGTTGCAGTCATTGCCACCTCTATGATGATCTGGTTGGGTTATAGGCTGCTCAAGTCGATGCCTTGGCTGTTCAGCTTACCAAGACAAGTGTCAATCGAAGAGAAAGATTAAATTACCGATCCTTTACCTGGATGTAGCCAACCTTGGTTGCAGTGATCGCCAGCTAAATGATGATCTGGTTGGGTTATAGGCTGCTCAAGTCGATGCCTTGGTTGTTCAGCTTACCAAGACAAGAGCAACCGCAGGAGAAAGATTAAACTATCGATTCTTTACCTTGATAGCCCATCACGACTAACTCTTTACCTTGACGGGTGTATTTTTCATAGAGCTGGGCAATGTCATTTGGTGCTTGAATGTCATTGCTAAAATTGTGCTTTCGATAAAACTCAACAAGGTGAGGCAATGCAAACAGATATGTTTTATTCGATATCAGTTTATCTGCAATGCCACGCATCAGTTGGTGACCTAGGCCTTTCCCTCTTTGCTCCGGGCATACGAGCATACCTATCAGTAAGCTAAATTCACCGACGGGTCTAAGCCTTATGCCTGCAACTATTTGCTCTAGTTCAATAGAAGATTCAGGGGAGGAAGTGTGTCTATCGTCGTTTATCAACAAAGCTATGTGCTCTTTATGGCTGATGCGCGCATAAGGCATGAAGCGTTTATAAAAGCCAAAAACGGCATGACGCTGTGTTTTCTCGACCCAGATTAGTTTCAATATTCCCTCTTTGTTGTGATTCAGCTCTGAGGAGATTATTCAAGAAGCGGGTGTAAGATTCAACTGGATCTGCTTGTTTCTTTACTAAAGCCGCTGTCAGAGAGTTTGTATCTAACGGGTTGTGATTTGTTGATGTTCGCGCTCAATGGTTGCGGCTTGGTATTCAGGATGTTACGCAAGGGTTTCTAGTCATGCTCTGTTACAAGATACTATTCGATAAAGCCTAATCATTTGCGTTGCTTTACACTGCTTTACCCTACAAAGGATGATTTTTCTTTAAAATAACAGCCATTCTCCATGCTGGTAATATAAGAAATTCATCAATGAAAAAAAGTCTGCTATTGATCCCTTTGCTTGCTGTGATAGCTATTGCTTCATTCAGTAGTTTTACTCAGGCGAAAAAGCCAGGTGATAAATCAGATCGTGCGCCTCGTGTAGTGCCTGTGGTGACTGGTGTTGTCGATCAGCATCTGCTATCTCAAACTATCTCCTTAATTGGTAAGCTTGAATCTGATAAATCAGTGTATATCTCCCCTGAAGTCACTGGAAAAGTTAAAGCCATAAAGGTCACGGCCAATCAAGAGATCAAAGCGGGTCAATTGTTAATTGAACTTGAAGATGCTAAAGCGCAGGCGAGTGTCTCTGAGGCTAATGCCTACCTAAATGATGAGAAGCGTAAATTACGAGAGTATCTGAAGCTAATTGATCGTAATGCGATCACTCAAACAGAAATAGATGCCCAGAAAGCCAGCGTAGATATCGCTAAGGCTAGACTTGAATTAGTACAAGCCGATCTTGATTATCACTATATTAAGGCGCCATTTTCAGGCACTGCAGGCTTACTGGATTTTAGTCGTGGAACTATGGTTACCGCTGGCAGTGAGCTGTTTACCCTCGATGATCTTTCCTCTATGAGGGTCGATCTGCAGGTGCCTGAGAACTACCTCTCTATGTTGAGTGTCGGTATGTTGGTAACAGCAACAAACAGAGCCTGGCCAGAGGATACCTTTACTGGCCATGTCGTGGCTATCGACCCTAGAATTAATCAGGAGACCCTGAACCTTAAGGTGCGAGTTAGCTTTGATAACTCAGAACATAGCGCAGATCATAAGTTGAAACCAGGTATGCTGATGTCTGCAACCTTGAGTTTCCCTGCTGTCTCTGAGCCCGTTATCCCTGTTCAAGCCATTGAGTACTCCGGTACTAAACGGTTTGTCTATGTGGTCAGTGAAGATAAGCTTGCCAAGCGAACCGAAGTGTTCTTAGGGGCGCGGATTCAGGATGAAGTGATGATCACATCAGGCCTGGCAATCGGCGATCGTATTGTTGTACAAGGCTTAGTGAATATGCGTGATGGCTTAAGAGTGGATGATCTTTCTATTAAAGGTGGAGCAAGAACTGCTGGGCAAGTATCAAGTGATGCTAAGGGAGACAGAATTTAATGCTGATCTCAGATATCTCGGTTAAACGCCCGGTTGTTGCGATTGTTTTAAGTCTGCTTTTATGTGTCTTTGGTGCGGTTTCCTTCTCGAAGCTTGCAGTACGAGAGATGCCAGATGTAGAAAACCCAGTGGTGACTGTGATGACTACCTACGAGGGGGCTTCGGCTACCATCATGGAAAGTCAGATAACCACAGCGCTAGAGGATGAGCTGACAGGCATCAGTGGTATCGATGAGATAAGCTCAGTGACTCGAAACGGCATGTCACGTATCACTATCACCTTCGATCTCGACTGGGACCTTACCGAAGGGGTCAGCGATGTGCGTGATGCGGTTGCAAGAGCGCAGCGGCGCCTTCCCGATGAAGCCAATGATCCTATTGTCTCTAAAGATAATGGCTCGGGTGAGCCCTCTGTCTATATCAACCTGAGTTCCTCTGTGATGGATAGAACTCAGTTAACTGACTATGCGCAGCGAGTATTAGAAGACAGATTTAGCCTGATCACCGGAGTAAGTTCGGTCAGTATATCTGGTGGCCTATATAAGGTGATGTATGTGCAGCTCAAACCTGAGCTGATGGCGGGTCGCAATGTGACCACTGCCGATATTATTGCCAGCTTAAAAACCGAAAATGTAGAGACACCAGGTGGTGAAGTAAGAAATGACACCACAGTCATGACAGTGCGTACAGCCCGACTTTACAACAATCCTGAAGATTTTGATTACTTAGTGGTTCGCACTGCCAGCGATGGTACACCTGTGTATCTTAAAGATGTGGCATCGGTGTTTGTTGGCGCCGAGAACGAGAACTCGACCTTTAAGAGTGACGGCGTACCAAACCTAAGTTTAGGAATTATTGCGCAATCCGATGCAAATCCTCTCGAAGTCGCCAAGGCGGCGCATATCGAAGTCGAACGCATTCAGCAGTTTTTACCTGAAGGCACGCAGCTGGTGGTGGATTATGACTCGACGGTTTTCATCGACCGCTCGATAACCGAAGTCTATAACACCTTGTTTATCACTGGCGGCTTAGTCGTGTTGGTGCTGTACATTTTTATTGGTCAGGCGAGGGCGACGCTGATCCCGGCAGTCACTGTGCCTGTATCTTTGATTTCGGCTTTTATCGCAGCTAACTTTTTTGGTTTCTCGATTAACCTGCTCACCTTGATGGCGCTGATCCTCTCCATCGGCCTAGTGGTGGATGATGCCATTGTGGTGGTGGAGAATATCTTCCATCATATCGAGAAGGGAGAGCCACCTTTATTGGCTGCCTATAAAGGCACGCGAGAAGTGGGCTTTGCAGTTGTAGCGACAACAGCCGTACTGGTAATGGTCTTTCTGCCTATCTCATTTATGGAGGGCATGGTGGGCCGGTTATTTACCGAGTTCTCGGTTATGTTAGCAATGTCGGTAATATTCTCATCGATTGTCGCTTTGACATTAACACCAGTACTTGGCAGTAAAATTCTCAAGGCTAACGTTAAGCCGAATCGTTTTAATCTCTGGATAGAGAGTGGTTTTAGTAAACTTGAACGCGCTTATCGCAAGGCTGTGGCTAAAGCGATTCAATTTAGATTTGCCGCACCTGTGGTGATTATCTTATGTATTGTTGGTAGTGGCGTCTTGATGCAAAACGTGCCATCACAACTTGCTCCACAGGAAGACAGAGGGGTGATATTTGCCTTTGTTAAGGGGGCTGAGGGCACCAGTTATAACCGCATGACAGCCAATATGGATATTGTTGAAGACAAGCTTATGCCGCTGTTAGGTCAAGGTGTGATCAAGTCCTTCAGTATTCAAGCCCCTGCATTTGGTGGACGAGCCGGTGATCAGACTGGCTTTGTGATCATGCAGCTTGAAGATTGGGAAGATAGGGATGTTAATGCTCAACAAGCGCTAGGCATAGTGGCCAAAGCGCTACAGGGGATCCCTGATGTAATGGTGCGCCCTATGCTACCGGGGTTCAGAGGACAGTCGAGTGAACCGGTACAGTTTGTGATTGGTGGCTCTGACTATAAAGAGCTATTTAAATGGGCAGAGATCCTTCAGGAAGAATCGATTCATAGCCCAATACTTGAAGGCGCCGATCTCGATTATGCTGAGACCACGCCAGAACTTGTTGTAAGTGTCGACAGGCAGCGTGCAGCAGAGCTAGGGATCAGTGTTGCTGAGGTCTCCGAAACCCTTGAGGTGATGCTGGGTGGCCGCAGTGAAACCACCTATGTAGATCGCGGTGAAGAGTATGATGTTTATTTGCGAGGTGATGAGAATAGCTTCAATAGCATGGCGGATTTGAGTCAAATTTATATGCGCTCAGCTAAAGGTGAATTGATCACCTTAGATTCTATCACCCATATTGAAGAGGTGGCTTCAGCTCATAAGCTGAGTCATAACAATAAACAGAAGTCGATAACACTAAAAGCCAATTTAGGTGCGGGTTATACCTTAGGTGAGGCGTTAGATTTTCTCGATGCTAAAGCGATTGAGATCTTGCCGAGCGATATTTCTGTTAGCTATACCGGTGAGTCGAAAGATTTTAAAGAGAACCAGAGTAGTGTGCTCATCGTATTTGGCTTAGCGCTGTTAGTGGCATATTTGGTTTTAGCCGCTCAGTTTGAAAGCTTTATCAATCCTATGGTGGTGATGTTTACTGTGCCTATGGGGGTATTTGGCGGTTTCCTTGGTTTGTTCCTGACGGGGCAAGGGCTGAATATCTATAGCCAAATTGGCATGATAATGCTTATCGGTATGGTGACCAAGAATGGCATCTTGATTGTCGAGTTTGCCAATCAGCTTAGGGACAAGGGGCTGGAGATAGAGCAGGCGATTATCGATGCATCAGCGCGTCGTTTACGTCCTATCTTGATGACAGCCTTTACCACCTTGATTGGCGCTGTGCCGTTAATCATGTCAACGGGAGCTGGTTCTGAGAGTCGTATTGCCGTGGGGACCGTGGTTTTCTTTGGTATGGCATTTGCCACGTTTGTGACACTTCTGGTTATTCCAGCCATGTATAGACTGATATCAGGCGCAACACATTCGCCTGGATTTGTTGAGGCGCAGCTTAATGAGGCTTTAGAGGCTCAGAAGTCAATTTTAGTTAAGTAATGCCTATAGACGAAGCAAGTCATTCAATCATGGAATGACTTGCTAGTCACTTATTCAAAGTCGAAGTGCCGCCTTGGCGATAGACAGATCATTCTCAATCGTGCTGCCTGAAACCCCAATAGCCCCTATACAGACTTTCTCCACATTTTCATTCTCACTAAAGGTGATGGGTAACCCACCTGCGAAAGTGATTAATCCTCCATTTGACGATTCTATGCCAAACAGTGGCTGACCAGGAAGGGAGCGCTCGCCTAACTCATGGGTTGGTTTTTGAAATAACGCTGCTGTGTATGCTTTCTTGATAGCAATATCGATTGCACCGACTAGTGCCCCATCCATCCGTTGAAAGGCGATGAGGTGACCTGCTGTATCAACAATCGCTATGTTCACGGTTACATTGAGTGTGTGAGCTTGTGCTATGGCGAACTCAATCATTTTTTCGGTATCTGAAAGTTGTAGTTGGGTCATGAGTATCTTTTTCAATATGTTTTACTCTATATTGCTCTTGGAGTTAGCTAGCATATTGCCAACCGAAGCATGAATATAGTGAAACAAATTCATTGAAAATAGTGTGCATTGAATACCTATTGTGGGTTTCGGTTGCTGCAATGCGAGTTAAACAGCTTCAATAAATTAGGGAGAGTTTTAGATGGAATTTGAAACGGCTAAACAGTACTTATTAACTAAACCTCATACGTTAGTAGACTTTCCTTTTGGCGCCGATGTCTATGTGTTCAAGGTGAAGAACAAAATGTTCGCAACCTTGGCGATAGGTAAGATGGGAAAAGGGGATGAGGAGGGTAATAAGCATTGGTGGATGAACCTCAAGTGTGACCCTGATGAAGCCGCTATTTTACGGGATATTTTTCCTTCGGTGATCCCTGGTTATCACATGAACAAGGCGCTGTGGAATACTATTATTCTCGATGGCTCAATCCCATCAGGTGAGATTGAGCGCATGATAGATAATTCATTTCAGCTGGTGGTGGCTAAGATGACTAAGAAAATGCAGGCTTCAATATTACTTCATCTTTAACTCTGGGCTGGAGAGTATGAGCCTGCATTTTACAATCTCATTGGATTAAATTGACTATAGAGCCACGCGGCTCCCATCGTATAGGCCACGGGTTAATGTGTTTTTGCCTTCATTTGGGATAATTAACAACAGCTCGCCGGATTTGCCATTCTTGATGCTGGAGTCGACCGCTAAGACCTTGTTGTTAAACAGGCCTAAAACCTGAGTTTGTGAGGTGTGGCCGACAACGATATGTTTGACATCGAAATAAGCTAAAACCCTGTCGATTTCACTCTCGTTATAATCATCTTCGAAATAGCCTCTGAACCAAGTCGGACCGTTGCCCAAAAACAGAAAGTTGAGCAGCTCATCACTCTTCAGCTCAGGCTTACTCTTATCAATATTAGCGCGGTAAACTTGATTGGCTTTATCGAGAGTCAGCTCTCTGTCGACCCATTCAGCACTGATCCCGCCATGGAGAAACAGACTTGTGTTGATTTTAACTATGGTGTGCTTGCTGCGCAGCCATTGACCAATCTCGCTGCTATCGTCATAAAGCTCATCGTAGCTGCGTTCTAGTAATTTCTCGGCAGTTTTATAGCGCTCATTGACATAACGTAAGTCACCACGCATCACCATCTGTTCATGGTTGCCCATTAACAGGTGAAGCTTGCCGCCGGCATCTTGGGCTTGTTTATCTAGCTTGTACATAAACCAGAGCACTTCGTTGACCTGATGGCCACGATCGAACATATCACCTGTCATGACCATATGACCGTTATCGAAGGCCCAATTATTGTGCTCATCGATAATATTCTGGTTTTTAAGCAGGGTGATTAACACATCAAATTGGCCATGGACATCACTGAGAGCGACGATTTTGCTGACACCAGTATAAGTGTTAGCAGCAATCTCTTTAGCTTTTGGGTTGAGTGTGGGCTCAGGTAACTTACCACAGTGGTTTGGTCGACTCAGTTGGCTGTCATGAACGGGGGTGGCTAATAACTCGTTGGCACATACCCAATATGCTTGTTGTGTCGTTTCATTTTCAGCTTGATTGAACAGGTAAGGACCATCGAAGATGATATCTCGTTTTATTTCATTTAGTGATTCAGATAGAGGCTCACTTGCTGATACAGAGAGTGTATGACAGCCAAGCAGTAGAGTCAGGGCTATTATGTTTAAGGTTTTTTTCAATTGAAGCTCACTTTTAGTCGCGGTGGATTCTTGATTAACATCGTATCCCTTCTCATTTTTACTGCTCGGCAACATGGTAGCATCATCTTTAACATTGCATCTATGGATGAAGTGAGAAGAGATATAGAATAGAGATAAAAACGAGATAACTGCTTTGTAATTGAACAGTTTATAGCGTGATAAAGTGGTGTATATGCTTCATCCAGTACAGCTCTAAGTGGGTGTGCTATATACTAAAAAGCCCGCTAAATTGACCAAATCAATTAGCGGGCTTTAGGACTCTTTACTTAGCGCTTACAGCTATTAGCTCATACGCTTATACTTAAGACGATGGGGCTCAACCACGTCAGTCCCCATGGTTTCTTTCAGCCAAGTCGAGTATTCGGTGTAGTTACCTTCGTAGAAGTTCACCTGACCTTCGTCGCGATAATCTAAGATATGGGTGGCGACGCGATCGAGGAACCAGCGGTCGTGAGAGATGACCATGGCACAACCTGGGAACTCGAGGATAGCCTCCTCCAGTGCACGAAGGGTCTCTACATCGAGATCGTTGGTGGGCTCATCGAGTAGCAAGACGTTGCCGCCAGACTGGATAAGCTTCGCCAAATGAACTCGGTTACGTTCACCACCAGATAGGGTACCGATGATCTTTTGCTGATCGCCGCCGCGGAAGTTGAAACGGCCTACATAGGCGCGACTCGGGATCTCTGTGTTGTTGATGCGCATGATATCTTGGCCGCCGGAGATCTCTTGCCATACGGTTTTTTTATCATCCATGGAGTCACGGAACTGGTCTACCGACGCCAGTTGCACACTCTCACCAATTTCGACTGTGCCGCTATCTGGTTGCTCTTCGCCAGAGATCATTTTAAATAGGGTCGATTTACCGGCACCGTTGGCACCGATAATGCCGACTATGGCCCCTTTGGGCACAGAGAAACTCAGGTTATCTATGAGTACTCGGTCGCCATAGGACTTGGTCAGGTTTTTCACTTCGATGACCTTGTCGCCTAAACGTGGTCCAGGTGGAATGAACAGCTCATTGGTCTCGTTACGTTTTTGGTAATCGTTGGTATTAAGCTCCTCGAAACGTGCCATTCGCGCTTTGCCTTTAGACTGGCGTCCCTTAGCACCTTGGCGCACCCACTCAAGCTCTTTTTGAATGGTTTTTTGACGTGCGCTTTGGGTCGCTGACTCTTGGGTGAGACGAGCATCTTTTTGCTCAAGCCAAGAGGAGTAGTTACCCTCCCATGGGATGCCTTCACCACGGTCAAGTTCTAAAATCCAACCCGCGGCGTTATCGAGGAAGTATCGATCGTGGGTGATGGCCACAACGGTGCCTGCATAATCCTGTAAGAACCGCTCAAGCCAGGCTACAGATTCTGCATCCAAGTGGTTGGTTGGCTCATCAAGCAGTAGCATGTCAGGCTTTTCTAACAGAAGACGACAGATAGCCACACGGCGGCGTTCACCACCGGATAGCACTTCAATTTTAGTATCCCAGTCAGGAAGGCGTAGCGCATTTGCTGCCCTCTCTAAGATGTTATCCAGATTATGGGCATCTTGTGAAGCGATAATGGCTTCCAGTTGGCCTTGTTCTTTTGCCAAGGCATCAAAGTCAGCATCTGGCTCAGCGTACAGGGCATAAACTTCATCTAGACGAGTTAATGCATTTTTTGCTTCAGATACGGCTTCTTCTACCGCTTCACGTACCGTTTGAGATTCATCAAGTTTTGGTTCCTGTGGCAGGTAACCAATTTTCAGATCTTGCATCGGACGTGCTTCACCCTCAATCTCGGTGTCGATGCCGGCCATGATGCGCAGTAGGGTCGATTTACCCGAGCCATTTAGGCCTAAAACACCAATTTTTGCACCAGGGAAGAAACTGAGGGAGATATCTTTAAGAATTTGCTTTTTCGGCGGGACAATCTTGCCGACTCTAAGCATGCTGTATACGAATTGAGCCATGGAAAATTCACTGAGTGACTAAACAATGGCGTAATTCTACGCGAAAGCTAAGCGAACTTAAATCGGTTATTAGCAAGTTAGGTCTAACTCATTTAAGCCCTGATGCTATGTTTGTGTATTAGGATTCAATAGTCTGAATTTACTTGTGAAGTATCACCTGATAATGACTGGGACTAGAGACTGATTTATCAAGAAACTTCCTTGTCTTATCGTGATTTTTTAGCCATCTGCAAAGCGTCATATATTGAGTTGTCGTCAACCAACCCGATAAAAACACGCAAACTTAGACAATCAAGTGGGTTTCTTCGCTAATGTATGAATAATCCTCATGGTAAAAAGCAAGTAATTTCATGCTGTAAATGCTGGGATTGTGATCAATAGCAGAGTAGAATACCGCGCAACCCTACCTATAAGAAATAACAGCTGGAGTCACTAATGCTGAAAAAAGATATGAATATTGCGGACTTCGATCCACAACTGTTTCAAGCGATTGAAGATGAAACTCGCCGCCAAGAAGAGCATATCGAACTTATTGCTTCAGAAAACTACACTAGTCCACGTGTACTTGAAGCTCAAGGTTCTCAGCTAACGAATAAGTATGCTGAAGGTTACCCTGGTAAGCGTTACTACGGTGGCTGTGAGCATGTAGATATCGCAGAAGAACTTGCGATTTCTCGTGCTAAAGAATTATTTGGTGCGACATATGCGAACGTGCAGCCACACTCTGGTTCACAAGCAAACGCTGCGGTGTTCATGGCGCTACTTCAAGGCGGCGATACTGTACTTGGTATGAGCTTGGCACATGGTGGACACCTGACTCACGGTTCACATGTCAGCTTCTCAGGTAAGCTATATAACGCTGTTCAATACGGTATCGACGAGACAACAGGTAAGATTGATTACGCTGAAGTTGAACGTCTTGCTGTTGAGCATAAGCCAAAGATGGTCATTGCAGGTTTCAGTGCATATTCTGGCATCATCGATTGGGGCAAGTTCCGTGAAATCGCTGATAAAGTTGGCGCATATCTGTTTGTTGATATGGCACACGTTGCCGGTCTTGTGGCAGCGGGTATCTACCCGAACCCACTTCCACATGCGCACGTTGTTACGACAACCACTCATAAGACATTAGCGGGCCCTCGTGGTGGTCTTATTTTGTCTGCTATCGATGACGAAGCTATCTACAAAAAGCTGAATTCTGCAGTATTTCCTGGCGGTCAAGGTGGTCCTTTAATGCACGTTATCGCTGCTAAAGCGGTTGCATTTAAAGAAGCTCTAGAGCCGGAATTCAAAACATACCAAGAGCAAGTTGTTGTTAATGCTAAGGTTATGGCTAAAACATTCATCGAGCGCGGCTACGATGTTGTTTCTGGTGGTACCGATAACCATCTATTTTTGCTTGATCTAATTAGCAAAGATATGACGGGTAAAGATGCTGATGCAGCCCTTGGTCTTGCTAACATCACAGTGAACAAAAACTCAGTACCTAACGACCCACGCTCACCATTTGTGACTTCAGGCCTACGTATCGGCTCTCCTGCTATCACACGTCGTGGTTTCAAAGAGGAACAGTCTGTAGAACTGACAAACTGGATGTGTGATGTACTGGACGATATCAGTAACAAAGGCACTATCGAGCGCGTTAAGAAACAAGTGCTTGAGCTATGTGCTAAGTTTCCAGTTTACGGATAAGCTTATGGTTAACCTTTAAGGTTAATTCAGGTAAACTTCAATGGCCGCTACTTAGCGGCCATTTTTATTTCTGATTAGCGAATAGAGTATATATACTAATGTATACTCGCTAATCTTATTTCCCTTCTTTTTACTCCTTGGAGGCTCGATGCATTGCCCATTTTGCAGCGCAACAGATACTAAAGTGATCGATTCACGTTTGGTGGCAGATGGCCATCAGGTTAGGCGTCGTCGAGAATGCGCCGAGTGTCATGAACGGTTTACCACCTTCGAAGGGGCTGAACTGGTCATGCCAAGAGTGGTTAAGCAAGACGGTAGTCGTCAGCCATTTGATGAAGAAAAGCTTAGAGGTGGCATGCTCAGAGCGGTAGAGAAACGCCCGGTTTCCATGGATCAAATTGAGCAGGCCCTGACTAAAATTAAGTCTACCCTTAGAGGCACGGGTGAACGAGAAATCAAGTCGGAGATGATCGGTAATCTAATGATGGATCATCTCATTAATTTAGATAAAGTGGCCTATATCCGTTTCGCCTCTGTGTACCGTGCATTCGAAGATGTGTCTGAATTTGGTGATGCGATAGCTAAATTGCAAAAGTAATTAAGCTAGGCATTTTTATTGAAATTAGTTTTAATCATATTTGGTCAGTCAAGCTATGTGGTCGATAAAAGATACTGAATGTATGAGCCGTGCAATTAAGCTTGCACGTAAAGGTTTATATACCACTCGTCCTAACCCTTGCGTTGGTTGTGTTGTTACTCGTGATGATAAAATCATCGGCGAAGGCTTTCACATTAAAGCCGGTGGTCCACACGCCGAGGTACATGCATTAGCCATGGCGGTTGAGCATGTTGGTGGTACTGACAAACTTAGCAATACAACAGCCTATGTGACTCTTGAGCCCTGTAGTCACTATGGCCGCACGCCTCCTTGTGCGGAAGCATTAATTAAGCATGGCATAACTCGGGTTGTCGTTGCGGTAGAAGATCCCAATCCACAGGTTTCTGGTCGCGGAATAAAAATGCTCCGCGAAGCGGGCATACAAGTGGACGTTGGCTTACTCAAAGAGGAAGCGAGTCAGATTAACCCAGGCTTTATGAAGCGCATGCAAAGCTCACTGCCTTGGGTGACGGTTAAAATGGCCGCAAGCTTAGATGGTAAAACAGCCCTGAGTAATGGTGTGTCAAAATGGATCACAGGTCCTGAATCTCGCCGAGATGTACAACGTCTACGTGCGCGACATTGTGCCTTAGTGACAGGGGTTGAAACGGTGTTAATCGACGATCCCTCACTCAATGTTCGCCATGACGAACTGGGTTATCTAGCCGATGAGTTAGGCTGTGATGAATTGCATCAACCACTGCGGGTTATTCTGGACAGTAAGGCTAGATTGACGTCTACAGCCAAACTTTTTTCTATTGAGAGCCCAATCTTATTAGTATCTTGTCTTGATTACTCACTTGCTGAGCAAGATCTATGGCCTGAGTATGTTTCACATATCCGCTTAGATTCAGACGCTAACGGAAGAGTGGCGCTAGCAGAACTTTTTGCGTATTTAGGCCAGAGCTGTAATGCTGTACTTATTGAAGCAGGAGCTACGCTGGCTGGAAGCGTGATCACAGAAAAGTACGCCGATGAAATGATACTCTATCAGGCAATGAAGATATTAGGTTCTGCAGGGCGGAATTTGATCAGCTTGCCTGATTATTCGACTATGGCGGCGATTCCGTCTATTGAATTAATTGATGAACGTAAGTTGGGTGATGACACCCGCTTGACGTTAAAAATAAGGTCATAATCCATGTTTACTGGGATCATAGAATCTGTCGGTACCCTGAGAAAAATCCAGCGACTCGGTGATGATATTCGTCTCACTGTTGCCAGTCACAAATTAGACCTGTCAGATGTTCGTCTTGGTGACAGTATTGCAACAAATGGTGTTTGCTTAACGGTTGTAGAATGTCTTTGTGATGGTTATGTGGCAGATATTTCAGCCGAAACTGTCGGGTTAACTGGTTTTGCTCACTATCAAGTGGGGACTAAAGTGAATCTTGAAAAGGCAGTAACACCGACAACACGTCTTGGTGGTCACATGGTTAGTGGCCATGTTGATGGTGTCGCAAGTGTTGTTGACAGGCAGTTTCGTGGCAAAGCTATCGAGTTTTGGTTAACTGCACCAGTAGAACTCGCTAAATATATTGCTCATAAAGGCTCAATTACCATAGATGGTGTTAGCTTGACTGTGAATGATGTACAAGATAATCGCTTCCGCTTAACCATTGTGCCGCATACTGCGGGTGAAACGACATTAGAGAGCCTCAAAGCCGGTGACAAAGTGAATATTGAAGTGGATCTTATTGCGCGTCATCTAGAACGCTTAATGACCTATTCAAATAAAGAACCGTCACAGCCAGAGTCTAATGTGACCATGGATCTGTTAGCTCGCTCAGGTTTTTTACGTTAGTGACTGGCAATATTTGTAAATAGAAGATTAAATCAATAAATAATTAATCAATTATCGACTCAGGAGATATTTCACCAGAGTCAGATACTCGAAACAATAAAATTTAAGGCCTTACAATGTCGTTACACAGTATAGAAGAGATCATCGAAGATATTCGTCTCGGTAAAATGGTTATCTTGATGGACGATGAAGATCGTGAAAATGAAGGTGATTTGATCATGGCAGCAGACATGGTCACGCCAGAAGCCGTTAACTTTATGGCGACTTTTGGTCGCGGCCTGATCTGTCAGACATTGACAAAGCAGCGCTGTGAGCAGCTGAGCCTACCTTTGATGGTGACTAACAATAACGCTCAGTTTTCAACTAACTTTACGGTTTCTATTGAGGCGGCTGAAGGTGTTACAACCGGGATCTCTGCGCAAGATAGAGCTGTAACAGTTAAAGCTGCGGTCGCTAAAGGTGCCAAGCCAAGTGATATCGTACAACCTGGCCATATATTTCCTCTGATGGCTCAGGAAGGTGGGGTGTTAATACGTGCAGGTCATACTGAAGCGGGTTGTGATTTAGCCAGACTTGCAGGTTTTGAAGCATCATCTGTGATTGTTGAGATCCTCAATGATGATGGCACCATGGCTCGTCGTCCAGATCTTGAAATTTTCGCAGAGAAACATGGTCTTAAGATGGGTACTATTGCCGATCTTATCGAGTATCGCAATACCAAAGAGACCAATGTTGTTCGTGAAGCACAATGTAAACTACCCACGCGTTTTGGTACCTTCGATATGTTGACCTTTAGGGATACTATCGATAATCAGCTTCATTTTGTATTGATTAATGGTGAAGTGAAAGAAGATGTGCTGGTACGGGTACATCTGCAAAATACATTCAATGATTTGTTACATTCAGAACGTGATCAGAAGCGCAGTTGGCCATTAGAAAAGGCGATGCAGCGAATTGCCGATGAAGGCGGTGTCTTAGTCTTACTCGGTAACCAAGAGCATAGCAGTGATATTCTTGCAAAAGTGAAAGCATTTGAGTTAGAAGATAGTGGTCAAGCACCAACAACGGCAAAGTGGCAAGGTACATCTCGTCAGGTGGGCGTAGGTTCACAGATCTTAGCCGATGTCGGAGTGACTAAGATGCGTTTACTTAGTTCGCCAAAGCGTTATCATTCACTTTCCGGTTTTGGATTGGAAGTCACTGATTATATAGCCGAATAGATAAATCATTATTTAAAACAAACAAATTCTTGTTATTTGCATGGGGATCAACGTTAGGGGCTGTGATATCATACCGCCTCTTCCGAGCCCGTGCCGGTAAAATCAGCTAATTTAGGTAAGATAAATGAACATAGTTCAAGGTAATATCGAGTCGAAAAACGCCAAGATTGCTATCGTAGTTTCACGCTTCAACAGTTTTGTTGTTGAAAGCTTGCTAAACGGTGCGGTTGATACACTTAAACGTTTCGGTCAAGTCGCTGATGATAACATCACAGTTGTACGTGTACCTGGAGCGGTTGAGCTTCCAATAGCAGCACGTCGTGTTGCTGCTAGTGGTAAGTTTGACGGGATTATTGCATTGGGTGCAGTGATTCGTGGTGGAACACCACACTTTGATTTTGTTGCAGGTGAATGTAATAAAGGACTTTCTCAAATTGCCCTTGAGTTTGATATTCCTGTTGCATTTGGTGTGTTAACGACAGATACCATAGAGCAAGCTATTGAACGCTCTGGGACTAAAGCAGGTAATAAGGGCGGCGAAGCTGCACTTGGTCTGCTTGAAACAGTTAACGTCCTGCAAGAACTAGAACAGCATTTGCAAGATTAGGAACAAAGATGAAACCTTCAGAGCGCCGCAAGGCCCGCCGTTTAGCCGTTCAAGCCATATACTCTTGGCAGTTAAGCGGAAATAATGTTGCCGATGTGGAGCATGAATTTCTTACAGAGCAAAAAATCGATGGTATCGATGTTGCGTACTTTCGTGAGTTACTCACAGGTACAGCAACTAAATCAGCTCAACTTGATGAGCTGATTATTCCACATATAGAGCGTCCATTTGACGAAGTGTCTCCTATTGAGAAAGCGGTGTTAAGACTTGCTACTTATGAGCTGACTTTCCGAAAAGATGTGCCCTATAAAGTGGCTATCAATGAAGCCATTGAGCTTGCTAAGACTTATGGCGCAGAAGATGGCCATAAGTTTGTCAATGGTATTCTCGACAAGATTGTCGGTCGTAAGTAATACAGAAAACGGCATCTTAGGATGCCATTTTTTTTGCTTTGAAAATGCGATTCATCATTGAGCACACCCAGTGTATTTATCTTAATTTAGATCCGGGTAAACCATTTAGTGAAAGAATTTCAATTAATCGAACATTTCTTCAATAGCCGAGCTCAATCACGTCGTGATGTTGAGTTGGGTATCGGTGATGACTGTGCCTTGGTTCAACCGGCTGCAAATAAGTCTATAGCCATCTCTTGTGACACGCTCGTTGAGAATGTCCATTTCTATCCAGATATACCACCACAAGCCTTAGGCTATAAATCATTAGCGGTGAACCTGTCTGATCTTGCATCTATGGGGGCCGAACCTGCATGGATGACATTAGCGTTAACCTTGCCTGATGTCGACGAAGACTGGTTAAAAGCATTCAGTACCGGTTTGTTTGACGCTGCAGAGTACTATGGTGTGTCGCTTATTGGTGGAGACACCACGCGCGGGCCGCGTTCAATTAGCATTACCATAAATGGGCAAGTTCCTACTGGGACGGCATTAACCCGTGCAGGTGCTAAAAATGGTGACTGGCTCTATGTGACGGGCACATTGGGGGATTCAGCCCTTGGTTTGGATGTTATTCGTGGTAAGAGACAAGTGGATACTGAATATAACGAGTATTTAATTAATCGTCATTACTACCCAAGTCCGCGAGTGCTAGCTGGGCAGGCATTGCGACATCTAGCATCGAGTGCTATCGATCTCTCGGATGGTTTAGCATCAGATATTAAGCATGTGCTTAAACAGTCTGGTGTAGGTGCTGTGATAGATGTCGATCTTTTACCACGCTCACCAGCCTTAACTGATTCATTGTCTGAAACTGAAGCCTTTAGCTATGCTTTATCTGGTGGTGAAGATTATGAGTTGTTGTTTACTGTTTCAGAAGCGCAAAAAGGGGCTTTAGAAACGGCAATGGCCCATACGGGTGTTGCGTTTACTCAGATTGGGCAAGTGACGTCCGGTAATGAATTGAGGTTAATACGCAATGGAGAGCGATTTAATTTAACTAACATAGGTTTTGAGCACTTCTCCTGATGAATATTTTTTCTAAAGATAAAGCATTAAACTCTCTTTCGCTAAAGAACCCTATCCATTTTCTAGCACTTGGTTTTGGCTCTGGCTTAGCGGCTAAAGCGCCTGGAACATTCGGTACACTTGCAGCTATCCCTCTCTATTTACTGATGGCACCATTGAGTCTTCCTTGGTATATCGCACTCACTTTATTAAGTGTATTTGCTGGTTTCTACATCTGTGATAAGGCCGCGAAAGACATGGGCGTCCATGATCATGGCGCGATCGTATGGGATGAATTTGCAGGGTTATTCATTACTATGATTGCCGCTCCAGTAGGTTGGATGTGGCTGCTAGTCGGTTTTGCACTATTTCGTTTCTTCGATATCATTAAACCTTGGCCGATCCGTTGGTTAGATGCCAAAGTCAAAGGTGGTTTCGGCATCATGATAGACGACGTGCTTGCTGGAATATTCTCGCTTATCTGTCTTCAGCTATTAGCTTACTATTTTGCTTAGAAAGCCCAGGTGGCTTTTGCGAAAAAGGTAGGATCGGCGATATGACCAAACAGGTCTTGGCCTGCGTTGTCCGTACCATTGTAGGTCACGCAGGCGGTTACTGGGCCTAGGGGATAACTTAGGCCTAAATTGTAATATATATAATCATCACCCAATGCGTCTTTGGTATCCCACCAACCTAGCTGCATATCAAGACTAAGTCCTGACTCCCATAGGGCTTGTGACTTGTTATATTCAATTCGATAAGCGTTGTCGACACTTAAGTCACCTAAAATATCATTTAATGTATGGCTGAAAGTCAACTTACCATAAGGGCTGTGGAGGTCGAACATGAGCTCGGTAAAGTCCAATTCTATGCCTTTATTTGTACCTTGAATGAGATACTGATACAAGGTGACTGACAAGTAGATATCTTTATTGAAGATATGGCGATAACCCAAATAAACATCGGTTTCTAAGTTCTCTCCTGCCTCGTAAGGGCTATCATCGTCGATAAAATTAAATGTTGAAATAAAAGTGCCTAAGTAAAAGCCATTACCAACATCATACCCTGCTAACACTTGTACAGCGGGATCAGTCTGAGTGAGGGAAACACCATAGGCTCTATGGTCTGTAGTGACAGTCGCATAGCCGAAATAGGTTCCTTCAGCATGGCTGGGGACGGGGAGTATAAATAAGGAGCAGATAAATAGCTGCAGGAGTGAAGGTTTAAGCTTGAGCCATGTGTTAATCACGTACTTCCATGTATCCAGATAATTCATATCCCTTGCCTTATTACTGTTCCATGCTAATCGGTATCGTTAACTTGCTTAATGTCATTTGCTTAATGACATTAAGGAAAATATAGACCAAGGGTTAATCTATATCCAATTTAGCTGTTCGAGGAATACTAAATTCTTAATAGTTCCTTTGCGTTGGCCAGAGTGTTATTGGTTATTTTGTCACCGCCAAGTAGACGAGCAAGCTCTTCAACTCTTTGATCTTTATTTAGTGACATCATTGAGGTCTCCGTCTTGCCTGATTTAGTCTTTTTATTGACGAACATGTGTTGATGCCCGTTGCCTGCCACTTGCGGTAAGTGAGTGACGCATAACACTTGAGTGGACTCTCCGAGCTTTCTCAGCATGCGGCCGACGACTGCTGCAGTTGGTCCTGATATACCTACATCAACTTCATCGAAGATCAGGGTTGGCGTCGACACTTTTTTGGCTGTTATCACCTGTATGCCTAAACCAATACGCGAGAGTTCACCACCGGAGGCAACTTTAGAGAGTGGCTGCAATGGCTGGCCTGGGTTAGTGGTGACTAGAAACTCGATGCAATCACAACCATTAGGAGAGCTGAGCTCTGGGTTAAAATCCACTGAAATTGTAAACTTGCCTTTTGGCATGCTCAGTTCGTGAATCGATTGAGTTACTTGCCTATCTAACTCTTTAGCATAGCGGATCCGGCTTTGACTGAGCTTCTTGGCATGAACCAGGTAACTTTCTCTACTGGCTTCAACTTGCTGCCTAAGGTCGTCGAGTGCTTCTTCATCGGAGTCTAGGGATAGGAGCTCTTGCTTCAATTTATGGTGGTGAGTCGCCAACTCGGATGCGTTGACATGGTGTTTACGTGCCAGTTGCATGGTTTTAGTCAATCGCTGTTCAAGGTAGGCAAAGTGCTGAGGGTCAAGCTCTAGACCCGTCAGGTAACTTTCTAGCTCGCTACTACTTTCTTGAACTTGAATGAGTGCTTCGTTGAGCATACTCACTACATTTTTGAGTTGTGGATCATAGCTTTCAAGCTCTTGTGCTTGAGTTATCCCTGCATTGATTAATGACTCAACGCTGCCTTCATCGTTATCTTGCAAAATAAACAGCTCATTTTTGCAGGCTTCAACTAAGGCTGTGCCATTGGCGAGTTTCTTGTGCTCAGCTTCTATTTCTTCAAATTCTCCGGGAGTGAGGCTAAACTCATCTAGCTCTTCGACTTGGTACTGGAGTAATTGTTTACGTGCAATACGCTCATGTTGCGACAATTGTAGAGCTTTAAGTTCTTTTTCTATCAATTTACAACGTTGATACCCAGTGGCTACTGAGTCAAGAATCATCTTATGGTTGGCATAACTGTCTAGAAGAGTAAGTTGATGTTCGCTTTTAAGCATGGCGTGATGAGCATGTTGTCCATGAATACCAATAAGAAGCTGTCCAAGGTTTTTAGCTTGACTCAAGGGAACCGGATTGCCATTGATGTATGCTCTAGAGCGGCCGTCACTGCCTATTGTACGTCTCAGTATACATTCACTTTCTAGATCAAGATCGTTATCTTCAAGCCAGCGTTTAGCGATTGGAATATCATTTAATGAAAATCTAGCGCTGACTTCGGCTTTAGTGGCGCCGGGTCTCACAGTACTGGCATCGGCTCTATTGCCCAAACAAAGACCCAGAGCGTCAATAGCAATTGATTTACCAGCACCGGTTTCACCTGTGATACTCGTCATGCCAGGCTTAAAATCTAACTCTAGAAAACGAACGATCGCGAAATTATTGATGCTTAGTTGGCAAAGCATAATGACACCCTCCAATGTACTGTGTTTTTAAACAGTATATACTGATTTTATATACAGTAAAGCTTTGTGTTATTTATGTTCAATAAAATGTTGAAGTCACTAGTAAGCATTATTTTACGTCAAAAAGTGATCAAAGCCGGAGTAAATAATCAATCGCAGGTAAGGTTAAAATACTTAGTATCGTGCCTAACATTATAGCGTGAGCACTGATGGCCGATTTAATTTTATATCGTTGGGCGAGTAAGAACACACTTGCGGCTGTGGGTAAGGCAGCTAAAATCACTCCGATAATAAGGTTTTCTTCACCGACTCCAAATGCAGATAAGAAAAGGTAAGCAAATAATGGCTGAATAATGAGTTTACACAGATTTATCCAAGATAGCTCAGTAATATGGTTAAGCCGTGATGGTGTGTTGGAGTCTTGTTTTTTTGCTTTATTCACCCCAAGAGGCTGCTCATCTTGAGTACCGCTTGCTTTAACAAGCACCATTCCAATAGCAAACAGCGCACATGGACTCGATGTCATACCAATTTGGCGAAGCATGATAGATATAGATTCATTGACTTCGATATTAAGGGCTGACAGAGCAACGCCTATGCAACTGCCAATAACGATTGGATTCTGTATCAATGATTGGGACACAATCATTAACGGAGAAGCTTGTTTCTTGCCGTGATAAAGCTCTATGGTGACCAGTACGAAAGCAAAAACTATCACAGATAAAAGTGTTGCGATTGCTGCAGCGGTTAATGCATTTGGATTATCAGGGAACAAAATCGTCAGTAATGGCATACCGATAAATGCACAATTCCCAAATGTTGTGTTCAACGCCCGCAGAGCGGCTATATCTGTTCGTCCTTTATTCGTGCAAAAAGAAACTAGCACAACCAGTAAATAGGTGAAAACCATCGCTAAGCTATAGCCTGCAATAAAGCCCCATTGCATGATCCCTTCTATAGGTGTTTCAGCCAAGACTATAAGCATAATAGCGGGGAAGGCAATGTAATAAACATATTGGTTTAAGACTTGCTCTGTATCTGAGGATAAAATTCTTACTTTTTGAGTGAATGACCCTAACAGCATGATCCCAAGTACGGCAAATAATGGGGTTAAGATAGCTGACATCAATAGCCTTCCTAATGAAATTGGTACTGTGATTAAAGAAAAGTTCTCAGACAATGGTCACAGCAAAGTACTCGATTTAAGTGAACACCTTTATTTCCATGACTGTGAATCAAAAGTAACATAGTTTTGAATGATTACGAATGGCTATAAGGTAAGCGTGTAAATAGATAAGTCAGTTCACTATTTTTTTGATGAAACGCGTTTTTTTGTCACTGTTTTATTGGTTTTCTTCATTTTCATTGTTGTGGCTTGCAGGCGTTTGGCTTTGGCGAGAGGGGGCTTTACTGAGTTGGCATTTGAGCGTGTGGCATTTTTGACTAGGTATCCTTTAATTGGAGGCAGGACACCTAGTTCTTGAAAAAAATTGATTTGTCGTCTTAATTCAAACAGAGAGCCCACTCTAGTCTGCTCACCAATAGTGAGCTTCCAAGAGTCTGTTAGGCCCTCTGATCTATACCAATTCCATTAAATGTATGATCTATTCAGAGCTTTCTCAGGGCTTTAAATTCAAGGCGCGTTGTTGTAGAAATGGTTATTCCCTTTTAAGATAATGCAACGCAGGAGTAAAAGTCCTGAGGAGCTCACGTAGTGCGGGTTTAAAAACACTTTTTGCTGCGTAAGTGGCTCTCGATATAGAATAACTATTAGCTTCAATCCCCTTACTTGCCAACAGCGTTTTTAATTCCCGCTGAATGATCACTTATTCAATGGAACTGGTATATAGAATATATCCTTGGTAAATCAATTTTCTCATTGATAGCGTTAGCCCTCAGGCAGTCCGATACCTATGTTCGATACGCCTGCTTGAATTATCTCTTTGCGCAAAGATTTGATGAAATCTGCATTTAATTTAGGATTATCTTCAATCAGTTGCAGTAAAGTGTTTTGCAATTCCTTTTCTTCAGTCATTACTTCATGGTTGAAGATGTAGTCATCGAAAGCCTCGTCGTCAAGTTCGACATCTGAAATTGCTTCTATATAGTTAGCTACTGTACTGGAGGACAGTTTACTTATATTGACGATATCTTCCTCAACCTTGCTTTGAATTGCACTCAATAATGCAATTAATGCAGTTGAAGCATCCATAGCAGGATAGACGCCGTAAACATCAAAATTGGCAGGATCAGGCGTATTTGACTCTAGTCTTTCCAGATAGATATCAATATTGAGTTTGAGTTTGTTATCGTAGACAGATTGCCATAGTAGACTCAGGGCCGTGTCTAACACTTGAGGATCACCAAATTCACAAACTTCTGAAAAAAGTTGATAGTTAGGCAGCATGCGCTGACATAGGGCGATGGCGAATACTTTCTTCTGTTGAAAGTCTAATGCTTTTACGCGCTTAAAGAAGCCGGGTTTATTTGTCATCTAATATATCCATTGATAACTGTGATATCACTTGATTTGCTGCAGATTCTACCTTAGTTAGCTCATCAAGTAACTCTAGTATTTCAGGTTCTACTTCAGAGATACCACTGCCTTGCTTAAGCGATAATTCAATTTGTTGACACAATTTTTGAGTTGTAGGCACGCCGCAATAACAAGATGCGCCATGTAATTTATGAACACTGGCGAGCATCTGTTTTTCATCAAATCGGTCTAATGCGCCTTGAATCGACTCAATGGTCTCTGGAAGGGAGTTTAGCAACATTTTCAGCATGTCGAGTGCTAAGTCACGCTTATTATTGGCTTGAGTTAAGCATAAATCCCAATTGAGGGTGAACTGATCGAAATGGGTAAATCGAGGTCTTGTCTTCCAGCGGCTAATCACATTTTTTAATGAAGCTTCATCGATAGGCTTAGGTAAATAGCCATCCATCCCGCTTTGCTCAATGCGCTCTCTTTCTTCTGCAATCGCATGGGCCGTTACAGCAATAATGGGCGTATTTCGATTGAGTGAATTTTGACGTATCTGTTTG
Organism: Shewanella eurypsychrophilus; assembly: GCF_007004545.3. Classification (NCBI taxonomy): domain Bacteria; kingdom Pseudomonadati; phylum Pseudomonadota; class Gammaproteobacteria; order Alteromonadales; family Shewanellaceae; genus Shewanella; species Shewanella eurypsychrophilus. The sequence continues at coordinate 4,226,415 of NZ_CP045503.2, read as the reverse complement.
GTGGCACTAATCCCATCGGTGCCTGGCATCTGAATATCCATAAATATCAGATCGAAACTTAGCTCTTGAGCCAGTTTAATCGCCCCCTGACCACTATTAACAACGGACACATGGCTGACAAGTTCTTTAAGTAAGGTGTCAATAAGTTTTAGGTTAGCAGGATTATCATCGACAGCGAGCACGCTTAATGCTTCTCTGGAAATAGCTTCTGCGGCAACATATTCATCAAGTAACAGATAATTTTCGGAATTCGGCTGCGGATCTATCAGTGTCTGGGCGAGCACTTTTTCGCCGATAGGTGCCGACATGACTTTATCGACAAACGGTAAAATACTGTGTAGCTCCTGCTCCATATCCCCACAAATAAAGATTAAGTAGTGACATCTCGCTTTTATTTGCTCTAACTGAGAGGAAATATCTTTATCTTTACCTAGCCCCTTATTGCTGATTAAGGCGTAGTCAAAAAAATCATCATCTTGATTCAAACAACTTTCAAGTTGTTCCGTTGATCTTATGTTGGTGAGCTGCATGCCCCAATGTCTGACTTGACGCTCTAATGTATTGTTAGATAACTCTCTAGGTTCAAGGAGTAACACACTTTTATTTTCTAATTTATCAATAGCTTGTATTTGTCCTATAGGATATTGACTGTTATTTAGCGGCAAAGTGAACCAAAATGTTGAGCCGATGTTTGGTTTTGAGTTACAACCAATCTGTCCTCCCATTCTATTGATTAACCGCTTAGTAATAATCAGACCTAGGCCTGTTCCGCCAAAGCGCCTCGAGATCGATGAATCGGCCTGACCAAAAGCTTGAAAAAGCATCTCTTGCTGATCCTCGTCTATGCCTATGCCGGTATCTATCACTTCGCAGCGTAAATTAATTTTATCATTGCTGGATTCGGTAAGCTGTAGTTTGAGATGCACACTGCCAATATCGGTGAACTTAATGGCATTACCAACCAGGTTAGTGATGATTTGACTAAAACGCATGGCATCGCCGGATAAGTCTTCGGGTATGGATTGATCCACATCGATGACGAGTTCAATATCTTTTTCTCGTGCACTGTTAGAGAGTAAGGTGATGGTATCGTCTAAGGTTTCCCGTAGAGCGAATGGCATATTTTCCAATATCATCTTACCGGCTTCCAGTTTAGAAAAATCCAGAATGTCGTTGATGATACCGAGTAGGTTAGTTGCACTTTTTTCTATGGTGTTGATGTAATCTTGCTGGCTCGAATGCAGCGGCGTTTTTAAAAGCTGTTTAGCAAATCCTATGACACCATTGAGTGGTGTTCTCAGTTCATGAGACATATTTGCCAGAAATTCAGATTTGATTCGACTCGCTTCAAGTGCACGTTTTTTAGCAAGATCGAGTTCGACGTTTTGGATTTCGATTTGTTCTAATGTTTCACGTAAATCAGAGGTGGCTTGATCGATGTTTTGCTGCATCTCTTCATGGTATTCAGATAAAGACCCCGCCATCGCATTGATACCACGTTTAAGCAGGTCAAGCTCGCCAATCAGGCTGCCGTCGACACGGGTGTCGAGTTTCCCTTCGCGAATTTTTGCCACGACTCGTACCATATCTGTAATGGGTTGGGTGACATTTTTAACCAATCTAAAGGTAAATAGCAGATTTAGCTGGACCCCAATTAACACGATAATAAATGCGGCGACAGCGGCTCGGTGCTGTTCAAGCAGAGCATTTTCTTTATTAATTAATACTGCAATATATCCAAGTTTAGTCGCAACTAAACGTTCAGACTCGGTGTCGTCAATTGGACTTAGGTGCAGTTCATTATCCGATGAAAAAATGGGAGTACGTAGAATGATACTGTCGCCGACTTGTTCAAGTTGAGTATTGAGTAAGCTGGTAAATGGCTGGTCATAACGCATCATTTCATGATTTTTATAGTGATGAGAGGTGACGACTACACGATTGTTCGTATCAAAAATGGCAATAAACTGTACCAGTGATGCCTTGTTTAGTTGAGTGGCAGTGATCAGTTTTTTGGTGCTTTCGAAGTCATCCCTCTCGAGGCCAATTGCCGTCGCAATGGCTAAAGGCTCAATAATATTGCTGCCTTGTTCTATGAGAGTTTGTTCGAGTTCGTAGAAACGATTTATGGTAAAATAGCTGCCCAGTAGAACACCAACGAGAATAGTAGGTGCTAACGCAAGTACAAGTACCCATGAGCGGAGACTGTATTTGGTCATGTTATCGGCATTATTCATTGAGTTAGATAATCTACCAGTTTTTGACAAACGTTGCACTAGACTGCCAAAAGTGGGCGGTCTTGGCCAGTAATATTATTGATTTAGAGGCCACAATGGCACAGTTTTTTAAAGCAAAACCAAATAGTTCTAAGAAAATATCAGCTAAAATAAGCTTAGAGGTTACTCAGCTCGATCACTTAGGGGCTGGCATATCACAGCATGAGGGGAAAGTTGTATTTATCCCGGGAGCACTGCCTGGTGAAAAGGTGAAGGTGCAGCTGATAGAACAGAAAAAGCGTTATGCTCGTGCCAAGTTACTTGAAGTCGAGCAGACATCACCTCAGCGTGTGACGCCTAAATGTGCTCATTATGGTCAGTGTGGTGGCTGTGATCTTCAGCATCTGACCAGCGACAAGCAGCGTGAGCATAAAGAAGCTGCGTTGGTCGATTTGATGGCTAAGCTTAGCCAAGTTAAAGCAGATAGTCTTGCGCCTGCACTGATTGGTGATGAGTGGGATTATCGCCGACGTGCTCGGCTAGCGACTTACTATGATAAAGGGACTAAACAAACCACATTGGGTTTTAGGGCTCTATCGAGCAAGCAAGTGGTAGCCATTAAGCACTGCCCAGTACTCGCGGCGTCCTTATCTGATTTGATCTCTCCTTTATCTGCACTACTTAATCAGCTTGAAAGCAAAAAAGCCTTGGGCCATGTTGAATTGATCCAAGTTGATAATGGCAATTACTGCATCATTAGAACGACTAAGCCTATGTCTGCGAATGATATTGAAAAGCTACAAGCATTTACTGCGAGTCAGCAGATTAAATTAATCGTACAAGGTAATGAATCAGAATTAACGCTAATCGATAAAGAGCCTAAAGCACTAACCATAGGTGCAGAGGCCTTGCCACATTATCTGCTTAACGACGAAGTGAAACTCAACTTTACTCCAGGTAACTTCATTCAAGTTAATGGTGATATTAATCAGGCTATGGTTAATCAAGCTGTTGATTGGCTGGCTGTCGAACCCGATGAGCGAGTGCTGGACCTATTCTGTGGTGTTGGTAATTTTAGTCTACCGCTGGCAAGAAAAGGTGGTGAGGTGATCGGCGTTGAAGGGGTGCCTGAGATGGTACAGCAGGCCAGACTCAATGCTGAATTGAATCACTTGGATAATGTCTCATTTTATCATACCGATTTAAGTGCTGACCTGTCTAAAGAACCTTGGTTAGGTAAAGTAGATAAAATACTGTTGGATCCTGCCAGAGCGGGTGCTTATGAAAGTCTGCAGTGGCTTAAGAAAATGAAGCCTAAATCTATTGTTTATGTGTCGTGTAACCCGGCGAGTTTAGCCCGAGATAGTGAGCCCTTATTAAAGCATGGTTATAAATTAGCTAGGCTAGGCTTGATTGATATGTTTCCTCAAACTCATCATATCGAAGCAATGGCCTTGTTTGAATTGAAATAATTGTAGAAAATGTAGCTAATTAACTATCGAGTCAGCGTTTGTTAATTGACAATACAATAGGAATGCTGAAGATAGGTCATTCAGCCAAGGGATTAACGTCCCAAGCGTACTCTAAGATTTAACAATAAAGGATGTTATTGAGATGGTATCAGTTCGAGAAGCACATTTTAGTGATCCGGATTTTCAGCTGGAGGAGTGGGTTAATCGTTATATTAGCGATACTGACGAAGCTCAAAGCTTACTTGAGCTGATCCGTCAAGTTGAAGATTTAATGTCCCTGCACTCCAAAACTGATCCCATCCTTTCTCAAAGAGCCAGAGAGTTAATCGAAATTCTTGCGCCTTTGAATATGGATATCGAAACGCTGCAGGCGTCAGTTATCTTTGTGGCCTACGAGGCCGGCGTTTTTACTAAAGAGTCTTTAGAGGAAACGTTCGGCAGCGGATTAGCTACGCTAGTTCGTAGCGTAGAAACCATGAATGCTATTGGCGCTTTAAAAATTAATGAGCAATCCCGCGCCGCAGAGCCGCAGATTGATAATATACGCCGTATGTTGCTCGCGATGGTCGAAGATGTACGCGCTGTCGTGATCAAGCTTGCCGAGCGTATTTGTTTGCTCAGAGAAGTTAAAAACGCTGATGAAGAGACTCGGGTGCTGCTTGCCAGAGAAATCGCAGATATCTATGCTCCGTTAGCTAACAGGCTAGGTATAGGTCAACTAAAATGGGAACTGGAAGATATTTCATTCCGATACCTTCATCCAGAAACCTACAAAGATATTGCCAAACAGTTAGATGGTAAGCGGTTAGACCGTGAAACCTTTATTGATAATTTTGTTAAGCAGTTGCAAGAACGTTTAGATAAAGACCAAATCAGAGCCAAAGTCTATGGTCGGCCTAAGCATATCTATAGCATCTGGAAGAAGATGAAAGGCAAGGACCTTAAGTTCGATGAGCTTTTCGATGTTCGCGCCGTTCGTATCGTGACTGATAGATTACAAGACTGTTATGGTGCCTTGGGTGTGGTGCATACACTTTGGCATCATATTCCCCGTGAATTTGATGATTATGTGGCTAATCCCAAACCCAATGGTTACCAGTCAATCCATACTATAGTTGTGGGTCCTGAAGGCAAAACGGTTGAAATTCAAATTCGCACCGAACAGATGCATGAAGATGCAGAGCTCGGAGTGGCTGCCCACTGGAAATATAAAGAGGGTTCCAGTGGCGGTAGTAAGCAGAGCGGTTATGAAGATAAAATTAACTGGCTGCGTAAGATCTTGCAGTGGCAGGAAGATGTCGCTGAAAGTGGCAACTTGGTCGAAGAGGTGCGCAGTCAAGTCTTTGAAGACAGAGTCTATGTCTTCACGCCTAACGGTGAAGTGGTTGACCTGCCATTAGGATCTACAGTGCTGGATTTTGCCTATTACATTCATTCCCATGTCGGACATAAATGTATCGGTGCTAAAGTCGATGGTCGTATTGTGCCTTTTACTTATCAAGTTGAAACAGGCCAGCGCATAGAGATTATTACTTCTAAACATCCTAACCCTAAACGAGACTGGCTCAATCCACATTTAGGCTATATTCGTTCCTCTCGTGCGCGTTCTAAGATCCAACATTGGTTTAAGCAACAAGATAGAGATAAGAACATCGTTGCCGGAAGAGAGATGCTAGAAACTGAGCTGTCTCGAGCAGGCCTTAAGCTCAAAGATGCACAAACTGCGGTCGAACGGTTTAACATGGTGAGCATGGATGACCTACTTGCCGGAATTGGTGGCGGGGATGTCAGGCTCAACCAAGTGGTTAACCATGTTCAGAGCCAAATGCGTAAACATGAGTTCTCCGATGAAGAAGCGGTCGAAGACCTAGTTAAAAAGGGTCAGAGTAAGGTCGGGCGCAAAGGTAAAGGGCAGGTAGAGGTCAGTGGTGTAGGTAATTTGATGAGCCATATAGCTCGTTGTTGCCAGCCAGTACCCGGCGATGAGATATTTGGTTTTATCACTAAGGGCCGTGGGATCTCAGTTCATCGAGCAGATTGTGATCAAGTCAAAGAGTTAATGCGGGCTCATCCAGAGCGCACTGTCGATGTGGTTTGGGGGCAGAATTATTCTGGTGGCTATAAGATCCGACTCCGTATCATCGCCAGTGATCGTTCGGGGTTGCTAAGGGATCTCACTTCTGTTCTCGCCGCAGAGAAAACTCACGTGATGGCGATGAGTTCATCATCTGATGTGAAAACACAAACAGCAGCAATAGAACTTGAACTTGAGTTATACAATTTAGATGGCCTGTCTAAAGTGCTGACTAAGATTAATCAGGTAGACGGTGTCAGTGAAGCAAGAAGATTGTAAGTTCAAGCTAAGTTAAACCACATATAAAGAAAGGCGGCGTAGGCTGCCTTTTTGTTTTAATGAGATTGGTATTATGATGAAAACGAATGAAATAGAGCCTCTACTAGATGTTATGACTAAGCTCAGGGACCCACAATCTGGTTGCCCTTGGGATCTGGAACAGTCATTCAGTACACTTGTTCCATTTACCTTAGAAGAAGCCTATGAAGTTGCCGATACCATAGAGCGAATGGCGCTCGAGGAACTGCCTGATGAGCTGGGAGACCTGTTATTTCAAGTGGTGTTTTATTGCCAGCTTGGAAAGGAGCAAGGTCTGTTTGATTTTGCCGATGTGGTTGAGAAAATCTGCAATAAGCTAACCTCAAGGCATCCTCATGTGTTTGGTGCACTTAAAGAGGCCAGTGCAGAGCAAGTCAAAGAAAGTTGGGAAACCATTAAAGCTAAGGAGCGTAATGCGAAGTCGCTTTATTCGGTATTAGATAATATTCCCTTAGCTTTGCCAGCTCTGAGCCGGTCAGTTAAAATTCAAAAGCGTGTGGCGAGAGTGGGTTTTGATTGGGCCGAGCTTGATCCTGTTGTAGCTAAAATCCATGAAGAAATAGATGAAGTATTATATGAAGTCAAACAGGATAAACCGGACTCAGAACGAATATTGGATGAGATGGGCGACCTACTATTCGCTGTAACGAATCTTGCTCGTCATCTTGGTGTTGAACCTGAACAAGCATTACGTCAGGCAAATAAAAAGTTTGAGCGAAGATTTCGAAGTGTAGAAACACTAGCAAATCAGAGTGATAAGGCTATGGAAGAGCACACTTTAACCGAACTGGATAGTTACTGGAATCAAGTCAAGAGTCAAGAGAGCTCAAATAGATAAAAATTATCGCTTAACTTGTTTGTCGAAGGCTTAGGGGTTTGCTATAATTGCGCCCCGTCCTAGTGCTTTCTTACAAGCACATATTATCCAACTCATTTTCTCAGGTTCATAATGACAACAAGGTATATCTTCGTAACTGGTGGCGTGGTTTCATCACTAGGTAAAGGCATTGCGGCAGCATCGTTAGCGGCAATTTTAGAGGCTAGAGGCCTAAACGTAACCATTATGAAGCTAGATCCATATATTAACGTGGATCCTGGCACCATGAGCCCGACTCAGCACGGAGAAGTTTTTGTTACCGAGGACGGAGCAGAGACTGATCTTGATTTAGGTCATTATGAGCGCTTCATTCGTACCAAGATGAACCGTCGTAATAACTTCACCACAGGCCGTATCTATGAAGAAGTCCTTCGTAAAGAGCGTCGTGGTGACTATTTAGGCGCGACCATTCAGGTCATTCCTCACATCACTAATGCCATCAAAGACAGAGTGCTTGCAGGTGGTGAAGGTCATGATGTCGCTATCGTCGAGATTGGCGGCACGGTTGGTGATATCGAATCATTACCATTTTTAGAATCTATTCGTCAGTTAGGCGTAGAACTAGGTCGTGATCGTACCCTGTTTATGCACCTTACTCTAGTGCCTTTCTTAGGCGCTGCAGGTGAAGTCAAGACTAAGCCTACACAGCATTCAGTGAAAGAGCTACGCTCTATCGGTATCGCTCCGGATATTCTTATCTGTCGTGGCGATCGTGTGCTTCCAGCTAATGAAAGAGCGAAAATATCACTCTTCTGTAATGTTGAAGAACGTGCAGTTATCTCACTCAAAGATGTCGATAGCATCTACAAGATCCCGGCGCTACTTAAGGCTCAAAGCTTAGATGCGATTGTGGTCAAGCGTTTCGGCATCGAGTGTAAAGAAGCCGATCTGCATGAGTGGGAACAAGTGATCTACCAAGAAGCTAACCCTATTGGTGAAGTGACTATCGGTATGGTGGGTAAGTACATTGAACTGCCTGACGCCTATAAATCAGTCAACGAAGCATTGAAGCATGCGGGTCTGTTTAACCGCGTATCGGTTAATATTAAGTACATTGATTCGCAAACAGTTGAAGCTAAAGGTGAAGAAGAGCTTCATGGCCTTGATGGAATTTTAGTTCCTGGCGGATTTGGCGAGCGTGGTGTTGAAGGTAAAATCCTTGCGGCTAAATATGCTCGTGAAAACAACATACCATATTTCGGCATTTGCCTAGGTATGCAAGTCGCTTTGATTGAGTTTGCTCGTAATGTTGCCGGTCTTGAAGGCGCACATTCAACAGAATTTAATAAAGAATCTCCACATCCTGTTGTTGGTTTGATCACTGAGTGGCTTAACGAAGATGGCGGAGTTGAACAACGTCATGAAACGTCAGATCTTGGTGGCACTATGCGCCTTGGGGCTCAGCTTTGTCATCTTGAAGAAGGCAGTAAAGCGGCAGAAGCATACAAGGGTAACTCTTGTGTCGAGCGTCATCGCCACCGCTTTGAAGTGAACAACAATTATAAAGAACGTTTAGAAAAAGCTGGCCTAATGTTTAGTGGTCTATCATCAGACCGCCAGCTTGTTGAAATGATCGAGCTACCAAATCATCCATGGTTTGTTGCCGGTCAATTCCACCCTGAATTTACTTCGACACCTCGTGATGGACAGCCATTATTTGTAGGTTTTGTCGCTGCAGCCGCCGTGTATCAGAAACGCGATTTGGGCTAAACCAGATACAAAAGCCGCTTCCACATCTTGGGGGCGGCTTTTTTGTTTTTGGTTAATGTAAATTTAGATGAACCTATTTCAGTTTTACTTTATTTTTAATTTTTAAACTTAAACCGAGGAAATTATGGCTAAAATTATTAACGTCATTGGTCGCGAAATCATGGATTCTCGTGGCAACCCAACTGTAGAAGCAGAAGTTCACTTAGAAGGTGGATTTCATGGCATGGCTGCAGCGCCATCAGGTGCTTCTACGGGTAGCCGTGAAGCGTTAGAGCTTCGTGATGGTGACAAAAGCCGCTACATGGGTAAAGGCGTATTGAAAGCTGTTGCTAACATCAATGGTCCAATTCGTGATGCTTTACTGGGTAAAGACGCGACGGCTCAAAGTGAACTTGATCAGATCATGATCGATGTTGATGGTACTGAGAACAAGGATAAGCTAGGCGCAAACGCTATTTTAGCTGTATCTTTAGCCGCGGCCAAAGCCGCTGCAGCATTTAAAGGTGTACCTTTATATGCACATATCGCTGACTTAAATGGTACTTCGGGCCAATACACTATGCCTGTACCTATGATGAATATCATCAATGGCGGTGAGCATGCTGATAACAACGTCGACATTCAGGAATTCATGGTTCAGCCTGTTGGCGCTAAGAACTTCCGTGAAGCGCTACGTATGGGCGCTGAGATCTTCCATAACTTGAAGAAAGTACTTCAGGATAAGGGCCTCAATACAGCTGTAGGTGATGAAGGTGGTTTCGCACCAGATTTGGCTTCAAATGCTGATGCTCTGGCTGTGATCAAGGTTGCTGTCGAGAAAGCTGGCTACAAGCTAGGTGAAGATGTGACGCTTGCACTAGATTGTGCGGCTTCAGAGTTCTACAAAGATGGCAAATATGATCTTGCTGGTGAAGGCAAAGTGTTCAGTGCTAATGGTTTCTCTGACTTCCTTAAAGAGCTGACTGAACAATACCCTATCGCATCAATCGAAGATGGCTTAGACGAGTCAGATTGGGATGGTTGGGCTTATCAGACTCAGATTTTAGGTGATAAGATCCAGTTAGTTGGCGATGATTTGTTTGTGACAAACACTAAGATCCTTAAGCGCGGTATCGATAACAACATCGGTAACTCTATTCTGATCAAGTTTAACCAGATCGGTACGCTTACAGAGACGCTTGCGGCTATCCGTATGGCAAAAGAAGCCGGTTACACCGTGGTTATCTCACACCGTAGTGGTGAGACTGAAGATTCGACTATCGCCGATCTCGCTGTTGCGACTTGTGCTGGTCAGATTAAAACAGGCTCTCTGAGTCGTTCAGATCGTATAGCTAAGTACAACCAGCTTCTTCGTATCGAAGAGCAGCTAGGCGAGAAAGCGCCTTACCGTGGTCGTAGCGAAATTAAAGGTCTGGTATAACTTTAGCTTTGCTTTGAGTGAGAGATTGAATCTCTAAACTTTAAGCAAGCAAGGTTAATTATGCCGTTAGAATGAAAAGGTCACCACTGGGTGGCCTTTTTTGTTGTATTATCATCGCAGTCATGTCGAACAATAATAGATATCACCATGAAACGTTTTCTATTTGTGTTGATTGCCTTATTAGGCCTACTTCAATACCAGTTATGGTTTGGTGTTAACAGTCTTCCTGGATCCGTGCTGCTTCGTGAGCAAATAGCACTTCAGCAAGAGGGTAATGCCAAATTGGTTGCACGAAATCAAGTGTTGCGAGAAGAGATTATCGATCTTAGTAGTGGTACAGAGGCGCTTGAAGAGCGTGCCCGTAACGAGCTAGGTATGATAAAAAAAGATGAAACATTTTTTCGTGTCGTTGGTGAACGTCTAAAACCTGCAAATTAAAGGCTGCTCAACGCCATGAGTAGAAGCGTAATAAATGAACACTCCCCAAGATCAGATTGTTGCTATCGTTCCCGCTGCAGGTATTGGTAGCCGGATGGGCGCAGACATTCCTAAACAGTATTTGAAGTTGGGTGAAGATACTATTCTATCTTTGACGTTAAAACTGCTGTTATCTCACCCCAAAATTGAGCGTGTTATCGTTGCGCTTCATCCACAAGACGACCTATTTACCTCTTTGCCGCAATCTAGTCATCCTAAGCTTAAATCCGTTATAGGCGGTAAAGAACGTGCTGACTCTGTTCAGTCTTGTCTCGAGCATTTAGATGATGAATATTGGGTCATGGTGCACGATGCCGCTCGTCCATGTTTAACCCATAATGATATCGATAAACTCATAGATTCAAGACAATTGTTTCCTCAAGGCGCTATACTGGCAGCCCCCGTACGAGATACCATGAAACGAAGTGACTCTCAGGGAGTGATCACAGAAACAGTGTGTCGAGAATTGTTATGGCACGCTTTAACGCCGCAGTTTTTTCCTGTAAAAGCACTAAAAGAAAACTTGGCAAACGCGCTTGCTGCTAAGGCTAATATTACCGACGAAGCCTCAGCAATGGAATGGGCAGGCTTTTCACCTGGCCTTGTGACTGGACGAGCGGATAATATTAAGATCACTCACCCTGATGACTTGCAACTTGCGGCGTTATTTTTAAGTCAACGGACGAAAGGCTAGCCAAGTTAATATATAGTCTGTGAGATATTTCCTGCAAGAGCTCTAGCCCAATATTAGTGAATTAGGCTATGACATAAATGACTTCTTTGGAACAAAAATGAATATACGTATTGGCCATGGTTTTGATGTGCATAAGTTTGGTGGCGATAAGCCACTGCTACTCGGTGGTGTGCAAGTTCCTTATGAGTGTGGTTTGATAGCGCACTCTGATGGGGATGTTGTCTTGCATGCAATCTCTGATGCTATTTTAGGCTCACTGGCTCTTGGGGACATTGGTAAGCATTTTCCCGATACCGATGAAGCATTTAAAGGAGCAGATAGCCGTCAATTGCTTCGCCATTGTTATGCATTGATCCAGGCTAAAGGGTTCGAACTGGGTAATCTCGATGTCACCATTATTGCTCAAGCGCCTAAAATGGCGCCTCATATACAAGCGATTCGTACCGTGCTCAGTCAAGATTTAAATACCAGCATTGATGATATCAATGTTAAAGCCACAACGACCGAAAAGCTTGGCTTTACAGGCCGAAAAGAGGGCATTGCCGTCGAAGCTGTAGTGCTTGTAGCCAAACAAGCTTTATAAGTAACAGTATCGTTTACACCTAATTTGCTAGATCTAAAGAGATTAAGACAGACCATGATAGAACTTCATTATTTACACGGTAAGCCAGCTTCAAAGGCTGATCTTCGTACAAACAATAGTGACTTTATTGTTCAGGAGATATTACCCTTCGGCCCCACTGGAGAGGGGGAGCATCATCTGCTGCATATCCGCAAAGAGGGGCTGAACACCGCTGATGTCGCTAAGATATTGTCTGGTTTTGCTCATGTTCATCCTAAAGAGGTGACTTATGCTGGCCAAAAAGATAAAAATGCCATTACCGAGCAGTGGTTTGGTGTACGTATTCCGGGAAAAGAAACGCCAGAATGGTCCAGTTTAAACAATGAAGAGCTAACGGTATTATCTAGTCATCGTCACGGTAAAAAACTAAGAATTGGTGCCTTAGCGGGTAACCGATTTACGCTCACGTTACGAAATCTTACCGATATGGATGATGTATTGGCTCGGTTAGCTCTCATCAAGGAGACTGGAGTACCTAACTACTTTGGTGAGCAAAGATTTGGTCATGATGGTAAGAATTTAATCTTTGGCAGACAGATGTTTACTGGTCGTAAGGTGAAAGATAGAAAGAAACGCAGTATGTACCTATCTGCTGTCCGCTCTTATCTATTTAATTACGTCACTTCTGCTAGATTAGCAAAACATGGGCTAGCAAAGTTGGACGGTGACAGTGTTTTATTAGCTGGAAGTCGCAGCTATTTTGTCGCTGAAAAATGGGATGCAGAGCTGCTTAAGCGTCTGGATGAAAAAGATATTCAACTCTCTGCACCTATGTGGGGCAGAGGCAGCATATTACCTCAAGGTGAAGCTGCCGATTTTGAGAATTTAGCACTTTCAGAGTTTGAACTTGATCGTGATGGGCTAGAACATGCAGGGCTTGATCAAGAACGTCGTCCTTTGCTGCTTGAACCACAGCATCTTACTTATCAACAAGAAGGCGAAGATGTCATCGTGTTAAAGTTTGCGCTACCCTCAGGAAGCTTTGCAACATCTGTGCTGCGTGAATTGTTCGATTATGAGGATGTTAAAGACCGCGAGTTTCGCCAGCGGCAGCAAGAGAGGCGTGAACAAGAGCAAAACTAGTTTTAGCCCAAAGATCATAAGTTTGTGTCAATCAATTAGAGTATAAGTCAAAGAGTAGGTTAGTAATGATTAAGATCCTTGTAAGTAATGATGATGGTGTAACCGCGGAAGGAATTAAGGTGTTATCGGATGCGCTATCTGAGTCTTACCAGGTTATGACTGTGGGGCCAGATCGTAACTGCTCTGGCGCGAGTAACTCTTTAACCTTGACTAACCCTTTACGAATTAATACGTTAAGTAATGGTTTTGTTGCTGTAAGTGGCACACCAACAGACAGTGTTCATCTTGCGATACGTGAACTCTATCCCGATGAGCCTGATATGGTTGTTGCGGGTATTAATGCTGGCGCCAATTTAGGCGATGACACCCTGTATTCAGGTACGGTTGCAGCAGCAATGGAAGGGCGTTTTCTTGGTCTGCCTGCCGTGGCCGTTTCATTAGTGGGCTCTAAACTGCAGCATTATGATACCGCAGCGCATTTTGCTTGCAAGATCATTGCGGGGCTGCTTAAAAAGCCGATAGCACAAGATCAGATCTTGAATATCAATGTTCCAGATTTACCCATTGATAAGATTCAAGGCATTAAAGTCACACGCTTAGGTGCCAGACACAGAGCTGCTGGGATGATTAAGGCACACGATCCTGCTGGTAGAGATATTTATTGGTTAGGTCCTCCTGGCGATGAGCAAGATGCATCAGCTGGAACTGACTTTCATGCAGTCACCAATGGTTATATTTCAGTGACACCGTTAACCGTAGATTTGACTGCATTTGAACGAATTAAACCACTGCAAGAATGGATTGATAACATATGAATGGCGTAGCGACGACACTAGCGTTAAATTTAGCCAGAAGTCTACATGAGTCAGGGATAAAGAGTGAAGCGGTGCTTCAAGCCGTTGCTAGCACGCCTAGAGAGTCATTTCTTGATGCTGCATTAGGTCATAAAGCCTACGAGAATACTGCTTTACCAATAGGCCAAGGACAAACAATATCTCAGCCCTATATTGTCGCTAGAATGACTGAACTACTCCTGGCTCATAAGCCATCAAAAGTGTTAGAGATTGGTACTGGTTCAGGTTATCAAGCTGCAATACTGGCACAACTTGTCCCCGAGCTGTGTACAGTTGAACGTATAAAAAGTTTACAAATACAAGCTCGACAAAGACTAAAGCGATTAGATCTGCATAATATATCCTTCAAATATGGTGATGGTTGGAAAGGGTGGCCAAATAAAGGGCCATTTGACGCCATTATGGTTACAGCTGCAGCCAGTAGTGTGCCAGAAGCATTAGTGACTCAATTAGCTGACAAGGGTGTGTTGGTTATTCCTGTTGGAGAGGAGTCACAGCAGCTACTAAAAGTAGTACGCCAAGGAGACACTTATAGTTCAGAAGTAGTAGAGATGGTTCGTTTTGTCCCTCTTATTAATGGTGAACTCGCTTAAATTAAGCCATTACTTGGGCTTTAAAATCATTATCTGAATTATTATGATTTTTAGTCATATTTTATTCTTGGTCATTTTTAGGAGTTTTTCTTGGTTAATGGGATGAAGTGCAAACATTTACTTCTATTACTCGTATGTGTTTGTTTTATTGGATGTAGTTTCCAATCTAACCGGCCTGCTCCTGTGGTCAATGTCACGACTCCCGTGATGGCTGCTTATAATAAAGGGGCATTAAAAACTGATTCTTATCGCGTTAAGAAAGGGGATACACTTTATTCAATCGCTTGGGCATCTAACAATGATTTTGTGAATTTAGCTAAGAAAAACAAGCTCAAAGAACCCTACACCATCTATCCAGGGCAGCGATTAAACCTAAGTTTGACACCTAGTGTTACAAATAGCCGAACGGCTATAACCGCAACAAAGACTCCTTCTAAAGTTGTATCTACAAAGGGTAAAGCTTCGAATAAACAAAAGGTTGAGCATAAATCAGTGGTTAGATCTTCCTCTGTAGCGTCTAAAAATAAACCACTTGATCAAGCTAAAGAGTCTGCGTATTCTGTAACCACTGGTCAACAAGTTATTAACAAGCCTGTCCACAGCTTAAAGGAACAATTACCGACTAAGGTAAGCCGTTGGTTCTGGCCAGTGAAAGGAAAATTGATCGGACGTTTCTCTGCTAAAGAGAAAGGAAGCAAAGGTATTAAGATTGCTGGTAATCGGGGTAGCATAATTAAGTCCGCAGCTGATGGGCGAGTTGTATACGCTGGTAGTGCTCTAAGGGGCTATGGAAATTTGGTTATTGTTAAGCATAGCGATGATTTCTTAAGTGCTTATGCCCATGCAGATAAAATCTTAGTCAAAGAAAAACAGTTTGTCTCAGTTGGACAAACACTAGCAAAAATGGGTAATACGGGTACCGATAGGGTCATGTTACATTTTGAGATCCGTTACCACGGGAAGTCTGTTGACCCACTTAAATATTTACCTAAACAATAATGGTTTAGGAGCCGTTTTGGCATTTGGAGGATAGTAAAGTGCAGTAATTTAAATTTGAAATTTTGGGAGATCATTTTATGGGTCGTAGAAAAAGTACCGCTGTTGCGGAGCCGTTAGTGGATTTATCAAAGAATGAATCTGAAGCTGAAACTCTAAAAGGAAATAAATTACAAGAAACCGAACTTGAGCAGCAAGTTCAGGATGATTTACAGAAAAACCTGGATGCAACTCAGTTGTATTTAGGCGAGATTGGTTTTTCCCCTCTATTGAGTGCGGAAGAAGAGGTGTATTTTTCACGTAAAGCGCTAAAAGGCTGTGGTAAATCACGTAACCGCATGATTGAAAGTAATCTAAGACTTGTTGTTAAGATTGCCCGTCGTTATAACAATCGTGGCTTAGCCTTATTAGACCTCATAGAAGAGGGTAACTTAGGCCTGATCCGAGCCGTAGAAAAGTTTGATCCTGAACGAGGTTTTCGTTTCTCAACTTATGCGACTTGGTGGATTAGACAGACCATAGAACGCGCCATCATGAATCAGACAAGAACGATTCGTTTACCTATCCATGTTGTTAAAGAACTTAACGTTTACCTTCGGACTGCAAGAGAGCTTGCACATAAGTTAGATCATGAGCCTACGGCAGAAGAGATTGCTGACAAACTCGATCTACCCAGCTCCGATGTCAGCCGTATGCTGAAGCTTAACGAAAGAATTACCTCAGTTGATACTCCACTCGGTGGAGATAACGATAAAGCATTACTCGATGTGCTTGCTGATGATGACAATGTCGGTCCTGATTACAAGGTCCAAGATGAAGATATGTCAAAGTCAGTAGTCAAATGGTTAGATGAACTCAATACAAAACAAAGAGAGGTGTTAGCGCGCCGTTTTGGATTGTTGGGATACGAACCATCGACACTTGAAAATGTAGGTAGAGAGATAGGTTTAACTCGTGAACGTGTTCGTCAAATTCAAGTAGAAGCTCTGAAGCGTCTTAAAGATCTACTCGGCGCCCAAGGACTATCAGTTGAAGCAATTTTTAAAGCTTAACTATAAGTATATTCATATTTAGTGATAAATAGGCGCCCACATATTTAAGATTATTTTCTTTTTTGGGAGCCCCATTTTTAGGGTTATGGCTTTGAAGTAGGAAGCATTCTTTAAAGATTTGATGTATTCGTGATAGATTTTTTCTGAGTTTAGTCTTAGTTAGCAGTATTAAATACCACTTTCTTATACCGACTGGTATAGGTATCACATTTCAGTATTACTACAAAAAAAGCGCACTTTTTAGTGCGCTTTTTGTGTCTGGAACACTTATGTCTATTTGTCAGGGATGACAAGAAATAGACCTTGTGTCTGGCCTCTGTTGTAAAGAGCTATGTCACTCTGTACTGCACAATCCTGGCAAACCTCCTTCCCTGAACGCCATGGCATTGTCTAAGCTAGCTGCTTCAGCCTATACAGTATCTCTAAGGCCTGTTTAGGGCTAAGTTCATCTGGATTAATACTCATCAAAGCATCTTCTACTTGCGACACTGTTGGATCAGGAAAAGCCATGCTTTGCTGAGTCGGCAACTTGCTTGTTTGACTGCTATCTCGGCTCTCTAAGTGATGTAACTTATGTTTGGCTGCTGCAATCACTTTAGCGGGAACCCCAGCTAGAGCGGCGACTTGTAGGCCATAACTTTTGCTTGCAGCCCCTTCTTGCACTGCATGCATGAAGACAATGTTGTCACCGTGCTCGATAGCATCTAAGTGTACATTCTCGACATTGGCGATAAGTTCCGGTAGCTGGGTTAACTCAAAGTAATGAGTGGCAAATAGTGTCATAGCCTGAATTTTTTCTGCCAAATACTCAGCTGCTGACCACGCTAATGAAAGGCCATCATAGGTTGATGTTCCGCGACCAATTTCATCCATTAAAACTAAGCTTTGAGTGGTGGCATTATGGAGAATATTGGCAGTTTCTGTCATCTCAACCATAAAGGTCGAGCGGCCAGATGCTAAATCATCAGATGCACCGATACGGGTAAATATTCTATCTATCGGGCCTATTACAGCGCTTTGAGCGGGGACGTAAGAGCCAATATGTGCCATCAGTGTAATTAAAGCTACTTGTCTCATATAGGTCGATTTACCCCCCATATTCGGACCTGTCACAATCAGCATTTTACGCGTTGAATTCAGGGTCACGGGATTCGCAATAAAAGGGCTTTGACTGACCTGTTCGACCACGGGATGTCTACCGGACTCAATATGGATACCAGCAGCATCGGTGAGTGTTGGGCATTGATAATTTAGTGTCTCGGCGCGCTCGGCAAAATTACTGATGACATCTAGCTCTGCCGCTCCCTGAGCGAATAATTGTAACTCATGGAGTCTCGGCAAGATAAGATCGAATAACTGCTCCCAGAGCTGTTTTTCCAGTGCCAGAGCCTTGCCTTGACTTGAAAGTACTTTTTCTTCGTGCTCCTTAAGTTCTGCGATGATATATCGTTCAGTATTCTTAAGGGTTTGTCTGCGCTGGTAACTCAGAGGAACAAGATCGGACTCTCTACGGCTTACTTCGATGTAATAGCCATGTACGCGGTTATAGCCGACTTTCAGTGTCGATATACCAGTAGCTTGTTTCTCACGAGTTTCTAATTCAGTGAGGTAATCTGTTGCCCCTTTGCTCAAGGCTCGCCATTGATCTAGCTCTTCGTTGTAGCCATCTTTCAGGACTCCACCATCGCGGATCAGCATAGGCGGATTGTCTACTATAGCCCTGTCGAGTAGCGCAAGTTCATCGGGGAATTCACCGATGACTTTTGCTAAGCGGATAAGATGGGGTGATTGGCAATCAGCAAGTAACGCTTGGATGTCTGGTAATATGGATAGTGCCTGCTTCAGACGTGAAAAATCCCTTGGTCTTGCGCTCCTAAGTGCCAGCCTAGCAGTGATTCGTTCAATATCCCCCAGGCCTTTTAGGTGAGGTGTTAACGTATCAAATAGTCCACTATTGAGTAACTCATCGAGAGCTCCTAGGCGAGATTCAACCTGTTGTCGATCTCTCAATGGCTCGTGGATCCATCGCTGTAACATACGACTGCCCATGGGGGTTGTCGTATTATCCAAGATTGCCGATAAGGTATTTTCTCGCCCACCTTGTAGGTTGATTGTCAGCTCTAAGTTTCTTCTTGTGGCTGCATCGAGGACGATGCTGTCATCTTGATTAAATAGCACGATAGAGTTGATGTGGGGCAGAGCGGTCCTTTGAGTATCTTTGACGTACTGCATCAGACAGCCGGCAGCTTGGAGTGACAAACGAACGTTTTCGAGACCGAAGCCACGAAGATCTTTAGTCTTAAACTGATCTAAGAGCAACTTACGTGAAGTGTCAAAATCAAACTCCCATTCAGGACGCCTGCGCTTGCCATTGAATCCTTTGATAAGAGACATCTCACTGAAATCTTCGCTATAGAGAAGCTCTGCTGGATTAGTGCGTTGTAGCTCAGCTTCTAATGCATCTTTAGTGTCAAGTTCACTGACAACGAAGCGGCCGGAGCTGAGATCTAAGGTGGCATAACCAAAGCCTACCTTCCCATGGTATACCGCGGCAAGCAGGTTATCTTGTCTCTCCTGCAATAAGGCCTCATCGGTCAAAGTTCCCGGTGTGACGAGACGAACAACTTTTCGCTCAACAGGTCCCTTGGAGGTGGCTGGATCGCCGATCTGCTCACAGATAGCAACAGAGACCCTAAGTTGCACCAGTTTGGCGAGATAACCTTCCACGGCATGATAGGGAAGCCCTGCCATGGGAATAGGATCACCTCCACTCTTACCGCGAGCGGTGAGTGAAATACCTAAAAGTTCGGATGCCCTCTTGGCATCGTCGTAGAAAAGCTCGTAGAAGTCACCCATACGATAAAAAAGTAGCATGTCAGGGTTTTCGGCCTTGAGCGTCAGGTACTGACGCATCATAGGGGTGTGTTTTTCTAAACTTTGGGTGTCGATTGGATTCATCTACAGCTCGTTTTTTCTATGAGGTATTGAACAGGCAAGATGCTCCATCGGAGCTGCCTTAAAAATATGATGCCAATATTAGCAATTTTTCGAGTCAGTTGCGTCTTTAAAAAATAAATAGTCAGATTGAATTTTTCTTCTGTAACAAGTGCTTTAAATTGAGTGAACATGTAGAGAAGAAAATAATCATGATCAGTACTTGATACTGTATGATTGTACAGTATACTAGCTTTCATATTGAGACGCCTTTTTGAGCAGGATAAAGTTTTCCTTGGCTCAAATACCGGAGTCGTCACCAGTTTATATCGGCATTGTTGCCGTGACTTAGATTATGCGCGAAGAGGATATCGGAATGAAGATTGATGCGAACAAAGAGAAAGCACTGAATGCCGTTTTAGGACAAATTGAAAAACAGTTCGGTAAAGGCTCTATCATGAAACTGGGCGAGAACCGCTCAATGGATGTTGAGACTATCTCTACAGGTTCTCTTTCTTTGGACGTTGCACTGGGTGCCGGTGGACTTCCTTTAGGACGTATCGTAGAGATTTACGGACCTGAATCTTCTGGTAAAACGACACTGACTCTAGAAGTGATTGCAGCGGCTCAACGTGAAGGTAGAGTGTGTGCCTTTATCGATGCAGAGCATGCCTTAGACCCAATTTATGCTAAAAAATTAGGTGTCGACATCGATAACCTACTTTGTTCTCAACCCGATACTGGTGAGCAAGCGTTGGAAATTTGTGATGCCTTGACCCGTTCTGGTGCCGTTGATGTCATCGTCGTCGATTCGGTTGCGGCCCTAACGCCAAAAGCTGAGATTGAAGGCGAGATCGGTGATTCACATATGGGGCTAGCGGCTCGTATGATGAGCCAAGCAATGCGTAAGCTTGCCGGTAACCTGAAACAAACCAATACAATGCTTATCTTCATTAACCAAATTCGTATGAAAATTGGTGTCATGTTCGGTAACCCTGAAACCACAACCGGTGGTAATGCACTTAAGTTTTACGCTTCTGTACGTCTCGATATTCGCCGTATCGGTGCAATCAAAGATCGTGACGAAGTTATCGGTAACGAGACCCGTGTAAAAGTGGTTAAAAACAAGATTGCCGCACCGTTTAAGCAGGCTGAATTCCAAATTCTTTATGGGAAAGGCATCAACCGTACCGGTGAATTAGTCGACCTTGGTGTGATACATAAATTAGTCGAGAAAGCCGGTGCTTGGTACAGCTACAAAGGCAATAAAATAGGTCAGGGACGTGCAAATGCGGGTAAGTATCTAATTGAACATCCTGAAATTGCGACAGAAATTGAAACTGCACTTCGTGGTATGTTACTCGCCTCTCCAGATGCGGCAGAGTCAGCTACAGGCGATGAGAATGTGGATCTCGAGACTGGTGAAGTTTTTTAATTCAGTCAGTTAATATCTGACGTTTAATGAACAAGCCCGTGAGCCATCTGGCATACTATTTCGCGGCAGCGTACCTTGCGCGCCGCGACTATTCTTGCTTTAAAAGCAAAAAACGGGTTTTAAAATAGTTCGACGAACTTTGCGCAGGATCACATGACTTAGGTACTGGAGCATGATCCTAATGATGAGTCACTAAGACACAATACTCCAGAGAACAAACCGTTTTGTTAAACGATATATCTCCTTTCCTATAATCCTCTCCTAAAACTCTGGTTGTTATCCTGTAGACTGCTTATAATACGGCTTAAAATAGTGTAAGTGTCACTAATAAAACGACTGTCATTAGCATCAATTCGTCGTCGAACACTACGCTCATAATTTACGCAATCTCAACTCAGGGTGATTTCATGTATCAAACCACTGCAGCGCTAAGAACTGCTTTCTTGGAATATTTCGGCAAAAATGAACATCAGGTTGTGGACAGCAGTTCACTGGTACCTGTCAATGATCCGACCTTATTATTTACGAACGCGGGTATGAATCAGTTCAAAGATGTATTCCTTGGTGAAGATAAGCGTAGTTATACGCGTGCAACGTCTTCACAGAGATGTGTAAGAGCCGGTGGCAAACATAACGACTTAGATAACGTGGGTTATACCGCGCGTCATCACACCTTTTTTGAGATGTTAGGTAACTTTAGTTTCGGCGATTATTTTAAACGCGAAGCGATCGGTTTTGCATGGAACTTTTTGACTCAAGAATTAAAAATTCCCAAAGAGCGCCTGTGCGTGACCATCTATGAAACTGATGATGAAGCCTATGACATCTGGACAAAAGAGATCGGCGTTCCAGCTGAAAATTTAATTCGCATCGGTGACAATAAAGGAGCGCCATACGCTTCAGATAACTTCTGGCAAATGGGTGATACCGGTCCTTGTGGGCCTTGTTCTGAAATCTTCTATGATCATGGCGATCATATCTGGGGCGGTCGTCCTGGTACCCCCGAAGAGGATGGTGACAGATTTATCGAGATCTGGAACATCGTTT
Source organism: Shewanella eurypsychrophilus (assembly GCF_007004545.3). Classification (NCBI taxonomy): domain Bacteria; kingdom Pseudomonadati; phylum Pseudomonadota; class Gammaproteobacteria; order Alteromonadales; family Shewanellaceae; genus Shewanella; species Shewanella eurypsychrophilus. Next base: position 4,204,541 of record NZ_CP045503.2, on the reverse strand, counting down.
TCATGCAATACAATCGCCAAGCAAATGGTGACATGCTGCCACTGCCTAAGCCATCAGTTGATACGGGTATGGGGATTGAACGAATTGCAGCTATTATGCAAGGCGTGCATTCAAATTATGAAATTGATATCTTCCAGGCACTGATTAAAAAGACTGCTGAAATATTGGGTGTTACCGATTTAGAAAATAAATCATTACGCGTTATTTCTGATCATATTCGTTCATGTGCATTTTTAATTGCTGATGGCGTTATGCCATCCAATGAAGGTCGCGGCTATGTGCTTCGTCGTATTATTCGACGAGCAGTGCGTCATGGTAACAAGTTAGGTGCAACAGACTCTTTCTTCTATAAGTTGGTTCCAACGCTGATAGAAGTGATGGGGGATGCAGCAAAAGGTCTGGTTGAGACGCAAGCCATTGTAGAAAAGTCTCTGAAAGCTGAAGAAGAGCAGTTTGCCCGCACTCTAGAGCGTGGTCTTGGAATGTTAGACGCTGCTCTAAATACCCTCAAAGGTGAAATTCTCGATGGTGAGACAGCCTTTAAGTTATACGACACATATGGTTTCCCTGTGGATCTAACGGCTGATGTTTGTCGAGAGCGCAATATCACAGTAGATGAAGCCGGATTCGAAGCTGCAATGGCAGAGCAGAGACGTCGTGCTCAAGCTGCTGGTCAGTTCGATACCGATTACAATGAGTCACTTAAGATCGATGAAGAATCTACGTTCTCTGGCTACACTGATTTAGTTGCCAATGGCAAGATCACCGCTATCTATAAAGCGGGTGAACCTGTCACAGAAATTACAGCGGGTGAAGATGCCGTTATTATCTTAGATACCACACCTTTCTACGGTGAGTCTGGCGGTCAATGTGGTGATAGCGGTATATTGAGTGTTGATGGTATTGAGTTTGTTGTTAAAGACACACAGAAATACGGCCAGGCTGTTGGTCATCTAGGTGCTTTAAAAGGCGGTAGCCTGAAGCTAGGTCAAGATGTTGTTGCTTCAGTCAATAAGCAGCTACGTCATCGTACTGAACTTAACCACTCGGTGACTCATTTACTTCATGCTGCATTGCGTCAACTGCTTGGTACGCATGTGACTCAGAAAGGCTCATTGGTTGACCCAGAGCGTTTGCGTTTCGATTTCTCTCACTTTGAAGCTGTTAAGCCTGAAGAATTGAAAGCCGTTGAAGATCTTGTTAACACCCAAATTCGACGCAACCATGAATTGAGTGCTCAGGTGATGAGTATCGATGCAGCAAAAGAGCAGGGGGCAATGGCACTCTTTGGTGAGAAGTACTCAGATGAAGTACGTGTGGTCACTATGGGGGATTTCTCTATCGAGCTATGTGGTGGTACACACGTCGGTCGTACAGGTGATATTGGCTTATTTAAGCTCACCTCTGAAGGTGGTATTGCAGCGGGCGTTCGTCGTATTGAAGCTGTCACAGGCGCTGCTGCGATGGAATTTATTGCTGCGCAAAAAACTGAGCTCGATAAAGCTGCAAAATTGCTTAAGGCTGACAGCAACTCTGTCGTGACTAAGTTGAAAGCTCAGCTAGACCGTACTAAGCAGCTCGAGAAAGAGCTTTCACAGCTAAAAGATAAGCTTGCTGCTGCGACCAGCGCCGACCTTGCTGGTGACGCGCAAGATGTCAATGGTATCAAGGTTTTGATCAAGAAGCTTGATGGCGTTGAACCTGGTGCATTGAGAGGCTTACTGGATGAACTAAAGCAGAAGCTGGGTTCAGGTATTGTGGTTTTAGGTATTGCTGGCGATGCTAAAGTGAATTTAATTGTTGGTGTGACCAAAGATTTGACCGCTAAAGTTAAAGCGGGCGAACTGGTTGCAAGTATCGCCTCTAAAGTTGGCGGTAAAGGTGGCGGACGACCTGATATGGCGCAAGCTGGCGGCAATCAGCCTGAGAATCTAGATGGGGCACTATCTGAAGTCCTCCCTTGGTTACAAGAGCGCTTAGGATAATGATTAAGACTGCTTTTCTCAGTGCTTCTCATCGCTAAATCATAATTAAGAACACGACTTTAAAGGTGCTATATCAATATAGCGCCTTTTTTTATACCTGACACATAGCTAGAGACTAGATTGATCAATTAGACGGGTTGCTATCACATTTGTGATTTTGCTAGGTGAAGGCTTTTAGGAGCTTGTGATGACATCTTAGTAGGCTAGTGAAACTTGTTGGCAAAATGTTCCTTTCTTAATGCTTTGTGGTCGAAAAGTGCTTTCAGCCTTGGTGTAAGCAGGAATTAATGCTAGGTTTATTGATGGTCTGATATTAGATTCAAAAGTGCTCTATGATCAACCGTCGCAGAGTGCAGTACGGGGGCTAGGTCACGCTTTCGACCTAAATAAGGTGTATTTAAATGGTGGTTTTCCACTAGGGTACTTTTAATTTGTACTAAGCTAACCTTATAATAGGCATATAACGGAATAATATCGAATAAAGCTAAATTTGGAACTAAAGGAGCAAACGAATGCTGATATTGACTCGTCGTGTTGGAGAAACACTGATGATTGGTGATGAAGTAACTGTCACTGTTTTAGGCGTCAAGGGGAATCAAGTACGTATTGGTGTTAATGCGCCTAAAGAAATTTCTGTGCATCGTGAAGAAATTTACCAGCGCATTCAATCTGAAAAATCAGGTAATGCGTCTGAAGGTGGCAATTTCTAATTGTTTTCACCTTAAGAATACGTTGAAATAGAAGAGTCAGTTTTAAACTGGCTTTTTTGTTTTCTGGCTATAGGCATTTTCCCAATAAGTTCGCTTACAGTTTCAAGTCACACTTTTTATCGTGGATAAAAAAGCCGTTCTATATACAGTTTGGCTGATATGTGAGTGATCTGTTTAAAAACAGGGCAAACAGCAAAACCTTTCTAAGAAATGGTTTGACTTATTTTCATCAAACAGTAATATGTGCGCCAAGAAACGGAGAGGTGGCCGAGTGGCCGAAGGCGCTCCCCTGCTAAGGGAGTATGGGCTTTAAATCCCATCGAGGGTTCGAATCCCTCCTTCTCCGCCATTTCTTACTTGCAAATACGATGCGGATGTAGCTCAGCTGGATAGAGTACCTGGCTACGAACCAGGCGGTCGGAGGTTCGACTCCTCCCATCCGCACCATTTTGTAAGATGACGGAAAGTATTGAAACGCGTTGCGGATGTAGCTCAGCTGGATAGAGTACCTGGCTACGAACCAGGCGGTCGGAGGTTCGACTCCTCCCATCCGCACCATTCAATATAATGTAAAAATAGTAAAGTTTATTTGTGCGGATGTAGTTCAGCTGGATAGAGTACCTGGCCACGAACCAAGTGTTTGTAGGTTCGACTATTCCTATTCGCACCATATAATGCAAATGTAAAAATAGTAACGTTTATTTGTGCGGATGTAGCTCAGCTGGATAGAGTACCTGGCTACGAACCAGGCGGTCGGAGGTTCGACTCCTCCCATCCGCACCATATTTAAATTTCGAGTTGATGTTTTGACTGGGAATATTGATTTTCAATGATGTTTGATTGAATAATCAAGTAAGACGAAATTTGCGGATGTAGCTCAGCTGGATAGAGTACCTGGCTACGAACCAGGCGGTCGGAGGTTCGACTCCTCCCATCCGCACCATTTTCGTTTTTGTGATTTTCGGAGAGGTGGCCGAGTGGCCGAAGGCGCTCCCCTGCTAAGGGAGTATGGGCTTTAAATCCCATCGAGGGTTCGAATCCCTCCTTCTCCGCCATTACAAATAAGCCCGTTGACAGTGTCTTCGGGCTTTTTTGTCCAAATCATTGTTAGTGGATTATAGTCCATTGACAATGTTGTTATCTCTGGCCAGATAGCAGAATACAAGATATGCGGATGTAGCTCAGCTGGATAGAGTACCTGGCTACGAACCAGGCGGTCGGAGGTTCGACTCCTCCCATCCGCACCATTTTGTATGATGACGGAAAATATTGAAACGCGTTGCGGATGTAGCTCAGCTGGATAGAGTACCTGGCTACGAACCAGGCGGTCGGAGGTTCGACTCCTCCCATCCGCACCATTCAATAAAATGTAAAAATAGTAACGTTTATTTGTGCGGATGTAGCTCAGCTGGATTGAGTGCTTAGCTACAAACCAAGTGTTTGTAGGTTCGACTATTCCTATTCGCACCATATAATGTAAATGTAAAAATAGTAAAGTTTATTTGTGCGGATGTAGCTCAGCTGGATAGAGTACCTGGCTACGAACCAGGCGGTCGGAGGTTCGACTCCTCCCATCCGCACCATATTTAAATTTCGAGTTGATCATTGACTGGAAATATTGATTTTCAATGATGTTGATTGAAAAGTTAAGTAAGACGAAATTTGCGGATGTAGCTCAGCTGGATAGAGTACCTGGCTACGAACCAGGCGGTCGGAGGTTCGACTCCTCCCATCCGCACCATTTTCGTTTGTATGATTTTCGGAGAGGTGGCCGAGTGGCCGAAGGCGCTCCCCTGCTAAGGGAGTATGGGCTTTAAATCCCATCGAGGGTTCGAATCCCTCCTTCTCCGCCATTACAAATAAGCCCGCTGATTATATCAGCGGGCTTTTTTGTGTTTGTTTGCCCAGCCTGATCTAGCTAGACATCAAATCTCTTCCCTCTCTTCTACTTTTTATCTGCTACAGCCTGTCATTGCGTGTCTCTCTAATGGCTAATAAACTACTATTGAATAGTTTAGATATTGATTAAGTGCATAAGTTTGCAAAAAAACATTATTGTGTTCGATTCAGTGAATTCTCTATCCAGCTATTCTTAGCAACGTTTATTCGTTAACTATGCGCCAATCCTTATCTGTTGATAAAATCTCAGTAATCTAGCCTTTAAATTATTAAATTCTCATTGAGTGTCTTTTGATTTTGCTATTCTTGGTATGACCAATTTACACCTCGCTCGCATTTTTGTTATAAATTGGTTATTGTTTTCTATTGAAAAGTATTGATTGATACCGTTGATGGCTTAAAAAAGCCTGATTTAAGATGTAAATAATGCCTTAAATGAATAAAAATATGAATTTAGCCTTTATATATTCATTATGAGCTTAAGGTTTTGCGAAATAGTCTATTAAACCAAGTAACGCTGACACTGAGGATGATATGAACTCGATTTCTGAGCAACTGATACAAGCCGTTGGCATTATGTTTTTAGGCATGGGTCTGGTTTTTGTATTCTTAACGATACTGATCCTTTGTATTAAATTGGTGGCTATGAGGTTTGCTCCTCAGCCACAGCAGCAAAAATTACCTAACAGTATTCAAGAGAATTTCCAGCAGCATGGAATAGATCCTAAAATCGTTGCGGTGATCACCTCGGCCATTCATCAATATCGCGTTAAAGCATAATAATACTAGTAGGGAGTTTTTATGAGTCAGCCACTTGCATTAACAGATGTCGTGTTAAGAGATGCACACCAATCTATTCTCGCTACACGACTTAGGTTAGAGGATATGCTACCGATAGCACCACTCTTAGACAAAGTAGGCTTTTGGTCGCTTGAGTCGTGGGGCGGAGCAACATTCGATGCATGTATTCGCTATTTGGGTGAAGATCCATGGGAACGTCTGAGGGAACTTAAAAAGGCGATGCCTAATACGCCGCAGCAGATGCTACTTCGTGGGCAAAACTTGCTCGGCTACCGTCATTATGCTGATGACCTTGTCTACAAGTTTGTAGAAAGAGCTCACACGAATGGCGTAGACGTATTTAGAGTCTTTGATGCGATGAATGATGTTCGTAACTTAGAGACCTCAATCAAAGCTGTTGTCGACGTTGGCGCCCATGCCCAAGGTACGATTTGTTATACGACTAGCCCAGTGCATACACTCGATACCTGGGTTGATATGGCAAAAAAACTGGAAGACCTCGGTTGTCATTCGTTATGTATTAAAGATATGGCAGGCTTACTTAAGCCTTATGATGCGTTTGACATGATAAGTCAAATCAAATCCCAAACTGACCTGATTGTCTCTATGCAGTGCCACGCTACAACAGGCTTAAGTACGGCGACTTATCTTAAGGCTATCGAAGCCGGCATTGATGTCTTAGACACCGCTATCTCGCCTTTAAGCCAAACTTATGGCCACAGTGCGACTGAGACTGTCGTTGCTATGTTAGAAGGTACAGATAGAGCGACGGGCTACGATATGGCTTTATTGGAAGAGATTGCAGCCTATTTTAGAGTCGTACGTAAAAAGTATGCCCAGTTTGAGGGGGAGCTTAAAGGCATCGACGCGAGAATTTTAAGAGCACAAGTTCCGGGGGGAATGTTGACCAACATGGAGAGTCAGCTTAAAGAGCAGGGGGCAGCTGATAAGTTGGATCTAGTTCTTGAAGAGATCCCTCGGGTTCGCGAAGATCTCGGTTTCTTACCTTTAGTGACACCCACCTCTCAAATTGTGGGTAGCCAGTCTGTGATTAACATCCTTACTGGTGAGCGCTATAAATCGCTGACTAAAGAGACTGAAGGTGTACTCAAAGGCGAGTATGGTGCAACCCCTGCACCAGTGAATGCTGAGCTTCAGGCAAAAGTGTTAGGTGGCGCAGAGGCGATTACATGCCGTCCTGCCGATCTATTAAAGCCTGAACTTGAGCGTTTGACCCAAGAGTTGAAAAATAAAGCTGCTGAAGATGGACTCGATCTCGCCAATGAGTTGATCGATGATGTACTCACCTATGCACTATTCCCACAAATTGGGCTCAAATTCATTAAAAATCGTAATAACCCAGATGCATTTGAACCTAAACCTGAAGCCGCAACTAAACCAAATCGTCAGGCAAATGCTAAAACAGATGAGCGCGGAGCGGAAACTTATACGGTGAATGTTCAGGGGCAGAGTTATGTTGTTGAGGTCTCTCCTGGTGGAGACATTAATCAAATTGTGTCTTCTGAAAATGTGGTTCCCTTTACTGCTCCTCAATCTGTACCGGCACAGCCGTTGAGTCACGCAGTTAAGTTAGAGATGAACGCGCCATTATCCGGTAATATTTTTAAGGTGAATGTCGCAACGGGCGATACCGTACGTGAAGGTGATGTGGTCATTATCCTCGAAGCAATGAAGATGGAAACAGAGGTACGCGCCGAGACTGATGGTGTTATCAGTAAGGTTTGGGTTAAAGAAGGTGACTCTGTCGCTGTTGGAAATCAACTGCTTGGCATAGCATAGGAGTCATAATGGAAGGATTAATCTCATTTTGGGCAGAGTCAGGCATTGCAAACTTTACTGGCGGCCAGCTTCTGATGATGGCGGTAGGTGCTCTGTTACTTTACCTTGCGATAGTGCGAGGCTTTGAGCCCTTGTTGCTATTGCCCATTGGTTTTGGAGCCATATTGGCGAATATACCCAATGGTGGTTTTACCGAAGAAGGTGGGCTGCTGTATCTTGCCTACCATGTAGGAATTGAAACCGGTGTATTCCCTTTATTGATTTTTATGGGAGTTGGCGCACTAACTGATTTTGGTGCCTTAATTGCAAACCCTAAGATGCTGTTATTAGGCGCAGCGGCTCAATTTGGTATTTTTGCTACCTTGATTGGTGCAATCGCATTAAATTGGGTACCTGGTTTTGAGTTTAGCATGCAAGATGCGGGAGCAATTGCCATTATTGGTGGTGCTGACGGTCCGACGGCGATATTCTTAGCATCTAAGCTAGCGCCTGAATTACTCGGTGCAATCGCAGTCGCAGCATATTCTTATATGGCGTTAGTACCCATTATTCAGCCTCCCATAATGAGGTTGCTGACCACGGAATCTGAACGTCAGATTAAGATGGAGCAGCTTCGTGAAGTGAGTAAGAAAGAGAAAATAATCTTTCCTTTAATGGTACTAGGACTAACGATTCTATTCTTACCAGCTGCCACACCGCTCGTAGGCATGTTCTGCTTGGGGAATTTGATGCGGGAATCAGGTGTCGTAGACAGGTTATCAAATACTGCTCAAAATGAGTTGATTAATATAGTGACCATCTTCCTGGGACTTGCTGTTGGTTCAAAGCTTTCTGCCAACGAGTTCCTTCAGCTTGAGACCTTAGGTATTTTGGTGCTAGGTGCAGTCGCTTTTGCGATTGGTACGGCAACAGGTGTGCTGATGGCAAAAGTAATGAGTAGACTATCGGGTGGTAAGATAAACCCGCTTATCGGTGCAGCTGGAGTCTCTGCTGTCCCTATGGCGGCAAGAGTGGTGAATAAAGTTGGTCTTGAGTCTAACCAGCATAACTACCTGCTCATGCATGCAATGGGGCCTAATGTTGCTGGTGTTCTGGGGTCTGCCGTTGCCGCAGGGGTGTTAATTGCTGTCCTAGGTTAAGCTGATATTTAAGATAGGCTGAGCCCACTACAAGTGGGCTTTTTTATTTCTTGATGAGATACATAGTTTAACGCTTACCGTTCAACCTTTCAGTTTGACTTCGATTATATATCTTCTATTCTCAATACATCATGACTTTAAAACTCTTTCAATTAAAAGGATTTATCTATGGCCGAGTCTCTGTTTGAAAAATATGGGGGATTTGATACTTTTACCCAAGTTGTGAGTAACTTTTACCAAAAAGTGTTAGATAGTGAAGAGCTAGAACACTATTTCAGGGACATCAATATGGACAGCCTGATGGCACATCAGACCAATTTCATCGCTAAAGCGCTTGGTGGGCCCGATGCCTATGAAGGACGCGATCTCCGACAAGCCCATATTAACCTCGATATTACGATTCCTCATTTTCAGGAGGTCGCTGAGCTGCTTGAGGAATCTCTTGAAGAGGTAGGAGTGGACAGTGATGATGTTGTATCAATTATTCAGCTGGTTGGAAGCTTACAAGATCAGATTGTAACTCAAACATAGTACTGGCACTGAGCTTAGGATGAGCGTATGCGACCACTAACATCTGAACTGCTTAATTTGATGGACCATGGGATCGGCGTATGCTCTATTGACACGTTAGAGGTCTTGGAAGCCAATTCGCATTTAATTGCGTGGTTGGGATTGAAGGGAGGAAATAACAATTTAAGTGATCATATAGAAGCTGATGACTTATTTCGTATCAAGCGTTCGATCGAGAAGGGACGAAAATATCGTTTTTGTCAGCAGCACCTCACTCACTCCCGTGAAGATACGATCGAGTTTATTTGCAAAACGATATCCTTAAGTGATCATCAAGAGCTTTTGTTTATCCAAGCTTCGGTGAATAATTCTGATAAAAATTTAAGATCAATAGTTAAGAATCATGCAAGTTTATTGGAGAAAAACAATCAACTTTTACTGCAAGAGAAGTTAAAGGCAGAGGCTGCAAATAATTCGAAAGATCAATTTCTTGCAGCTATGAGCCACGAATTAAGAACCCCGCTTAATGGTATCTTAGGTATGGTTCAGCAACTGAGCAAAACAAGTTTAACCAGCTCTCAGAATCACTATTTAGAAACAGTCAAAGGTTCAGGTCAGCAACTCTTAGCTGTGATTAATCAGGTTCTGGATTTCTCAAAAATTGAATCTACGGACTTGGTTTTACATCCTGTAACAACAGATTTGGGCGCTATCATTCGTCAAGTGTCGCAAATGTGTGGTGATCAATGTGCTCCAACTGGTGACGTTAAGTTACATATTCAATTATCTCCAGATCTCCCCTTAGTACTTATCGACGATGTCAGGTTTAAGCAGATAATAATCAATCTAGTCAACAATGCTCTCAAGTTTACCCATAAAGGACAAATCAAACTCACTCTGGAGCTTACCTCGGTTCAAGATGATGTTTGTGAATTCCTTGTATGCGTGACGGATACAGGTATAGGGATTTGTGAAGAGAGACTAGAGCATATATTCGATCCCTTTATTCAACATTCATTTTCGACTACCAGAGAGTACGGCGGTACAGGTCTTGGTTTATCTATTTGTCAGCAATTAGTAGAAAAAATGGGAGGGGAGATAAAGGTCACAAGCCGTCTAAATGTGGGCAGCCAGTTTACTATTAACTTATCTTTGCCAATAAGCCATGAGACGATTGGGGATGAGCAAGAGTCTCTTGATAATAAAGGGAGCCATTACGCGTCTATTATCAAGGGGAAAAGTATTATGATCGTTGATGATATTGCATTGAACCGAGAAATAATCAGAATGCCCTTAGAAGATATGGCCCCTGAGCTACATCTTGCAGAAAATGGTCAACAAGCTGTAGAGCTGTTTAAGTTGCACCATATTGATTTGATATTGATGGATTGTCTTATGCCCGTGATGGATGGCTTTGAAGCGACAAAAGCGATACGTAAAATAGAATTCAATGGTAACCGAGTGCCGATTATTGCGGTTACGGCCAGTATTTCTACAGAGATAGCCCAGACATGTAAATTGTCAGGTATGGATGAGGTGATGCTTAAGCCATTTGATTTTGAACAATTGATTGAAAGGATAGTAAATAGATTGTCAGATTAATTTCATCATTGTTTTTGACTTTTTTTTAGTATCAAAATGATAGTTTGTTCTGACAAACAAGACTAGCGAAAGACATATTAGTGTTATATTTTTCAAACATCACGATTCTCAGATGTTATTCCATTCGAGCTTGACGTAGATCAAGACGCCTCTATGTCATATAAGGTTTTATAAAGGTGATCAAAATCACGGTGACAACAATTTAGTTGTTAACAATGATGCCAGACGACACCAAGATGTCGTAAACCAAAAAGAGGTGTACCTATGGAGTTGTTACCGAATTGCTATACAGACTTATGTATCAATGGAAAGTGGTTTCATTATGATCACGGCGAGAAATCGGTGTTCATGCTTAACGGCAGTAGTCCTTTATCCTTTGAGCTGGAGTCTCTGCCAACAACAGAAAATGAGCTAGAGCTTCACTTAACGAGTATTTCCGAAAGTTTAGCCAGTAGTTAGGATGTGAGTCGGTTACATTTTTAGCTTGTTCGGCCATGATTACTTGTGATATTAATGGCCGTTATTCCTAGCTCAATTAATGGTGAATCATTAATTAGCCGCAACATTTCTTATATTTTTTACCACTACCGCAAATACAAGCTTCATTTCTGTTTGGTGTTTTTTCAAATTTTGTTGTAACAGGTTTGCTGATCACGGCTTCAAAGTCTGCAATATTCTCTGCTTTATCTGGATTCACTTCAATATTTGCACAAAGCTGATGTTCTTCAAGGAGAACATTCATTTCAGCTTCGCGTTCAATTGAACCTACGCACAGGGATAATGGATTATCACTGGTACCAAATTTGGCTACACGTTTAGTGTTAAAGCCGTAGCTTTCATGCTTAGGCTTTGGGGTTTGACGCCCTTGAAAGAAAAACTTATCTGACATGTTTGGTTCCAGTGTTATCGGTTCAAGATGGAGTAAATAAAAATCGTGTGTGCTTATACTATAGATGGCCAAGTATTGCCATCTATTCTCAATTTAGCCGTATTTGTGACTGCTTTATTGGGGAAAGGTAAGGAAAAACGTGTTCGGTGAAAAGGCTAACCTCTGATATTTTGTTCGGCGGTGATCCAGAGCAGAAAACCTAATGAGAGTATTACGGTGGCGCTAATGGCTAAGATATAGATAAAGCCTTTTTTCCCTTGTTTAAGTGGGACACCATTAAAGTGTAAAAAAAGGGTCCACACGAGACAGAGAATGATAGGGAGTAGGAAGAGTTTCGCCATTGTGTGCCTGTTGTCTAGGAGCCGGAATATTGTGGTTAAGTATAATACTAAGTGAGTGAGCTTGAACAGGTGATTAGAACGAAACAAGCCGTATTAACGGCTTGTTTTACAACTTGATTCAATTCGTGTTGACTAGCTTGTCGCTTGTTTTAGCGGCTTGTCTTCATCGGCATAAAACTGTTCTTCATCAAATTGGCCTTCAGATTTTCCAATAACTACTGCAGTCATCATATCGCCGGTGACGTTTGTACTGGTTCTGATCATATCGATAATACGGTCTATAGCAGCGATAAAGGCTATTCCTTCCAAAGGCAGGCCCACAACGCCTAATGTCACAGATAACATCACCATGGCACTACCAGGTACGCCTGCTGTACCGACAGAGGCTACTGTGGCAGTTACCGCAATCAGCATATAGTCAGTCATGTCTAATGGAATACCATATATTTGGGCGATAAAAATGGCTGCGATAGCCGGGTAGATACCGCCACAACCATCCATATTCATCGTTGCGCCTAGAGGCAACACAAAAGAGCCATAACGCTTAGAGACACCCATAGACTCAGTGCATCGTGTACTTGCTGGCAAGGTGCCAAAGCTTGAAGCTGTTGTGAACGCGACAATTTGAGCTGGCATGGCTTTACGGAAAAATTGAATAGGGCTTAATTTAGCTGCAAACTTAATTAGACCACCGTAGACGAAAATAATGTGTATTAAGGCTGCAAGATAGATGGCACCGATAAACTTACCTAAAGGAAGCAAGGTAGATAGACCGTATTGACCTACAACCCAAGCCATTAAACCAAATACACCGATTGGCGTCAGTTGCAATACCATACGGGTTAACTGGAACATCACTTCAGCACCTGCCTCAAAAGTACGTTTGAGTGGCTCAGCTTTTTCGCCTACTTTATTTATAGCGATACCAATAAGAGCGGCAAAGACGATAATTTGCAATACCTTACCTTCTGCGAGTGACGCAAAAGGATTGACAGGGATCATGTCGAGTAATACTTGTGCAAAGCCTGGTACGTGACGTTCTCTGACTTCGGTGGCGACCAGATCCATGCTGCCGCCCATATCAATGAGCGAACCGACTGTCAGACCTATGATGGATGCGAGTGTTCCGGTAAACATAAACATGCCCAAGGTTTTAAAGCTTAAACGCTTTAAACTGACTTGCGATCCAAGGGCTGTGATACTGACAACGATGGCACAAAATACCAAAGGTGCTACTAGCATCTTAATTGCGCCGATAAAAAGATCGCCCAATGGCTTCAGTACTGTGGCGGATTCGCCAAATATCACGCCTATCATTGCCCCTAAAAAGAAGCCCGCGAGGACTTTCTGCCAGAAGGGGATCTGTTTAATGGTTTGCCACATGTTTTCTGTTTCCAAGTAATTTTTTATTATTAATATTCAAAAAAGCGTTGAACGGTAACGTAAGACAGTTCAGCACTAAAAGTAGATAAGACTATTATCCGATGTTTTCATTGTATAGATAGAGTGACTTGCAAAACAAACCGTTTTCGTTATAACTTATTGTGATAATGAAGTTTGTTTTAATAACTTTAAATATTAACTATTGAGTAACATGGCCTATTTTCTTTTGGTTTTTAACAATAAATTACGTTTTTTCATTAGGTAAGCGTTTATGACAGAGTTATGGTTGATGTTTAGCGCAGCATTTCTTGCTGCAACCTTGTTACCGGGTGGATCAGAAGTTTTACTCGTGGCATTCATTAATGATGATAAATCAGCTTGGTTAGCTCTGGTTATAGTGGCTAGTTTGGGAAATACCTTAGGTTCAATAACCAGCTATTATTTAGGCACTCTGGGTCGTTTTGCTCGTAGTCCAGAGGAGATGGCTAAAGGAAAATATAAACATTCATTGGCACTGGTTCAAAAATACGGCTATTGGTCTCTGCTATTGGCCTGGACACCGATTATTGGTGATCTGTTGTGTTTATTAGCCGGGTGGATGAAACTTCCGTTACTGAGAACGAGTCTGATGATATTAATAGGTAAAAGCATACGTTATATACTCGTTGCAGCGATGGCTTTGCACTGGTTATAAAAGTTTGATCAAGAATATTTAAACGAGTTACTGAATTGAGTGACTGAGAACGAGTGAACAGATAAATGTTAAGGAGAGAACATTGAAAAAATGGATATTAGCGATAGCAATTTCTTCAGCTTTGGCAGGATGTGCCAATCAAGAAACTGCCTCTAACTTACCTGCCGGAGTGATGTTACTTGAAACCGTTAAGGTTGCAGAGTCTGAAGTTGGCATCCCCTATAAAAAATATCAACTCCCCAATGGACTGACTGTCATTCTGCATCAAGATAGCTCTGATCCTTTAGTTCATGTTGACGTGACTTACCATGTTGGTTCTGCCAGAGAGTTTGAAGGCCGCTCAGGTTTTGCTCACTTATTTGAGCATATGATGTTTCAAGGGTCTCAACACGTAGGCGATGAACAGCATTTTAAAACGGTAACAGAAGCGGGTGGCACCCTTAATGGCACGACCAATACAGACAGAACGAATTATTTTGAAACTGTGCCGAGTAATCAATTAGAAAAAATGCTTTGGCTAGAGTCGGATCGTATGGGCTTTTTCTTGCCAGCATTGACTGAAAAGAAATTTGAAGTACAGCGTGAAACAGTAAAGAACGAACGCGCACAACGAATCGATAACCAGCCTTATGGGCGAATGGGTGAGCAGTTTAATCAGGCTTTTTACCCTCAAGGGCACCAGTATTCTTGGCCCGTTATTGGTTGGCCTGAAGATCTCGAACGAGCGAATTTAGATGATGTGAAACACTTTTTTCAGCGTTGGTATGGCCCAAATAACGCGACACTCACCATAGGTGGTGATTTTGATGAGTTTCAGGCATTAGCTTGGGTTAATCAATATTTTGGCGAGATCCCCGCTGGCCCGAAAGTAGAGGCTGATAAAAAGTCCTTAGTGACTCTGGATAAGACACGTTATATATCGATGGAAGATAAAGTTCATCTGCCCTTGTTACGGATTGCATTTCCAACGGTCTATGCCCGTCATAGTGACGAGGCGGCTTTGGATTTACTTTCCAATATATTAGGTGGCGGTAAAACCTCTATTTTGTATAAGAATCTGGTTAAAGATGGTTATGCGGTGCAAGCAGGTGTGAGTCATCCTTGTCAGGAGTTGGCTTGTCAGTTCTCTATGTACGCACTAGCAAATCCTGCCAAAGGCGGTAATTTAGCGGATATAGAGAAACGTATTCAAGAATCTATTGCTGAATTTGAACAGCGTGGGGTGACCGATGCTGATTTGGAAAAGGTAAAAGTACAGTTTGAAGCCAGCACTATTTTCGGGCTTCAAAGCGTTTCGGGTAAAGTGTCGACGTTAGCCTTTAATGAAACCTTTTCTGGCAATCCAGATATGATCTCCTCGGATCTTAAGCGTTATGCTAACGTCACCAAAGCCGATGTCATGCGTGTATTTGAGCAATACATTAAGAACAAGCCAATGGTGGTGATGAGTGTTGTCCCAGAAGGGCAAGATCAGCTTATTGCCCATGAGGATACGTTTACGCCGCCAGCGCTAACGGTTTCGAAAGTTGCGGTAGATGGGATTGAAGCGCATCAGCAAATTGCTTCATCTTTCGACCGTACCGTTATGCCTAAAGCTGGGCCTGCACCAGTACTTACCTCCCCCACATTATGGAAAGGAAAACTTGCCAATAACATCGAAGTGATGGGCACCGAGAGTGAAGAAACTCCAACGGTTGAGCTGGTGGTTTACCTTAATGGCGGTCATAGACTTGTACCCGTTAACAAAGCCGGACTCGCTGGCTTAACCGCTTCTATGCTCAATGAGTCAAGTTTAAAGCGTAGCTCGGAAGAGCTTGCACAAGCTTTAGAAATGTTGGGTAGTAGCGTGAGGTTTGGTTCGAGTGCGTATCAAAGCTATGTGAAAGTGTCGACGCTGACATCACGGCTTGATGAAACATTAGCGATTGTTAAGGAGCGATTATTTGAGCCTGCTTTTAAGGCTAAAGATTTTGATCGCTTAAAACAGCAACAGCTTCAAAGTTTGCAACATATGATGTCGGATCCTAATTTCTTGGCGAGTACGGCTTTTGATGGCTTACTTTATGGTAGTGAAAGTCCGCTAGGCGTGAGCAGTAGCGGTACGTTAGAAACCATTTCATCTATCACACTCGATGATGTAAAAGCCTTCTATAAACTGCAATATCGTGCCGGGAATGCACAAATCATCGTCGTGAGTGATCTGAGTGAATCTGAAATTATTGGCAAATTAGATGGGTTGAGCCAATGGTCCGGAGAAGCCATTTCTCTGCCAGCTTTGGCGAAACTGCCTAAGCTTAAAGGCGGTAAAATCTACATCTTAGATAAGCCGGGCGCCGCACAATCTGTGATTAAAATAGGTAAGCGAGCATTGCCCTATGATGCGACCGGAGAATATTTTAAGTCGTATCTGATGAATTATCCTCTAGGTGGGGCATTTAATAGCCGCATTAACTTGAACTTACGTGAAGATAAAGGCTACACCTATGGTGCTCGAAGTTTTTTTGCTGGTGGCATAGAGTTAGGTGTTTATCAAGCTCAAGCCAGTGTACGTAGTGATGTTACATCCGAGGCATTAGTGGAGTTTGTCAAAGAGATCAAAGCATATCGCCAATCTGGTATGACTGATGAAGAGCTTGCATTTATGCGCGCTTCTGTCTCTCAAGGCAAGGCTCTCGACTATGAGACGCCATACCAAAAAGCAGGCTTTATGCGCCGTATACAAAGGTATCAATTGGATGATGATTTCACAGAGCAACAGACTAAGATAACAAATTCTATCTCGAAGGATGAGTTAAATAAATTAGCGAGGAAACAACTCGATCTCCATAAAATGGTGGTGCTGATTGTGGGTGATAAAGCTTCAATTGAGGCGGATATTAAAGCACTCGGCTACCCGGTGGAAACTTTAGAGTTGTAATATTTGAATTAGGCCATATATCTACATAGAGCACATAGCGATATTCTATCAGATTAGGGTATCGTTATTTTATGGCCAGGAAGCTGGCTTGGCAGAGGGGAAATGCGTTTTGAAATGTATGAATGAAATACATTTCAATTGACGCAGGTCTATTACTGACAAGCCTACATGATGACAAAATTTGAGAATAAAATATTGAACTCTTTCAATAAACTGATCGACAGACTCTCTGACTCTGAGGGACGTCAAGCACTCAAGGGAATGCAACGTGGTATTGAACGCGAAGCATTAAGAATTGATGATTCAGGTAATCTGGCAACGGATGCACATCCTAAAATGCTAGGTTCTGCGTTGACGCATTCTAGGATCACAACGGATTACAGTGAGTCTTTACTTGAGTTCATCACACCTGTTTTCACTGACATTGATCGTTTGCTGGAAGATTTAACCTATACCCATGCGTTCACGGTACAAAATTTACCTCAGCAAGGTTTGTGGCCAGTGAGTATGCCCTGTTATGTTGGCGATGTGAGTGACATACCTATTGCCGATTATGGCAGTTCAAATACAGGGAAGATGAAGCGTCTTTATCGTAAAGGCTTGACCTATCGATATGGTGCGCAAATGCAAATTATCTCTGGGGTGCATTTTAATTTCTCTGTATCTGACTCACTTTTGGACAGGCTATACCAGCTCAGCGATCAAGCCGTGTCAAAGACTGACTTTATCTCTGAGTCATACCTTGGATTGATCCGTAATTACCGGCGAATGGTTTGGGTTTTACCGTATTTATTTGGCGCTTCTCCCGCGCTTTGCCGCTCTTTTATTAAAGATCAGCAAACAGATATTCAATTCGAAGAGATGGGTAAGGGCACCTTGTATTTACCCTATGCAACATCGTTAAGAATGAGTGATCTTGGTTATACCAACAAAGAACAAGATAGATTAAGCATTAGCTACAATTCGTTAGAGCTATACCTCGAAGGCATGCAAAAGGCGATAAATATGCCATCGGCTAACTTTGAGCTGATAGGCGTTAAAGTCGATGGAGAGTTTAGGCAGTTAAATGCCAATGTTCTGCAAATAGAGAATGAATTTTATTCCCCTATCCGAGCTAAAAGAGTGGCTCAGGATGGTGAGAAGCCATCAGAAGCGTTAGCAAGAGCCGGTGTGGAATATATCGAAGTAAGAGCATTAGATGTAAATCCTTTCAGTGAGGTTGGCATCGAAGCCTCTCAAGTGAGATTCTTAGATCTGTTTTTACTTTACTGTTTGCTTAGCGACTCTCCAGACTCTGATGAGACTCAGGAAACTGAAATTACCAGTAATTTGAATCTAGTGATCTTAGAAGGGCGTAAACCTGGGCTTAAATTAAGCTGTAATGGTGAAGAAATCACACTTGCCGATTGGATGACGCAAATGTTCAATACCATGGGAACGATAGCGACGCTGCTAGATGACAAGGATAACCATGGCTACGCTCAAACTTTAGAAAAGTGGCTAGCGGCGGTGGAAAATCCTGATTTAACGCTTTCTGGACAAATCATAAAGCAGTTACAAGATAGTCAAATAGATCATGGCTGCTGGGTGAAAGCCTTAGCGAAAAAATATCACAGGGTATTAAATGAGACCGAATTGCCAGAAGATGTGCTTTTGAGATATCAAGTGGCGGCTAAGGAGTCACTGGCTAAGCAGCTACAGATGGAACAAGATTCGACACAGAGTTTTGAATCGTTTCTTGAAGACTATTTTAAAGAGGATACGTCAAGTATAGAAGCATCTAAACTGGCTGTATCTTCATAGTCTTTTCTGCGCATTAGCGTTAAATTAACACTGAGTTGTTATTATCTGCTCAGTGTTAATTTTTACATCACTAACGTTTAGATGAGAGTTAAACGTGAAACCATTAATTGTTCTATTGAGTTTGAGCTTATTACTCTTATCCGGCTGTGCCTCGAAGCCTGATGAAGCGCTTTACTGTGGTGTGGTTTCAGGCTATCTAGAGCCAGATCAACAACAAGATCTCTACCGTGCTGTTGTTACTCACCTCGACGGAAAGCCCGTCATTTCAAAACCAAACTATCGACTATCTCCAGGCGAATATACCTTTACGTTTGCTGAGTTGATAAGCTCGCCCTCTTTGAAAGTTAAACTTGCAGCCAGAGTGCCTAAAACATTGACCATCAATGTCGAGACAAACATTCGATACCACTTTGCCGCTAAATTTAATACCGATAAGCGTTATCGCGGTAATGATTCAGGTTTTTGGCAGCCAGAGATCTGGCTTGAAGAGCCGCAAGAGTGTGAGCTTGCAGTAAAGTAGCCAGTGATATTAAATCAATACGTCTTGCTTTTTAGCTTGGGTGATTGCTTCTTTTATCTAAGGGTGTGACACTAACGTTTTGATTAGTCTTACGACTTACTACTTAGATTATCAGAGCAAACAACCTCGATATGCAGGATTTAACATGTTGAAGTGGCTTGGGTATATATTTTGTCAGCATCACGAGATGGTATTTGCATTTATGAAACGGTTTTCGGCTTTAATCGCTGCTTTTTTGGCATTATTACTTTCAGGTTGTGCCACTGCTCCTCCTAAAAATCCTGAGAATTTATGTTCTATTTATCAGGAAAACCGCTCTTGGTATACCGCAGCAAAAAATACTCAAGAAAAATGGGGCGTGCCAGTTCATGTTCCTTTAGCCATGATGTACCAAGAAAGCTCCTTTAAGCACAATGCCGCGCCGCCTATGGAGTACTTTCTAGGTTTCATTCCTATTGGTCGTGCCAGCGACGCCTATGGTTACGCTCAAGCTAAAACCATGACATGGGATGATTATGTCAGAGAGACTGGGAACTCATGGTCAAGCCGAAGCAATTTCGATGATGCCATGGATTTTATGGGCTGGTTTATCTATAAAACCCATAAGATCAATGGAGTTTCAAAGTGGGATGCCAGAAATCAATATTTGAATTACCACGAAGGTTGGGGCGGGTATAAGCGAAAAACCTACAACCAGAAAGCTTGGTTGATCAAAGTGGCTGCAAAGGTCGACTCACGGTCTAAGCGTTATGCGGCGCAATATCGCACTTGTAAAGAAGATCTCGACTCGTCTTGGTTATGGCGTCTATTTTTTGCTTAGCAATAAATATCAGCCGGGCAGGGTAACTTCCTAGCCTTCGAATGAAGGCTGATTACATTTTTTGTTGTTGGGTCGAGGTTATATTGGTATTTTGTAGGTGATTGAAGGTCGATTCTTCATAGTCACTTATAGCCTGCGGCTCGCTAATGTGCAGCTACTTCTGCGAGACGCCGCAAGTACATCTGACCGCCATGGACGGTGGGAATGCCAAATTTTGTATGGAACAAAATTGGCCATGTGGGCTCTGCGATTTCATCTGACCCACACGGATGTGGGAAATGCCGAAAAATGTATGGAACATTTTTGGCCCTGAAATCGAAGCTCGCAGCCGCATCGACACTGAGGTTTTCACTAGCAGCCTATCTCTTCAGTTTAGGTTTATTGCTAGGCTTCGTAACTCACTTCTGCCCCAAAGTTTGCTAGCCTTCGAATGAAGACTGATTACATTTTCTGATTTAGCTTCTGGCTTAGTTCATGCTGGGTGGTGATTGAAAGTCGTACTTTCATGGCAACCTAACGCTTCCCAGCGGGGGATGTGCAGATGCTTCTGCGAGACGCTGTAAATATGTCCCTATACGCTCTGCGATTTCATCCCTGAAATCGAAGCTCGCAGCCGTATCTACACTTGTGGATTTACAAGAAGGTTTGACCTTATTCGCTCCGACCCCTTTGTTGATAAAGCTAAAGAGTTGTATAGCGCGCTGTTTGAGTCAGTATGGCAGACACTAAGCCAGTTTGGAATGTCACGTAAACACCTGCAAGGTCAGCTAGGAGGAACAGCGGTATTGCACACTTGGGGGCAAAATCTGAGTCAGCATATCCATTTGCATTGCTTAATTCCTGGCGGTGTATTAACGACGGAAGCCGACTGGCATGGCGTGAAATCTGACTACTTGTTTCCAGTTAAAGCGCTTGCCACCGTGTATAGAGGCAAGATGCTGCAAGCACTTAGGACACGCGAGCTTGATGTTCCTGAGAATGAAACACTAATGAGTAAGCCTTGGTGCGTATACAGCAAGGCATGTTTGAGCCGTGCTACTACAGTAGTGAAGTATCTAGGGCGCTATACCCGTAAAGGCATGTTACATGAATCCAGAATTAAAGCGGTGACAGAAGAAAGTGTCAGATTTAGCTACACCGATTATGCAGATAATAATCAGCGTAAAGTGATGCAACTTGATGGTGAAGAGTTTATCCGTCGCTACCTATTACATGTGCTGCCTAAAGGTGTGATGCGAGTTCGTCACTTCGGATTTTTAGCTAATGCTTGCAAGCGGAAAAAGCTGGAGCAAATCAAAGAACAGCTCCCATCGGTACAGCCACTCCCTGAGAAGCCTACAGTGGAACCAGGTTGCTTGTGGTTGTGCCCTAGATGTCAGCAAGGTTACTTACAGTTCATTGGCATCATCGAGCCCCAGCTGTTGGTGCAAGTACGAAATACTAAGGTACCACTACGACTGACAGGTTAACTGTAACGAGCTAGATAAAGGTTCAAGCTAAGTAAGACCTTACTATGAAATTTAGTGAGGGGAATACATGTGACTATAATGATATAAATGGTGCAATAAACTGACAATAGCCGCCATCACAGATATCAAAAGGTGCGGATGAAGCGAGTAAACTTCAAGCTATATCAAATGATTATCTCTTCGAAGCTTAAAAAAACGACTACCACAGAAAAGCAAAATCCTATAGCATAAAGCATACCGAATAAATGGAGTTGGCGAGGCATCGGCCAAGTCCAACAAGCGGTTTGTGCCATGCAAACAGCGCAACGCACAAATACTAAGACGTTATACGATTACGGAGATGGTATGGATAATATCCGCACTAATATAGAAAAATTTGGATGGCATTTTTTATATATTTTTGATCCTGAGGGCAATGCGTCTGATTTTTCTTATTCTGTTGGATTTGAAGAGTCTTATAACCACCCAGAAATTATAGTTTTTGGATTAAAAAAAGATACTGCTCACCATATTTTATCAGACATAGCTGACGAACTAAAAAATGGAAAGACATTCAACCCTAACGAGCGCTTAAATGACGTAATAGGTGGTGATATGGATGTGTTATTCAAACCCGTTCAGGAAGAGTTTCATAGCGAGTACCTCGGTTTAGCTTCTAAATATTACCAAAAATCATTCAGAGCAATGGTTATGTTTTGGCCAAACAAACAGAACATACTTCCAACAGAGGGGGGTTGTGATCTTACGATTCAAGATGAAGCGTTAAAAATCGTATAACAAGTTACTCAAACGGACGCTAAACAGTTGGCTAGCACTCGTTCCTCGTACATTTTAGCCAACAATTTCGCGCCGCTTAGTAAGGCGTTGAACTAAGCCGCTGCGCGGAGCCAAATGAGGCTTAAAATGAGTGTATAACTCACATTGGATCCGCTAGACTTAAAAAGATGTGAAGGAACACAACGATGACAAAGGAATTTCAATGAAATATGTAGAAACCACGCAATATTATTTGTTCAAAACAGCTCTACAGCCCAGAACCAGCATCAAAAAAAGCAAATCCCTATAGCATAAAGCATACCAATTAACTTGGACTAGGCATCGGCCAAGTCCAACAAGCGGTTTGTGCCATGCAAACAGCGCAACGCACAAATACTAAGACGTTACATGCAAGGAGGCATCTTGGACTTTTGCCATAACTTAGAAAACAAATACTTGAATGTTACTTCTGATAGTCAAAGCGATTATAGAACTTATGCTAAAATTGTTTTTGACATTATTTCTCGTCATGCAACACCCACACAAGTTAGAAAGTTATCATCTGATTTACAGCTCTCAGGCAATACATTTGATGAACAAAAATATATTCAAGCCGCGTGTGAAGCTTCAGTCGCGGCAAGTATCGCCGTTGCTTATCCCGAAACATTCAAATATGAGCCAAAAATAAATCCGCCTGCTGATGTTGATTGTTCATTTGAAGCTAATGGGTATAGATTTAATGTAGAATATTAACAGTGCCACCCACAATATTTTTGCTGTTCTAGGTGTTCGCAACTAAGCTAAAAAGAGAGTTGTTTAGTGAGGGGAGGCTGCTATGCCACGCCCAAGAAGAACGCAAGTTAGTATCGAAGATACGCCTATGTACCATTGCTGCAGTCGTGTAACTCGTCGAGCCTATCTCTTTGGCGACGATAAATTCACCGGTAAAAATTATGACCACAGACGGGGTTGGGTTGAATCTCAACTTCTTAAGCTCGGTGATATTTTTGCCATTGATATAGCGGCTTATGCTGTAATGTCTAACCATCTGCATCTTGTACTTCAGATAGATATCTATCAAGCGAATGGCTGGTCAGATAGGGAGGTCGTTGAGCGTTGGCATCAGTTATTTAAAGGCAAGGATATTACCCAGAAATTTGCAAGTGGCGATGTTATTGAAAGCTATGAAGTTACCAGGCTCAAATATGCTGTTGCACAGTATCGAAGTCGACTCAGTGATATCAGTTGGTTTATGAGGGCGCTAAATGAGCCCATTGCTCGTATGGCGAATAAAGAAGATAACTGTACAGGTCGCTTTTGGGAGGGAAGATTTAAAAGCCAAGCGTTACTCGATGAAGTGGCAGTCCTTGCTTGTATGGCTTATGTTGACCTCAACCCCATTCGCGCCAAGATGGCTCAAACACCAGAGAGCTCAGATTTCACCAGCATTCAACGGCGTATTAAAGCTGTAATGAATGGTGAACAACCACAAGTTTTGCTGCCCTTTGTGGGTAATGAGAGAAAGGATGTGCCAAAAGGGCTGATGTTCAGCACTAAAGATTACCTACAACTAGTTGATGATACTGGCCGTATTATAAGAGGTGATAAGCGTGGTGCCATCAGTTTTGAAAGCCAAAAACTTCTATCTAGATTAAATATTCCTGCCGATAACTGGCTTAAAATCACCAAAGAGTTTGGCAAGTTATTTAAAGGACCTGTAGGCACTCTGCAAGAGCTTACATCCTATTGTGAGCACTTAGATAAGCGAAGGCGACATTACAGCCAGTCCTGCCAGTACTTAACTAAAAGTTAGGTACTGGCGGTAAGTAATTTATCTTACTTAAAATTAGCCTTTAAGCGGGCACTTTTACCTGCTTGTTATTCGGTAAATTTCAAAATTGTTCTCTAAATTTCACTTCAATTGAATTGTTTTTGTCCTTTTAGCGACTGTAGGTGATACCTGTATCGAGTAGCGACTAGATGCCAAGTCATTATTGGTTGCATATTAGCGATGTGATACTAAATAGAATTTAATATGGATGGCACGATTAAGCGCGCGGTATTAAGGCTGTTGTGGCCAAGTAAACTCTGAACGGAGCGTAAATCCAGCCCTTGTTCCAGCAGGTGCGTGGCATAGCTGTGGCGTAAGTTGTGTGGGCTGATAGATTTATGAATGTTGCACTGTGCAATCACTCGCTTAAGCGCCTTCTGAATACCCCCTTTATCTATCATCGAATCCGGTTTACCGTCTTTACCAGGAAACATTAGGCGTGGATGACGGTGAGTTTGCCAGTAATATCTCAAAGCTAATAAGGTGCGTTGTGGTAGAGGGATTAACCTGTCCTTACCGCCTTTAGCATTACGAATATGTACCTGCATCATCTGTGAATCCACATCACCTACTTGCAATGAAATGGCCTCACCGAGGCGCAAACCCATACTGTATATGGTCAGAAAACAGACCTGATATCGCAACTTATGTGTGAGACTTATAACGATGGCAACTTCAGTTGGGGTTAGGATATCGGGCAGTCGGTTGACCTGTGGAGGCTTAACAATGCTGAGCCACTCCCAGTTTTGGTTAAGCACATATCGATAGAAAAACTGCAAACCGTTACGGTCGAGCTTAACGGTGCTCCATGAGTGTGACTCAATCAGCTGAGCGAAGTAGCGCTTCAAATCATCGGTAGTGAGGTTATCAGGGCAGCGGTCAAAGAAGGCGGCAATACGCCGTACCGCTCGGCTATATGCATCGATGGTGGCGGGTCGCTTGCCTTGCAGTGTTAAGTTGGTAAGATGTTGTTCATAAAGAGAATCAAAGCGTTGCTGTTCAGATGTGTTCATGAGAGTACTCCTAGGATAGCGATCAAAATGGATCGCCTCTAGAAAGTATTTAGGATGGAAGAGCAAACAGGCTTGTTATCTCTTCTGCCGCACAGCGGCTTCGTTCAACAAGCTAATAAATAATGACTAAAAACAGTTTGCTGTTTTCGTTCCTCAACATTTTAGCAAATAATTTTTAGCCCATTATTAGGGCGTTATGTTTCTGGAGATAAGTAACATATGACTACGGTTTGGGCTGCTTTATGTCTGTCATTGTTCCCTATATCACTATGGTATATTTGCGAAGCCAAATGTATCTTGGCTCTATTGAAAACAGATCATCCTCAAAAATGGAATGAGCTGGGAAATCTGGGGGTTATAAAAAATAACTCAATTGGGAACTCATCGAAGTTTGTAATGTTTCTTTTAAAATCAGAGTACAAAACATTGCATAATGTTGAGCTTACACAGAAAGCTAATAAGGCTAGGTTGCTGTTAATTGCTGTTAATTGCTGGTTACTTAATGGCTGCGCTTGCTTTCATTGCTCCGATAGTCATTGGTCAGCTATAAAACATAACAAGCCTCTGCATTAAGATTCACCAAGGCTGTCATGCCATTTGCTGAGCACATCGCCCGCCAGCACACGGTTCACTTATTAGAGGGCGTTAGGTGAAAAGGAAATTAAGCATCTATGGAGAATCCATCAACTTTATTAGTCGTCCATGATCTTCTTGTTTCGAGGGATTTTTACATTGATGTACTAGGTCTAAACCTTGTTGAAGAATATGAAGACAGTTTAAAGCTTAAAATCGGCTCACATAATGTGCTCATGTTTCAAGGAACAATGGAGGCGACAAATTATGAGCACGGATATAATTCAAACTCATCATTGGTGCTTACTGTAAGTAATTTGGATGAAAAAATTAACGAGTTAAAATCAAAAGGTGTTGTTTTTGTACATAAATCACCTAATGAAAATAGGTGGGGGCGCTATGCAGCTTTTAAAGACCCATCAGGGATCGTAAATGAACTAATGGAGTTTTTCACCTAACAAGCAAGACAAATAACAGTTGGTTTTTGCTCCTGTGTCGCTTATTTTAATCAACTGTCATTTGCCCATTATTTGGGCGTTCCCGTAATCAAATTGGTGCACTTGCTCTAATCTAAATAATTATTTTGATAGCTTTAGTCCTAACTCACTTTGCACAAAAGTGAGTCACAGTTAATAAAACTCCAATCGAAGACATAAATACTCAGGTGTGAACGCGGCTGTGACCTTCGACATCAGGGATGATGTCGCAGAGCGTATAGGGATATATTCACAGTGTGTCACAGAAGTGATTACACTTAAGGTGGTTCATTCACATCCATGTGATCACGACATTCGTACATCCTGTACAGCACCCACGGCAGGTGATAGATAAACATGAAGTTATAATATTTATTACACTTGCAAATACCCGTTAAGCCAAATGAAGCAATCAAAAAAGAGATTTGAAACTTGTGATCCGACAAGCAAACTTCAGCACCTGCTGAAAGCAATAAACACCAATGACGCTATGGTTCTTAGCAAGCTAACCAAACACCAAACCAGCCCAATGAACCCAATCAAAGAAGATATTTGAAACTTGTTATCCGACAAGCATCGTTTGCTATGGGAAAAGGTGTTTTTGTTATTAGTCTGTAAGCATTAGTTATTTGCAGTGTGAATCTAGCTAGGCGATAATTGGGCCCTGGCTTGGGGGAGCCGTTTACTCAAGGCTGTGTTTTTAATAGAATGCGCCACAAATTATAAATAATTCTAAGCTATACCCTACATAAGGATTAAAAATGAGCAAACCATTTGTTGCAGTGTTGATGGGATCTGATTCTGACTTACCAACTATGCAAGCTACCCTAGATGTGCTTAAGACGTTCGATATTCGATTTGAAGCTAAGGTGACTTCTGCGCACCGAACGCCTGCTGCGACTCATGCCTATGTGCATGATGCAGAATCGCGCGGTTGTAAGGTCTTCATCTGTGCTGCAGGTCTTGCTGCTCACTTAGCGGGTGCAGTCGCTGGTATCACGACGCGTCCAGTGATTGGTGTACCTGTGGACTGTGGTCCACTTCAAGGCCATGATGCTTTGCTTTCTACTGTGATGATGCCTGGTGGCGTTCCTGTTGCTACAGTAGCAATTGGTAGTGCTGGTGCTAAAAATGCGGGTTACTTAGCCGCGCAAATGTTAGCGGTTGGTGATGACGCATTAGCTATTGCAGTTAAAGAAGAGCGCGCTAAATCCGCTGCAGCAGTTGAAGCTAAAGATGCTAAATTGCAAGCTATGCTAGCAAACACATAAACAAAACCTGTTTATTGATATAAAACGCCACTTAGCCTTTGGGTTCGGTGGCGCTTTTGTTTATGAGCCATACTTAGCTGAGTAAGGAGCAACTAACCATAAGGAAGGGGGGCAGTGAAATAGACTTTTCTATGTTGGAGGACAGCCAATGAGAGTATTGAGGATTGTCTTAGTTTTCATTCTTGGCGTTATTATTCCATTTGCAACCGCAGAAGATAAGTCGCTTGAGGTGATCCTATTAGGCGAGAATGAAAGCTACAGCGGCACAACTGATGGTGAAGATAATATTATCATCACAGCGTGGAATATGATCCTCGCACAAAGTGAGACCAAACTTATTATCGACTATCAACAGATGAGTATGAGCCGTTCTTGGGCTGAATTGGTTAGGCTAAATAACGCCTGTGTTATGAATAAGGTTATCACTGCCGATAGGTTGGAAATCGCGCAATATAGTCAGTATCCTCTGTCAGTATTTCCTCCCGTTAGATTGATCACTCTCACCAATAAAGTGAGCCTATTTTCATCGCCATTCTCATTTCAGCAACTTGAGGCGAACCCTAAACTTAGGTTAGGAGTGGTGAAGTCAAGAAGTTATGGAGGGGAGCTCAATGAGGAGATCAAAAAATATTCGACCCAGATATTCACTCGAGGTGGCGTAGACTCGTCTGATAAATTGGTGGATATGTTACTCGTTGGCAGAGTCGATGGAATATTAGAGTACACACTTTCGGTAGAGGATTATTTGCAAGACGAAGGTCGGGGTGGCGAAGTCAGTGCCTTACCTATCGAGAATATCTCTGACTTGATGTTAGGTTATATTGCCTGCTCAAAAACCGCTGAAGGACAGGCCATTATCAATGCGATTAACTCAAGTTATGCTGTGTCTGGCTTTAGTGAGAAGTTTATCAATTTGCACCTGGAACATTTCGGTCAGGTCGAGGCAGAAATCTTACAACCCACCTTAGAATCTCTGTTTACCTCACCACAAGAGTGATGGCCTAAACTTTGCTCAAATTTTATCTTTATACCGGTTGGTATTTTTATTGAGTGAAAAATAACCCTTTTAGCTATCGTTCTCGTTAATAAGAGAAACAACAGGTGAAAGGGGAAGTTCATGGGTCAGTTAAATAACCATTCTATCGAAAGGATTCATTCTACGGCTAGAGTGAATAAAGGCTATCAATTATCACTTATCTCAATGTCATTATTTATGGCATTGTCGGCATGTAGTGGTGAGCAAGCAGAAGAAAAACCAGCAAATTCTGAGCAAAATCTACATTCAAATCCAAGTCAAAATCAGCAAATTGAGCAGGTAAAAAATCCAGTCCAAGATCATCAAGTCTCCGCTGCTAACAAGGTACAAGCTCAAAACGATAGGTTGGATCATCCCTTAGTATCACAAACTGAGTTATCTGAGGAAAAGTCAGCCGATGTTTATGTCGCAGGCAAGCAGGCCAGCGAGCGTATGATAAAGATGAAATCCCTAAGCCGTACTCATATTATGGGGCAGATGAGTGCTCCCGGTGTGCCAGCGTTTAGAGAAGCGACTAATAGAGATAATTTTGAGCGACAGACTGCTAATGGCATCATGGTGGCGGGGGAGATCCCGGTATCTACCTTCTCGATCGATACCGATACTGGTAGTTATTCCACTTTGAGACGCTGGATAAATCAGGGACGCCTGCCAGATAAGGGCACGGTTCGAGTCGAGGAGATGATCAATTATTTTAATTATCAATATGCCACTCCCGCGGCAGTCGAGCAGCCATTCAGTGTCAATACCGAGCTGGCACCGTCTCCCTACAATGAGCATAAGATGTTGCTCAGGATTGGCCTCAAGGGATATGAGGTCGATAAGTCCCAGCTAGGGGCGAGCAATTTAGTCTTCTTGCTCGATGTCTCCGGCTCCATGAACTCGCAAGATAAACTACCGCTACTAAAGACATCGTTGAAGATGTTATCTCAGCAATTGAGTGAGCAAGATAATGTCTCCATTGTTGTCTATGCCGGGGCGTCGGGCGTGGTGCTCGATGGGGTAAAAGGCAATGACACTCAGGCAATTAACCAGGCATTGAATAGCCTAAAGGCGGGTGGCTCGACTAATGGAGGCGCCGGGATCCAGCAGGCCTATCGACTGGCGCAGAAACATTTTATCCAAGGTGGGGTTAATCGGGTCATCTTGGCTACCGACGGAGATTTTAATGTTGGCACCACAGATCATCAGGCCTTGATGGATCTGATAGCAGCAAAACGTGATAAGGGCATAGCATTAACGACCTTAGGTTTTGGTCAGGGAAATTATAATGATCACCTGATGGAGCAACTTGCCGATAAAGGTAACGGTCATTACGCCTACATAGATACCCTGAATGAGGCGCGTAAGGTGCTGGTGGATGAGTTGAGTTCGACCCTGCTGACCATAGCCAAAGATGTGAAGATTCAAGTGGAGTTTAATCCGGCAATTGTCTCAGAGTATCGCTTGATAGGTTATGAGAACCGTGCCCTTAATCGTGAAGACTTTAATAATGACAAGGTCGATGCCGGCGAGATAGGAGCGGGTCACAGAGTCACCGCGCTCTATGAGATAAGTTATGTCGATAGCCCCAATCAGGCCAATGACAAGCTCAGGTATGGTTATGATGATGCCACAGGCGTGGAGAAATATAGTCGGGATGAGATAGCCTTCCTCAAGTTGAGATATAAACCAATTGGAAAGGATACTAGCCGTCTGATCTCATATGCAATTCGCAGAGACTCAGGGGTTAAGACCTTAGCGCTGGCGAGTGATGATTATCGGTTCTCCGCCGCGGTTGCTGGGCTCGGGCAATTGATTAATCAGAGTCTCTATACCCATGACCTGAGCTATGCCAAGGTGATCGACCTGGCTCAGTCTTCAATGGGCCAAGATGCGTTTGGTTACCGTCATGAGTTTGTGCAGCTAGCTAAGACAGCGAGTTTATTGGCTGACCAAGAGGCTGTGGTTGAGGGAGAGAACATGTCGAGTGTCATTCATCCCATAAAACCTATGCCTAAACCTATAGTCGAAGCTCAGCCTAAGTACATCGCGCCCCATATAAAGTCGGCACAATATCAGCTTGAGATAGACAAAGGTGTTCAGGGCGTGCAAACTTTCCATAGATAGCCTATCTATAACCTCTCCCTCGATATACGTTCAGTTTAAGGGAGAGTGGACTCAACAGGAGAGATGCGTGACAGAAGCGTTAGGGCAACAAAATACTGAAGCAGAAGACGATCAGCAATTAATGTTGAGCTATGCCCAAGGGAACAGCTCAGCATTTGAATCTCTTTATAAAAAGCATAAAGGGGGCTTGTATCGATATTTTATTAGGCAAATTGGGGATCTGCAACTGGCAGAAGATCTGTATCAGGAAACGTGGGGCCGAGTGATCAAAGCTGCCTCGAATTATG
Source organism: Shewanella eurypsychrophilus (assembly GCF_007004545.3). Lineage (NCBI taxonomy): Bacteria > Pseudomonadati > Pseudomonadota > Gammaproteobacteria > Alteromonadales > Shewanellaceae > Shewanella > Shewanella eurypsychrophilus. Next base: position 4,173,907 of record NZ_CP045503.2, on the reverse strand, counting down.
AGTCTAGCGCCAAGTTTACCACCTGGCTCTATCGCATCGCCCATAACTTGCTTATCGATCATGTCAGAGCCGTGAAACCTGTGGATCTATTTAGTGAAACGTTCACTGAGGAGCAGGACTCAGAGTGTTTTCTGCCCAGTGATGAGTTGTCTCCTGACAGAGTGATGGAGGTCAATGTTAAAGCGAGTCTACTTAAGCATTGTATCTCTCTATTGCCGACGGTTCAGAAAGAAGCCCTGCTATTGAATATGGAAGGGGGGTTCACCGCAGGAGCCATCGCTGAAATTGTTGGTGTAACGCTCGAAGCCACTAAGAGTCGCATTCGCTATGCCAATCAGGGGCTCAAATCCTGTGTGATGAACAAGTGGCAGGAGGTGCAAGATGAAAGATGATAAAAACAGCTCTTTAAGCAAGCTTAATGATGAGTTTGATAGTGACTTACAGGCTTGGTACAAACTGCAAGAACAAGAAGTTCCCAGTACGGAACTCGATGATGCCATTATCAAAATGGCAAAAGAAGCGAGTGCAGAAAAAACTCAGTCTATCACTGATATCGATCAGCAATCAGCCTCTTCTACTGGTGATAAAAACAGTGATAATGTCATTCGGGTTGAGAATAGCTTCTGGCGAAAGAATCGGTGGGCATTGTCATCAGCAGCCTCGGTGATGCTTGTTGTCACTGTGGTCTTACTCAATCCTCAGAGTCCTCAAGAGATCTTATCCGATGATGCCATGCCCATGATGATGCAGATGAGTGAACCAGTTGATTCGAATATTGAATCGACACAAAACATTGACTCTATTAGCTTGCAAGAGCGGAGTTTGGATGTGAATAAAGCACCACAACAGGTTCAAATGACGCCCAGAGTGATGTCTGTATCCGATGCTAATTTAGAAGGCCAAGCCGAAACTAAAATGAAGCAAGCTGGCGAAATGCATCAGGCAAATGATAGTGCTAGATTAGGGGCTCATGCACCTACCACTAAGTCGGTGCCGCAGCGTGAAGCCGTTGTAAGCGCTAAGCAGGTTTTGAATCATCTTGAGCAGTTAATTGATAGTCAAGAATGGCAAGAGGCTGAAATTTTAGTCAATGAAATCGCCAAACAATATCCACAGCTTGAAGAACTTAATCACCCTCAGCATCAGCGTTGGCGCGAGCTGCAGTTAGCAATAACTGAACATTAATCGCGTCGTTTTGTAGCCGATTTAGCATCAAAGTAATGATAACAACGAAAAAGCAGTTAGCCGTTAGCTGCTTTTTATTTTGTTGTTCCGACAATTAAGAGTTAAAAAATATCCTTAAACCAGTCCCAAATGCCTAACGACGTTCCTTCGAGCAGATCGATGCCTAACGCCGATTTAAGTATGTAAAGAGTGAGCAAGCCAAATAAAATGCTAATAATAATGAATCCAAACATTAGGCCAACAAACATTAGCATGGAGGCATGTTTCTCACGTCGAGTATAGGCTCTGCGGTTCTTACCGAGTAAGAAGACGTAATAGAAACGCCAAGGGACAAACGGGAAAGCAAAGGTACCCCGGTTATCAATAAAGTGCTTGCCCCAAGTGCCATCTCCCACTGCAATGCGCATGCCTTGAAGTTGCTCATCTGTGTAGGTGTTAGCTAGGCCTTTAGGTAGATTCTTGAGTAACTTTATAATCACGGGGTCTTGCCTAATTTTAGTCGGCACACCTAGGCTAACCTCTTCTATCTCGTGGGGTTGTTGACTTGCTCTAGCTTTACTATCTTCCTGATCCCCCATCAAATAGCTCACCTTTTAACCAAGACGTCTACTGAGTATAGTTAGGTCACAGATTTGTACACATTTGCTAATGATTTACGTGTTAATTTTTACTGTTGCTTTAAGAAAAGTTTGCTACCTTGTTGTCCTTGAAAAATTATATTAATAATAAATAACGAGTCGCTTATGAAACTTCGCCTTTCTGTTGCCTGTACTTTATTAGCACTTGGCAGCTTAAGTTCCTTATCTGTTGTAGCATCCGATTCTACTAAACCTGGTTATTTTCGTGCACCGGCACTGAGTGACAATACCTTAGTGTTCACGGCTGAAGGTGATCTCTGGACCAAGAGACTCGATCAGAGTCAGGCTCAGAGATTGACCAGTTTGCCGGCGGAAGAGTTAGGGGCAACAATATCGAAGAATGGTGAGTGGGTAGCCTATGTGGCTAACTACGAAGGTAGCAGCGAAGTGTATGTTATCCCAATTAAAGGTGGTCAGGCCAAGCGAGTCAGTTTCGAAAATAGCCGAGTGCGAGTGCAGGGCTGGACAGCCGATGGCCAGGTTTTGTATGCCACTGATAATGCATTTGGTCCTGCCAACTATTGGGTGCTTAGAAGCGTTAATCCTGACACCTTAGAGACTCAAGACTTACCTTTGGCCGATGCCATCGAAGGGACGATTGACTCGCAAGGCGAGTATCTGTATTTCACGCGCTTTGGCCTACAGACTACCGGTGACAACGCTAAGGTTTATCGCGGCGGCGCCAAAGGTGAGCTGTGGCGCTTCAAATTGGGCTCAAAGACTGAAGCCGAGCGCTTAACATCTGGCCATATCGGTTCAGTGCGTCAACCTATGCTCTGGGACGACCGGCTTTACTTCATTAGCGACAGTGATGGCAATGACAACATTTGGTCTATGACACCCGATGGAAAAGAGGTTAAGCAACATACTCAGTTTACCGATTGGCAGGTGCGCGGTGCACGCATCGACAATGGTCGCATCGTGTTCCAGCAAGGCGCCGATATCAAGCTTTATGATATTGCTGCCAATAGCACCCGGATTTTAGATATTAATTTAGTGTCAGATTTTCCACAGCGCCGTGAGCATTGGGTTAACGATCCGATGAAGTACGCGACATCGACTCGTCTTTCACCTTCTGCAAGCAAAGTGGTGATAACTGCAAGAAGTCATGTGGCCGTCGCGGCCACAGATGGTTCTCGTCTGGTTGAAATAGCACTCCCTGGCAACAGCCGCATTCGCAATGCTGTGATGAGTCCCGATGAAAAATGGGTCTATGGGATCAGTGACGCTTCCGGTGAGCAAGAGATCTGGCGCTTTCCTGCCGATGGTGGCAATGGCGCTAAACAGTTAACCGATAATGGTCAGACCCTACGCATGTCGCTCAGTGTGTCACCGGATGGAAGATACATTGCCAGTGATGATTATGAAGGTAACTTGTGGCTACTGGACCTTAAGAAGAATAGGCACAAGAAGATTATTACTCAGGGAGAAGGGCTTGGCCCCTATGCCGATATCGTCTGGTCGGGTGACAGTCAGTTTATCGCCGTTACTAAGTCAGAAATTGGTAAGCCCAGACCGCAAATCGTGCTCTATTCTCTGGGTAAGCAGCGCGCAGAGACATTGACCACTGATAAGTATGAATCATACTCCCCGGTATTTAGCACAGATGGTAACTGGCTCTACTTCCTCTCCAACAGGCAGTTTAATTCGACGCCTACCTCACCCTGGGGCGATCGAAACTTAGGGCCTATGTTTGATAAGCGCACCCAAATATTTGCCCTGGCATTAGACAAAGATGCCAGGTTTGCCTTTCAAAAACCCAATGAATTGCTTAAGAGCGAAGCCGATGAGAAAGACAAGAAACAATCAGATAAGGTCAGCGTCGATTGGGATGGGCTAAACCAGAGGTTATGGCAGGTACCAGTGGCTTCCGGTAACTATTCCGCATTGACGGCGAACCAAGAGGGGCTCTATTTCCTCGACCGCGCTGCCGCTCGTGGCAGTAAGCCGAGCCTTAAGCTGGTGAAGTTCGATCCTCTAAGCCCTAAAGTAGAGACATTCGCTAAAGATGTCGCCAGTTACAGCCTATCGGCAGACGGTGAGAAGCTGTTTATTCGCAAGTCTAATCATGGCGGCAAAGATATGCTGATTGTCGATGCCGGTGATAAATTGCCTAAAGAACTGACCAATGCCAAGGTGCAGATACAGCAATGGCAGCTCGCCATTGAGCCCAAGCTTGAGTGGCAACAGATGTTTGAAGATGCCTGGTTGATGCACAGAGATTCTTTCTACGATAAGAAGATGCGTGGTCTGGACTGGCAGGCGACTAAGGCTAAATATCAACCTCTGGTAGACAGGCTCACCGACAGGCATGAACTCAACGATCTATTTAAGCAGATGATGGGAGAGCTCGATTCCCTCCACTCTCAAGTTCGCGGTGGCGATCTCGACAAAGATATGCAGATGGCTAAGGCTGCCAGTTTAGGTGCGCGTCTCGAGCAGACCCAAGCCGGCGTTAAGATTGCTCACATCTATCAAAATGATCCCGAATTGCCTACTCAGGCGGCGCCATTGGCTAAGGTGAGTGTCGATGCTGAGGTAGGAGACATCATCATTGCCATAAACGGCAAGAAAGTAACCAATGTCGCCGATGTGACTCGTTTCTTGAGAAATCAGGCGAAGAAGCAGGTGTTGCTTCAGCTCAAACGAGGCAACAAACAACATAAAACCATAGTGAAGCCAGTAACTGTCCGCAGTGATGCCAAGCTCAGGTATTTGGACTGGGTCAACCATAATGGCACTAAGGTGGGTGACAGTAGTGAAGGAAAGATTGGTTACTTACATCTGTATGCCATGGGCAGTGGTGATATTGCCAGCTTCGCTCGTGAGTTTTACGCCAACTATGAGAAAGAAGGTTTAATCATAGATGTGCGTCGTAATCGTGGCGGTAATATTGATAGCTGGATCATCGAAAAATTATTGCGTCGTACTTGGGCTTTCTGGCAGCCAACACGGGGCACCCCAAATGCGAATATGCAGCAAACGTTCCGTGGCCATTTAGTCGTGCTGACCGATGAGCTGACCTATTCAGACGGTGAGACATTCTCCGCCGGTATCAAGGCCCTCGGCATAGCACCACTTATCGGTAAGCAGACTGCGGGAGCCGGTGTCTGGTTGTCGGGGCGTAATTCTCTGACAGACAAGGGCATGGCGCGCGTCGCCGAGTATCCTCAATATGCGATGGACGGTCGTTGGGTGCTTGAAGGGCGTGGAGTGAGCCCGGATATCGAGGTGGATAATTTACCCTATGCCACATTTACCGGGCATGACGCTCAACTTGAGAAGGCCATTTCTTACCTTAAAGATGAGCTGGTTAAACAACCCATACATCCGCTTAAGGCGTTACCAATACCGGCTAAATCTATGGCTGATGACATAAACAGGCAATAAGAGTGAGTGAAAGCGAATAAGGATTTATAAAATAAGATTAATTAGTTAAAGATATATGGGTAATGCATATTAATGCTTATCCAAGAGTTTTATTTGTGTCAGGCACACCCTATGTCTGTTTCGGTTCTCTCACCAAGGCCGGAATTTTTAGGAAGCTATCGGTCAAGCAGTTCCCAGGCTGATAGCTTCCGCTTTTCTTTTCCCTTGTTACAATTCAAAGTAATGCTTTGCTATGGATAACCTTGGCGATGAATTTCTCATATTCCTTTGCTAGGTTGGCATCAACTGGTAACTAATCGCTACCGATATCAATAATCATATTCTGTTAATCCCGCTTAGTATTAGTGACTGCTATAGAGCGGGTTAGATAGGTCATTAAAATTAATCTTGTGTCTTTAAGGTTAAAATCTTGTTAGGGTTATTCTTGGTTTTTAGTATTAAAAACAAGTTTAAATCCAAGTTTTTTGGCCAGTTGTTTACATGTGTTCAGATTAATGGGTAGGTAGGATAAATGAGTGAGAAACGTGAAGACAAAGAAACGACACAAGAACGGGTAGAGCCCACACAGGCTTCAACAGATCCCAGTGTCGATGACAGTCGAGCTAAGACGAACAAGATCCGTAAGGCGACCAACATCATTTTGAGTGTGGCGACGGTGATGTTTATCTTTCACTTAATTGCCGACCGCTTCATTCCTTCGACAGATCTTGGCCGTGTCAGAGCCTTTGTCGTTCCTATTAGCCCTCAAGTCTCTGGCGAGATTATTGATATTCTGGTCACGCCAAATACCTTAGTGAAACAGGGGGACCTGCTTGCCAAAATTGATCCGCTTGATTATCAGATTGCACTGGAAACTGCACAGCAAAAACTGAAGCAAGCTGGGCAGAATATGGGGGCACAGACTGCAAATGTTGCAGCGGCTCAGGCGAAAGTGACCAATGCACTTGCGAATTATAAGAATGCTCAGGTGCAGTCAAAAAGAATCTTCGCCATGGTCGAAAAGGCGGTGATGTCGCAGGCTGATGCCGATAATGCCCGTGCTGAGTTAACCAGTGCTGAGACAGGGGTCGCCGCTGCCAAAGCCGATCTTGCTAAAGCCGAAGAACGTCTGGGTGCTGAAGGTGAAAACAACACTAACGTTAAGTCTGCATTATTGGCGCTGCAACAGGCTGAATTGAATTTGCAAAGAACTGAAATACGCGCACCAACCGATGGTGGTGCATCGAATTTTCGTCTAAAAGAAGGCGTGTTTGCCAGTGCAGGCCAGCCCTTGATGACCTTTATCTCTTCTGAAGATGTATGGATTGAAGCCTACTTTAGAGAAAACAGCTTAGGTAATATGAAACAAGGTGATGAAGTTGAGTTTGCCTTGGACTATGCCCCAGGCAAGGTATTTAAAGGTAAAGTTGGCAATATAGATTATGGCATCGACTGGGGACAGAGCGAGCAAAATGGGAAGCTTGCTCAAGTCTCGGGGCAGAGTGGTTGGCTGCGCCAATCTCAGCGCTTTCCCGTCACTATCATTATCACAGGTGAAGAAACCAAAGGCCTAAGGCGTGTCGGTGGGCAAGCCGATGTGTTGGTCTATACATCCGACGGCGGATTGTTTAACTTGTTTGGCAAGGCTTGGATCCGTTTAGTTAGCTGGTTCTCTTATGTCAGGTAGTCAAGCTATCGCAACCCCAGAGCAAATCTATACCCGCAAGGTGCTACGTTTTACCTTAGGAATAGCCTTGTCTATTGCAATCTCGGCGGCCTTTGCATGGCCGCTGGCATTTATTGTGCCTGTATTTGTGGCCAAGTTTTTCGTCGACAGGCAGGAGCCAACGAAACAGACGGTCTATGAGTTACTACTCGCTATGATCTGTACCATTTTAATCGCTTGGGTGGTGAGTTTCGGACCAACTCAGTATCCCTTTGTCCTGCTCCCCTTAATTGCTATGGTGATGATGTGGGCCTACTACCTGTTTAGCGATCCTAAATGGAATTTCTTTGCCACTGTCCTCATTATCGCTGTTTTGTTGCTGCCTTATCTGGGGCTGCAACAACCAGGTGCCGCCCTTATGGTCGGGGTTGGTTTGAGTTTTTCAGGTGTGGTCTCAGTGGCCATCTTCGCCTTAATGCACGCCCTGTATCCAGATCTTTCCCAGAAGAGAGAGCAACATCCTATGCCAGCTCAATCTTCTGAAGATAGAGCCTATGAGTCATTCAGGGCATTACTCTTAGCCTTTCCTGTTATCTGTTTCTTCTATCTGCTTGAGATATCCGGTGCGCTTCTGACCATGATTTTTATTGCTATTCTCTCCTTGCAAGCAGCGGGGGAGAAAAGCGTGAAAGTGAGCTTATTTTTATTAATAACCAATAGTATTGGTGGCTTACTGGCAATTGTTTTCTATAATTTATTAGTGTTTGTTCCTGATCTGTCTTTTTATGTCATTTTAGCCAGCTTAGCGGCGATACTCTTTGCGAAAAAGATTTATGAAGATCCGACAAAAGCCCCCTTGTATGCCGGAATTTTCTCGGCCTTGATTGTGGTGGTGGGATCGACGGCATCTTCGGCGGACAAGGGAGTGGCTGAAAATTTCTATATGCGAATTTTACAGCTGATGATGGTCGGTATCTACATGGTTTTTGCTTCCTTTTTTCTGGAAAGCAGAAATTGGGCATTTTTAAGGAAGATTGAGAGGTAAAGATATGCACTTCATTACTCAGTTTAGTCAGGCTTGGGTTGCTCTGTTAGTTACTATGGCCCTTGTTTTGTCGCCAATAGCTATTGCTGATGAAAGTCGTTTAAAGATCTCAGTCGGAGGTTTTTACTCGACATCTGACTCAGGCATGGATGTCACAAGTCCGCTGACAGATAAAGAGTTCGAACTTGATTTCGAAACTGATTTAGAGTTAGTTGAAAGCGAGTTTCTGCCTTTTATTGAAATTGCCTATTGGTTCAATGACCAGCATGGGATCTACTTTGACTGGAAGCGACTCCACCGTGACGCAACCAATAAAAATATCACCGTTCCCTATGAGTTTGAGCACCCGGATCCTGATATTGATGAAACCTACTCTATTCAGCTAGGCGCTGAGATAACGACCACATTCAATGTCGATATTGCCCGCATAGGTTATGGTTATGACTTTTACACTGACGATCGATGGGATCTTATTTTTACCGCTGGCTTGCACGTTATGTGGCTGGAACTTGGCTTTGAAGGTGAGATAGGGGCTTGTCTCGATGAAACTTGTGGCATCATAGATATCGATCCAGATAGTGTGGTGTTTACCGATGTGACAGCGCCGTTGCCGGATCTTGGTTTGCTGGCGCACTATCAATTTGCAGATAGCTGGAGCATCACAGGTCATGCTCAGTATTTTTACATCAAAATAGACAATATAAAGGGTGAGCTGATCGATCTCAGTGGTGGCATTGAATATAACTTTGAAGGTAAATTCGCGGCAGACTTATCTTATAAATATTACAAAGTAACCGCCGATATCGATGGCGATTATACCACTACCAGTATTCATTACGGCTTTCATGGCCCAATGCTAACACTATCTTATGAGTTTTAATCATCAACTAATGATATAGGCTGCGCGAATGATGAGCGCCTATATCATGATTATTTTCTTTATTGTCAGTATTATTTTGTGTGGGAACTAAGATGTTATCGGCTCATTCTGTTCAGCAACGCAGCGCTAATCTAGTCCCTTTATTTAAATCAGAATATACAATTACTCTAGTGAATTTATTAAAGCGGATAGATAAAAATATCTATCCGCTTATTTCAATGGTCGGATTACCTGACAATATTCTAGAGGGTAAACATACTTATGTACCAGAAGCGCCGGTGATCAATCTGCTTGAGCTTCTATATGAAAAGTCTGGACAGAAAAAATTTGGTGAGTTGATCTGGTATGCCTGTAGAAATGTCTTTATCCCGCGATATATAAGCCATATAAAACAAGCTTGTACTTTGAAAGAAGCGATCAAGGCTTTCATAAGTTATATGCACCATGAATCTACTCACACTCATATCCAGTTGCGCTCTCTTGTTGGGAAGACTTGGTTCATTCGTGACAGAAAACAGACTATGGAACATAGTCATCATCTTGCAGAACAATTTGCGCTTATCTTTATGGTGGAGTTAGTTAGGGGGCTAACGAGAAGTGATTGGTCACCAAAAGATGTGGTGATGAAATACGATAATAGACAAGCCCTTAAAGAGGCTTTGATGCTTAAGTCTACTGGGTTTTATACTGAGCGTTCAATCTGTGCCATCAGTTTTAGCGATGAAGAGATTGAGCAGAAAGTTAACTTGAAGTCATCTTGGGATCGAGATGAAACAAAAACCACAACTCCCACAGCACCAGTCAATTTCCTCCATTCATTTAAAGACGCTATTAGTCCCTATATCAGTATGGGAAAAATCCCTATCACACAAGCAGCGTTAATATTAAATATGAGTGTGAGAACCTTACAGCGCAGGCTCGCAGACGAAAAGGCTAGCTATTCAGAGGTCGTAGCTGAGATTATTTATGGCCAAGCCATCAGCTTAATGTCAGACAAGGGAATACCTGTCACCCGAATATCTTCAACCCTTGGTTACTCAGATGTTTCACACTTTTCAAGAGCATTTAAACGCATGACGGGGCAATCACCGCGGGCGTATAGAAAATCGTTGGCATGAAATGGTAACTATGTCTGTGGGCATCATTTTATAATTGAGCTATCTTTTCTGTTGGAAGTGTTAGAAAGATAATAAGTGAGTACTGAGCCTTAATGCTGTAACCATCAGCTCTACTAGCCTGTGTATAGTCGTTAGCTATGCGCTCACATTCTAAAAGTCTATTTATGTGTAGGATGCGGTATATTCGCACTGTTATTTTTATCCGTTATAAGGGTTCATTATGAATTTTAATTTTTCTCGTCTCGTTAAAGTTACTGTTATCGTCACTTCGCTGGTATTAACAGGCTGTGCAACTGGTAATACTCCAGAGGCTAAGAAAGCCAATGCACGGCAGGAGACTGATGCAGCATTGATTGAGATTTACTCTGAGCATAAAGGTGCCAAATCTGCAGTCTCAAGCTCAATCGCTTACGTGACTTGTACTGGCAGTAACAGTTATCTGTTTGCACTCTCAACAGGTGGCGGTGTGTGTGTACTCAATGAAAAAGGGGCGATCTCTTATTATCGTTTTGCAACGGGTGGAGTCGGTGCGGGTATAGGCTGGAAACAAGTGGCTTTCGTACAAGCATTCATGGATAGAGATGCACTGGTTCGTTTTAAAGAATCTGGGTATGAGGGACAGGCACAGGCTGAAGCAAGTGCAGAATATGAGGGCAGTGGCGATCAAGCGTCTGCTAACCAGTCTGTAGATGTCTCTGGGGTGAAAAGCTATCAGGTCAACTTAATGGGAGCGGCTGCACAGGCGACAGTCCAAGGTTATAAGTATTGGAAAACAGATTTTACCGATGACTTTATCGAGAAAGGTGAGTAACATTTTTCTTAGTACGCTGAGCCAATGTGGCCTATAGGTTCACATTGGCTCAGAACCATTCCTACCAGCAAGTATAAATTTAATCATTTATTTTCATCTATATAGTTGATTATCATTAAAACTAGCTATAACTTCTTTACAATTGTTTAACTTTTGATGTGGCCAACTCTGGCTCAATAAGGAAATTCCATGAGTGCTTCTAAAAGTGACACTTCCGATTGGTTTACTAAACATGCCGTAGAGGCAGCCATAAAAATAGCCGCTATTTTTATGGTGGTGATCTGGTGTTTTGAGATTATTAAACCTTTTATCATGCCCATTGTATGGGGGGGAATAATCGCGATAACCTTATATCCCTTGGTCTGCAAGTTATCAGAGAAAAGTGGTTTGAGTCTTGGCCGTTCGAGTGCATTAGTGACCATACTTTCGCTGGCCTTACTCTTGATCCCTGCATTTATGTTTTCTGGCGCTCTGGTCAGCGGTACTCAAGATTTTATTGGTGAAATTCAGGAAGGCACTTTTGTTATCCCGCCACCCAAGGAGTCAGTCGCCGACTTACCCTTGATCGGTGATAAATTATATAGTCTCTGGGATAAGTCGTCATCAAACCTAGATAACGTGCTCAAAACTCACAATGAAGAGATTAAAGCCTTTGCAGCTAAAGGCGCAGCAGCCTTAGGTGGTTTCGGCATGACGGTTTTACAGTTTGTTATTTCAATTATCATAGGTGGGGTATTTATTACCAATACTCGAGGCGCCAGTGAGGTATGCCATAAAGTAGCCAGTAGACTTGCAGGTTCCTATGGCGCCGAATTTTCAACTCTGTCTGTGGCAACGGTACGTAGTGTTGTTCAGGGAGTGATAGGTGTGGCATTCATTCAGTCAATTTTGGCTGGTGTCGGTATGGGGCTCGTGGGCGTTCCAGCAACAGGGATTTGGATGTTAGCTGTGTTAGTTTTGGCTATTGTACAGCTTCCACCTATCTTAGTACTGGCTCCTATCATTGCTTATGTGTTTTCCGTAGAAAGTTCATCGGTTGCTATCATGTTTATGGTTTGGGCCATTTTAGTCAGTGCAAGTGACGCGTTCCTCAAACCTATGTTGATGGGGCGTGGTGTCGATATTCCTATGCTGGTTATTTTACTTGGTGCTATTGGTGGCATGATGATGTCAGGCATTGTCGGTTTGTTTGTCGGTGCTGTGGTGATGGGACTTGGCTATAAGTTGTTTATAGCCTGGATAGATAGTGAGACTGACTCAGTTGATGAGAAAGACGTCTCTGTTAATACTGAAACAGAGTAAGCGCAATGGGACACAAAATTACCCAAGAAGATAACTTCGGTTATCTTCTTTTGTCACTGATATTTTTACTGCTAGGTTCGGCGATTGCTGAGCAGTTACTTCATGGTGGTCAAATAATGATAGTCGCCACGACTATTATTTGTTTGTCTATTGCTGTCATTGGAGTCGGCAAAGATAAGTTGATGTTTAGAAATGGTTTAGGCATTTTGTTAGCTATTGTCGCCTTATCAACGTTAGGTTCTATGATGGAGACCCTCAACTTAGACCTTATCACCTTACTCGCCATCTTAGGCTTCCTATTAATGTCGACTTGGACTGCAGCCAAACAAGTACTGTTTAGCGGTAAGATCACCAGTAATCAGATTATTGGTTCCATCTGTATATTTCTATTGATGGGACTCATTTGGGCGATGATTTACTTGATCAATATTGAGTTGTTTGGACAGGCTTTCAATGGACTAGAAGTGAAGCCTTGGACCGATAATTTCACCAGCGTGATCTATTACAGCTTTATCACCTTAACGACAGTGGGCTATGGCGAAATATCACCAGCACTGCCAGTGCCTCGTGCTCTGGCCTATATGGAGGCGATCGCAGGTCAGTTTTACATGGCTATCCTAGTGGCTAGCCTCGTCGGTGCTAAGATGTCCCAGAGTCACGATAGCTAGTGTGGGGGTAAAACTTGTTTCATGTAGTAGTTAATGCAGCAGCTAATATAGCAAGACTAGTGGCTAGCCTAGTCGGCGCTAAGATGTCTCAGAGTCACGATAGCTAGTGTGGGGATAAAACTGTTTTATATGGCAGCGAATATAGCAAGACTGGTGGCAAGCCTAGTCGGCGCTAAGTTGTCACTGGGCAGTGATGATTAGGCTTGTTCATAGATACTTTGAGTGGTTTCTACATAAGTTTGCATAGTTGAAACCTGTTGTTGCTGAGCTTTAGAGCTAACTAAAGCTTCTCTTGCTTCATCGTTATTCGAGACGTAATAAGCGGTGACGGGGGAAATGCTATTACTGTTTCCTGTCGCCATGCCTGCCATATCTGAATAGATTTGATACTGCGCTTTCGCTTTACGATATTCGACATAATTCTCGGCCTTTTCGCCGTTATTAGGAAGTGTAGGCGAAGGCAAGACTTCAGCTTCTTTAGAGGTTACTGCTGGTTGTTTGGAAAGGGTTATAGCTTCGGCAGATAGAGTGACTGAGTCTGTGATGTTAGGTAATGGCTTTGCCGCAACAACTTCAGCTTGATATGCAGATGTTGCCTGGGTTGGAGCTGGCTTTTGGCTAGTATGAGTCCCATTGACTTGTTGAGCATTCGAGTTAATTTGCATATCAATCTCATATATTTAAAATTAGCATTTGATTATACTGCTTCTAAACTGAACATTAACTGAACTAGATCACAAGAATAAACCAATCTCACAATTTGATACATCAGAGTCTATATGATACTGAACAGTACTAAAACTAGTGTTAGTACTAGTATTTGTACTGGTACTGGTATTAGGTCAACAGGTAACTGGCTGAGGCCACTAGGCCTGTAGCCATTAATACGGGCAAAAATTTTAACCGGTAACTAAGAGTGAGGATCACTAAAAGTCCAGTGGCAGCAAGCACGCCTGTAAAGAATATACTGCCATAAACTACGCCCTGTTTAGCGATACTCAAATAATAACTTAGCGTAAGCATTGCCCAACCAGACCAATATAAACATCTGCTTTGAGTCGACGTTGGCGCCTTTTTAAATGTGTCCCTGAAGTTAGAGAACATGGCCAAAGCTAAACAGCTAAAGGCAATATAGCTAATACACAGTATGGCTAATACCATCAAGTTAGATATCATCATTAAGCTCCCGCTCTGGCTAAACTTTGTTTTTTTAATCGCAGCGTCGTTTTCTTTCCTTTGACAACCGATTTATTTTTAACCGCAGTGTTGATTTTTTTGACAGCGAAAAGTAGGCCCAAACCAATGACAAATGCTAGAAGGTCGAAACCCACTAAGATCCACTGTTTGTTGATGATATTGCCAATGAGATCACTAGGCGACGTTATTGCGTTGAGTAATGGAATGGTGATAAAGCTTAATCCTCCTAGGCCTAACACCCATCGCCAACTAGCCAAGGTACGATTAAAGCATGCGAGCAAGCCAACGAAAGCGAGTGTGATAAAGAAGCTATCTACTTCCCATTGTGCTCTGTCTTGTATACCTAACGGGATCATTCGGTTGGCATAGAAAAATACCGATGTTGCTAAGGGAAGCCCTGCAATAAAGGTAAGGTTGAGGCCTTCAATTAATCGTAGGCCAATACTCGCGGCTTCTCCTTTACTGATATTTTTCAGTTGTTTCTGGCGAATTTTAACTGCCCAAAGTAGCGCTCCCGTAGCAATCATAGCGCAGCCCAGTAAACCACAAATAAAGAAAAAACCGCGTAGGGTTGAGCCTGCAAATCTCGCCGTATGCAGAGACATTAAGGTATCGTAGGTTGCATGGGTCGCAGACTCTTCTATAGGTGTCATGGTTATTAGCTCACCTGTAACACCGCTGAATATGATTTGAGTGCGTTTGTCGGTGACTAGCTGTTCATTGTTACGATAAAAGCTGATCTGACTATTCTGGTCATAGGGTGAAGAAATGATAACTTGCTTGATCGGCGCTTCTCCCCAGTAACTTCTCACCTGAGGTAATAAACTGGCTGCCGATATTAATTCAGCATCTTGTCCACTGGGCTTTGTTTGTACTCTCGATGGGTTTAACTCGGCGCGAAAAGCGCGATTATCACCGTCGTAGTTTGTGAACACCCCCCAAGGCATATACATAAACATTAGGGTGATAAGACCTGTATATGTGATCATCAAATGATAGGGAAGTGCCATCACTGAGCTGACATTATGAGCATCTAACCAAGAGCGACTGCCCTTGTTGCGCCTGAAACTGAAAAAATCTTTAAATATGCGTTTATGGATCACGATCCCGCTTATCAGGGCAACAAGCATAAACATGCTACAAAAGCCTATTATCCAACGAGCAATTTTGGCAGGCATATAATGAAGATCGAAGTGCAATCGATAGAAAAAGTTGCCGCCTTTAGACTCACGAACTTCACTAATCATCTTCTCACTATCGGGTTTAACGATCAATTCATGAAACTCACCACGACGCTGTCCGGCTTCAGGTTGAGTTTGCCAGCCATAACTAAGATAAGGTTTGCGTTCAGTGGGTAAATATATTCGCCAGTCTTTCGCATCTTCAGTGTTGTCGCTTAAGAACTTTTGCCCTGACAGTAACTGATTACTCAGTTCTCCGGCTTGATAATGCTGCAAGGTACCTGAGTGTAATTCAGGCTTGGTCCACAGCGATATCTCATGACGGAAATAGCTGATACTGCCAGCAAAGAAAACAATCAGTAGTAACCAGCAGACAAGCAGGCCTACCCAAGTATGGAGCCATGTCATGGAGCGAAAAAAAGTATCTTTCATTTTATTACCTAGAAAAGCTTTAAGTCATCATCACAGTGGCCGAGTATAAACTCGCACTTAGCACTAAAGATTCCAGCCAGGCTCGCACTGGGGATTGCAGACTGAAAGTACGAATTGCACTGGAGGCATAAACAGCAAAGGAGAGCATGGTTGCAACTAAAGTTGCATCCACAGTCGGAAGCGGCAGTAATATAGCAATAAACCCACATGCACTAGCAGCAACTAGGTAGCCACCAAGTATTGCCGCCAAAACTCTAGAGAGCATTGGCCCAGGTATAGGGCGATATAGAATTATTTTTTGTAATAACGTCATGTTTTTAACTTGAAGTGATGCACTGTTTGGCAATCCGTTTAACCTGTTGATATAAAGTACATCAACTTGGTAGTAAGGATTTTACCTTAGACTTTAAGCTTTGGTAACTGTTTTCATTCTCATTTACATGTAAGTTTACATTGTGAGAAGCCGCTCTCATTTTATTGGTCTAATATGGATTCAATAGTGAATAAAAATTAATCATCATTCTGAGTAAGTATGGTTTATGCTTAGTCTCAGCTGACTCGTTATCAGTCTTTTGAGTGATAAAAAATCAGCGTATTGTTTACTTTTATGACGTTTACCTTAGTTTTGTCTTTATTTTAAGCATTGAATATAGCCGAGACTTGCTTTTTCTGAGCATCAGGAGTAAATATTAAGACAGCTAGTTTGGAATCGTAAGTGATGAGCCTCCGGCGTGATCTACACGCGCAGAAGGTAGGCTAAAATAGCCGCCAAGAGGTACTTTCATCACATTTGATTCTTAAGCTGGAATGGTAATTGTTATGGCAATTGTTAGAATGTATATAGAGCTAGAGCGGCCTAATGAGTGATAAAGTCCTCAGTTGAACGTTAGTAGACAATGTAAATTCGAAAAAAAGTTATATTGTCCCTTGAGTTTTTTACTAACGCCCCCAGTTCTATTATTGAAGTAATTCTTAAAAGGAAAACCTATGAAAATAAATCTTTCTGGTCACCACGTAGATGTTACAGATTCAATCAAAGAACATTTGAACGAAAAGTTTTCCAAGATAGCCACTCATTTCCCGACATTAATCTCGTTAGATGTCACCATCTCTAAAGAGCATGGTGAATATCAGGTTGAGTTGCGCACTAATTATGAAGGTAGTCGAATCTCTGCATCGGGGACAAACGATGTCATGTATCCGGCTATTGCGATTACTAAGAAGAAGCTCGAGGCAGCGCTAAAACACCGTAAGGGTCAGCTAAAAGCAGATAAGCATGAGAAGCCAGTAAGTACGACGCCAGAAATCGCTCACGAGCTGGTTCAAGAGATGAAGCTGGTATAACGCTCACTCTAAGGACTGAAGTTAAAAAAAGCCATCATATAGATGGCTTTTTTGCATTTTGGCTTTTGTGTTTTTAAATAAAACTCAAGTGATAGCTAAGAACTATTGAGACAGTTTACAACCCGTTGTTATTTCTGAGTTGGTGTAGAGGATATCGCTAGCATTAGGTGTAAACTCGCCTGAATTGATATGTCCTTTTGCTTCAAGGAAATCTCTGAGTGATTTAGCATCAGAAACGCCGGTATTGCGAGGGGTCAATACTGGGTAGCTATCGCCTCCCGATGCACTATAACTTGGTACTGTTATTGTGTAAGTGGCATCAGAGCTAAAGCCTTTACCTGCAATATCACTGATCTCAACAGAGCTATTCATACAGTCGACCGTCATCTTAACGCCAGCGAGCTGAGCATAGCCACCAGATCCAACCTGAATAGAGGCGACTACGCCTAAATATTCTGTTAGTTCTGCTCCTGTCATATCACTGACTGTGATGTCATTACCAAAAGGCTGCACCGTGAGTACGTCACGATAGGTGATCTCCCCAGCCTCTATACCCGCACGGATCCCTCCTGAGTTCATCACACCGATATCATAGTTTGCGCCATCGGTGACCATGTTGGCTTTGGCGAGCAAATGACCTAAGTCAATCTGCATATCGCTCTGTCCGCGCTCGAAGGCTGCGTCGGTAGAGGCGATGGTGATATCAAGCTCCTCTTGACCTTGCTCTTTAAAGGGGCGCAAAAACTCTTTAACAATCGGATCTTGTTTTATCTCATTACCCACTAAGATGCGGTCACCATTTTCATCTTTGACCTTTAAGTTCACGGGAATTAACTTATAGCTGGCTAAGTGTAGCTCACCGCCAAAATATTCGAAGTTGGCTTGACCTACATATTTACCCCATTCATGGGCTTGCATTATATAGGTGCCATTTTGCTGATCCGGTAAACATTCATCACCCGGTTTAAAGTCCGCGTAGTTATCGGTGCCTGGCTCCATACAGACTGGGTTTTGTGAGTGTCCGCCAAATATAGCCTGTAGTTGACCTTGTTCCAGTGCTTTGGCTAGTGCAATATCTCCCGGTGCATTACTTCCCGGATTACCATTCTCGTAGTGACCCATATGGGTGGTGGCCAGGATGATATCTGGTTTCTCATTTGCTTCAAGCTCAGTGATGACCTTCAGCATCTCCTCCTTAGGATCGGTGAACGTAAGCTCACCGACAATTTGAGGGTTACCAATAGTGGCAGTATCTTCTGTGATGAGACCAATGACAGCGACTTTAAGGGAGCCTAAGTTGAATATCTTATAAGCATCAAAGTAGCGTGCTAATGATGGATTATTTTGTTCATCTAGCTCAGTCTTATAAATGTTAGCTGCTAGCCATGGGAAGTTAGACCAGTCTCTTTGCTTATCCATAACGTCCAATGCATTATCGAACTCATGGTTACCAACGGCCATGGCATCATACTCAAGCAGGTTCATGCCTTTAAAATCTGGCTCTGCATTTTGTAGATCTGACTCAGGCACACCGGTATTAATATCACCTCCTGAGAGAAGTAAAGTATGGCCTCCTTCACTAGCGACCTGATCACGGATCTGCTGAATTAACGTTTTGCGAGCAGCCATTCCGTATTCGCCGTACTTGCTTTCCCAGAAGCGTC
This sequence comes from Shewanella eurypsychrophilus, assembly GCF_007004545.3. Lineage (NCBI taxonomy): Bacteria > Pseudomonadati > Pseudomonadota > Gammaproteobacteria > Alteromonadales > Shewanellaceae > Shewanella > Shewanella eurypsychrophilus. The sequence continues at coordinate 4,155,407 of NZ_CP045503.2, read as the reverse complement.
CGTGATTATCATTGGTATGCAGTATGGTAAACTTTATGCAGTTATCATCACCACAAGTTTCCTCAACGGGTGCTTTATCACTATCACTACATCCAGATAAAGCAACTAAGACTGCTGCTGATATAAGACTTTTTATTAGTTTGTTGTTCACTGTTAACCCCTGTAATTTTATTCTTCAATAAATTGAATTGTTTTTATGGATATGTGTATTTGGCTGAACATTTAGTTAACAATGATGCTACTGAGAGGGAGGCTGAAATATCAGGACAAATGTCTGGATTAGTGTGAGTTTTTGTAACTGATGTGATCTTGCTTGCATGTTACTGCAGAATAAAATGGATCAGCATTGTCAATGAGATGACAATGCTGACTTGGCTAGAACAATGGCTGTTTTTTATCTCATCGAGCCCTTGTATTCAATGAACTCAATCACGTTGTTATCAGGATCATGTATAAAGAAAGAGGTACCGGTAGGGCTTGCTGCTAAGTTGAGAGGCGGGATTGAGAGGGTAATTGAAAGTGAGGGATAAAATAAGGTTTAAGTCTCTAGGGCCTAAGCCCTAGAGACTAAGAGCTAGGAACTCATTCCTCGCTCTCATTCATCCGTTTTTCATAATCTTTAGGGGGCGGTGTCCAGCCGCGCTCCACTCTGGCTTGTTCATCCAGGTGTTCACTCTTCATCGCTTTTGAAATGGCAGTTTCTAACTCAATAAACAGCTCTCTGAAATGGGTGCTGTATTTACTGTCTTCACTGTTCTTCTTCCACATCTCATAGAGTGAGTCCTTGTAACAAAGCTCGAGCTCACGCAGAGTGGCTTTTTTCTGCTCAGCCTTGAAGGGATGTACTCCTAGAGCGATTAGTGCCTCTTTGCCTAGCTCCAATGCCGAATGATAGGTTTCGCTGACGATGAAATCCGCACCTGCATGTTTGAGTTCGAAGTGATGTCCTCTATCGAAGGCTCGGGCGTAGATCATTACCTTAGGATAGGTGTGCTTGATGTACTGGGTCAGCTCCACGGCGCGCTCATTGTTGTCTATGGCTATGACTAACATAGTTGCATCTTCGATACCTGCGGTGTGTAGCAGGTCTGGCTGGGTGGCATCCCCATAGAAGCTTTTGACATTGATTTTTCTTAGGTTAGCCACCTGATCGACAGATTGATCCAGCACCACAGTCTTGATCTTATTGGCGACAAGAAAGCGGTTGACCATCTGGCCGAAGCGACCAACACCTGCGATGATCACTGTGCCTCTTTCAGTGATCTCATCGGCCTCGGGTTTGTTTTCACTCTTTTCGTATCTGGGTAGGATAACTTTGTCGAAGAAGATGAATAAACCAGGAGTCAAGAACATAGATAGGGCGACGACTAAGGAGAGCATCTGGGCAAGATCTGTTGGAATGACATGGTTTTGTACTGTGTAGCTAAGGAGCACAAAGCCAAATTCACCGGCCTGAGCCAGACTGAGGGCAAACAGCCAACGGTCACTGTTTCTTATCTTAAAGATAAAGGCCAAGGCTAATAAGACCAGAGCTTTGACTAGCATGACACCAGCAGTGAGCCCCAGCACTGGATCAATGTTGCTGGCAAGCACACCAAAATCGATACCAGCACCGACAGTAATGAAAAACAGACCTAATAATAGTCCTTTAAAAGGTTCGATATTGGACTCAAGCTCGTGGCGGAATTCGCTGTTGGCCAGCACGACACCCGCCAAAAAGGTTCCCAAAGCAGGAGAAAGTCCCACTAGACTCATTAAGGCTGCAATACCTATGACTAACATAAGCGCCGTTGCGGTAAATATTTCACGAAGCCCAGAGCTAGCGACGTAGCGAAACAGTGGGCGGCTCAGGTAATGGCCACCAACGACAACTGCTGCAATGGCGAGCAACACTGTGATGCCGTAGGCCCAACCGGGAAGCCCGGCGACCAGTGATAGCTCCTCATGATGTTCTGCAGCTTGTCCAACGACACTTTGTGCTTTTTCCACCAATTCTGGCAGAGCGAGCAGTGGGATAAGTGCCAACATAGGGATCACGGCGATATCTTGGAACAAGAGCACAGAGAAGGCATTCTTGCCTCCTTCCGTTTTGTTGAGGTCTTTTTCACTAAAAGTTTGCAGTACAATCGCGGTCGATGACAGGGCAAAGATGAGTCCCACGGTAAAGGCCACACTCCAAACCAGACCAAAATAGAGACCAGCTGCTGTGATAACCGCCGTAGTAATGCCGATCTGTAATCCACCTAAGCCGATGAGCTTATTGCGCATATCCCATAGCATGCGGGGCTCGAGTTCTAAGCCCACTAAGAAGAGCATCATCACCACACCGAATTCGGCGAAGTGCTGCAGGGTATTGGTTTCACTACCTACTAGGCCGACGATGGGACCTATCACCACACCGGCAATGAGATAACCTAGCACCGAACCAAGCCCTAAACGTTTAGCTAAAGGCACGGCAATCACGGCGGCGCACAGGTAGATAAAGGCTTGAATAAAATAAGCTGTCATAAAAAATCACCTCGTCCTTGGGTTAGCGTGTTTGATATGTTTCAGGTGTTTCTTGCATAAGCGCTCGATTAAGCAGTGGCAAGGAGGCGGCGTGAGACAAGTCCAGCGTGCTTGTGGCTAATGAGGTGAGCAGGGCATTAAATGCATCAATGTGGCCGGTAACTCTTCCCTCTTCGCTGGCATTTCGACTGCTAAACAGCACGAAGGGAGCGAGGTAGTGCATACCGGTTAAGTTGGCGGTTTGCTCTATGGGATATAACAGCTCTCGAATCGAGAAATGATTATAGCCCTCATGTTGATAGGCTTTTTCGTTGCCCCCTGCCGTGGTAGCACAAAAGAAGGTTTTGCCCTTTAACGCCGTGCCATCTGTGCCATAGGCAAAGCCATACTCGAGAACAAGATCTTGCCATTGTTTTAATATGGCGGGAGTCGAATACCAGTGCAGAGGAAACAGAAATATAATCACATCATGATCCACGAGGCGTTGTTGCTCTCTATCGATATTGATGTGAAAAGTCGGGTACTCACGATAAAGATCGATAGCGGTGACATCATGGTGTGTTTGACTGGCTTTAAATAGTAGCTTGTTGACTTCGGAACGCTCTTGAGAAGGGTGGGCGAATAACACGAGAATTTTTTTTCTTTCCTCTGGCATAACGGATCCTTGTGAGAGGGCGATGGCTCTGTGAAAGAGAGTACATGCACGTTGAATTAAGTTAGCACAGGTTATGACTTATACATACTTAGCATTTAACTAAAGCTTATAAGCAGCACTGATTGACTGGGCTATTGGATTACTAACTAAATGAGCCCTAATTGCAGTGCTTTCAACACGGCTTGAGTGCGATCTCGGCTCTCAAGTTTGAGTAAGATGTTCGACACATGGTTCTTAACCGTACCTTGTGCCAGAAAGATAGAGTCCGCGATCTCTTTGTTGGAGAAGCCACCGGCCATCAGGGTGAGTATTTCCGATTCTCGGCTGGTTACTGCGATGCTCGACAGGCTGTCTATATTAAGTTGTTGATGATTACTCGTCACTTGCTGCAGAACATCAGGCTCTATCAAGTATCCCCCATTGGCGACCTTGGTAATGGCCGAAATCAGCTTGTCTAATGAGACATCTTTAAGTAAAAAACCATTGGCGCCATGGGTGATGCTGGCCATCAAGAGCTCATTATCATCGAAGGTGGTCAGCATGATCACTGGAGTGTTATTCCCTGTACGCCTTATCTGCTTAAGCATGCCGATCCCATCTAGTTCAGGCATTCTAATGTCACTGAGTACCAGATCGACACTTTGTGTTTCTAGCTTATTTAGGGCTTGCTGACCATTTTCTGCCTGCCAGAGTACTTTTACCCGATCTGAGATGGCCAGCAGACTGGCAATTCCTTGTCTGACGAGTTGTTGGTCATCGACTAACGCTAAGGTGATCGGTTTAAGCATCTGCTGTTTTTTCCTTGTGTTGTTATATCTGACATTGTCAGTTTTATATATCCATATGATGAAGCTAAGGTTCTTTCGGTTGTTCGCAACTAATATGTAGTTCAGCACCTGCCATTGTTACACCGTTATTGGTACCGCTAACTTTCAGTTCAACGTGACCGTTAAATGGAGCGAGACGCTCATTCATCCCTTTGAGTCCAGAGCCTGGTAATGCCGTTGTATTGCTCATGTTGCCATTGTCTTTAAGGATGATGTTAATTTTATTCTGCTCTTGGCTCATGTCTAGCCACAAGGTGTTGGCTTGTCCGTGACGAACCGCGTTACTGATCCCTTCCTGAAGAATGAGTACCAAGTCTTGAGCTAACTCAGTTGAGGTTAAAGGCGGTAGGTTGCTGATGTTGAGTGTGATCCCAGGGAGACGGTTCATTAGCGCCTTGATGGCGGGGCTGAGATCTAAGCCGACAATATCACGTTGTTTCTTCACGACGGCTCTGATGCTGGAAAGTAACTCTTTAGCAAGCTGCTTACTCTGCTCAACCTCACTCTTTGTTTCTTCGGATACCTTGTGGCTAAGTACCTCTAACTGCAGTGAAAGTGCTGTGAGCTGGTGGCCCAAAATATCGTGTAGATCTCGAGATATTCTTACTCTCTCTTGATGTTGGCTTGACTGGCTCAACAATGAACGAGTCGCTATCAGCTGCTGGTTGAGTATCTCTTGCTGCATGCGAGCATCGGCTTCGCTCAATCTCGCCTGGCTGCTGCTATAGGCAAAGAACTGAAATCCCATATAGATGAGAACGGTAAATCCGGCGCTGGTGCTCTCGTGATTAAGGTTATGAATGAGATAAAAAATGAGGTTGACTGATAGAAGACTGAATATGGCCAGTCGCTTGCTAACAAGCCCCGGAAGTTGTGATGCCCAGATCACCAATAAGATAGGGGTGATCATATTGGCGTCATAACGAATAAGAATGAGGGTGAGTATGGCCTGTGAATAGACGACTAATCTGGATGTTCTCTGGCTGTATTTATAGAGAAAGTGTGTCGAGATTAATAGAAATAGGATTAAGAAGCTGACATACCCAGAGCCCGTTATCACGCGCGCTATGGGGCTCAATGTTTGACTTAACGCCAACCAAGTCACTAAGGCCCAGGTTCCAGCGCCTGCGAGTGTGAGCATTAAACTCTCTTTGGTAAATATTCGTCCTTGCACGTGAGCATTTTCCTTTGTTTTACCTTGGTCTATCCGTTAGTTATCTATCGGTTAATGTCTAATTGAGAAGTCTAAGCACTAAAAATCATCAGCAATAAAACATAAATCGTTACTTTTGGCACCTGTTAATAGATTTCGCATTTTGTAAACTGGATGCATATTAACTCGCTCAATCATGACACAAGGAAAGTCTAATGAAAAACCTCAACATTCAAAGTAAGTTAACGGGTCGCAATCTTCTAGCCATCGCCTCTCTACTGTTTATGCCTCAGGTTAATGCGGATACGCTGACTGTGACATTAGATAATATACAAGTGCAGCAAGGTAGCTTATTAGTCGCAGTATATATGGGGGAGGAGAGTTATGCTGCAAACGAAGAGGCTGTTGTATCAATCAAAAAAGCGGCGACATCTGAATCACATACTCTGGTGTTTACAGATCTAGTCCCTGGGGAATATGCAATTAAGGTGATGCACGATGAAAATGATAATGGCAGCTTAGATACCAATTTTCTTGGGGTGCCAAGTGAAGGGTATGGCTTTAGTAACAATGGCGGTAGCTTCGGTCCGGCAAGTTATCAAGATGCAAAATTTGGTGTCGATGGTGATGCGCAGCTCACGATCCACATTAGATAGGATCACCTTGCCATGTTAAGCTGAAGAGAGTTTATCGGTTCCTCGCTAGCCCTAATGACAAGCTCTGTGACTGCCTCAGTCTGGGGCGCCGCAGCAGACTCAGTGCTTTCTTTAGGCAATGAAAACCATCTCGCTAAAAATAACTGGGCGATGGCGTTTGATGGTGCCATAAGCGACTTTGCTCCACTACAGATGGAAACAAGTGGACATTGGCCCAGTGATTTAAGTGGTTTTCTTTATCGTAATGGCCCCTCTAAGATGCAGCGAGGTGATATGCGGTATCAGCACTGGTTTGACGGTGATGGCATGGTGCAGCAGTTTGAAATATCAGAAGGCGGTGTGAGTCATAAAGGTAAGTTTATCCAGACCAAGAAATTTATGGTTGAGGAGAAGGCGGGCAGGTTCAGATATCGAAGTGCAGGCACCTTAGTGCCAGATGTGTTACCTATTCGAAATAACGATGACATGAATGTGGCCAATACCAGTGTGATCCCCTGGCGCGGTGAGCTGTTGGCATTATGGGAAGCGGGGTCCCCTTATAGAATCGATCCCACAAGTTTAGATACCTTAGGGGTGAAGAGTTTCGGCGACAAGTTTAAGCAGCTACCTTTTTCGGCTCACCCTTTGACTGATGGTGAGGGGGGGATGTGGAATTTCGGTAGCTGGTTTGTAGGTGGTGACAACTCACTCTTGATGTATCAAGTATCAAAAGGTGATGAACTCTCGCGCATAGAAGTGATTAATTTGCCACAAGCCAGTTATATGCATGCATTTGCTCAGAGCCAGAATAAACTCATTTTCTACGTTTCCTCTTGTGTCTATGAAGAGGGACAAACCTATATCGATGCCTTTAAATGGCGGCCAGAGATAGGTTCAAAACTATTGATCATAGATAAGAGTGATTTTACGTTACAGCAGTGGGTGGATCTTCCCGCAGGATTCGCCTTTCATTTTGGCCAAGCCCTCGAAAGAGATAATCGACTTGAGGTTCAAATAAGCCTCTATGCCAATGCCGATATTCTACTTAATGGCATGACTCAATTACTGAGTGGCAAGGCTCGTCATACTGACACGCATGCCGAGTTAGTGACTATTGATGTAGAGCTTGAAAGTATTAAGGTATTAGCTCAGCAAGCTAGCACAAAGAGCAAGGCCCCATCGAAGGTCGCTAAATTAGAGCACAGTGGTATTGAGATGGAGTTTTTACAATTTGATCCGCGTATGTCAGGGTCAATACAGCCGATATTCGGTGTTGGGGCTTCTAAATTCAGTGACTCAGGGCTTAGTGATACCTTGCATTGTGTTACTGATACAGGCTCACAATCTTATTTTTTCGGTGATAACAAGATCATCGAGGAGCCGCTTTATATTGCTGGTAAAGAGGTGAAAGAAGGGTATCTACTCATGACCTGGTTAGACTTTGAAAGCAAATAGACGGGCTTGTCATTGTTTGACTCAGCCAATATTGCTAAGGGCCCGATTGGCGAAGCAAAGATGGCTAGGGTGTTACCACTCGGCTTTCATGGTTGTTTTGTTTAACTTTCATAAGTGAATTAAAATAAATTAGCCGCCACTTTTTCTTTGCGGCTAATGAGTTTGCGCTTCATTAATGGTGAGAAAACTGTAAGAGTCACTGGTAATCAGCATATAATCTAGTTAATCGACGTTAAAGTGTATCTGTTATGCAACTAAAACCCCTATCTAAGGGCCGCTTCCAATCACTTTGGGAGCAGGAACATGATGAAATTGAGCAAATAATGCTCGAGTGCATCAGTGAAACTAAGGTAGTACCAGAGCATCATAAATTGATGCAGCAGGGGCAGAAGGTCGAGTCACTCATCTTGGTCAAGCAGGGCAGGGTTTCGATGGGGTATACGGCCCGAAATGGCCGGTGCTTTCAGTTAGGCACCATGATGTGTGACTCGCAACTTTTCGGTGAGATGGAGTTTTTCAGTGATTATCGATGCCAGCTAGATATCATTGCCGAAGATGCCGTTGAAATCGAGGTTATTTGTGGTGATAAGTTGCAACATGCGTTGACTAAAAAGCCTATGTTCGCGCTGTTTTTTGCCAGTGCTATTGCCGTAGATTATCAAGACACTGTGGATATTTTAACCCGCAGAATGCTGTACCCTATCGCCTATAACATAGCCTACGACCTCTACCATCAATACCTTAATGATCTGCCTGTCGATGGTTTCACTAAGTGCTATCTAGAAGCTGAGCGTTTTGCTACTACGGATCGTGTTTATCGTCGTGCGGTCAAGAAGCTGGAGGAGCTGGGGTTGATCCACAAGGATAAGGAAGAGGGGATAGTGATTAGCGACCTTGAAGGCTTGAAAGCTTATATTGAGTAGGTGCTTCTTTTCTCTTGGACTTATACCGATTGGTATTACAAAGCAAAAATAAAGCCCCGGTAGTCAAACTACCAGAGCCTCATGTCATTCTGCTTGGTATTATTTAAACTACCTTTTTTGCAGGTTGAGACTACGCTGTTTCTCATCTTGTTGATTGGCGTTCATCATCAACAAACTGAGTCTTTTCGCACGTCTCATCTTAATTTTCCGTATTCTGGTTTTAACTCTAATCGTTCTTGGTTTACGCATGGCAGTTGCTTATCTCTGTCATTATCAAAATTAAAGTTAGCCGCATTATACGTTTTTTTTCTGCCTAAATTAAGCTGTAGCTAAACTGTTTTGAGCTGTTTGGCGACGAGAAACCACTAGCATGACTAAAATAAGGGCGTATATCACTGGTATGGCATACATCACCGTTTGCAAGCCGATAATAGACTCAAACATTGAGCTAATCGCAGGGCTGAACATGGCACCCGCACTACCACTGATTAAGATATATGACACATTTTTACTGCTGGCCTGCTTCACAAATGACACACCGTAAGCGATAAAGGCATTATAAAGTGCCGCACAAGCGAAGCCGTAGCCATAAGTTAGGTAACCCATCCATTCGAGCTTATCTGTGGTGACAATTAAGCTGGTGATGATCAACGCCAGTGCCATCATGCCCATCAAGAAGTGCTGGATTTTTACTCTAGAGACGATAAGCGTCGATAAAAGTGCACCGACTAATGCTGCAGACCAGTATTGAGTGATGATATTGCCGGCTTCTTCAAACGGAATATCAAATTTCTCTTTAACGAACATCGGCGCCCAAGTCAGGAAGGTATACAGGGCTAGCATGCCTAAAAACAGACCAATACCCGCGCTGATGATTGAGAAGTTCCATTCTGATTGTTCTGCACTTGAGTCATCACTATTTGCTGACTTTTCACATAGTTCAAAGTTGGTCATTAAGGCCATCATGGCTGTACCAAGTGCGACTAACCCTACCGCCAAGTAGCTATAGCTCCATGAAAGCGCATGGCTTAGGGCGTAAGTTGTGATGAGTGGGAAAACCACACCAGCGACATTAAAAGTGGCGTCTTGAACGACCAACATGGTGCTCTGGATCTTGTCTTTCCATACAGACACCACAATGGTACCCGCAATACATAAGCCAACACCGCCACAGAGACCGATAATCGTCATGGCGATCATCACGACACTGAGTGATGAGGTAAAGTGAAGCGCTGCTGCACTTACCGCAATACTCAAGTAACTGATCAGTGTCATGCGCTTAACGCCTATCTTCTCAATCAAGAAGAAAGCGGCGATGGTGCCGGCTAGTGCGCCACCGTTTAATAAAGAGAAGATCGAGGCCACTTCGTTGACGTTGGCGGCAAATTTTTCAGCGATAGGTTCAATCAACATGCCAAACTGAGTGGCAAAACCTGCCATGATAAAGTTGGCGAGGAAGCTTAAAATGGTTAAGGATATTTTATTTTTCATCATCTATACCTAGTTGTCGTTTTAAAGGCTCGCAGTCGATTCACCGTTTGTTTTTTTATTGGCTAGCTCTGTTTCAAAACTGCCATGAATGATATCGATTGTACTGCGAGCGTTAGCTAAAAAGAGTGTACGGTTTTATATCTAGTGCTAGCAACAAGCCGTTTCAAGGGCCAATTCAATCATCTGATTAAATGACAGTTGACGCTCTTCAGCCGTCGTTTCTTCGCCTGTTAAACAGTGATCTGAAACTGTCAAAATGGCTAAAGATTCTATACCTTGTTGGTGGGCTAAACCATAAAGGCCAGCGACTTCCATATCGACACCGAGTACGCCGAAACGCTCTAGCGCCGGGATCATATCTTCATCGGGATCGTAGTACATATCGCCACTGAAAATATTACCAACCTTGACGCTGATGTTTTTATCGACGGCTGACATGTAGGCTTTATGCAACAGGTCGAACGTGGCTGAAGTCGCCATCTGATAGCCACTGCTACGCTTAGCATTAGTCGGTGAGTCAGTGCCTGCGGCTTGTGCCAAAATTACATCATGCAGTTTCACATCTTTCTGAGTCGCGCCAAGGCTGCCGACACGAATAATGCGCTTGACGCCGAAGTCATTAATTAGCTCGTGGGCGTACAACACCATAGAGGGAATACCCATGCCATGACCCATGACTGAGATACGTTGGCCTTTGTAGAACCCGGTGTAACCTAGCATATTACGAATATTGGTCACTTCTACCGCATCGTCGAGGAAGGTCTCGGCGATATATTTCGCCCGAAGCGGGTCGCCTGGCATGATGATGGTTTCGGCAAAGTCGCCTTTGTTACCGCTGATATGTGCAGTCATACTTCTCTCTCTTATTACAACTTTTAAAAGTTGGTCTGTGGCAGTTCGAATCATCTATCTGGTTAAATGAGTCACTCAACCAAATGTTCTTAATGCACTCGATAGTAAATCTGACTGAAAGAGAGGGATTAGGACAAAAGTCCGCATTGTATGTAAAAAGTGAATCTTTACACTTTTCTAGGTTGTCGAATGTGAGTTATTTATTATTTTGAATGATCGGCAGAGGAAGTGATAAATAATAAAATGGGAATTTTTAATTAATAAAATGGCCTGTAATAACAGGCCATTTTATTGCTTACTATGAAGCGATTTGATGATGGGCTATCAGTTTAGATTTTGTAGCTAACCCCAAACTTTAGCGTTCTTGGCTTGCCGACATTCACCTCGCCGTTTTCGCCGCCACCTAAGTAGTCGGTATCGAATAGATTCTCAACTTTCAGTCTTAGCTGCAGGTCATTTCCGGCCACTGGCAGTATGTAGCTGATACCTGTGTCGATACGGGTGTAGGCGGATTTCTCGAAGCTGTTATCACCATCGCCGAAACGGGCTCCTTCGTAGAAGGCGCCTAGGTTAAAAGCAGCGCGATCTGTGATTGAGTACTTGGCCCAGATAGAGGCTGTCCACTCAGGGACATCTTCGGGGCGATTACCCTGAAATTCATCATGGCTTTCATATTCGGCATCCAGATACATAAGTGAAGTTATCAATGATAAGTCACTGTTGATCTGGCCTATAGCCCCTAACTCGAAACCCTTGTGACGCTGCACGCCGCCTTGGGTGGTGATAGGGTCATCGGATGACCCTTGATTGACTATGATGTTACTGCGCTTGATATCAAAGAGTGCTGCGTTGAGGCGCAGTTTGCCCGAGAGTAGTTCCCACTTAGTACCGAGCTCATACATCTCGCCCTTGATGGGGTCGAGTTCGGTGCCGTAGTTGCCATCTTCATCGTCCAACACACGGCCTTGTGGCTCGAAGCTTTCGCTGTAGTTGGCGTAGATAGAGGCATAATCTGTAGGGTGATAGATGATCCCTAACTTAGGCAGTACCGACTGGCTATCTGCATCGGTTTTTTCCTGCTTGTCGTAACGAACACCAAGGAGTAGCTGCCACTGGTCGTTGAAGGTGATCAGGTCTTGGGCGAATACACCATAGTATTTGTAATTCTCTGTTTCTGATTTTCCGTCGGCGTAATCTAGGTCTGGCTGAGGCACTATGATGGCATTATCTATATTGCCAGAATCCATCTTACCTTTGATTTTCAGTGAGCTGTACTCGTGCTTGAGATAGTTACCACCAACAAGCAGATCGTGTTGCATACCGCCAACTTCGAGGGTGCCGACTAGGTCAAAATAGAATGACTGCTGCTGCCAATCTTCAAGTTTATTATAAGGCTTGTTCTTGTAGCTGCCGGTGTCAGGGTCATAGCTGCCAGTTTGTGGTTTGCTCTCCCAGCGTTCACGTTCGTTATGCTGTTTGTTATAGCCAGCATCGATATTCCAATCGTCGGTTAATTGGTAACTGATGTCGGCACCATAGTTCTCGCTTTGGGCATCAACCTTAGTCCAGGGCATATCCCAGATAGTTTCATCGCCGCCAATGACATTGCCCTGATCATCGACAAGTGAGCCACTGTCCTGACCCGCCACTTCATCTGACGTATCATAGTGTAGTGACAGGGTGAGATCATCGCCGATATCGAAATCCGTCATCAGGCTGCCAACGAAGAAGTCACTCTCTTGTGCGCTTCCATCTTGGTATTCACGCCAGTTTTTGTTGTCTTGTTTCTCGACGATGGCACGGTAACGTATGGTTTGTGCTTCATTTAAGCTGCCACCCGCATCAAGCATGCCTCGAAGCGAACCATTGTCATCGCCTTTAACACCTATCTCTAAAAATGAATCATAAGTTGGCTTCTTGGTAACCAAGTTAACTAAGCCGCCAGGTGTTGACTGACCGTAAAGTAGACTTGATGGGCCTTTGAGAACTTCGATACTCTCCATAAGTGCCATAGGTAAACGGTACTTAGAGAAATGCTGGTGGCCATCTTTAAGCAGGTTAGTGCTCTCATCTAAGCTAAAACCTCGTAGACTAAACCTTTCTCTGTCGGTAGTGACTCGACCAATGGAGACACTGGCGTCATTTTTTAGCGCATCGCCTAAGGTTAGCACCATCTGGTCATCCATGATCTCACTAGGAATTACGGTGACAGATTGTGGCGTATCTAAAAGGGAGACATCAGAACGCATCGCTGCGTGGGCTTGATCGGTTTTGTAGTGTTGCTGTTGGCCAACAACCGTTATGACTTCGATATCTTGGTTGGCTTGAGTCGCGGCAAATGCACTTGAGTGAAGAGTAGCGGCAATGACAATGCTGATTAATGTAACTTGGGTTTTCATATGCTAAACCTAAATGGCTCAATGCGTGCTGCTTTTCCTTAAGCCTGAGATGAAGAACCGACGATAGCCTTATCATTTCTTCCGCGCAATTATGAGTTGTTATTATGAATGTAAGATTATTTTTTTGCGGATGGTAATGCTAATCAGTCTCACTATCAAGGTTTGCAATGTAAAGATGTGATTTGTTAGTGGGTTATTGTTTGAGGTGTGAAATTCATCACATATGTATCAAGTTTGTAGGATCTGTTTGATTTGTCAGCAAATACATTATCTCAGCTGTTTTCTGTTTCATTAATCCTATGTCACCTTTGGATTCAACATTGAGTCTGATAAGGGGTTCTGTTTTAGAACACCTTAAATTAAATCGCCACTGGGCCTTTTCGTGAGCGGCTTTTGTTTCAGTGAGACTCATACTGAGTCCATCGCTTTCATCTATACCCACTATTTCTAGCTCTCTACCTTCTAGCTCTCTATTTAAGATATGGTTTTCATAGTGTCGACGCACTTTGGCAATCGCTGCTTGGGGATCTGTAATGGTGAAGTTTATCTCTCCCGATGCTGGGTAGGCGCTGATGCGTTGTTCAACGGCTTGTGAAAGTGTGATGCCTTGGTTAGATAAGAGCTCGATGACTAATAGCCAGGGGATCATACCAGAATCACAATAGTGAAAATCACGGAAATAGTGATGAGCACTCATCTCACCGCCATACACTGCATCATGCTGACGCATTAGTTGCTTGATGTAAGCATGGCCCGCTTTCGATTGAACAGCGTATCCACCAGTTTGATTGCAGATCTCTTGAGTGTTCCAGATAAGTCTGGAGTCGTGGATGACTGTAGCGCCTTTCTCCTTACGCAGAAACGCTTGTGCTAACAGACCGACAATGTAATAGCCCTCAATATACTGACCCTTTTCATCAAATAGGAAACAGCGGTCAAAGTCCCCGTCCCATGCGATACCCATATCAGCTTTGTGCTTGATCACGGCATCTGAGGTTGCCTGACGATTTTCAATTAACAGTGGATTAGGAATGCCATTAGGGAAGGTGCCGTCGGCTTGATGATGAAGCTTGATGAACTCAATGGGGACTTGTCGGTTGCGTAACTCTGATTCTATTTCATCAAGCACTGAACCGGCAGCGCCATTGCCAGCATTGACGACTAATCTTATCGGCTTTTGGCCAACTTGTTTAGCCAGGCGATCACAGTCAATATAGCTCAGCATATGTTGGATATACTCGCTCATAACGCTGATTTTTTGATAGTGTCCTTTAGTGGCTGCTTTGGGCTGAAAGGATTGAGACTCGGCCAGTTGTTTGATGGCTAAAAGGCCGTTATCACCTGAAACAGGCTGTGAGCCTGTGGTCACCATCTTCATGCCATTATAGTTAATAGGGTTATGACTGGCGGTGACTTCTATGCCGCCATTGAGCTTAAGATGTGAGGTGGCAAAGTAGATCTCTTCTGTGCCGGTCATGCCAAGGTCGAGGACGTTGACGCCGCCGTCCATCAGGCCTTGAGCGAGTGCTTGCTTTAAGTCTTCTGAGCTTAAACGGCAATCGCCGCCAAGTACCACAGTATCTACGTTGATGATCTCAGAAAAAGCGCGGCCAATCCGATAGGCTATCTCATCATTTAGCTCATCGCCGAGCTTGCCGCGAATATCATAGGCTTTAAAACAGCTCAGTGAACTCATGGTCTTGTTGCCTTCAAGGTTGTCTGGCTCTATATCGGTTTGCAAAACCAATGATGTGTTAATGCCACTGTTAGCTTCGCCCATACTTGTCCTGAAATCGTACGATATCATCTTCGCCTAAATAACTGCCAGATTGTACCTCTATCAGCTCTAGAGGTAGCTTACCCGGGTTTTCAAGAGCATGGATCATGCCTAAAGGGATATAAGTTGATTGGTTCTCGCTGAGCAGCAGCTCTTCGTCCCCCTTGGTGACCTTGGCGGTACCGGAAACGACTATCCAATGTTCGGCTCTGTGATGATGCATCTGCAATGAGAGCTTCTCACCTGGGTTGACCGAGATGCGCTTAACTAAGAATCGCTCGCCATCATCGATAGCATCGTATTTCCCCCAAGGGCGGTAAACTTGCTTATGTTGCGTGAGTTCTGGTCGCTGCTCATGTTCAAGTTGCTCAACAATGGCTTTCACTTGCTGAACATCCGACTGCTTAGCCACTAACACGGCATCTTTTGTTTCCACCACTATCATATCTTCAAGTCCTATGGTGGTGACCAGCTTATCTTGAGCGTAGATAAAGCTATTACGTGTGTTATTGGCTATTACATCACCGCGAATCGCATTCCCTTGTGGGTCTTTACTCGATACCTCCCACAGAGAAGACCAGCTGCCTACATCACTCCAGCCACACGCCATAGGCACCACTATCGCTTTGTTTGATGTTGATTTGTTATTACACAAGGGTTCCATCACGGCATAATCGATAGAGTCTGCAGCACAATCTAGGAATGCATCTTTATCGATACGAATGAAGTCTAGATCAGATTGTGTGTTGGCTATTGCTCTCTCGCAATCCCTATAAATGTCGGGTCTGTGGGCTTTCAATTCGGCTAAATATACGCTGGCCTTAAACATGAAAATGCCGCTATTCCAATAATACTCACCGCTCTCTATG
Source organism: Shewanella eurypsychrophilus (assembly GCF_007004545.3). Taxonomy (NCBI): domain Bacteria; kingdom Pseudomonadati; phylum Pseudomonadota; class Gammaproteobacteria; order Alteromonadales; family Shewanellaceae; genus Shewanella; species Shewanella eurypsychrophilus. Next base: position 4,139,863 of record NZ_CP045503.2, on the reverse strand, counting down.
TATTGCTTGGCAGTCTCGAGATCAGGTTTCTCGACAAATCTATCGATAAAAAATCTACCAGCTTCAGGTTCTGATCCGTTAAGATTTGCTGCTACTAACGCCTTACCGCGTTTGATGTAACCGTAACCTGTTTCTGGTTTCGTCGGTACAATCCCGAAGGTAACCAGCTTATCTGCTTCGGCGAGTATTTTTGCTGAGGCTAAGGTTTGGCAGAAAGCGGCCTCATCTCTAATCACATGATCTGCGGCAAGTACCAGCAAGATTGGGTCTTGCTCACTCTTTAAAGCCTGCAAGGCTGCTAGTGCTATCGCTGGTGCGGTATTACGACCTACGGGTTCTAAAATAATCCCACTGTGGGCAAGTTTATTAGCTCTGAGTTGCTCTGCAACCGAGAACCTATGCTCTTCATTACAGATCACTAAAGGCGCTTGATGTGCCAAACCGGATAACCGTTGCAGCGTGGTTTGTAACATGGAATGCTGGCCATCTAGTGTCAGGAATTGCTTAGGAAAGCGTTGCCGAGATAGGGGCCATAAGCGAGTACCACTACCACCAGCCATTACTATAGGTAAAATCATTTTATCATCCGGATTGTTGTGGGCTTTATTGGCTGGTCGTTCATCTTACAGAAAAGAGTGTCGATAATTTAGATAAGATAATAACACCAAGCCCAGTTTTACTCATAGTTAATGGAGTAATAAAGGGCGGGCATGGGTGTTGTGGCTTCAGTACCTCTGAGCTGGCGCTGAAAGTTTGTGATCGAGATAAATTTGTTTGATGCGACCTGAGAGTGACAGTTCTAACAGTGATTGTTCTAGTGCTGCAGCTATTTTTCTATCTGGCGATAACTTAGAGAACCCATAGAAGATGCCAACATTTTGTTTGTGCTTATAGTCAGCGTAAGCATAGTCAGTAAAACCGATTTTTTTAAATGCTTGTTCAATTGAATTTTTATCAAGCACGATCATGATATCAAACCTGTTTACTGCAAACATGCTCGACATGTTTTTATCGTCTAATAGCAAGATCTTGTTGAGTTTAAGGTCATTGTTGAACTGCTTAAAATAGGCAGTGTCTCGTTTGACGCCTATCTCATATTTATACAGGTCATCGTAGTGTTGAAGCTTATCTTCATGACCCTTTCTGACTAAAAAAAGAATATCTTTTTGCTGAAGACCTATAGGGCCTAGGTAGTCAATAAAGGTTTGTCTTTGTTCGGTTTTGATAACTCTTGGCACTATGTCTATCCTGCCATTTTGCAAGTCTTTTAAGCTTCTGGCAAAAGGGGCTATGCGCCATTTTATTTTATAGCCAATATTTTCAGCGGCTTCATCGAGCAGATCCTTCAAGGGACCAGAAGAAACGTTATGCTCAATGACCATCTGAGGAGGTCTATGTCTGATATCTGCTTGTAATATCCTATTTTCAGCAGAGACAAAGCAGGCCTGTGTTAGCAATAGCATAAAGAAGATAAGTTTTATCATTGCCCATCCATGGTGATTGATGAAATGTTTAACTGGCTAATATTTATACCGATTAGTATAAATAACGAATAAAGCTAAATGAATGAGCTATTCAATATTAGCTTAACCTTGATTACTTGTACCTGAATATTGTGAGTTTTCCACCCCCTAAAAGTATATTCCGCAGTAAATGTTGATTTAGGCCCTATTCACTCATTCTCTATTTATACCTTTGACTGGAGTTGACCCTGGTTGAGAGAAAGAGATAATGTCGCACTGTCACTTCTACTCTTCTATAAAATATGCGTCTCGATAAATTTCTCTGTAAAAGTACTGATTATTCTCGCAAGCAAGCGATCGCTCAGATAGAGCAAGGTGAGGTGACCGTTAATGGCGAGACCATTACCACGCCAGAGACTCAAGTTCATGAAAATAATACTATCTTGCTCGATAGTCAGCGGCTTATCGCCCGGCCTTCGCGTTACATCATGCTAAATAAACCTATAGATACCCTCTGCTCAAATGTCGATGGCGATTACCCGTCTGTCATGAACTGTGTCGATATAGAGCGAGCTTGCGATCTGCACATTGCTGGACGGTTAGATGCTGATACTACAGGTTTAGTGCTTATTACTGATGACGGCCGCTGGTCTTTCAATATCATCAACCCTAAATATCACTGTGAAAAGGTCTATCGAGTCAGCTTACGCGATGCCATCACAGCGGCTGAGGCTGTGGAGCTGAAAGCGCGCTTCGCCAAGGGGCTACAGTTGCAGGGGGAAGCTAAATTGACCTTGCCTGCCAAGTTAGAGGTTGTAACGTCTAAAGAGGTGTTACTGACCATTAGTGAGGGGCGCTATCATCAGGTAAAGCGTATGTTTTTTACTGTGGGTAATCGAGTGGTGGGTCTACATCGACAGCAGGTCGGTAAACTTAAATTAGATATTGAAGTGGGTCAGTGGCGCTACCTGACCGAAGATGAGGTAAGTGGGTTTAATAATTAGAAACAGCGATATTTGTTTTAGTCTCGCTGTTTCTATTTCACCGATATTAGTTCTAGTCTCTCTGTTTCGTGTGAGAGCGACTGTTACTGTGACTCTGGTTTGAACTCTTTGTACGAGACTGATTTGAGCTTCTCATATTTGAGGAGTGGCTTGGCTGCTGAGTTGGCTTAGCTCGCGTTTGTTGTACTTGAGACGGCGATTTTTGATACTGCTTATGCGCCGCCTTGGTCTGTGTCTGCCTATTTGATGATGGTTTATAGTATGTTTGTGGCTGTTTAACAGGCTTAGTTTGAGCCCTATGCTGGTTATTACTCGCCTTGTACTTACTGCTCTCGTGCTTATTCACCGTACGGGTATTGGACTGCATATTTCTGTTGTGATGCATCTGATTAGCAAACTTTTGCTCACGCTGTTTGACCACTTGCTTGTTGTAATGGCTTAAATTGCTCGTTTGTTTACTCTGGCTAGGCGAACCATTACGTTTAGCCTTCATCTTGTTATGAGTATTGTTATGAGCCTTGCTATGAGTCTTAGTACCAGTATTCGTGCGTGTAATCGTATTGTACTGTGCCTTGCGAACCTGATTAGTGTGCATAGTACTTGGGCGATGGCTGTTATATCTGTGCTTCACGACGGGACTACGGTAGGCGACGCCACGACGGTGAACAGGCTTGTGGTGCCATCTCTGTGCGCCATGGCTGGTGACTATGCGGCCATGGTGACGGTAATGACGGGCATTTTTATGATGCACGACGACCACATGACGTTTGTGCCAATGGAAGGCGCTGAAGTAATAATTAAATGAGATATGAACGCCGCGGTGCCAGTAGAAGTGTCCATAAGGCGGGCGTACATAATATGGATACGGCGCCCAATATACTGGTGGATAGTTATACCAAGCCCAGTGACCATAAACGACTCTTGGGTCGTAATAGGGAACATAAACAACTTCTTTTTGCGCCGGCTCTATGATGATCTGATTATCAACGCGACTGACCTGCATATTTTCCATTTCGGCTAAGCTATTGGCCTCATCGGCTTGATGCCTCAAGGTTTGAATGGCGGTGAGCATTCTCTCTTCATCTTGAAGAAAAGCATCGCCTAAATCTTGTGTCCATTCTAGGTCTTCACTGAGTTTTTCAAGCACTGTGGGGAAAGCAAGTAGGGCGGTGACACTGGGATCCCACTCTTCATCTTTGGCTTTTTCCATTAACTGCTCGGTTGGCAGTAAATTATTCTTCCCCTGTAACCGTTTTGCCTGCACAAGTTCCAATGGGTAGGTTGATGCGATAAGAATATGAGTCAGCAGGCTATCTGGGTATAGGGCGATAGGCGCGAGCATCTGTGCTAGCTCAGCTTCACTAAAGCTGGCTTCTTGGTCATTGGTTTCTGCCAGCGCTTGAGAAAATGGTGCAAGCAGGCTGAGGGCTAGGACAGTGAACAGGGTCAGCAAGGTCAGCCGCTGCCCCATTCTATTTTGCCGAGTGAATATGTTCATATCGTCTCCAAACACCAGTTTTATGATTGTTAACCGATTATAAAGCGGTGAAGATGAACGTAAGCTGAAAGGTAAAAGTGCGCTTAAGCGTTAGGTGTTAAATTCAAGCTTGAACTTTGCGCCTCCGAGTCTCTCTGAGCTCGATACTGAAAGTTGACCCTGATAGCTATCGACGAGATCGCGGACAATAGCTAAGCCAATACCATGCCCCTGTTGATATGAGTCGGCGCGAATGCCACGCTCAAAAATTTCACTCTGTTTCTCTGGTGAAATGCCCGAGCCATCATCTTCAATGATAATGCAGAGCTTGTTGTTTTCAGTCGTCACCGTTAACTGCACATCTTGCTTGGCCGCCTTACAGGCATTGTCGAGCAGGTTGCCTAATATCTCGGTCAGATCGGCTTCATCTCCCTTGAAAATACACTCGTTATCGACATTTGCGCTGATCGCTATCTGAGGCTCTCGGTAAATCTTAGGTAAGGTCCTAACTAACTTATCGGCAACCTTATTGACTGCGGTCCCTAAATGCCAAGAGGCGCCGGCTGCGGTTTGTGCTCGCTTAAGCTGATGGCTAATTATGCGGCTAATGATGTTAGTTTGCTCGAATGAACTCTTACTGAGATCTTTCTGGCTTTGAATTACCGCCAGTGGTGTTTTTAAGCTGTGGGCAAGATCTGATAGCGCATTTCGATAGCGTTTTCGTTGACTTTGTTCGGTATTGAGTAAGGTATTAAGCTGCTTTGCAACGGCCTGAAGTTCATTAGGGTAGTTAGCCTTAATCTCGGTAGCTTTGCCTTGCTCAATGTCGTTAAGCTCACGCTTAAATTGTGCCAAAGGTTTGAGGGTCCACAGTAGCCATGCCAGTTGAACCAAAACAAGGAAAACCATCAAGATCAGTAACCAGCTCCAAAGGTGTTGACTGAATAAATCTATTTGCGCTTGGTAGTCGAGCTGATCTTTAATGATGTGCACCGTGATCGGAAAGGCGATGTTCTCAGTACTCAGTCCATCATTGGATAATATTTTTCGCTCGAAGCTGGCGCTGTAGCTGTAGATGATATGTGGCTGGCCATCAATCACAATCTCCTCAAACTGGCTTTGACCGATTTCTGGTTGGGGTAAATTGTCCGGGAGATCCAGCCCCAGAAACGAGTTAGATTGCCAAGTGACACTGGTTGTTTTCTTATCGGGGCTTGGCGTTGAAATGAGTGCAAACAGGCCTGACTGGATCACGTTAAACTGATTATCTGCCAACGCCTCAGGCATTAAAAGTTGACCATTATCTATCTCTGTTACCGCTAAAATAGAATAGAGATAGGCTTTCAGTTCATTTTTTGCTGATGCAGAGACTTGCTGTTTGAAGGCATCGTTCAGAGTAAAGCCTATTAAGGGCAACAAGACTAATATCAGCAACAGCGCGCTGATAATAAGACGTGCCTTGAGCGAGTTTGTCAGACTTGATAGTTTACTTAGCATCCGATCCATCTTCATCTGGTTCTGATTTGACCAATGGCGTCAAACGGTAACCTTGTCCTCTGAGTGTTTCTATCAAGCCTAGGTCATTACCAGGATCTAACTTCTTACGCAGACGGCGGATGAATACTTCAATGACATTTGAGTCTAAGTCGAAGTCTTGATCGTAGATATGCTCAATCAGTACGGTTTTAGATTTAACCTCACCGGGGTGAAGCATAAAAAACTCGAAAAGTTTATATTCTGAACTGCTTAAGTTCATTAGCTGACCAGATTTTTTTACTTCTAACGTACTGGTATTGATGCTAAAAGGTCCATTGTAGACTAATGGGCTCGACTTACCCGCTGAGCGACGGATCAAGGCATTGAGCCTGGCGATTAGCTCTTCAGGATGGAAAGGTTTTGTTAGGTAGTCGTCGGCGCCAGCATCTAAGCCCTCGACCTTATCTTGCCAGCTGTCACGGGCGGTTAAGATCAAGATGGGAAAGTCTACCTCTTGCTCTCTGAGCTTAGTGATCAATTCGATACCATTAAGCTTAGGTAAGCCCACATCTATGATCCCCGCATCATAAGAGTATTCACTTCCCTGAAATAGACCATCCTCTCCATCACTGGCGACATCAATAGTAAAGTTGGCATCAATCAAATGCTGTTTAAGGTTTGCCTGTAACTCTAAATCATCTTCAACGAGTAGTATCCTCATTGTGTTATCCCTTTATAGAGCAAACTGTCTTTTCCATCACTTGAAATACCTAAGGTGAAGTTTGCGTTCAAGAGTAGATGCAGCTTCTGGTTTCTCTGCCGCTCTAATTTATTTTCAACTAACAGTTTTCGCATTCGGTCATCCCAATAAGTTCGTATTATTTAAGCTGAAGTTAGTTCCTACGTACGCTGCCGGTTTTGGCATCGACCGAGACATAAAAAACGGCCCCAGAACTGGACAGTAATTTGACTCGATAACCTGGGTTACCATTGACTCGGCTCGACTGTACCTTAAGGACCTTGCCTGGATATTGACGTTTTACTAATTGGGCTGCCTGTTGAGAGCTAGTGACTTTTAATCGCTTAGCGGGCTTTTTGGACTGAGCGGCGGCGCCCATTGAGCTTAAGGCTGAAACGACAGACAGATTAGAGACACTCGACGCAGAACCCTGTAATGGAAACAGTAAACATGTCGATGTGATTAATACTAATGCCGTACTTGAAGCCAATTTCATTGAGTATGTCCGATGATTGAGTGCTAGTTCTGCTACCAGTTTAAATATCCCATTCTTAAGACACAAGTTTTTAAAGACTTGTTTACTAGAGCTGCAAGATGAACTTGTCAGTTCAAGGGCTAATACCAATCGGTATAAGGGTCCCTTATAGATATAACCCAGCAAAGATGAACGCAAGATGACAGAGGGCTATCTATTAGAATCAGAATCGAGGTTAACTTAACCAGCGCCTGTGTAGCTAGGTTAAACGTTCAGCTTATGTTCACGTTAACTCGTCTTTAATGGCCTCAACGACAGAGGTTATGAGGTTTTAATGATGAATGTGAATATGAATAACAACCAAGCTTGCGAGAAAAGTCATCTAGGTCTGCGATTTGAAAGTTCGACAAGAGAAAATGCAACTGGTATCCGAGGTCTTAAAAGAATCTTTTTGCTTTCTATGATTGTTGCAGCGCCTATCTCAATGACCCCAAATGCTTATGCAAGTGATGATGATACTATTGGCAAAATAGAGAAGCTCAACTCGCAGACATATTCAGTTGGAAACCAAGCTAAATCGGTGGAAGAGGATGAGCTGAACGCTCGAGTAAACCAATTGAAGCAACTGACACCGCTAATTTTACCGAACTTAAACCCTAAAACTCGTGAACAGGTCATTGCCGAACACCAAAGTGGCAACATCTCTCCCAAGTATGCAGTCAATAAAAGCCAGTCAAAATCAACGATTGATGATGCCCAGTCGACGGTGCCTAAGGCCTTTTCTAATCCCATTTACCATGAGTTCTCGATTTATGAAGCGACTAGCCGCTTGTTCGTCGATGAGGATGGTGACGGCTTTTATCAAACATTTAGCGTGACGTTCGATGCCGATGTCTATGGCCCCGATGCCGTCGAGGTCGCTGATGTCTACGCAGAGCTTTATCTGAGTCGAGATGGTGGTCCATGGGTTCACTATTACAGCACTGATATTTTTACCATTATCGGGGATTCAACTGATGATGATTTTGAGGTACTGACGACTCTGCATAATGGCTACTACACAGACCATTATGATGTACTTGTCGATCTTTACGAGGTGGGCTTCGACGATATTGTTGCCACGATTAGTTCAGATGATACCGACAATTTGTATGCTTTACCGTTAGAGAGCAGCGATAGAGACACTGTGTATACAGGGGGAGATTCTAGTAGTGAAGGCCATGGTGGTGGGGCTTTGTCATTCCTGAGTATGCTGATATTAGCTGGCTTAGGCATTAAACGTCGCTGGATTTAGCCTAGAACTCGATATTCAGTACCGATAATTTAGCCGTTCACGATATTTACTTTGTAAAAAACAACAGAAAACCCCACCAATTCAGATACAAAGATCACATCTTTGTATCTGATGGTGAAACAAATGTTGCAATGCTATCGATAATCATTATCATTCCGCCCATAATACTAAAGGGGGATAATATCGATGCAACAATTTCGTTTTTCACTACTTGCTGTCGCTTGCGCATCAGCGTTTTTTCCAGGGGTTCTTGCTGCGAATGAGCAGACTCAAGCACCAGAAAAAGTGCAAGCAGAAGAGCTGAAAAACAAGGATGTAGAGCGTATCACTGTCTATGGAAGACAAAACCAAGTGGTCATGAATTCAGGTCTAGCGACAAAGTCAGATATGTCGTTAATGGAAACACCCGCGGCTGTCGTCATCGTTGATGAAGAGCTGATCAATGCTCAGGGCGTGAATAACCTGCAAGATTTGGTTCGCAATATCAGTGGTGTGACCCAAGCGGGTAACAACTATGGTATCGGTGATAACTTAGTGATCCGTGGACTGGGAGCTAACTATACCTATGACGGTATGTATGGTGGTGCAGGACTCGGTAACATCTTCAATCCAACGCGCTCACTGACTAATGTCGAATCGGTAGAAGTACTCAAAGGCCCAGCGACAGGTTTGTATGGCATGGGCAGCGCTGGCGGCGTGATTAACCTTATTGAGAAGAAACCTGAATTTGAAAGCCGTCATGATATCGGTGTCGAGTTAGGTCAATGGGATTCCTATGCGCTGAGTATCGATAGCACAGGTGGATTGAGTGATAAGCTAGCCTATCGCGTCGTTGCTAAAACGGCTCGCAGTGATGGTTACCGTGATATCGGTACCGATCGTGATGAAGTCTATACCTCACTCAAATATGTGTTCGACGACGGTCAGGATCTGATGTTATCGGCTTCCTATATCAAGGATGCCATTGCTGTTGACTCTATCGGCCATCCAATCCGCATCTATAACGCCGAATCTGTTGATGGAAAAACGGCTGGGCAAGCGGGTTGGGAAGACTTAACTAACGATCCAGAAGGTAAAGGTATTCAGCTTACTGATGAGCAGCGCCAGCAGTTAGCGGACTCATTAGCTACTAGCGATGGTTTAACCCCTTACGCTTTCGGTCATAACGGCATTATCTCGCCTATGGCTAAGGATAATGAAGGTGAAGAGCTGAGATTCAAGCTGACTCATAATATCTTCCTCAATGAAAACCTATTTCTGAACCAGCAACTGCAATATCGTGATTACACCTCAGGTTTTGCCCGTCAAACCGGCGCATACAATTATGTATATTGGGACCGCAAGGGCACCATCAATGCAGACCCACGTGCACCACTACTTGAAGATGGCGTACTTTACCCGTTTGCGGCTCGTCGTCAGGAGTATCGTCAGGTCTCAGCCGATGAAACCTCTTGGCAGTATTTTGCTGACTTGAGATATGACTTCGAACTTGGTGGTATCGACAATGAGCTGTTAGTGAATGCCAATTTCGAAGATCGTGATATTCGCTTCAAACAGTACTCAATTTATGATGCCGATAAGGTCATAAAGAACAAGGCAGGTGATGTCATCTATCAGGGACAGTTGCCTTACATCTATGACATTCGTAATCCAAATTGGGCTGAAGGTTCATTTGAAGATCACGACCCTCTGATGACCAGTAACTACAACAAGAAGGTGAGTGCCTGGGGCGTTGGCCTGCAACATGTTGGCTATTTCGGTTACGGCTTTACCACACGTATCGGCGTGGCGTTTAACGAGATTAAACAAAGTTATGAGCATTTCGGTGTCGATGAAAGGTATCGCGCCAGTGCTGCTGAACCTACGCCTGAAGCGGATACCAGTGATGATGGCATCACCTATAACTTAGGTGTGACGTATATGCCAACCGATGACCTGTCATTCTTCGTCAATCATTCTAAAGGCCGTACAGCTTACAGCATGTTAGGCGGCGTTGAAGGTGATGGTTCAGACAGACTGGACTCTGAATCTATCAGTGATGACTTAGGCATGCGTATCAAGGCATTTGACGATCAGATGCTGACCTCTTTAGTGTTCTTTAAGAGTTCACGTACTAACCTGCAATACTCAAATCCTGACTATGAAGACGGTGTTTCAGGGTCTAATGTGCCGAAAAACTTCTATGATGGTAAGGAAGAGACCACAGGTGTCGAGTTAGATATGAATGCTCATCTCAATGAGCAGTGGATGATTAACGTCAACGGTGTCTATCAGGATGCGCGTGATAAGAAAGATCCTAATCGCAGCAGCTATGATACTCGTCAAAAGGGCGTGCCTTATGTGACAGCCAGTGCTTGGGTCACCTATGGCGCCGACATGTTCTCACTCTCTAGCCCGATTGATATCAGCTTAGGTGCAAAATACGTCGATGATCGCAGTACTAACTCAAGTTCATTCGGTATTCCTGATGGTCATGTGCCGAGTTATACGGTATTTGATTCGGCCATCAGCTATCAAGCGGATAACTGGAAGCTACAGTTGAACGTCAACAACCTGTTCAATGAGGTGTATTACAATAAGGCGATGTTCCTAGGCGGTATGCCTGGTGAAGAGCGTAATGCCAAGCTGACCTTTAACTATCAGTTGTAAGCTCTACGCTTAGTTACGAGCTATTAGCTATTAGCGACGAGCTCGTCATTTTGACCATTGAGCTTTTGAAAGCGCAGCCTTGGGGCTGCGCTTTTTTTAGTGATATAAAGATTGTTTTAATTCTTCCACTTCAATTCAAAATCTATCCGTTTAAATTTAAAAGCTACCCACTTCAATTCTATTAGATTATTGATTTTTCTATGCTAGTTTATCTGTCTTGATTGTTAACTTGGCCGCGAATAAAAAGAGGAAGCCGATGAAACCCACAAAATTATGCCAGTCACTTGCCCTCGTTCTTATGATATCAAGCCCGCTAGCCGGGATAGAGGTTCATGCAAGCCAATCAGATGCAAAGTTCGTTCAATCAGTTAATAAAGCCCTGCCGGATTTAGAAAGGCTTTACTTACACTTGCATCAACATCCTGAGCTTTCCTATCAAGAGAAGGCGACCGGGCAAAGAATGGCGAAGGAGCTTTCGGCACTGGGTTTTGAAGTGACGGATAATTACGGTGGCTATGGTGTCGTAGGCATATTCAAAAATGGCGATGGCCCGACAGTGATGATCCGTGCAGATATCGATGGCTTGCCAATCATAGAGCAAACAGGAAAGCCCTATGCATCGACTGTCACCACAACAGATGCCGATAATAAGACGGTTGGCATCATGCATGGCTGTGGCCATGATATCCATATGACCAGTTTAATCGGCACTGCTGAGCAACTGCTTAAACATAAAAGCGATTGGCAAGGCACCTTGATGATGGTGGCGCAACCCGCTGAAGAAGTCGGTGGCGGCGCCAAAGCCATGTTAGCACAGGGCTTATTTACTGAGTTTCCGACTCCCGATCATGTACTCGGTTTGCATGTCAGTGCAAGTGTTCCTGCGGGCAAGGTCGCCATTGCACCGGGTTATGCCTTAGCGAATGTTGATTCGGTGGATATTACCGTTAAAGGCAAGGGAGGCCATGGCGCCTATCCTCACATGACTATCGACCCAGTGGTATTAGCCGCCAGAACTGTGATGGCGTTGCAGACGATACCGAGCCGTGAAATCTCTCCGCTGGAGCCCAATGTCATTACGGTGGGCTCTATCCATGGTGGCTCTAAACACAACATTATTTCTAATGAAGTCAAGTTACAGCTCACCTTGCGCTCCTATAATCCTCAAGTACGTGAGCAACAGATAGCCGCTATCAAACGTATGACAAAAGGCATAGCCATAAGTGCGGGTGTGCCAGAATCCTTAATGCCAGTGGTCTATGTTCATGAGGATGAGACTATCCCCTCTACCTACAATGATCCTGAATTAGCAATGAGCGTTCAAGCGAGCATTGAGGCCGAGATAGGTAAAGCCAATGTGCTGAAAGCGGAGCCTGTGATGGCCGGTGAAGACTTTGGTCTCTATGGCCTCACGGCACAGAAGCGCCCCATCACCATATTCTGGCTTGGGGCCGTAGAGCCGGAACTGTATGAAGCGAGTATGGCTTCAGGAGAAAGCTTACCATCACTGCACTCGAGCAAGTTTTCCCCTGATTATCCTTTGACTATCAGCACTGGCGTCAGGGTTATGAGCCGAAGTGCCATGGATCTGTTTAATGCCAAATAAGTATTAGTCTGCTTATTGATGCGTCATCTTTGTTCCAACGGCGAATCGGTTCCAGGTATTGATCATGATGACCTGCATAATGGCCTGTGAAACTTGCTCTTCACCGAGTAACGAAAGACATTGCTGATAAGTCTCATCGCTTAGCCCTGCTTGTGAAACAAGAGTGAGTTCATCGGTGAGGGCGAGCACTGCACGCTCAATATCATCAAACAATGGAGATTCTTTCCAGGCGGAGATCGCAAACAGTTTATTTTGGGATATTCCTGCCTTTAAGGCGACTTCAGTGTGCATTTGAATGCAGTAGGCGCACTGATTGATCATAGATGCGCGGATCTTGATTAGCTCCTTTAGTGCGCTAGATAGACTGGTTTCTGCCAGGTAGTTTTCAACCGACATCATGGCGGTTAATGCGGCGGGTTGTGTTTGGGCGATATCAATACGTTGTGTCATCTTATGTCCTTTATTGAAGTTTAAAGCTGCTTTATTGCGATGACATAATTGTGCATAATTCTAATTATTAACTGAATACACGTATAAACTGAAATAGCTTTGCGTAAAGCGCAAAGATGATTTGAGTACTACTGAGGAATACAAAGATGTTAGAACTGATTAAAGTATTTCATCAGGTTGTCGATTCTGGCAGTTTTTCTCAGGCTGCCCATGTTCTGCATATGGCGCCATCCTCCATTGCTCGTAACATCGATAGTCTAGAGGCTCAGCTTAAAACGACACTATTTAAAAGAAGTACTCGGCAACTTATTCTGACTGAAGAGGGGAGTTACTTTTACACTCAGTCGGGTCAATTGGTGGATCAAGCCGATAGTTTATTGGTAGAGATGCGAGGCTCGAGAGATACGCCTCAGGGAATGTTAAGAATATCTGTGTTCGAGAGTTTTGGAAACTTATGTCTAGCGCCGATTATTCCTGAGTTTCTGCAGATGTACCCGGATGTTCAAGTTGAGCTTGATCTCGATAATAAGCTGGTGGATCTGCATAGCGATAATGTCGATCTCGCCATTCGTATTGGTGTGCCACAAGATAGTGGTTTAAAGGCGCGGAAATTAATGGAAAATAGGACATTATTGACCGCGTCGCCAGACTATTTAGATCAGCATTGCCCTATCGAACAGCCCGGCGATCTGCATGAACATAATTGCTTACTGATCAGCCAAGAGCGGCAGAGAAATCATTGGTACTTCAGTCAAGGGAAAAATAAGCAGAAAGTGTCAGTTAAAGGTAACTTCATTTCAAAAGGTGGCTCTCCCTTACTCACTGCGGCGCTTAAAGATTGTGGGGTACTCTTGTTATCTGAATGGATGGTAACACCTTATTTAGAGAACAAAGAGTTAGTTAACATTTTACCGGATTGGACAGCCAATCATTGGGAAGAGGGCAGTGGTGAAATTTTTGCTATTTATAAAGCCGCTCAATATCCTAAACCCCATATCAGAGCATTCTTGGATTTTCTGGTTAAAAAATTAACTGCGAAATAATGGCCTACAAATCGTAGATGGTGGGGTAGATACTAAAAGGGGCTCAGATATCTGAGCCCCTTTACTTTCAGTTAATACTAATTAAAGTTTGTAATTTGCACCTAGGAAGAAAGCACGTCCTTGAGTGTCATAATAACCAGCACCATCGTAGACATATGGGTTACGTGGTGGTGCAATATCAAACGCATTCTTCACACCAAAACGAACCGATAGTGTTTGAGTGAAGTCATACGAACCTGTAAAGTCCCAAACAGTGTGTGACGGAATGTCGTTATAGTTGTTGTTCTCTGGCTTCCACTCATTGTCAGCAACTGTAGAGTGACGGTAGTTCGATCTTGCCTCTAAGCTAAGTGCATCATATTTCCAGCCTAGGCTAAACATTGCCTTCCAGCGTGGATCTGTGTACTCACCCACATCAACCTGTAGATCTTCCGCAAAACCAGTTGGGTTTGTTTCCCACTGCTCAAGGTAAGTGGCAATTAGGTGAATGTTAAAATCACCGAAACTATCAGTAGGAATAAGGTACTGAGTTTCTATATCCACACCTTTCACATCAAATGATGCAGAGTTAACAGGTGCTTGTAGGAAGTCTACAATATCACCAGTCGATGCGTCTCGAGTGAAGAGATCACAGTAGACATTATCTAGAGATACTGAGTCATAACAGTAACGTACTGCTACGTCTACGTCGATGTTGTTAATTGCATCTGAGATCTCAAAAGCCCAATAATCAACCGTTAATGAAAATCCATCAAGGTAGTCAGGTGTGTATACCAGACCAATCGTATAATCATTTGATGTTTCAGGTTTCAGATCTGGGTTACCTGCGTTAACACCTGGCGTGTTACTCTGATACCAGCCATCAGTTGGATTCCAGCCTTGTGGAAGACCCGCTGCTTGACAGTTTTGCTTACGGTTTCCATCAGGGCCTAACTCGACATTTATAGCATCACAGACATCTTTGAAGCTTTCAAACGTTTGTCCGCCTGGATCAAATAGCTCACCAATATTAGGAGCACGAACTGACTTAGACTTAGTTGCACGGAATCTCAAGTCTTCAATTGGAGACCAGTTTAGACCGACTTTCCAAGCATCATCGGAGCCTGCAGTGCTGTAATCCATCCAACGATAAGCAAGATCAAGACCTAGATCATGAGCAAGGAACATATCTGAAAGCAGGGGAATGCTAAATTCCGCTGCAAATTCCATCACGTCATACTCACCTTTCATTGGCATTGCGTTATTACCAAAGATGGTACCGTCAACCAGCGCTTGATCAGGCTTAGTTTCGGACTCTTCTTTGCGATAATCAGCACTAAATGCAGCGCTTATATAGCCTGCAGGTACATCAAACAGAGCACCGTTGACAACTAAACCTGCTGTAGTTTGGGTTGTTTTAGCTGTTTGACCAGCACTAGTGCTGACCCAATCAATCGCTTCTTGGCTTGCTTGATTCTTACCTAGTAAGTTAAGTGGTACACAACCAGCTGCTTGAGCATCTGCATCACGACAAACGATACTGCCATCATCAGCAAAGACTGCATCTTTAGCTTGGTCATAGCGATCGGCCCAAATCTCACCGCCCCATACACTTGTTTCGTTTAGCTCGCCACGCTGAGCATGGAATGAATATTCCCACTCATCGGTAATCGCGCCTTCAAGACCGACTAGGAATCTCAGTGTTTCGCGATCTTGGTTATAGGTACGATTGCCAAACTCAGTATCGATACGATATAGGTTAAAGTAGTCCATTCCTGTGTTAGACATTAGCTGACGTGTCTCTTCAGGCAAGAATGCGTTATCGGCTTCAATATAGTTACGCGTATGGAATACTGGTGTACTTTCACCATTAGACTGATAGTCAACATATGTAATTTCAGTAAATAGCGTATGATCTTCAGCGATTTCATAATCTGTGTTTAGAGTAAACACCATACGTTCGAGTGGCGTTCTTACAAAACCGTAATCGACAGGGTCATAGCCTTCACAGCCTGGGCCGCAATAGTTTCCGTTATTACCTGGTCCTTCGATCAACCCTTCACCATAATCAAATACCTTCATGGCACCATTACTGTCGAAAGTGTATTGGCCGCCGTCATTTGCGAAGAAAGTACCTGGTTCACTGATCCAAGATAGAGGTTTGCGGCCAATATATGGAATACGTGCTGGTGTACCGTCTTCAAGAGAAGAGTCCCATTCAGGATTATAAATACTATTAACTGGGTTATTTAAAAAATCTCTGTCTGTATTACGTAACTCAGCTTGCTCTGCGTAGGTAAAGTTAAAGACTGTAGATAGTTTATCATCGAGAAAGCTGCCACCGGTTGTAAGAGAGAACTGACTCTCTTCACCGCCACTTTGCTCTGGTTGAGTATAAGAAACATCAAGTTCAACCCCTTCAACGTCCGTACGTGTGATGATGTTAATCACACCAGCTATTGCGTCTGAACCATAAACAGCAGAAGCACCGCCTGTAATAACTTCAATTCTTGAAACCATAGCTGTTGGGATGGTATTTAAATCAACAGCTGAACTACCATTAGAGCCAGCGACAAAGCGACGACCATTGACTAAAACTAGAGTACGGTCACTACCAAGACCACGTAAACTGGTCTGGTTCAAACCGTTTGCAAAAATAGTGTTGTTTGAGGTTTCTGGTGAAATCCCCACTGTAGATGATGGAAGTTTGTTCAAGATATCAGCGACGTTAGTAATACCCATATTCATCATCTCTGCACCGGTGATGACCGTTACTGGAGTAGCTGATAGAGAACCGATACGTTTAATTTTAGAACCAGTCACTTCAATACGTTCAATGACTTGCTCTTCTTCTGCTGCATATAGGCTTGTACTTGCTAGTAGCGCTGTACTAGTAGTCGCAAGTAAAGCAACCCTTACAGCTTTTGATAAACTGCTTACTGGCATCATATTCATTCCCTTAGTTATGTTTGTACTCAATTTTCTAGTTGAATTGAGTTTTATATTTATCAAGTTAAAGCCTCACTCTAACTTAACTGGCAATTTACAGGTTTGTTACATTTAGTCAAGGTTGTAAACACCCGTTCACGCTTTGACACATGTAAAAAAAACTTTGCACTTATAAAATTGTGTTTACTTATAAAACTAGTGTTTTTCAATTACTTATAATTACTTATGGGTATTGTGAGGAGTGTTTTCTAGTTGAATAGCAAGCTTATCGTTGAGGTAAAGGTTTTAACTATTGCGCTTTAAATTGTTACTCACCGCTTACTTGTTGATTTTTATATTTTATATTTTGTTTAATAACAGTATGTTATGCAGGATTTTGCTTGGGAGGGGCAAATATGGGATATGTATGCTGAAATGTAAACTTGTTGAGAGTTTTGTGATCAAACGCAGATTTTATTAACCGGCATACATCAGTTCGGTGCAGTATGCCCTACAGCTGGGATATTTGCTTAGTAAGTATGTTGAGACTAGGTCGTCTTAGCTTTTGGGGCAAAGAAAATAGCAGGCTCTATATCGCTTATATCTCTGAGCTTTCTGGTCACATCAATCAGAGACTCCATCGATACTCAGCTGCGAGGTGACATTAGGCCTGCACACTAAAGTTGAAAATAAACAGCAGCGTATAAGATGATAGGTCTCAGGTGTTTCCTATAACGGAAGGGGTCATTTAAAAGTGACCTTACCACCAATCATCTTTAACGCTGGTGTGCCTCTTACTAAGGTATCTCTGGCGAAGAGCTGTCCACAGTTCGGGCAGAGGCAGGGGGTTTGAGTGTGATCGTCGACAATACGCTCTTTAAAACATTTCACTAAGGCACCTTTCCCCCCTTTACGATATTTAAATAGCTGGGTCTTGCACTTAGCACAGAAGATATCGACAGTCCGAGTCGGACCTTTCTTATTCGGTTTTGCCATATCTAGAGCGTTGCCATTGATTATGTAATTACTTGAAGTAGCTATTCTAATGCAGTAAATCATTAATACAAAATGTGCAAAATCCAAATTTATCTTCTACTATTTCTAAGTGCCTTTTCTGACCAGAGTTTCTAGTATCTGTTTCAAGTTGTATTGATAGAAAATCACGTTAGCCATAATAAATTTAGCGATTAAGGAAGAACGATGCCTAAGTTTTCAACCATTGACAAAATCAATCGCACCACGCTGTTTTTTACTGTGATCATCTTTTTATTACTCAGTGCTTGTAGTAACTATGATCCCATCCCTGTCGAAAAGTGTGGCGATGTCGTAAAGCATGCTAGAAAGGTTTTAGGCAGTATGGCGCCAGATAGTGCCAGCATGATGTCTGATTGTAAGGCTGCATCTGATAGCGAGCGAGGCTGTGTGATGGCAGCAACTAAGAAGGGAGCCGTTGCACAGTGTATGTAGTGATGAGCTGCAAACATTTTTTAGTTTGATTGGGTCGATTCAAATGCGACTCTGGTCAATTGTTCTTCTTTAAATTATTTAGTTAACATCTCAGTAACTTAGGTTATAGTCATTGCCATGATAATGGATATCGTGGCGATATTTGATGACTAGAATAATAAAAATCCTCCTGGTTTCAACTCTTTCTTTAGCTTTCATCCTCAGCTTTACTGTTTATATCGGACTATATTTGAGTCTGCCTAAATTATCGGGGCAGCTTAATAGTGCTCAGCTGTTTGAGTCTGTCACCATAGAGAGAGACAGGTTAGGCACTGCAGTTATCAAGGGAAGTAATCGCCGAGATGTCGCTTATGCTATGGGGTTTGTTCATGGTCAGGACCGATTTTTTCAGATGGATCTGATTAGGCGAAACGCTGCTGGCGAGCTTGCTGAAATATTTGGTGAGAAGGCCCTTAATCTAGATAAGTCTCGCCGTTTTCATCAGTTAAGAAAACGAGCCGAGAATACGGTCGTTAAGATGGAGCCAAAACAAAAACTGCTATTACAGGCTTATGCTAATGGCGTTAATGCCGCAGTGGCAGAGCAGAGTATTCGTTCTTTTGAATACCTGTTAACAGGTACGCGTCCACAAGCTTGGCAACCCGCTGATAGTCTACTGGTTATTTATAGTATGTATCTTGATTTACAAGGTAATACCGTCAAGAGAGATATGGCGTTAACTCAAATTGAAAAGCTGTATGGCAAAAATATGCTCGCTTTTGTGACTCAGAACAGCCCCTACCAAGCCGCGCTGGATTCAAGCTTGCTGCCTCTTGATGATGTTGCAGTACCCGCTCTAGCGACACAACTTCTTGCGAGCGCATTCGTAAGCCCGATTGATGAACCCTTAGATATAGGCAGCAATAACTGGGCGGTAACAGGTGCTTTGACTAAAAGTGGTAGCGCTATGTTATCGGATGATATGCATCTCTCATTTGCGGTTCCTATCATCTGGTATCGCGCGCAATTGAATTACCCTTCGGAAACTGGTGAGCCTATACAAGTTACCGGTGTTTCACTGCCGGGCGCACCAGCCATTGTTGTGGGCACCAATAACAAGGTTGCATGGGGCTTCACTAACGCCTATATCGATACTGCCGATTGGGTCGCAATTGATGACGATGAGCCGTTATCAATTGCACGTGAAGTGATGAAGCTGCCAGGTTCTAAATCGAGTGTCGAATATCAGATCCAGTTATCCAAATATGGCCCCGTGAAGCAAGTGAATGGTCAAAATTACGCGCTTTCTTGGGTTGCTCATCAAGATTATGCCGTCGATATGGAGTTGATAGGCCTAGAAACAGTGTCGAATGTGGATGAAGGCTTAAAGCTAGCCACAAGCTTCGGGATCCCGGTGCAGAATATGATGTTGGTCGATAGTAGCGGTAATGCAGCCTGGAAACCAGCTGGCGCAATCCCATCAAGAACCAATCCAGCCAATATTGCTCAAGTGCCAGATGAATATCAAGGAGAACGCTGGCACATAGATGAACCTCTACTGCCTCAGGTTGTTAACCCAGAGCACGGCCGGCTCTGGTCGGCCAATTCTCGAGTCATATCAGCTACAGAGTCAGATCGTTTCGGGGATGGTGGTTATGCCTTAGGTGCAAGAAGTCAGCAAATTCGCGATCGGCTATTTGAGTCTGAACAATTTACCGAGCAAGATTTCTATCAACTGCAATTAGACAATGAGGCCAAGTTTTTATCGCCTTGGCAGAACTATTTGATCACTTTACTCGCAAAGGAGCCAATACGCTTCTCCAAAGATATTCAACACATTAGGGATTGGCAGGCGTGCGCTTGTGCGGATTCAGTAGGCTATACCTTAGTGCGCAGTTTTAGGCAGAGGTTGATCGATATGAGTTTTGCGCCTATCGAGACAGGTCTGAAATCTTTAGAGATTTCCTTATCTCCGGTTAAGCGCTACCTTGAACCTGCGATGTGGCAGTTAATTGAAGATAAGCCCCAATCTTGGTTACCTGAACAATTTAACAGCTGGGATGCATTTGTTATTCAGGCCTACGTGGATTCTACTCACGCCCTGCTAGTTAAACACAGTGATACAAACCAGTTGTCAGACTTAGCCTGGGGTAAGGTGAACGCACTCAAAATTCAGCATCCTTTTAGTAAACAAGTCCCGCTACTGAGTGCATTCTTGGATATGCCTGAAGCGCCGGGATTTGGTGACAGCTTTATGCCTGCGGTACAAAAAAGTGCATTTGGTGCATCGCAACGTTTTATCGTGCAGCCTGGGTTAGAGTCACAGGCTATCATGGCGATCCCAGGTGGCCAGTCTGGGCACCCTTTATCAGATTATTATCGTGCAGGGTTTGATGAATATGTGCAGCAAAAGTCAACACCTCTGCTTCCTGGTGACATTCTACATAAGATAACGATAGAGGTAGTTAATTAGTCCTATCTGATGAAAATGCCAAGGAGCTGATTTATTGCCTTGGCTTAGGCCAAGCAGGCTCCATAAAATATGGTTTTTACTACTTATTAAGTAGTAAATTATTTTTAAGTAATAATGTAGAGGGCTGATCATCTTAGGTTTAGTGTTAACTTCGAAGCATTAGCTTCTTATATTTGTATTCACGAATATATCCACTGAAAAATAGTAAATACGCAGCATAGAAAGCGAGCTGCGACACATTGTAAGTAAATGTAATAGTTGAAGTCTTATCTAGGTTTTCTGTTATTCTCCGATACAAATAATTACAATAGAGTCACTTTGTTATGATCAGCTTAGAGGTTGTTACGCTACTGTTAATGATGATTTTTGTAGTAGGCTGTCAGAAAGATGTAACCTTTCAAGTTGATACAGTGACAGAAGTCATTGTCGAATCTTCACCTACTCATAAAGGGATGAGTGATGACAAGACACAGGAACAAGCTGTCACTGCTTGTTATCTAAGAGTTTATGCCGTTAATCACTTAGATTATGGCGTTAAGCTTGCTCCACAAATAAAAGTAGATGTGCACGGTATTGAACATACGCTGACGATTAACTCTTGGGGTGACGATTGGGAATATTTAGTCGCTGGTAACAAAGGTGAGGAGTATAAACAAAAACTCTGTTTCAAAGAGAGTGATGAAAACCCTTTGAGCTGCGCAGAACTCGCCGATGCCATCAAAAAGAAAGCCTATAAGCTTGAGCTTAATCGCTGTGAAAAAATAGACCAATCTCCAGCAAGCTGCAATATGGAGATCAAGCTATCTGAGGGGGGAGTTACCTTTAGAAGCTTTGATGATGCTGGGCTTGATACAGCTCGACTAGCAGATTGATCAGTTATAGCTATCAATTTTACTGGGTAGGAAGTTAATCATCGCAATATAGCGATTAGGTTCAGACTCCACCTCAAACTGCCATGATTGTTGCTGGCTAATTTGGCTTACAAGCTTTAAACCAAGGCCAAAACTATCTAAAACTTCTTGCTGTTGATTCATACCACCATCAACAAGGTCTCTGTTTTCGATAGTCAGTTGCTGTTTGATGAGTGTTACCGAGATACTCCCCTCGTCAATATGCTGCATAGCATTGCGAATGAGGTTAGCGATCAAAATGCGGACTAATGTTTCTGACTGAAAGGTGGCGACTTCAGCTAGCTCGAGATTCAGAACTACCACCTTACCTTTTAGAAGATAGCTATGTTCTTCAATAAGCTCATGTATCAGTAGATCTAAGCGAAAGTGTGTCGATATAGGCTCAGATACCTCTTTGCGCGTCAGCCATAGTAAGGTTTCGGTGAGGTGATGCATGGTTTTACCGGCCCGAGTCAGGCGATGCAGCGCTGGCAAACTACTTTTTGGAGCATCTTGCCAAAGTTGCTCGAGCAGTTCAGCATTGCTTTTAACTACAGCAATAGGCGTTCTTAGCTCATGACTGGCATACTGCAAAAATTGAGTCTCACGCTGAGTGGTTGCATCCACTTCACGTAAGCTATTGAGAAACTGCTCCGCCAATAAATCCAGCTCTCGATAGTCAAAAGAGGGAACTGGCTTGTCTAAATCATCACTACTCAGTTGTTTGGACCAGGCGTTGAGTCGATATAGCGGTTTAGTCAGGTAATGAAAGATGCCAAAAATCAACAGAGCTAAAAACAGGGTGACGATTAAAGATACTATCCAGATCTCCTGTAGCTGCGAATCAGCAAGATCCCAGTAGCTGGGTTCATCTGACTCCTCATATTCCTGAACTAGGTAGTAGACTCCTTCATGGTTGTAACGGGAGGTGTAGACAAAATAGTTACGCTGATTGATTTCATCTTCATCAGTTATCCCAGGTGCATAGTGGTGCCTTCCCACTTTCAGTGAAGATTGAGGATACTGCAGTTGTACACTCTTGGGCAGGAGGTCGTATTGATGGAATAAACGCGCATCAATGATCTCTAAACTCGGCTCGACAGCATCAAATCCTCGCTCGTTGATTAACTCTTGCGCCTTGAGTATGTTGATACTGAACGAGGTATCCAGGGCACGGAAGTAGTTTTCTCTTGCCCAGAGGGTATAACTGAGCACGAGTACCATCAAAATAAGGCAACTTCCTCCAAGCAATAGGGCTGATAAGCTGTTACGCAGTTTCATGAGCCGCTTCCAGATCGCAGCGCCCAGCCTTTACCCGATATGGTGTGCAATAGATGTGCTTGCTCGGCTTGAGTCAAGACTCGGCGTAGATAGCAAAGGTGCGCCTTGAGCACATTACTGCTCGGGGGCTCATCGCCCCAAAGGGCATTTTCGAGCGAATTTCTACTGACAACTTCAGGGCTGGCTCGCATCAGAGTCTCAAGCAAAGTATAACAAGCAGGGGTTAACGCTAATACTTGCTCCTTGCATGACACCGCTTGCTGCTCACAATCCATGATTAAGTCATCGACACGTAGACGTTTCGCGTGACTGCTACGCCGGCCGGCCAGCGCATTTATTCGAGCAATCAGTTCTCGGTTATCGAAGGGTTTAGCGAGATAGTCATCGCCACCAGAAGCGAAACCTTCTAGTTTGTCATCGACGCTGCCACGAGCCGTGAGAAAAAGCACAGGCATATCTAGTCCTTTAGCCCTAAGTTGCCTACATACTGAAAAACCGTCGAGTTTAGGTAAGCCTACATCTATGACTAACACATCGTAGCTATTTGTTTGTGCTAAGGAAAGTCCGGCTATACCGTTACTGGCATGATCTGGCAACATCTTTGCCAGCTCCATTAATTGCAGTAAGGTCTCTGCCAGATCACGCTCATCTTCGATTAGCAAAACACGGATCATCTCTATACCTCTGTGAAAATTTGGCCGATGAGTAGATTGGCCAATTAGCCTGACTTGTCTAAGCAGTAAATATTACAGTTTAACTGGCTAAGGGTAAATCTTGGGTAAAGCCTGCTAGGTGCTAATCTCTGACAATATAGCGGAGATTTTACCCTCTGTTTACCCTGCATACTCTAATCTCCATCTCCTTGATTGAAAATGACTCATGCTGGTGAGCCTGTGAGAAGGATCATCTAGCTAGGATTTAGGAGATTGTTAGAGATGGCGTATCTGTTTAATAAAATGAAGTTCTTATGCTTTTTCATAAGTCTTACCTTTTTCGTTACAGCCTGTGGTGAAAGTGTCAGTAATGAGCAGGACTTTGGTGATGGAACATTTGCCAATACTGCTAATGTCGCTACGATTGACGCGCAATTTAGCGAAGTGACTCTGTATGACGAACTTCAGGGACGTGTTCGGCCACTGCGTAGTGCTGAAATTCGGCCTCAGGTGACAGGTATCATCATTCAGAGATTGTTTCGTCAAGGCGATACCCTCACACATGGCGATCCTCTGTTTCAAATCGATCAAGATGCTTTCGAAATCGATATCGATATCAAGCAGGCGGCATTAAGCCAATCTTTAGCGAACCTCGCCTTGCTGCAAACTCAGTTAAATAGACTTGCTACCCTCGACCGCACTGAAGCTGTGAGTAAGCAAGCCTTTGAGGATGCAAGCTTTAATCAACAGATAGCCGCTGCGACAGTAGAGCAAAATCGTGCTCAACTCGAACACAGTAAGTTGCAGCTCAAATATGCGCGAGTGAGCGCGCCGATCAGTGGCATTATTGGTGAGGCTCTGGTGACTGAGGGAGCGCTAGTGATCAGTAATGATGCCAAACCAATGGCAGTGATCCAGCAAATAGATAAGGTCTATATCGATGTGCGTCAACCTGCTTCCAAGCTTAGTCAAATTCGCAAGTTTCTGGATGGCAAAGGCAGTAACAACAAACAAGGGCTAGCTGTTACCGTGCAGTTTTCTGAAAACAGAGCCGAGGATATAAAAGGGAGTATTTTATTCTCAGGCATCAGTGTCGATGAAAATACTGGTGATCTTATAGTACGTATTATCGCTGATAACCCTAATCAGCTTTTACTACCTGGGATGTATGTTCGTACACAGATCCCACGTAGGAAACTGCAGGCGGTTCGTATTCCTGAGCAAGCGGTGCTGCGAACAAGCAGTGGTGATCCCTACCTTTTTGTGGTGGTCGATGGCAATTATGAGCGTCGAGAACTCGTCATTGAGGGTATTCAAAGCGGGGAGTACCTAGTGTCCCAGGGGCTGAGTAACAAGGATACCGTGATTGTTTCTGGTCAGGAAAACCTTCAGCAGGGAGCTCAGCTATCCCTATCAACTTGGCTCAAATAGCAATTTTTACCTGTTTTTAGAGGACCTTTATCGTGTCACATTTCTTTATATCTAGGCCAATTTTTGCTTGGGTTATCGCCATCTTGATCTCTATTGCTGGGATTATCGCTATACCTAAGCTACCTGTAGAGCGTTTTCCTAGCGTTGCCCCACCAAGCATAGGCTTGTACCTGTCATACCCAGGTGCCAGCCCGAAGACCATTAACGACAGTGTCGTCTCTTTGATTGAGAGAGAGATCACTGGTATCAAAGGCTTGCTTTACTTTAAATCATCGTCCGATGCCAGTGGCAGCGCGTCAATTACTGTGACATTTGAAAATGGCACCGACCCTGAAATGGCTCAGGTTGAGATCCAAAATAAGATCAAAACCATCGAGCCCAGATTGCCCTTGGCAGTGCGTCAAGCTGGGATCACAGTGGAAACGACCTCCTCTAACAACTTGATGTATTTAGGCTTAATCTCACCGAACGGCCAATACTCAGAGCTAGAGCTGAGCGACTACATGTTACGGAATGTCGTTGAGGAGATAAAGCGAGTACCTGGGGTTGGCCGCATACAGATGTATGGTGCTGAGTTTGCCATGAGGATCTGGGTCGATCCCATTGCACTAACAGGCTACAACCTGACGATGGAAGATGTAACGCTTGCTATTTCACAGCAAAATATTCAGATATCTCCCGGTAAACTCGGTGCCTCTCCGACCACAGATGGTCAGATGACAGTATTTCCACTGACCGCACAGGGACAGTTAGAAACACCAGAAGAGTTTCGCCAAATTGTATTACGCGCCAATATCCATGGCGGAACAGTATTGTTAGAGGATGTCGCTAAGGTTGAGTTAGGCGCGCAAAATTATCTTTTCAGTAATCGTGAAAACGGCCAAGCATCAACGTCGGCAGCCATTCAGTTGTCGCCTGGTGCCAATGCTATCGCTACGTCTGACGAGATAAGGTCTCGCATGGCTGAGTTACAACAAGCTATGCCAGCAAACATGGAATATACCATCACATCTGATGCGGCTATTTTTGCTAAGATATCGATCCAAAAAGTGGTGATCACCCTACTTGAAGCAATGCTACTGGTGTTTCTGGTGATGTATCTATTTCTACAAAAGATCCGTTATACCTTAATTCCAGCTATCGTTGCGCCCATAGCGCTACTTGGCACATTTGCCGTGATGTTAGTTATGGGTTTCTCTATCAATGTATTCACCATGTTCGGTATGGTGTTAGCTATTGGCATCATAGTCGATGATGCCATTGTTGTGGTCGAAAACGTTGAGCGGGTGATGGCTGAAACAGGGCTGCCACCAAAAGCGGCGACTGAGCAGGCTATGTCAGGGATCTATAGCGCCGTAATTGGCATTACTGCCGTACTGTCGGCGGTATTTATACCTATCTCTTTTGCGGCGGGTTCTGTCGGGACTATTTTTCAACAGTTCTCCTTGTCGATGGCTGTTTCTATCCTGTTTTCGGCTTTTCTGGCATTAACCTTAACCCCAGCCCTATGTGCAACCTTGCTAAAACCGCTAACTGAAAGCGATCACAATAAAGTCGGCTTCTTTGGTTGGTTCAACCGTAGCTTTGCTTGGTTTACCGCCAAAGTGGCAGCAATTACGGCTTACTTAATACAAAGAACAGGGCGGATGATGCTGCTTTATTTGGGCTTTGTTGCTGTGTGTATCTATGGTTTTACTCAGATCCCGAGTACTTTTTTGCCCGAGGAAGATCAGGGCTTCTTTATGACATCGGTACAACTGCCTAGCGATGCAACCGTTGAACGTACAATGGATGTGGTCACTAAAATTGAGGAGTTTGCGCTCGGTAGAGAGGCTGTCGAAGCCAGCATGAGTGTTTTAGGCTTTAGCTTTAGTGGGACAGGCCCAAGCTCTGCATTTGGGGTTACCACCTTAAAAGGTTGGGATCAACGTAATGGCGTTTCCACTCAACAAGAGATGCAGGCACTTAATGAGCACTTAAGCGATTTAACTGAGGGGCAGGTTTTTAATGTATTGCCAGCAGCGATTGATGGCTTAGGTAACTCTTCAAACCTCTCCTTACAACTGCAGGACCGTAGCAATTTAGGCTATGAGCGTTTTTTAGATACTCAAGCTGAGTTTCTTAATCAAGCGTATGCCAGTGGTAAATTTGCTTTTATCTACTTTGAAACCTTACCTGAAACCAGCGGCATACAACTAAACATCGATCGGGCTAAGGCGCGCGCACTCGGTGTGCCGTTCAATGCTATCAGCGAAACAATTTCTACCGCTATGGGGTCAAACTATGTCAATGACTTCCCTAATAACGGGCGCTTGCAACAGGTTATCGTTCAGGTTCAAGCTCAATCAAGGATGCAGCTAGAGGATATACTCAAGTTATCGATTCGAAACGAGCAGGGAGGCACTGTCTACCTTTCTCAATTTGTGACGCCCGTATGGGGCACTACGCCGCAACAGTTGACCCGCTTTAATGGCGTATCAGCTGTAGCTGTATCGGCATCACCTGCTGTGGGTGTCTCATCGGGGGAGGCGATGCAGGAGCTAGAGCGAATAGTGGACGCATTACCGAGTGCGGCAACCATTGAGTGGACTGGACTATCACTGCAGGAGCGTGAGGCTGAATCGCAAACTGTGATGCTGTTACTCTTCTCTATGTTAGTTATCTTCCTCGTGTTGTCTGCATTATATGAAAGCTGGACAATTCCGTTGGCCGTGATCTTAGTCGTGCCATTAGGCGTTATTGGTGCTGTGGCTTTTGTCATGCTTAACGGTATGGCCAACGATGTGTTCTTTAAAGTGGGGCTAGTGACCATCATAGGTTTGTCGGCGAAAAATGCGATTTTAATTGTTGAATTTGCTAAGCAAGCTCGAAAAGAGGGTAGCTCATTAATTGACTCGGTGTTAACGGCAACTAGGCTACGCTTAAGACCTATCTTAATGACCTCACTAGCCTTTAGTTGCGGCATCATTCCACTTTATCTGGCAAGCGGACCAAGCTCTGAGGTACAAAACTCACTCGGTACTGGCGTGCTAGGTGGGATGTTTAGCGGTACCGTGTTAGCTGTGCTGTTTGTGCCGGTATTTTTTGTCTTCATCAATCAAACAATCGATCGTGTAAGAGGGCGTGCTAACAAGAGTGGAGCAGTGCTGTAGTTGATCACATGACACTATGACAACAAAAATCCATCGGCACTTCTTAGAACTAGGTTAGAAGTGCTCGATGGTTTGTTCTTTTTCTACTTTTCACATCTTTAACTTACAGCTTTCACTGCTTTCACTGCTTTCCTCGCAACTGATACTGTTAGCCATAGTGTGAGTTGGCAAGTTGGGTCGCTAACTGGACTTGCTGTGCCATCAGTTGATCCAGATCTAAATCTACTATCTCACCATCTAACACCCGCCAACGACCAGCCACCATGACTTTATCTGCTCTTGTTGCACCACAAAGCAATATGGCTGCAACTGGGGAACCTGAGCCGGCAAAACGAATTTCATCCAGTTTGAATAAAGCGATATCAGCCTGCTTGCCTACTGCGATTTCACCAATATCATCCCGCCCTAGACAAGCTGCTGAGCCTTTAGTCGCCCAATCAAAGGCTTTTTGATGGGTGATCTCACTGGCACCATAGCGTAAGCGTTGCAGTAACAACGCTTGACGAACTTCGCCAATCATATTTGAACCGTCATTCGATGCCGAGCCATCGACCCCGAGACCGACAGGGCTACCTGCGGCCTGCAGTGCGAGTGTTGGACATTGGCCCGAGGCCAGCAGCATATTGGATGAGGGACAATGGCAAACACCGACGCCAGCTTGCCCTAAACGAGAAATTTCTTGTTCATTAAAGTGAATACCATGGGCAAGCCAGGTGCGGTTATTTAACCAGCCTACGCGCTCAAGGTAATCAACTGGGCGTACGCCGAACATCTTTATACAAAACTCGGTTTCATCAATTGTCTCTGCAAGGTGTGTGTGTAGTCTGACATCAAGATCTGCGGCTAGCTCACCTGTCGCACGCATCAAGTCTTCACTCACTGAAAAAGGTGAGCAAGGCGCCAATGCAATTCTGATCATAGCCCCTGCTTCATATTGATGATAAGTGTTAATGAGTCTTTGGCTGTCATCTAATATCTGTTGATCGGTTTGAATGGTTGTCCGTGGTGGTAATCCGCCCTGATCTTCCCCTAAGCTCATAGAGCCGCGCGTTAAGTGAACTCTTATACCAAGTTTACGCGCTTGTTCTATTTGAATATCGATGGCATTTTCTAGCCCATTTGGAAAAAGGTAGTGGTGATCACTTGCGGTGGTACACCCAGAGAGAAGGAGTTCACTTAAGGCAATTTGTGTTGAGGTTGCGATCATTTGGGGGGTGAGTTTAGCCCATACGGGATATAAGCTCTGCAACCATGGAAATAACTCTTTGTTTAATGCCGCCGGAAAAGCGCGAGTTAAGGTTTGATAAAAGTGGTGGTGACTGTTGATTAGGCCAGGTATAAGGACATGCTCACTAGCATCTATGACCTCATGAGCCTGCTCGGTTGGCTCGCCACCTGCGGGTATTAGCTCCACGATAATATCGTCTTGAATAACAATGCCACCCGCATAAGCTGGGTCTAGACAGTCGAGGGGATTTTTAATCCATATTCTATGAGCATTATTTTGCATATTTACTCCTAATTTCCAGGTACATAAAAGAGAGAGATGAACTTTTAGAACCCGGATGTAGGAGCCAATAATGCACAAACCGGAAAGGTACATTATTAGTTGAGTATGATCACAGCAAGACTCAAGGCCTTTAAGACCTGGGGCTTGCCTCCAAAAAATGACTACTTTATTGTAAGAATATACTAGTTAGGGCTTATATCTTAACCACTTAGATCTACTTTAGTCAAAAGCAAAAAACGAATCGGTATAAAGCTAATGGCTAGGCTATATGTGTTTGTTCATCTTCTACCGTGAACTCTGATACTTGCTCCTCTGCCTCAGTGGCCATATTTTGAGGAATGATCAAACTCATTAAAATTGCCGATAGGCCTGCGACAGTGACAGATGAACCGAAAATGCTTTTAAATAGAGGCGAGAAAGAGTTTGTTACTTCAGGCACAGCGACAACACCAAGCCCTAAACCAAAAGAGACTGCCATAATAAGCAGATCACGACGATCAAGCTCTGCACTCGCTAAGATTCGAATGCCTGCCGATGCAACGGTACCAAACATTACCAAGGTCGCTCCGCCTAGAACGGGTTTAGGCAGTGTTTGTAAAACCGCCCCAATAATGGGAAATAGACCTAATAAAATGAACAAGCCACCGATATAAAAAGCCACATAACGACTGGCAACGCCGGTGAGCTGGATCACACCATTGTTTTGACTGAACGTTGACATAGGGAAACTGCCAAATGTAGCTGCTAAACAAGAGTTTACTCCATCACCCAAAACTCCACCCTTGATACGTTTAAGATAAAGTGGCCCCTGAGTAGGCTCCTTAGAAACCATAGAGTTTGCCGTTAAATCACCCGTTGTTTCAATGGCGGTGACCACTGAAATAATAGCTACTGGAATAAACGCTGCTAAATCGAAATTGAATCCATACTTAAACGGCATAGGCACTGAAATGATGGCAACATCGGGTATGTGAAAATTCACCATGCCCATAAAGTAAGCGGTGATATAGCCGACTAACATACCGATCATGATCCCCGATAGGCGTAAAACCGGATTGCGTAAGCGATTAATCGCAATAATGCTGGCTAGCGTGACTCCACCGACAATAAGATATTTTGCTGCACCTATCTCTTCGTTGCCAAATCCCCCTGCAATATCGGTCATGCCAACTTTAATCAAGGATAAACCTATGGTGGTGATGACGATGCCAGTAACGACAGGGGTAATGACATGCTGAAGTTTATGGATGATGCGGCTTAAAAATATTTCTACAAATGAGGCAAAGAAACAAACCCCAAAAATCATAGCTAGAATATCTTCAGAGCTCCCCCCTCTATTTTTAACAATAAAGCCTGCAGCTAAAACCGCACTCAAAAAGGCAAAACTGGTTCCCTGTACGCATAATAATCCTGAGCCGACAGGGCCTAGGCGTTTTGCTTGAATAAAGGTTCCAACTCCAGAAACAAATAGGGCCATGGAAATAAGATAAGGCAACTCACTGCCTAAGCCCAAGACACCGCCAATGATTAATGCTGGGGTGGTAATGCCGACAAAACTGGCCAATATATGCTGAAAAGCGGCAAATAAGGCTTTAAGTGGTGCGGGACGGTCATGCAGTCCGTATAATAAGTCACTGTTCTTCTGTGATGTACTCATATCTACCTCGACTCCTGTCTTGTTGTAGTGCAATGCTTTTAAAGCAAATACTCCTCTCTTTATTAAGCAAACACTTAGGCCAAAGCTGTCACAACTGTCAGCTTAAATTTCAACCTATCGTTGTTTTTTTGGACTGTCCACATTTCGAGCTTTCATATGGTGGAATGCTTGAAAGACATAGGACGGATAAAACACCAAGTTATGCGGCTTGATTTAGCGCAAAGTATTTGTGCAAGACCTGCTTGTTCTCACTGTAAAAAAGCTTCTACTTCATAGTTATACTTATTGCTATTGGCCAATTCTCGACTCTGTTATATATTGATCGGGTGTATCAAAAACGAACCCAATTAATGTCAAACTAGAAGAAATTCAAAGTATAGAGAGGTCTTATGAGCAAGTTAGAATTCGCACCCATGCCTGACAATCAAGGTTTCTTTGGTGAGTATGGTGGCCAGATTATTCCGCCTGAGTTAAAGGTTGCGATGGATGCGATTAATCAAGCCTACGAAGAGATCCGACAGACTCAAGGCTTCCAGGATGAGCTCATGCAGCTGTTCCAGGACTATGTGGGTCGTCCAAGCCCTATCTATCATGCCAAGCGCCTTAGCGACCAACTCGGCGGTGCACAGATCTATCTCAAGCGTGAAGATCTTAATCACACAGGTGCTCATAAGATTAATCACTGCCTCGGTGAAGCATTACTCGCTAAATTCATGAACAAGAAAAAGGTGATTGCCGAAACGGGGGCGGGTCAACATGGTGTCGCACTTGCCACTGCCTGCGCATTAGTGGGGATCCCGTGTGAAATCCATATGGGTCAGGTCGATATAGAAAAAGAGCACCCGAATGTCACTAAAATGAAAATTTTAGGCTGTAAGCTAATCGCCGTTACCCAAGGTACAGCTACCTTAAAAGATGCTGTCGACAGCGCCTTTGTCGAATACATGAAGGATCCGAAAGATTATTTCTATGCCATTGGTTCAGTGGTAGGTCCTCATCCTTTCCCTAAGATGGTGCGTGATTTTCAGAGCATTATCGGCCGTGAGGCCAGAGAGCAGTTCCTACAAAAATTTAATAAACTCCCCGATATCATCACTGCTTGCGTCGGAGGCGGTTCGAACGCTATCGGCCTGTTCACTGCATTTCTCGATGATAGTGAGGTGAAGATCGTCGGTGTTGAACCCGCGGGAAAAGGGCTAGATACCACAGAGCATTCAGCCACGCTTACGTTAGGCACGCCGGGCGCCATTCATGGTTTTAAATGCTATCTGTTACAAGATGAAGCGGGTGAGCCACTACCTGTTCACTCCATCGCCTCAGGATTAGATTATCCGGGAGTGGGCCCACAACACTGCTACCTTAAAGACATTGAGCGTGCTGAATATGATTCAGTTACCGATGAGGAGTGTTTAAATGCTTTTATGACGCTGTCGCGGGTCGAGGGGATTATCCCAGCTCTGGAAAGTGCTCATGCAGTGGCTTGGGCCATGCGCGAAGCGGCTAAATTGCCAAAAGATAAACAGATCTTAGTTAACCTATCTGGACGAGGGGATAAAGACGCCGACTATGTCGCCGACAAGCTAGGCCTATAACTTAGGCCTATAACTTAGGCCTATAACTTAGGCCTATAACTTAGGCCTATAACTTAGGTATGTAGGCTAGGTATGTAGCTTAGGCATGCAAGCTAGGTCTGTAGCATTAGGAAAATGATGAAGTATTCATTTCATCATTTTCCTCTCTATAAGCGGGTAGAATCGACTCCAGCTCTATCTTGTGATTTCAGCCTATGGGTCTCATTTTCCTGCCAGTTCAGTTGATAACTTACACCAACACTTGTCGTGTATTTGCGATGAAATGATGGATCTCACGCTCAGTTTCTGTGTCAATCATCTCTTGTGGTCGACAACCATTTGGGCAGGGCATACGCGGTGTGGTGCCAAACACTCGGCAGATCAACGGACGTTGCTCGTACACCTTGCAACCCTTAGGCCCCAAGTGTACGCAATTAAATTCATTTAATGCGGCTTCATGTTCGGCATCCGTCTTCACTGGTAGACGCGACATTTCAGTTGAAGAGGTGGTTACTGGTCCACAACAATCATGACAGCCTGGCGTACATTCAAAGGTTGGAATACGCTCGCGCAGACGTGCGATTGTTTCTCGGTCATTGTTCATAAAGATCAAATTTTTTGTGCGATTCGTAACCATTGTTGTTCTATGCCTAATTCACTAGATGTTGACAATGCCTTTAAGTTTACAGCCTACCATAACGCCCTATATTAGGGGATCACCTGATTATTTCTTTTTGATGTCTAATGAAGAAAAAGCGCGTTCTTACCAAGGAGTGCTTCGCTTACACGGTGAGCGCGGAGGTAAAGCTCTAACTCAAGGTTCAATAATTCTTTCTTACTATTGCCTTTCTGAGTGGCTTCAGTGTCCTTCGTGGTGAATCGCTTTTGATTTGGATAAAGAGATTGGAGTTTGAGGGAGCCCTGCGAAGTTAATAGCACTAAGTTAATAACACAAAAGATATAGCAGTCCCATCTTTTGTCTCTTTTCTAAACCTAAAACAAGTCTAAATAAACATTGCTATCATGCCGCCAATCGTCGCGACAGCTTTAACATATTGGCCTGCTGAATAAGATGAATCGCTATTTTCATCAATGTGATCAGGATGATCTAGGCCTAAAGCGCCAAACGCAAAGGACTCAAGATCCCCATCATCTGACTCAGCATTAGCTACTTTTGCGGTTTCACCTTCTGAACTGTCAGCAACTTTAGCTGCGCCTTGCTCAGCGGCTAATTTATCGTGCGCAGCAGTTGATAATACCACCGTGGTGCCCGTAGAAGTTGCATTAGCAACAGGCTCTGGCGTATGACTGACAGTGGCTTGTTGAGCTGCCGAATCACCTGCTATTTTCGAGTTGATATTAGCCCTTGTACTAATATTTGCACCATTGTCGACGCCACTAATAGAACTCATCAAAGGATCCTCTCATTAATCCCTTTATCACATAGGGACATACAGCTGTGATATTAAGCATTATTTCTATATCCGCAAAGCAGTATCTGCTCAAAACATGATACAAAACATATCAAGGTTAACGCTTCATTTAACGCTACATTAGCGCACTAACAATATTCAAATAACACCATACCAATTTAGGTCATTAAAATAGAGAGTAAAAAAGTCTAGGTGGTGCACTTCTAGGTTGAACGTGGCCCTGTCTTTTTGCCCTGTCTTTTTTGCGGGAAAAATTGAGGTGGATGCGCAGCTAGCAGGGCTTTATTATCGCTCCTAACATGCTCAATGCACCCAAGTTTAGCTAGAGCTGCTAATTAAAAGGCTATCCAAAAGCTACGGGAGCTATTACCCGTAGCTATTCTTATCGTTTAATCAATTCACTTAACTTCTACCTATTCACCCAACTTCTCACTCATGAAAGCTTGAGTTGAATGGGATGACTTTTCAGTTTTTAATTGCCCATAAATATACTAAAACTCACCCTAAATATTAATTAATCTGCCTGTTATCTTAAATTAATGATTGCTTATCTATATGTAACTATTATCTATTTCGTTGTGGGTTTATCAATTTCTATAGGTTTTCAATATAAATGGCTGTAATACGCATAACTGAGTGATTATATTCTGTTGTCAGCTCTAAATATTGGTGCTCTAATCGCAATGTATCAATTACTTAGAGGTTTTAAACTTAAAATGGATGACCCACGAAGTCGACTGACAATGTTAATGAGCTACCAGACAATGGAGCTTAAATCATCATGTTAGAACTCTTCTTACTGCCCGAAACTTGGGTTGTGCTTGCCACATTATTTGCATTGGAAATTGTCTTAGGTGTCGATAACTTAGTCTTTATCTCAGTACTTTGTGAGCGCTTGCCCAAAGAGAAGCGTGAGATGGCGCGTAATTTAGGCATCTCACTAGCCGTTATTTCACGTATTGGTCTGGTATTCTCAATTTCGTGGATCATGACACTGACTAAACCGTTATTTTCTGTCGCGGATATGGCCTTTACCGGTAGCGAGTTAATTCTGATTTTAGGTGGTCTATTCTTGCTACTTAAAAGCTTAAAGGAGCTTTGGTCTTGGCTGGTTAGCCATGCTGAGGTGAATCAATCTAACTATGCTAAAACAGGTTTAGCGGTCATTCTATTGCAGATTGTTGCTGTCGATGCCGTGTTTTCGATGGACTCGGTGATCACTGCGGTGGGGCTTACCAATGAAGTGCCTATCATGGTTGCAGCTATCCTCTCATCTGCAGTTGTTATGGTGTTGATTGCAGGTAAGATCAATAATTTGATTCTAGCTTATCCTGGCTTTAAAACCTTGGCGCTGCTGTTCCTTGTTTTATTAGGAGGACTATTGATAGTGGAAGGTTTTGGTGTGCACGTGAACAAGGGTTATGTTTACTTTGCGATGGCATTTGGTTTGATTATTGAGCTTTGTCATGTGCTATTAAAAAAGAAGCGAAGCAAACCGCTGCAGATTAAGCGCAAGCTTAAGGTCAGATTTAAAATACCTGCTAAAAGTAAAATAATAACTGTGAATAAAGCTGTTGAAGCCTAGTCGCAGTTGATGACAAAAAAGGAGTGGCTTTGACCACTCCTTTTTGAATTTAATGTTTGCCAAAAGTCACTTTTTTAAGTCTATTTAAAAAGGAAGGGCAGCCATATCTTTATTAGTAACCTGACACTGCCTGACAGAAAACAAAAAACCACCAGAACCTCTTAGTTTAAATAAGATGAGCTCGGTGGCTTTTCTCTTTTAGCTTGTACTTAAAACTTACAGCTACTCTTTCTATAATCCGCTCAAGGCTGTCTATTTATAAGAACCGCTCAGGGCTGACTTTTTTCAAGAGTCGCACAAGTCTGACGCTTTTCCTCGCAACTCGAAACTGCTTTTAAGCCATTCTCTGCGTTGGCTTCCAGCGCAACAACTGCGTGGGCAACTTAACACCTTGTGAGGTGAGGGTAATAAATATGGCCACCCATAGTAAATTGTGTACTTTCCATCCTCCTACTAAGCTTTAAATATTGTATGAAGTAGGAGGTTTTTATGCCCCGCCCAAGAAGAACCCAAATTAGCGTGGAGGATACGCTTTGGTACCACACAACTTCGAGATGTGTGCGTAAAACCTGGCTAACAGGAGTGGATCCAAATACTGGTAAATCTTATGAGCATAGAAAATACTGGGTCGAATCTCAGTTGCTTAAGTTGGGTGAGATTTTTGCAATTGATATAGCATCATATGTTGTGATGAGTAACCATCTTCATTTAGTGCTGAGAATTGATATTGAGTTAGCCAATAGCTGGTCTGATAGGGAGGTTATTGAGCAGTGGCATCAACTATTTAAAGGGACAGAGCTAACGCAAAGGTTTGCAAAAGGTGAGTTGGTTGAAGAGCTGAACTTGTCACTCCTAAGGCGTTCAATTGCCCAGTACCGAAGCCGTTTATGTGATATCAGCTGGTTTATGCGGTGCTTAAATGAACCCATTGCACGTAAGGCCAATAAAGAGGATAAGTGTACAGGTCGCTTCTGGGAGGGGCGGTTTAAGTCCCAAGCATTACTAGATGTTACTGAGAGAGAAAACTATAGGGGAAGTGTGGGAAAACTACTGGATCAGCCCGGATCAATCAAGATTAAGTCGGATGGTATATTAAAAGGAGTTTCAAATAGTGAAAATAGGTTTGCTGCCTGAATTAGCTAAAACAAACCTGGTTGACGTCGCGCCGCTTCTGCACTTTGAATAGCCTTCACCACTCGATATATATGAGTCACCGAAACATCAAACTCTTTCGATAACTGAACATGATTGTGGC
Organism: Shewanella eurypsychrophilus; assembly: GCF_007004545.3. NCBI lineage: Bacteria > Pseudomonadati > Pseudomonadota > Gammaproteobacteria > Alteromonadales > Shewanellaceae > Shewanella > Shewanella eurypsychrophilus. The sequence goes on along the minus strand of NZ_CP045503.2, from coordinate 4,102,943 downwards.
CTCTGAATTTGGCATAAATCTTGTGATGGGAAAGTGTCACATCTAAGCTGTCACCTCGTGGGAAATAGAACTGCTCACCACCGTATGTCTGGCGGAGCTGGTCAACAATATTCTGAGCCATTTCTGCAGCTTTATCTTTCTCAATTCCAAACTCTGTCAGCATGGTTTCGGTATGGATTAGCATATCTACGAGAAAAGCTGCTGAACGTTCACTCTGACTCATTACGCTTCACTCCCTTCGGTCATTTCTAATTCTTCAATGTATCCTTGAACACCTCGATATAACTCACCGAAGGCTGCTTCATCTTCCTCGGTAAATCCAGCAGCGCTAAGATCATCTACTGTTAGGTGGTTAAATAGCTTTTTGGCTGCAAGCACTGCAGCTGCGCTTAATTCAATTTCATGCATCATCAATTGATCCTCTGCTCTGGCCCTACATATATAAGTAGGGCCATTACACCACTCATTAATCACCAGCTTGCTTTGGTGCTGAATTGTCGTTTGATAAAATCAGGCTTAAAGCGTTGTAAACACCACTTAGTGACTCTTGAGTTCTTTTAGCCCTAAGCTTTTCATCGAGTTCAACGAAGGCTTGATAGTTCTCCGGTGAAAGTTGTCCCTCCTGGCTTAATAGAGCCACAGCTGGATATTGATGATCGATAGCCTCGTTTAGCATGCGGATATGCCAGTTCTTCAGTTGCTCAATCAGTGCATTTAGCATGTTGGGCTGTAGCCATTCCAACTTAGCGATGGCAGTGCCATCGTTTAGGCGTTTGGTTTGCCCCATACTCCAGTTGTTTAGGGCGTTATCAGAACCATCTTTTAAAAAGTCCTGCTTGTTCATGGTTATCCAGATATAACGCAACTTATCAAGCTGAGTCGGAGCGGCTCTCTTGGCAGATTTAGTTGCTTTACCAGCCTTAAATTTAAAGCCTTTAGACTTGAGAAACTCCAACACCTTAACGAGATCTAAAATCTCCATATCCAGGCAAGATCGCTTACCCGTCAGCAGTAATAGATTAGCGCGGTAGGACTGCTCATCAATTTTTAACTGCCTCTTACCAATATGGATCATCTTGATGTACCAGGACTTTGGCTTAAATTGCTTTTTCATCTCTTCCCCCTAAAGTGCTGCTATATCGAGTGATACCGCTTGCCATGCATCGTCTGTGTTGCGGCGTTGATAGAAGCGGATATAAGATTTACTGTCGGTCACCTGAATCGAATCGGCAATGGCTTTCATGGCGCGATCCCAGCGTTCATCTTCCATATCGAGTTTACGTAAACCTAAAATTCTGGCTGTCGACACTTGGCCCTCTTTATCGACCTGAAAGGCGTGTTCTACTAAAGTTCGGATGCGGTCGTTTGCACCATCAGACCAGGCATGTATGCACTCATCGACTAACTGCTTAGCCACCTGCAGACGCTCATCAAATTGCAGCTGCTCACTCACCGCAATCTGAACCTTCAAGGTGCTGTCAAAATTCATCAGAGTGATATTGCCTTTTTTGCCGCCAAGTTTAATCTGGTACTCTTCGGCTGACAGGTCCACAAATGCACTTAGCTCATCAATGATTGACGCCTTAAAGTCACGCATCTGCACCTGTTGCTTAGCGGCTAAGCCAGACAACTTACCCACCAACTCATCACGTATCAGGTCAATGGCTTTGATATTACTCATGGCAACTAGGTTGCCTTTGGCATCACGCTTAAAACCTGCTGGTACCGCTACTGCTTCATTCATCATTTACTCCGTTTAGTTCTAGTTATCTTTTAGTTATAAAGAGGTTGAAGCCACTGCACATTAGTGCCTTCAACTTCGGCAGATAAGCGCTCAAAGCGGCTACCGTCCTGGTTAGATATCGCTACAGATACAGGCGTTAACTGATCAAGCTTCTTGTTATTTGTTACCTCGATGCAGGGCTTGCTTCCCTCCAGGTTCACATGGTTCATGGTGATCCCGTGTTTGTCTAAAACCGCTGCACATAGCATGGCGTTAGCTAAATTCGTCATCACATGCTTATTGGCCTTATTCATTTCAGCTCCTGTATCACATCAGCGCTTATAACGGTTTCTCCTAAGCTCGCAGCTAGGTTCATGGCGCATACCAACCAGTTGTTCACTATCAGCGGGTAGCTCATGTCCTGATGCTCGCTTGCCTTGGCCGCCATGCCGTAACTCACCTTGGCTTGTAGTCGCAGCTGCAGTGCATCAATGGCCTGTGGCTCTATTACATTTAGGTAGTTCACATTGCAGCGTTTAAACTTATGGGCAATGTACTCAGTCAATGAACGGCCCAGTGGCGGCACTTGCATCACATTGCAGCGACGAGAAAATTCACGTACTTCATAGTTTGAAGGGGCTAGCTTTTGTGCAAGCTCAGGCTGACCGATTAACACAATACTGATTAAGCGATTAAAGCCATCACTCAGCTCCCAAATACGCTTCAAGTACTTCACAACATCATTGGTCAGGTCGTGGGCCTCCTCAATAATCAACACATGACGGTTACCCGCTTTCACGCTGCGCTTCAGTGCGCTCTCCACCTTGCGAGCTCGGCGTTCAAGGCTTCCAGGTAGCGTGGTGAGCATCAACTCCTCAGCTAAGGCATCAAAGATCATTTCAGCCGTTAAGCGCTTCTTGTTGATCACCATAGGTTCAATCACTTGCACCTCAGGGTGATGGCGTCTTATGTATTCCATATAGCCTTTACGCGTCTCAGTTTTACCTGAGCCACACTCACCAATCATCGCCATGATGCTGCCGCCAAGCGTGGCTTGCACCATGGCCTCACGTAACATCACCTGCTGTTCACTCATAAATAGATCAGACTCAGATCGGATCTCATTTTCAAATGGATGACGAGATAACTTAAAGTGACGCAAAGTCGTCTGATTTAACATTTCAGGCTCCGGTTGTTCAAAAGTGATGCGCGGCTTAACCGCAACATCTGGCACTGTGGTTAAAGGCTTCTTAGGAGTGGCATTAACTGTCACTCCGCGTACTTTCCACATGTTATTGAGTTGTCTTTTAGTCACAAACTGAGCTATCCAGGCAGTTAAAGAGGTTTCAATATCAGCGCGTTCGACCGTTTTAGGCCAAATGCCATGGCGCAAAATCTGGCTCATGGCAGTGGGTGATATGTTTATTCCATCTTGTTTTAGCGCGTTAATCGCCTGCATTTGGCTCAGGTCGTTTGTTTGAAGCAGCTCAATCACGCCATACACAGGCTGTGATATATCCACCTTGTTATTTCCCCCATTAGGTTGATGTTTAAAAATAGTGTCTAACTCCTCCTGTTTAATATTGTTCCCGAGTAGATGCCCCAGCGCTTTTCTTACAGCTGCAACGGGTGCTCGGCGTGGGCACTGGTTTTTTTCGGCAAGATTGCGCATAGAACATTTACCAATTGAATAGCCTTCATTATTAAGTTGACGCAGTAGCGCCATACGAGGCATATCATTACGCTTTAAAATCTGGTCAATCGTTAAATTAGTCATCGTCATATCCTTATTTAATGCACTCATTTCACTAGCTTTAGCGGCGACACAGGCTGCAGTAAACTCGCCATAATTTGTGGAATGTCTTCATCGAACACATCCTGGTACTGCTCAAGTTCTTGGCTTTCATCAATGCTGAGTGGGCGCCCAAGTGCAGCCAACACCAATCGCTTAAGTGCGATACGACTTAGCGGCTTGCGCTGTGCAGGTTGGTACTGTTCGGTCAGTTCAATATTGCTGCCCTCACGGCGCATAAAGGTGGGCTGCTCTATCTCTTTCAGGTGGCTATGGGCGTTTAACTTGCCCTCAAACGGGGTGACTTGTTTGGCCTTGGCCTTCTTAATCTGCTCAAGATCCATATCAGGGAATGCAGTTCTGTCTGAGGCCTTGTTGCGGGTTTCGACCTCAGTGTCAGCCATACCAATAATCTCTTCTCCCCACACGGGCGCATCAATCGCAAAGCCTGCTTGATCAAACTCTTTGGGCTCTAAAACGTGTTTGTACTCTTCACCCAAGCAGTCACTTATCGTCACCATAATTTGGCAATCACCGTAATACAGCGGTGCTACCGCCACTTTTTCGCCTATCACCACATGTGCCAGCCCTTTAAGTGAATACTGCTGGCTTCGTGGGGCAGCAGGATGCTTAAAGCTGATATCTAAATTGCCTTGTACCTTTTTAGGTTTAGGCTCTGCTTTTAATAAATAACGGCACATTTCAATGGGGGGGAGTTCACGTAACTTTTCAGGTGTACGTAATATGGTTTGCCATAATTCATAACGCGCAATGGGTTGCGTCATGCCGCGGCGACGCAAACGGCTATCTTGTCGGGGTAGTAGGTTAGCGTTCCAAGCGTTGTACCAAGCTTCAGCAGCCTGATTGAGTTCTTCAACACTGTTCACAGGCTCAAACTTTAATCGGCTTTCAAAATGGCACTCAACAATGTTGTTGCTGCTTTCTACTTGGCCCTTGGCGCGCGGGTTCTTTGCCATGTGGGCAATATGCTCAATCTTCAACGCATCCAGCGCATTTTTAATTGCACCACTGGTATTAGCTGAGCCCTTATCCCATACCATAATGTCAGGCACACCACGGAATGGGCGTGAGTCCAGGCTCTGCCAGCAGTACAATAAAAAGTCCCACAAGTTGGCACTGGTCTCACCTTTGCTTTGGTAATAGCGGACCATAATGCTGCCGCTATAATGGTCGGTCAGCACATAGCGCCAGCACTTAAGGTTACTTACCTTCTCCATATTCTCTGGCTTGTTGGCATACATATCTGACTCATCGACAAACTTCTGTACCTTCTGTCCACCGCAGGGAGCGTAGTAAAGCAGGCAATAGGATGGATCGACCTGATGCACATGGTTAGCGAAAAGTGAACGTAACTGCTGATGCGGGCTAGCTTGCTTTTGATGTTTAGCGGTACTTTTACGCTGGCGGCGGAGTTGATTAAGGCGTGAATTTGACAAATTAATCTCGCGGCCACTGCCCGCTAACATTGATACAGCAACAGTTGTCGGCATGGTGTGCTTACCATTGGCACGCTGACTTAAGCGCGTTACCGCTTCTATCTCTTGCAGAGTTTGTTCATCAATAGAGGTGCTGCCTGCATCAGAACGTGTTTTACGTGTGGTTTCCCAGCCAACTTGCTTGAGTTGCCTATAGACTGTTTGTGATGACACACCATGCATTTTTTCAAAGGCTTGGCGCAATGCCCCTCGTTCGCCATGTGGGGCAGCATCTAACTGCTGAGCTAGTTGCCTATAGCTTTCTTGTAGGTTTAGGTTTAGAGGGGTATTAATTGTCATGACTAACCTCGTGCTTCGATTTCAGTTTCTATCGCTAAAATCTCTTCTTCGCTGTACATGGGGCGGCTTTGACTGACAAAAAATTCGAAACGTTGACGGGTTTCTATCGACAGTGTATTAATTGCCAAAAACAACTGGTCAACACAATGCACCTGCACTGCAGCCATGTGTTCTAATGCACGTTGGCTGTGTTGCTCATCGACCTCTGCCGACATAATCGTTTCAGACACATCATCTAACTGCTCAGTTAGTTCAATGGCCTTTGCTGCGATACGCGTACTTAGCTGATTAATGTCATACACCTGCTTAGCCCATTGGTCAGGCTCAGGGGCTGCATTTTTGTCAACTTTAAGTTGCATCAACTCTTCGGTGGTATTATTCAGGCGGCTGTTAGCGTCTTGCAGCAGGTTGTTGCGTACAGTGGCCAGCTTCTGGCTTTCGTCCAGTTGCTCTTTTAGTTGTACCTTCTCTTTGGCATGCTTATCGGTGAGATCTTCAATCAGCTCCTTAACGGCCTCCTTGTCGCCTGTATCTATGGCTTCACAGTCAATAACCAAAGCTTGCTCTTCCTCGGGGAGTTGGCGTAACTTACGAAGATCACGGTAACCTAGGCCCATATTCTGTGAAGCTTCGAAAAACTCCTCACCAAACATCGTCAAGTTATTCAACCTTTCATCAATGTGCTGTTGACTGCCACCTAAAATATATTGGCAACACTCACCCCAACCACTGACCGTCAGTAACTCACCTTTATCATTGGTATAGGTCAATCCCTTGTAGGCCCTGGATTCTTTGATCTCTTTTAGTACCTTCAATTCACTGACGGTCAGTAACTTTGCTGTATAGCTGAAAGCTTGAGCCTGACCAATTTTGATGAGTACATCCTGCTTCGAGGCGAGCACTTCCTTGGTCTCAACAACTGCCTTTTCCTGCTCTGCAGATAGATCTGTGACTTTTGTGTCTTGTTTTGTCATGGGAGTTCCTTAGCGCTAAATGGCTAGTAGGCTGTAGTTTTGTTGGTCTTGTTGTAACTGCAGTTGCGCCTGATTTAAGTTCAGTGAAACCGAGTTAGCTATCTGCACTAGTTTGGGGGCTAAGCGCCAGCGGCTACTGTCACTTGGCAGGCGTTCAGCAAATTGGGCTTGTTTTAAGTTAGCTAGGATGCGAGTGATATTCGCCGGTGAGGTTTGGGCTAGCTTGGCCAGTTCGCTGGGGCTAATCCCCTGTACTTCACGCCCAGCCATTACCGACATCACTTTTAACGTGCGCTGCACCTGCCCTGAGATATATTGGCTGTCATTCTTTACTGTTGCGCTCATCGCCGTTACTCCCCTAGATCCAGCTGTGGTGATTGGTGCTGCTCGATATTCTTATGCTGAAACGCTAAGTCTTGAATCAGTGTCTTCACAGTCGTTATCGCTTGTTCAGCATCACCTTCACCTGCCTGCAGGCTTAGAAGCTCGGCGATAAACTGCTGCATGAATATGTTGAGCTCTAATACATCGGTATGTTCAGCCTGACGGCCTGTGGGCATCTTGATCAATAGATAGCCTTGAGAGTGAGCTAGATACTCCGTCACAAAGGGGCGGCCAGTGCGGCTATTACCAGCAGTTAGCTCTTCATAGTTGATCAGCTGGTTTACCGGCATCTTGCCGCTTCCCAACCACTTATAGAGGGTGTCTACGGAAGTGGCCATGCGATCGGCTATACGTTCTACCGACAGGTTCTTCTTTTCTAGGCTGTGTTCTTTACACAGACGTAGCGCATGATTGAGTGAGTTGGGTACTTCACGTTTCCAATTTCGACTATTCATTAGAACCCCCTCCTTTTAGTGTGTTTCCAAACAAAGTGTTGCTCTGCATCTGTACAGATAAGCCACAAGCCGCCAACATTTAAGCACTCACGGAAATCAATCAAATAGGGAGATTGGAACTCATGGCTACTGACACGAATATGGGTTATCAAACGTTTAATCATTGGCTGGGCCAAGCTATTAGTGAGGAGGCCTTGGCTGAAATTTATCTGTTTAACAGATCGCTTCGTCGAGTTCTGGAGCCTGGTGATATCGGAGTGGTGCGAGCCATGTTTGAGCAGTTGGCGCAGCTGCGGCCGGCACAACGGCAGCAGGTAGTGCAGTGGGGAGTCTGGGCACAAGACGTTACCCTGTTTCAACTGCTGGTCTGGAGCCAGATATGTATTAAGCGCACTGGTCTCGCAAGCTCTGCTAGTCTCGAGAACATTAGTCATACAAACATTTCCCTAAAAAGTGATCAGACCCAAACGGGTCACTGGCGTAGGCTGTTATTCGCCCCTTACCTGATTAAGACGCCAAACGTTGACGCAGATCATTTACCGCGACCTGACGGATCTCTTGCGCTTTTTTACGCTGATTGAGTACGGTGAAATGCTCTGGAAATACCTGCTCTACGGGCAGCTCTATTGCCTTGGCGACAATATTGGCCACCTTCATGGATTTGTTGTGACGATTGATAATTGCACTGATGTGGGCAATTTTAACCCCGGTGGCATCGGCAATCATTGAGTAAGTGAGACCACGCTCTTGCAAAGCGGCTTTAATTTCATTGGCTTTCATGATTTAATCCTCTGATACATAAATGTTGTTTACGGGGTGCAATTCGTAAACCAGTTAATAAGATGGGATAACTATAGGTATACGAACGTATACTGTCAATGGTTTTTGTATGCATATGGATACTTTTTTTCAACGTTTAAAATCTGAACGTCAAAAGCTCGGGTTAAATCAACCAGATTTTGCTGGAAAGTGTGGAGTGACAAAGTTAACTCAATCGAATTATGAAACGGGAAAAAGAAAGCCTGACGTTGAGTACCTTGCTCTAGCACAAATGATTGGCTGCGATACTCAATTTGTGATCACAGGAAAGCGCAGCTTCACAGCGGATTTTGATTTTCATCTGCAAGAGAAAGCGATCGACTTGGTTGCAAAATATGTTCATCGTTCTGGGAGAAAGTTAGCCCATCCTGAGATGTTCTATCCTGTGGCTATGGAGATTTATCAAATTTTCAAACAGGCTAAAGAGGAAAACAAAGAGGTCGATCCTGTTGAGTTAGGAGCTAAGGTAATTTCACTTTTCGCAGCATAAGAATACACAAGGTAGTAGCTGTATGGATGATAAAGATGTAGACAGTTGTGTGGATGAATTAATGGCCAAAGGAATGGACAATAAATTGAATGGAATGTTAAGTGAGTCAGGTGATGATATCCTAGATGCAGTTCTCGCATCTAGAGACAGCATGTTATCTCAGAAGTCAGAAAATCCTTCTATTAACAAGGTGTTTGTGAAAAGTGAGGATAGTCATCACGTTGAGCAAAACCCCAGTATTGTAGTCAATAATCATGTGAGCTACGTACCGCCTTATCATCCAGAACCTTCTTATCCAACTCAATCTAATCATCCGTACTATGGCCCCAAACAATCTCCTGCTACCGCATTCAACCCAAAGCCTTCAATAGCACCAGGACAAAGAGAAACTGATGAGTGTCTTACCGGCCCTCAATGCTCTGAACTTCACGAGTGCCTAGAGCAGATTATGGTGCTCGCTAAGCCACTCAATACTGATATGACTAAGCCTAAACTGTGGTCAGGTGTCAGTGACTTTTGTGATGTACCAAAGAATATTGTCCCGCCTAGATATAAGTCAATCAGCCAGAACAACTTCCATAAGGCACTCTATTTTCTTAACAAGAAAAAGTGTGAGCTGCTTACCTTGCAACTAGATCTAAGCCAGGCTGAAGAAATAAAGGCTAAGCAAGATCTGAAGTCACATCTGCGCTCCATCGATATTGCTGAGACAGAGGCTGTTGTAATAGCCAATGAAGACCTGCAGCAACGTGACAAAGAGCTGGTTGAGGTAAATCAGAAGCTGGAAATAGCTGATAGAAGCGTCAAAGTCTTAACGACCCATGTCCACAAGTTGGAGAAGGAACATCAACTGAAAGTTGAGGCATATAAGGATACTCAAGCTAAGACGAATCAATCGCTAAAGGAAGCTAAGCAGTATGCACTCGTTGGTGTATTTACCTTTGCTGCCATTGTCAGTGCATTAGGCTGGTTTAGGTATTTTTAATAACCTGATAGATTTTAAGAGGAATTTAAGTGGAATTACGTGAATTTATTAAATCTTCCCTGGTTGATATCACAAAGGGAGTTATGGATGCAGGTGAAGCGCTTAAGGATACCAATGCGATCATTAGTCCCCATAACTTTAAAATCGACAACAAAGATCCACAGATATTTGGTCGTACTAAAGATGAAGGTGCAACCTATCGCAATATAGATGGGACGCGTGTTGTACATAAAGTCGATTTCGATATTGCCGTGGTGGTTGATGCTTCTGATAAGAAGCAAGCCGGTTTAAAAGTTGCTGTTATGTCGTTAGGACTGAGTGGCGGTGGCGAATCAACTAACAAAGCAGCTAGCACCTCACGGATTAAGTTCTCTGTCCCCGTGGTGATGTCATCCAGTAAATCAGATAAAGACTAAGTATCTAATAATGAAGAATGAATTTAATGGCTTTTATGGTCTTCAAGAGCAAGAAGTAAAACACCTGTGGGAGAACGCCCACTTTGTTTTCGACGCCAATGTGTTGCTTAACCTTTATCGATACCAGGAAAGCACAACTAAGCAGTTAATAGATGTCATTGAACGCTTTAAAGACAGGGTTTGGGTGCCATACCATGTGGCTCTTGAATATCAGCGAAACCGACTGAAGGTCATCGCTAGTCAACATTCGAAGTTTTCTGAGGTTAAAAAGGTCGTTAACAGCTGTACCTCCACGATGCAGGGGGAGCTAAATAAATTGCAGCTCAGTAAACGACACTCAACGATAACCCCCGATGCTTTCATTAGTGATATCAATGCCGCAGGCGAAAAGTTTCTGAAAGAGCTCGATACGTTAGAAAAAGAGCATTTTAGTGTCGTAGGGGATGATCAGATCCGAATTCGGCTTGATACGTTATTGGACGGTAAGGTTGGCCCAAGGCCATCAAGCCAAGAGGCCATAAAGTCACTTGAGAAGGAGGCTGAAACAAGGTTTAAGAACAAAGTGCCTCCTGGTTATATGGATGATAAGAAAGATCAATCGGGTGAGCCAATATTTTCTTATGCCGATCTAAGCTACCAGAGAAAGTACAGTGACTATATCGTTTGGGCACAAGTAGTTGAATATGCAAAAGAGAGCCAACTGTCAGATCTGATTTTTATCACTGATGACAATAAAGAAGATTGGTGGTTGAAGGTCAAACAAAATGGTGAGAAGACGATATCACCAAGACCAGAGTTAAAGGGGGAAATTAGCCAAAAGTCTGGCGTGAAGCGATTTCATATGTATAGCTCCGAGGGGTTCTTGAAGCAAGCAAATGAACAGTTAAATGCTGGAGTTTCAGAAGAGACGATAGAAGAAGTTAGAGATGTTTCGACTCTGGCGAGTAAAATTTCTTTTCCTGCAGTGATGAGCTTTTTCTCCAAAAGCATTACAAGGTTATTAGTCCTTAATTGGCTAAAAACGCAATATGATGGAGAGGTAAAATCATCTATTGAAACTATAGGTGTCGACTATATTACTCGTTTAGATGAAATATCCGTAGCAATCAATCTTGTAGAGGTTCAAAGCCCTGATGGGGTAATTGGTCTTGTTAGTAAGTCGATTGTTAAAGCGCATCATTTCGCTAAAAAGAGTGGAATGGATAAAGTCAGGTTGATTTTGCAGGTGCCTCAAGTCGAAGTCGCTTCTGAAATAACTGCAATATTAACAAGGGAGCTGTCTGATCTTCCGCTCACGGAGTGTACGATAGGTACAATCTCAGGAGGTGGGGACATAGCTTCTATGAAGGTTTTTGAGGAACTAGTAACATTTTCGGTTGGAAGTTAAAAATAAGAATGCTTAAGAGTTGAACTCAATTTGATTTTATAAACCAATATAGGCGAGCCGTTTTGTCTGTATTAATCGTAAGTTTGATAGTTTTTATAGGGACACTATAATGAGCAAAGATAAACCTTTAGATAATACCAACAACACAAACACGAATAGCAACGACTCTACGAGCAGTAATGAACAATATAATGTAGATGAAAGTATGTATGAGAATGTTGAATCTTTTAAACACGAGATCACATCTCATTTCGAACCACCTAAGCCTGCAGGTGGTAGCGATAAGCCAGTTGATAAAAAATAGAGGCTGCCTATGTCTAGCTCTGAGAAAATCTTCAATTGCCAATATCAAATTGGCTTGGGGGTGCACTACCATATGCGTCGTCAGCAGTTTTTTGAGAGCTGGCATCGCGTTACGGGTGCATTATCATTAATATTTTCTACATCTGCAGTGGCTTTTTTTACACAACAAGCGCAGATAGGAATGTTATGTGCTGCATTTGTGGCTGTACTACAGAGTATCGATCTGATCATTGATACTCGCGGTAAAGCTAACCTGCATGATAGCCTCAGACGTGATTACTTAGCGGTAAATCAAACCTTACTCGAATTTGGGGATGAGCTGGATGATGCAGGGGATATTTCTATCAAACTTCGTCTTGCCGCGATTGAAATGAATGAGCCCCCAATTAAAAAGCTATTGCTGGAAATTTGTCATAATGATGCTTCCCGTAAGCTAGGTTGTGATGATGACCAACTGCATAAAATCAATTGGTTTAAAGAAAATACAGCGAACTTGTTTAATTGGTCCTCATCAATTCCTAAGCCTGGCGCGGCAAAGTAAGCATCTTTGTAGCAAAGTTTTAATTAACCTGAGTTAGTAAATTATTTACTAACCGAGGTTAATTAACCTTCTCCACTCATACTGCCACTCTGGCAGCATGAAAATACACAAAATATCTACACTTAATAAACACTTTGGTCAAATCTACCCAGTTGCTTTTAGCTGGATAATTTCGGCTGAGGGAGGTCATTCCAATGTAGCTGCCGACCGAGGCGGTGAAACCCTTTACGGCATTAGCCGCCGTTCATATCCCAATATTGATTTCAATACTTTAACCCTCGAAAAAGCTAAACGTATTTACCACCGCGATTACTGGCGCGTGTGTCGCTGTGATGAACTGCCCAATGTATTGGCCATTGCGGTATTCGACGCTGCAGTAAACCACGGGCCACGCATGGCGATTGAAATGCTGCAACGTGCGATTAAGGCTAAGCCTGACGGCATACTCGGCCCTATTACGTTGGCGGCCATCGACCGTCATACTCATGCTCATAAAAACAATGACCTATTGACCCTGTACCTCGCTCGCCGTGGGCGTAAGTATGCCCGCATCGTGATGAATGATCACAGCCAGGCCATATTCCTTTTAGGCTGGATGCATCGCCTCACCAAGCTGCAATTAGCTGTCTACCAAGCTGCCAACCGCTACGGCTGGCAGGGATGGCAGCCGAACTCTGCAAGACGAGCGGCTGCATGAACCGCCATCAGTTAGCACGTTATCAAGCGGGACGCGTTCAGCGTTTAACAGCTGAAACTAAGCGTGCGGATGACTGTGCCAGCGCTTTGCCATGCCCACTCTACAGTCACGATGCCACTTGGCAGAGTCAGTTTCGCCGAGGCTGGTGCAGCGTGAGCATGGTCGATATACAGGCTGAACGACTCAAGTTAAGAGCTGGCAGAACTGTGCATCCAGCCCCAAGCATTGCTAGGCAATCCATCAACGAGATCCATCACATGCTAAGGAGGCACTTATGAGTCAAAAACTCACAAAGCCACACTTTATTGGCCGAGTAGTCACTCATTGGCTTGCCAAAGAGCCACGAAAAATGTTGCTAGAAGAGCCCTTTTCCTTTGTTGATAAAGACGGGATCAAATGGACTGCCCCTGCTGGGTCTATCATCGATGGGGCTTCAATTCCCCGTCCACTGTGGTACCTCATTGGCTCACCATTCAATGGTCGTTATCGCCGCAGTAGTGTGATCCACGATGTTTATTGCGTCACTCAATCACGCCCTCACAAGCAGGTACATCGTATGTTTTATGACGCGATTCGGGCTGATGGTGTCAGTAAAGTTAAAGCCCTAGCCATGTACGGAGCACTCAAAATAGGCGCACCTCGCTGGACGTTCCCTAAAGAAAAACCACCAACAAAAAATAGGAGATACAGATGAAAACCTTTATTTCACTCATGTTAGCTATCTGTTTTAGTGCTTGTGCGAGTTATGAGTTCGGCGATATCTCACGGGTTTATTGTGGCACCACTAGCTCAGAGGCTCGTGCCCAAATCAAAGCCAAAATGAAAGACAACGGCTTAAGTATCGGCATTGATTACTGTGCCTCAGCGGGTTTAGTCGATGCGTTGCTAGAGCATCATCCAGAAAATTAGAGGCTGAGTTACCAGTAATACATGTTTAACCAGGGCCCATTCAATAAGGGGCCATAGATGATAGGAATAGATCATGAGCGACCAGTTTGACCGCGCCAGTGAGCTAGAGCAGCGATACCGTGATGATGCGCTGGCCACACAACAGCGCAAGAGTCATCAAAGCGAACAAGCTTATGAGCAAGGTGGTGTTAGGTACTGCTTGGGTTGTCATTGCGCTATGAGCACAGCAAGGCTAGTTGCAAACCCTCAAGCTGTTCGCTGTGTGCCATGTCAGCAACAGCACGAATAAGGATCTGAACGTGAATGTGATTGAGTGGTTTAAAACCTATTGGGTGCAGATTTACGCATTCATTTCATTGGCTTTCTTATGTGCCAACTGGTTTCTGGCTAAGACCTACGCCAAGCAAGACAACATCAACAAGCTAGAAAAACGGGTCGACCAGCTAGAGAGCGATATAGAGCATCTGCCAAGTAAAGATGAATTTCATCGTCTTGATAAGAACCTAGTCGAGGTCAATGCCCAATTAAAGGCGGTATCGCCTCAGCTTAAATCGCTGCAACGGATGACTGAGATGCTCACCGAAAATGAACTGAGAGAGAAAAACTAATGGCATTAACTGATATTAAAAATGAACACCAGCGCCGCTCAATATTGACGGCGCTAGCGGCCATGGTGGGCTTTGGTGCTAACCATTCGATGGTACGTGACACCTGCGCCAGCTTCGGTGTTGAGATGGGCAGCGACACGGTTAAAACTCAGCTCTATTGGCTTGAGGAGCAAGGTTTAATCTCAGTCAAAATTCAGGGTAACTATTTACTCGCCGAGCTTAAATCCCGTGGGCAAGATGTGGTTGATGGCCTCACATTTGTGCCAGGCATCAAGCGGCCTAGGGCGGGAGAATAGTATGAAGGTTAAGCCACTTAATGCCTCTCAAAAGAAGTTATTACGTCATTTAGCGCTTGCATTGGCTACGGCTGATTTAGAAGCCAAAGTGCTCAAGCCAAGATGTGAAGCCGAGGGCAAGCCTTTTAAGGATGGCGATTTTAGTAAAATCTATTTTAAGAAGATGCCCGAAGTGGCTCAAGCTGAGCGGGCTTTTAAAAAGGCTGTGGAAGAGGCTTGGGGTGATTTGAAATATTCTTTTGAAGCAGATCGGGAGGAAAAATGACCTCTTTTAATTCAGAGACTCCAACCCGTGGCCGCCGTTCTAAAGTGGACCTGCTGCCAGATGACATTCGTAAGACCTTAGACACAGGTCTGCGTGACGGCTCTATCACTCAGATGGAGCTACTAGGCGAAATCAATGCACTGATAGAGGCTGCAGGTTTGCCCGAAGAGCAGAAACTCTCCCGTTCAGGCTTGAATAGTTACGCCACAAAAATGGAATCCGTGGGTAAGAGTTTGCGTGAAATGCGCGAGATAACGCAAGTTTGGACCGCTGAGCTCGGAGACAAGCCCACAGGTGAAGTCACCAAGCTCATTCTTGAGATGGCCCGCAGTCAGTTGTTCAAAGCCTTGCTTAATGAAGATGGCGAAACTGCCGATGTGGGCATGATCAAAGATGCCATGCTCGCAGTTCAGCGTCTCGAATCAGCCGCCATGGCCAGTCACAAACGTGAGAAAGAGATCCGCAAGGTCTTTGCCGAAGAAGCGGCGAACGCTGCAGTTAAAGTGGCGAGCCAGGCCGGACTCACCGCTGATGCCGTTAGCTCGATTAAGCGTGAAATTTTGGGGATAGCGTGATGACTAAGACCAACACCGTCAACGTCGGCACCATTGGCCATGTTGATAACGGTAAAACTACACTGGCCAAGGCAATAGCTGAAGCGGCGCATAACAGAGAGCAGCAACAGATCCAAGCCGAGATGGCCCAGTTTGATCCCGCCGAGGTGTTACTGCCATACCAGAAGCGCTGGATTGCGGACGAGTCACAACTCAAAATAGCCGAAAAGTCTCGCCGTACCGGTTTAACCTGGGCCGAAGCCGCTGACGGAGTACTGACGGCAGCTGCAGCGCGCAGTGCTGGCGGTAGTAATCATTACTATGTGGGCTCTAACAAGGAGATGGCGCGGGAGTTTATCGATGCCGCAGCTATGTGGGCCAAGGCGTTCAATAAGGCTGCAGGTGAGATCCAAGAGGAAATCTTCCGCGATGAAGATGGCGACAAAGACATTCTCACCTTCGCTATCTATTTCGAATCTGGTTATAAAATTCAGGCGCTGTCATCTAACCCAAGCAACCTACGTGGTATGCAGGGTAACGTCACCATCGATGAAGCCGCGTTCCACGACCGCTTAGGTGAAGTGCTCAAAGCAGCGCTAGCACTCACTATGTGGGGCGATAAGGTGCGCCTTATCAGTACTCATAACGGCACCGATAACCAGTTTAACGAGCTGATTAACGACAGCCGCGCCGGTAAGAAAGATTACAGCGTGCATCGCATCACCCTCGATGATGCCTGTCGTGAAGGCTTGTATAAGCGTATCTGCCAAATTCGTAAAATTGAGTGGAACCAAGCGTTAGAAGACGCCTGGAAAGCTGGGCTACTCAAGGCAACAGCCAGTGAAGAGGATGCATTAGAGGAGTACAGCTGCGTACCCAAACAGGGTGGCGGTACCTACATCAAGCGGGTATTGATCGAAGAGGCGATGGTTAAAGACAACTCCATCCCGATTATTACTCTTGAAGCCCCTAAAGACTTTGAGACCTGGTCAGAGGCTCACCGAAACATTCAGGTTAAAGAGTGGTGTGAACAGATTAAGCCGCACCTAGAAAAACTCAACCCATTATGGAACCACGCCTTCGGTGAGGATTTTGCGCGCAAAGGTGATTTGTCGTTGTTTGTGCCCTTAGAGATAGCGCCCGACTTGAGTAAACGCACCCCGTTCGTGGTGGAACTGGCCAAGCTGACCTATGACGCACAGCGAGAGATCTTGTTCTACATTTGCGACAACTTACCTCGCCTGCAGGGCATGTCTTTCGATGCCACGGGTAACGGTGGTTACCTGGCGGAGGCCGCGATGTTCCGTTATGGCACCGAGATGGTCGAGCAAGTGATGTTAAGTGAGGCCTGGTATCGCGAGTGGATGCCCAAGCTTAAGGCCGAGTTTGAAGACCTCAATCTCAGTATTCCACGTCACCAAGATATTGTTGATGATATGGCCAAAATCAAGGTCACCAACGGCACCCCAAAAATTGATAAAGGCTCAGACAAGAGCGCCACCACTGGCCAGCAGCGTCATGGGGACTTCGCGGTGGCCCTAGCCATGGCCATTCGCGCCAGCTGGATGGAAGGCGGTATTATCGAGTTTACTGCTATTCCAGGCAAAGGCAGCGCTGATAGTGAAAATGACGATTTTGATGACGACTCTTATGAAGAGAGTGGTTACCACAGCTTTGATCGAGGAACCTATTAATCATGGCTATAACAAAGAATGACGAAACAGCTCTGAGAGACAAGACGGTTGAAACAGATAGGAATGGCACCCGGTTCAGCGTGAAGGAGCTCAAGAAGCCGCAAACTGATACTGCTAAATTGGGACATCTTCACAGTCATTATGCTCAGCATCCGAGTCGAGGCTTAACACCGGCTAAGCTGGCCCGAATACTCAGCCAGGCTGAGCAAGGTGATCTGATTGCTCAATGCGAGCTAGCAGAAGATATGGAAGAGAAAGACGGTCATATTTTCTCTGAGCTACAAAAGCGTCGCCGTAGTCTTCTTGATGTTGAATGGCAAATAGTGCCGCCACGTAATGCGTCTGCAGATGAGATTGAAGATGCTGAAATGCTAGCCGAGCAGCTTGAGGATATGCAGATATTAGACGATCTCATTTTCGATATGAGTGACGCCATCTTAAAAGGTTTTTCAAATAGTGAAATTGTTTGGCAGCAGCAAGGCAAGCTTTGGCTGCCTGAAGCGTTTAATTTTAAAGATCCTAGCTGGTTTATGACTGCGCAAACGAATGCGAGTGCCAGTGGAAGTGATAACAACATTGTTGATCGTAACGAACTCCGCCTGCGTGATAACACCGTTGAGGGTGCAGCCTTACAGTCCTTTGGTTGGATAAGCCATGTGCATAAGACTAAGTCGGGTTACCTGGGGCGCAATGGTTTGGCCCGAGTACTGGCTTGGCCGTTCCTGTTCAAAAACTACGGCGTGCGCGATCTCGCTGAATTCTTAGAGATCTATGGCTTGCCGCTGCGCCTGGGTAAATATCCAACTGGCGCGGATAAAACTGAAAAAGCCACCTTGCTGCGAGCTGTGATGAGCATCGGCCACAATGCTGGGGGTATCATTCCCAAAGGGATGGAGATTGATTTTAAAGAAGCGGCCAAAGGCAATAAAGACCCGTTTGAATACATGATAGCCCTGATGGAGAAAACCATCTCCAAAGCGGTATTGGGCGGTACCTTAACCAGTCAGGCCGATGGTAAGTCATCAACCAATGCATTGGGCAATGTACATAACGAAGTGCGTCAGGAACTAAGGGACAGCGACCTTAAGCAGATAGGCAATACGTTAAGTCGTGACTTAGTGCTGCCGATGTACATGCTCAACGGCAAAAGCTATCGAACACCTAATCGTAGCCCACGCTTAGTGTTTAACGTGACAGAGGCCGAAGACCTCAAGGGATATGCCGAGTCTCTGCCTAAGTTGGTGGATATTGGCTTTGCTATTCCTCAAGCCTGGGCACAGAACAAATTGCAGATCCCTGTGGCACAGAAAGATGAAGTGATGCTAACTAAACAAGCTAAAAATGAGAGTACAGAGTTAGCGTTTGATAAACCACAAACCAAGCTTAAGCAGATGGCCATTAAACGAATAGCAGTGCTTAAATCCCAGAGCGAGAAAGAGAAGCAAGAAGTCGATGATGTTGATTTAATGTCTGCAAGCCTACAGGCCGGCATGTCCCCCATATTGGCAGGCTTTACCGATGAGGTGCGTTTATTAGTAGAGAACGCCGAATCGCTAGAAGCGCTGCAGGTGAGCTTGAGCGAGTTAGATCTCAGCATCGATGAGGCCAGTGAAGTGTTGCAATTGGCATTGGTCACCGCCGATTTAGCGGGGCAATTTGATGTAAGCGAGGGTAACTAATGCCTTCAAGTGCCCGCTACGGCTCTTTGCCTTTCGATGAGCAGATAACCTTCTTTCGCAACAAGCTTAATGTGCCAACCGAGTCCTGGAGCGATTTATGGCGTCATGGCCATAACTCTGGCTTTAGTGTTGCTGGTGCAATGAAAGATGACCTGCTTAATGACTTTAGGCGTGCGGTCGATGCCGCCATTGCAGATGGCAAGTCGCTGACCTGGTTTAAAAAAGAGTTTAATAATATCGTCGCCAAATATGGCTGGGAGCATACAGGTAAGGCTAGCTGGCGCGCTAAGGTGATCTTCGATACCAACATGCGCCAAAGCTATAACGCTGGCCGTTATGAGCAGCTGCAGCAGTTTGAGTATTGGCGCTATGCCCATGGCGATAGCCGCTATCCCCGCGAGCTGCATCTCAAGTGGCACGGCATCTTACTGCCTAAGTCCGATCCCTGGTGGCAAACCCACTTTGCGCAAAATGGCTGGGGCTGTAAATGCCGCATCTATGGCGTGAGTCAATCAGAGTTCGAGCGTAAAGGTTTAACAACCACAGCCGCACCGAACGACGGCCTACGCGACTGGACAGACAACAAAACAGGGGAAATACATCAAGTGCCTAAGGGCATAGACCCAGGCTTTGACTACATACCCAAGCGCTCGACTAACCTGGCTAAACAGCAAGCGCTCGCTAAGCAAAAGGCACCCGTTTATCAAGCGCCACAGCGTCATATCCCCAGCGCTTTTAGTACGGTCAAAGGTGTCAATATTGATGGACTTAACCAGGTACTCACTCAGTTGATGGAGACCCCATCCGCGCCGCAGCTGCAGCAACTGGTAAACTTTGTTCAGAGCACCAACCGTAAGACGCTGTTTATTAAATCGGCTGAAATGGCCGGTGGCAAACGAAGTGCAGCCATCAGTGCAGAAGTGGGTCACTATTTGGGGTTTAATGCACGAGAAGCATTGGGAAGGTATACCCTCAGAAAGAATCCTAAGCCTGAAGGGTTTACCAGTATTGATTTTGACCATGTGGTGGTTCAAGTCACAACCCAGCATAAACTGAGCCGCGTGGATATCGACAAGGTGCGTTCAGGCATTGTCAATATTATTAAGCAAGGTGCGATAGAGGCTGGGCCATATCCCATCAATAACAAACAGCTATGGTGGGCGTTCTCGGAGGCTACGGGTGACTTTACTGATGATGCAAGTCGACTTGTCACATGGATACACGAGATGGGCCATCAGGTGCATTACAAATTAGGTCTTCCCAGCCCACCGACTCAGCAGTTTCTGACACATTATGGCAATCCCGCAAGCAGTGAGAAAGAGTGGTTTGCGGAACACTTTACCGCCTATGTATTAGCGCGCACGGAACTGCAGCAAGTGTGGCCAGATGTAGTACACTGGTTTGATGAGCTATTACCTAAAAATGGATGGGGAAAATAATGGCATTTGAACTACTTGCACAAGCCCAGGCAATATACGGGCAAGAACCTTTGGCCAATGATGCCTGGCAGCAACTTGAAGCACTCGCCGCCAAAGCCACCGGAAAAGAGAAGCAATTTATTGAGATGAGCTTTGAGGCGTTAATTGCAGCAGCCAGCAGTGAGCAGTTAGCATTGTGGATGGGTTCAGAGACATCCTTGGAGAATGAAGAGTAATGGCTGGCACCTTCATCACGGTCGATGTTAAAGGCCAACGCAGCATAGCCAAGGCGCTCAATGACCTGCTTAAACGAAGTGGTGATCTCACTCCGGCCTTAGGTGATATAGGCGAATGCTTAACTGAGTCGACCCAGCAACGCTTTATAGATCAACAAGCGCCCGATGGTACGCCCTGGGAAGAACTCAGTAGCACCACCCTTAAGCAGAAGATTAAACAAGGCGAACGAACCGACCGTATCTTAACCGAGTCAGGAACGCTGGCCGATACGCTGCATTACAAGCTCACCAAGGATAGTCTCGAATTTGGTAGCAATATGGAATACGCCGCCATGCATCAGTTCGGTGGTGTCACCAGTCCCTTTAGCATGATGCCCAATCAAGAGATCCCCGCCAGACCCTTTTTAGGTATCGCGCCATTCGAGCGAGTGGAGATCATCGACATACTGCAGCATCATCTGGCTAAAGCACTTTGAAGCACTGTGAATATTTAAATACTTCTATACTTTCAATCAATACAATGAGATTTAAACTAGGTTAAACTGCTTATCACTATGTATTTTTAAACACAGTAACAAATAACAAGGAATGTTAGTTATGAGTCAGAGTCAAACAGAAGAAATCAAAGTCATTTGGAGGCAAGCTCAAAAGTTGAGTGCAAAAGGAAATTTTAAAGAGTTATTGAATCATACCCAAATCAATTCTTCCTACTTGTACTTATGGGTGTGGCCGGATGAAGATCTTGAGTTTTACACTGTCCATGTGAAAATTATTGATGATTTAGATGATGAATTTCGTGAAGGCGAAGACTCTGAATTGATGCAAGAATATGAACCTATCTCAATACCAATTGGACCAGCTCTGATTACGCATCTATTTGCCAACAGTAATTTAAACTCTGATATAGATATATATCTATCAGCTCCCAAAAGAGTTTCTATCCAAGCGTAATATGATCGCCTGCATCATAGTTCTGCTCTGCATGTCGGTACGTGTCACGGCGTGCCCTTAAACGCATTTTAAGCGATGATATGAGTTAAATGACATTATGTGGTGTGTGGGTTCTTCAAATTCCAATGCGGCGTTTATAAAAGGTTTATAAAGAGGTAATAGCTTTGAGTAGAGGAAGCAATATGAAAAAATCTGGTATACATAATTTAAATATGCGGAAATGATGATTCATGAATAAATTTGAAATCGCAATGATAACGTTGTTCACTGGGTTCGTTTTGGGGCAAATGGTTGATTGGCTCAAGTATATTTGGGTTATTAAGCATAAGGAAGCTGCGATAAGAGCTGAACTCGAAGATTTAATAGACGACTTCCAACACTCTCTTACACGGTTAAAGCAAGCGATAGTGGAGCTTGATGATGGCCCTAGAGCTTACTATATGCCTAAAAGTATAAGTTCAAAAATATATGATGCTTTATACGCTGAAGTCGCTCCATTTTTAACCCGAGAAGAAAGAAGGGAAATAAATACTATTTATGAGCATGTAAAGAATTTTAATGAAGGGCTGAGCCGCCCGATTCAAGGTAAACTTAAAGCAAGGTTAGTTGAAATGTATGCAGACTGTAAGTGGGGTCATGAATGTACAATTTCATTTTTTGAAAAGGGAAATATAATAAAACTTAGGGACAATGAAGATAAAATCAGCGAGGTAAACAAAGATATACAGGATGTCACCCGTCTAGCAGGGCTGTAAGTCATCTATCAAATTCATCAAATAAATTTTTTGGATATCTTTGAAATAGGTTAACTGAGCTTCTATACATTCTATATCACAATATATTTAATGTAAGGAATTTGTATGGAAGCTGGTATAGGACAATTAACTTTAGTTGGTATAACAGAAGTCTTTATAGGGTGCATGTTTTCATTGCTTGTCGCATGGTGTTATTACAGAAAAGCGAGCAAAAAACTTCGAGAAGAAGCTAATAAACTTTGTCGGCTCAATGAGGCCATGCTAGTAAGTATGCAGCATGCTGGGTGGATCATATTGATCTTGGATGATGAAGGTCACTTTCTAGATTTTCAACTAGTAGTGAAGCCTGAAGGGATACCAAGTGAAGCCAATGTTCCCGCCCCGACGGTTACCCAAACAACACCTAAAGAGTAGTACTAAAATAAGTAGTAACTCAAAGCACATCATACGTAGGTACTGAGAATCGATGTTAGGTAGTAGTGTTTTTAATTTTTCATTTTCGATAGCGAATAATGAATACTTGAACTTAAAATGATGTAAACCAATCAAAGGAAGGAATTACATCATGCATAGCCCCAAATTGTTTGAACACCCAGAAGGCAGAACCAATTACCGCATAAAAAACGAGTATGGTAATTACACAACTATCGCGATTGATAAATGGGTTGCGGATATATTACAAGAAGTACTGGAAGACGTAGCCGAATATATCCAATCAAAATATGGCATCGCATTGGCTAGGTGGCCGCTTATTACTCGAAGAAGTAGAGGTCAGATAATTAGGAGTAATGCAATGAAACATGCATTTTTATATCAGAACGTGCATAAGCGTCTTTTGGGTTGGAATACTGATGACGTATTAGAGTCACTAGAAATAAAACCTAAGTAACTTTACTAACCCAGGTTAATACAGCTTCCTCCCCACAACGATCATTGTGGGGTCATGAAATCAAATCGCACTAACACTCATATTCAAACAGTTGCCATTGCAGCACTGAGCAACCTTCAAGGCATCCAGTCTCACGACGGTGAGCCTGTAGCTGTACTGACCTTTGATAGCGCTCAATTAGACATCAACAACACCTCTCGTGTGCAGCTGCTGCCCGATGGCAAGTTTGCCGCCACCGATGGTCGCCCCTTCGAAGTACCTGGTGGCAAGTGGCTAATGGATGCATTGGCCTTTAGCAATCTCCAGGCGAACGCCGCGACCCGCAGCAATGATTTCCACTTTGATTATGAACACCAAACCCTCAACAGTGACATGAACGGTAAGCCTGCACCTGCTGCAGGTTGGTTTAGTGAGCTGGAATATGTGCCTGGTGAAGGCCTGTTTGCATTAAATGTCGACTGGACTACAGCTGCTAACCAATTCATTGCTAATAAAGAATATCGCTACACCTCTGCCGTTTTTAGTTATGACGCCCAATCGGGTCGCCCGTTGGCGCTGCTGCACGTTGCTTTAACCAATGATCCTGCCCTTGATGGCATGAAGGCTATTGCGGCGCTTAAAGCCTGTGCTCATTCCAATTCCACCAACCCTGCTCACTCATTAACAACATCTCAATCAACAAAAGGAAATAAACCCATGACTGAAGCACTCAAACTGCTACTTGGTTTACTTGGCATCGATGAGCCTGGTGATTTAAGTGATACCGCTGCGCTGAAAACCGCCACTGACACAGCCAAAACTGCCATCGCAGCGCTTAAAACTAAGGCTGATAAGTCAGGCACGTTGGAGACTGAACTTAATACCGCTCAAGCCTCGGTTGCGGCACTTAAAAACGCAAGCGGTGAAGTGGACTTGAGCAAGTATGTGCCTAAAGCCACCTATGACGCGCAGGTGACGGCAATGGCCGCACTGAAGGCTGGCAGTGATAAAGATTCGGTGGAGCAGCTACTTAAAGATAACGCCGATAAGGTGCTTGAAGCTGAAACCGACTATCTCACCAGCTTTGGTAAGCAGCAAGGCGTCGCTGCACTTAAAGCCATGCTCGAAGCTCGTCCGGCCATTGCGGCACTAAAAAACACACAGACCCAGGGTAAGAAAAAACCGGGTGAAAATGGTGAGCAACTAAGCACCGAGCAGTTAGCGGTATGTAAAAACATGGGCCTCACAGTTGATGAGTTCAAGGCCTCACTTTCTACGACTCAAGATTAAAGGAGAGCTGTCATGGCTTTAACTAAAGACCGTCCAACCCCAACACGGGCCAATCGTGACCGCCATGACCCTATGGCTGCTGCGGTACAGATTTATGCCGGTGCCATTGTGATGCTCGACGCTGCCGGTAACGCCGTTCCTGGACAAACGGCCACAGGATTAAAAGCCCGTGGTGTTGCCCAGGCACAGGTTGATAACAGCGGCGGTATTGCAGGTGCAGAGTCTGTACCCAGCGTCAATGGCTGTCATCGTTTTATCAATGATGCCTCTATCACTCGCGCTGATATCGGTAACGCCGCTTATGTGGTTGATGATGAAACCGTGGCTAAAACAGATGGCTCAGGTACCCGGAGCGTTCTCGGAAATATCGTTGATGTCGATGCCATCGGTGTCTGGGTCGATATTGCTTAATCACATTTTTTGCCCGTAAGCCATTAGCCCACTTATTCGTTAGGAGCGAAAACCATGATCATCAATAAAGCCAATTTGTCATCCTTGTTTACAGCGATTAAAACCGCCTTTAATAAGGGATTAAAAGATACAAACCCAACCTGGAATAAAGTTGCCACCTTAGTGCCGTCGACGACGAGTACCACCACTTATGCTTGGCTGGGCCAGTTTCCGCGTATGCGAGAGTGGTTAGGCGACCGTCAGCTTAAAAGCTTGGCGTTGCATGACTACAGCGTGAAAAACAAAAAGTTTGAATCGAGTGTGGCCATTCCTCGCGATGACATCGATGACGATACCTATGGGGTATTTACGCCACTGTTTGAAGAGATGGGCTACGCGGCTTCGACTCACCCTGATGAGCTGGTGTATACCTTGCTTGCTGCAGGTTTTCACAGCCTGTGTTATGACGGCCAGAACTTCTTCGATACTGACCACCCTGTGGGAAATGAAGATAACGGTATTAAGTCAGTCAGCAATATGCAAGCCGGTGGCGGTGATGCCTGGTTCCTGCTTGATGTTAACCGTCCCATCAAACCGATCATCTTCCAGCGTCGCCGTGATTATGCCATTAAAGCGATGACCAAGGATGACGATGAAAGCGTGTTTATGCGTGATGAATATCGCTATGGCGTTGATGCCCGCGCTAATGCTGGTTTTGGTTTGTGGCAGCTAGCGTTCGGTTCTAAAGCAACTTTGAATGAAGCCAACTTTAAAGCTGCGCGTACTGCGATGAAGAGCCTCAAGTCTGATGAAGGTCGCCCATTGAACGTGATGCCTAAACTGCTGGTCGTTGGCCCAAACCATGAGTCTGCTGCTGAAGCGTTGATTAAAGCCCGTGAGTTAGAAGGTGGCGGTAGCAATACCTTGTATAACGCCGTCGACATTCTTGTGGTGCCTTGGCTCGCATAGATAACTCGCGACTGATTCATTGATCTGGTTTCAATTGCGATGCTCTAGTCATTAGGGCATTGCGCCTCGAACCATCTTTAACTGGAGAACGCATGAAATGCCGAATTCAAATACTACTGGCACTAACAAGTTGCGCCTTGTTGTCATCACCTGTCTTGCACATCACGGCTACCGCCGTGCCGGTGTTGGTTTCTGTAAAGGCGAAAACAAGTTCAAAGCCGATGACTTTAGTGAGTCCCAGCTTGCGCAGCTTGGCGACGATTCAAGGCTTAAGCTCCAATTTGTGGAAGCAGACGCGCCACTGGTACCTACCTCACTCGATGCTAGCACGTTTAAAAGTGTGGACTCGCAAGCGAGTAAAACACTGCTGGATGAAGGGGCCTTGGTCGGTGATGGCCTGGGTGTAACCGTTGGCCCTGAAAGCGATCCCCACAAACAGGCCATTAAAGCGTTGAGTTTCGCTGAAGCGATTATTGAGCTTGAGCCAGGCAACAAAGACCACTTCACGGGTGACGGTAAACCTCAGTGCGATGTGCTGAGTAAATTGATGGATGAGCCCGTTTCTGCCAGCGAGCGTAATGCACTTTGGGCAAGTTTTAAATCTGAGCAAGCCGCTGACCAGGATGCTGAGTAATGCCGGGCTCTTCGTCTACAGGAAGCGTTTACGCCACGAGCGCACAGATGATTTCACGTTTCGGTGAAGATGAGCTTATCTCGCTCACCGACCGTGATGGCGCAGCGGGTTCCATTGTGGCTAGCGTGCTCGATGTGGCGCTGAATGATGCTACTGCGCTGATTAATGGTTATCTGGCCGGACGTTACACCCTGCCGTTAGCAAAACCGCCTGCAATGCTCGAACGCCTCTGCTGCGATATCGCCCGCTATGGTCTGTATGACAACGGAGCCAGTGAGCAGGTCAGCAAGCGGTTTGATGATGCGGTGCGGTTTCTGGAAAAAGTGGCAGCAGGAAAAATCACCTTAGGCATTACCACTCAAGGTGAAAGCCCTGTCAGTAATGACTTGCCCATCATTGAGAGTGACGGCGCTGTGTTTAATCGCCGCCATTCGAAGGGCTTCTTATGAATGTAAACGCTGAGGGCTCCGGATGTTAACTCTGATTGAGCAGCGTATCGAGCAGGCTAAATTAGACGGTAAGCCGCTGTTTGTGGACGTTCAATCTGCCCTGGCATTATCGGCGGTGCTCAAAAAGTCATTGAAACGTACCCCTGTGGCTTATGTGGTGCCTATATCTGAGCGCCCCGGACGCAACGAGCGTACCTGTGGCCCTGCGCTGCAATCTCTTGATATCACCTTTGGTGTGGTGATTGGGCTGCAGAGCGTCAATGACCCTACAGGTAAGAAAGGCAACGCACTGCTGGAATCACTACGGAACTCACTTAGGAACAGTCTGTTTGGTTGGTCACCAGCAAGCGGATATACACCTATCGCGTTAGGGCCTGGTGACATTGTGGCCATGACCGATGCCGGGATCTGGTGGCTCGATAAATTTACCCTTACCACTCACGCGCAAGCGCTGCAGTGAACATAAATGCAGGAATTAGGAGGCCAACAATGACTAAATCAACATCTGAACCTAAAGCAAAAAAGCGCTTGCCCGCAGCTGTGCCTGGCACTGGTGGGCGGTTTTATCGAGACGCCGACGGTAATAATTTAAAGTCTGAATCTGAGCATATGTCTTTGAAGAAAGGCGCTTCAGATAACGCCAAGGGAGCAACTAAATCATGAGTTATAACGAAGAGAAACAGCTGATTTTCGTCAAGCTGCGCAGCACCGGACAATACGGTGATGACGATAGTCCGGCGGCTACGGCCACGAACGCCATGGTGGTGTCGAACATCAGCCATAAACCGCTTGAAGGTAATCGTATCAGCCGCGATGTGGTCAAAGGTTTTATGGGCGCACCGGGTGAAATACAGGTGACGGCGTATGTTGAGTTGAGCTTCGATGTCGAATTAGCAGGCTCTGGCGATAAGGTGACAGCGCCGGCTTATTCACCTCTGTATCACCTTTGTGGTGTGTCAGAGACCATCACAGCTGATACAAGTGTCGACTATGCCTTGATTGATAGCGGTTATAAAGACGGCACTATTTATTACTACTGTGATGGCGCGTTGCATAAGATGCTTGGTGCCCGTGGCAGTTTCACCATGACACTCGGTACCGGTGGCATTCCTAAGTTGAGCTTCACTCTAAAGGGCTTGTATGTAGCGCCATCAGCCGTTGGCGCATTGCCTGCTGCCGATTTTAGTGCCTTTACCATGCCAACCGCTGCCACCAGTCGCACCATTGCGGTGTTTAATTTCTTCGGCCAGCCACTGCAGATGAGTGAGCTGACGGTTACTCCTGGTATGGCTGTTAATCATCTCGATGTGACCAACATGGAGGAGATTGAGTTTGCCGGTAGCCGCGCAGGCTCAGTCAGCCTTAAGTTTCGCGAGCCCGATATCAGTGTGATCAGTTTCTATGACTTGAAGCAGAATGGCACGCCTGGCGTACTCGCTTACCAACTGGGTACCGATGTGACTAATACAGGCTCCATCTTCGATTTGAATATTCCGGCATTGTCGGTGAAAAACGTCACCCGCAGCTTTAGCGATGGCAAGAGTTGGCTGCAGGTCGATGCAGACATTACCCCAACCGCCGCAAATTTAGATTTGAACTGGCAGCATCGTTAACGGGTATTTAAACACTCATTAATTTCAGCGTTCCCCTAACCAAAAGAGAGACAGAAAGTGGCATTAGTACTCGCAAAAGCGGCAGCAGATATCAAGGTATGGCGCACCATCAAGGTCCAGATGCCCAAAGATGGCAGTGATAAATCTTTCGATGAAATGACCTTCAAAGCCCAATTTCAAATGATGGGCACTAATGAGTTTAAAGAGCTGCAAGATGAAAGTGTGGAGGCAGCTCTTACTCGGGTATGGCTTGATGCCAAAGGCATCCGCGCCGAGGTGGATAGCAGTGAAGATGAGGAGTTTTCCACTGAGCTTAAAGCACAGCTCATCGATATTCCTTGGATACGCACTGCATTACTGAAGAGCTACTTAGCCATACCAGGTGGTAAGAAGGGAAACTAATCGAGGCGGCTAAAGAGTGGGTGCGTCAGCTCTACGCCGCTGATATTGATGCAGAGCAAGACCGTTTAAATGAGCAAGCCAATCAATGGAATGCACCACCTGAGGTGTTGGCGCAGCTAGCCAATCAATTGCCTGATGATGAGGATGTAGTGATTTGGCCAGAGAACCATCTCACCATGAATTTGTTTTTCTCCTGCCAAACTCAGTGGCACTTTGCGGGGATGGCTGGTGTGAGAACGGGGCTTAATTGGCAGAGCCTTGAGCTGGCCATGAGCCGCAGCGCTGAGTTTCGCAGCTTAGATGATGGCACAAAGGATGAGGTATTTGACGAACTGGTGCTGGTCGAGCGAGTGGTGCTCAAAGCCATTCGTGAGCATGAGAGCCTTCAAAAAACTAAGCCTTAATCAACTGTTAACTTTACCTGGAGTAAAACGTGAGCCAACCATTAACCCTGTCATTAGTGTTAGATGCCGACAATAAAGGCTTGGTTGGCAGCGTTCGCGTCTCTAAAAAGGAGCTCGATAAGCTTACTAAATCAATTGATGATACCGGCGACAGCTCATCGCGTTCACGTAATAAGATGGGCCGCTTTGAGAAGCAGACTAAAGATGTCGGTACAGCCTCTGCGAAAAGCAAAACTTCGGTTCGATCGTTTGCCAAAAGCTTTGGTGGGTTTGCAGTGGCATCCGTTGCCGCCGCGACGATAGCTGCTTTCGCTGCCGCAGCGGGCGGCGCTATTGATACTATGCAGGGCATGGAAGCCCAGTTAAAAACCATCACCGGTTCCTGGGAAGGCGCAAATGTCGAGCTTGAGCGCCTTATCGGTTTTGCTAAACAAACTCCCTATGACTTGAACCAATCTGTCGAGGCATTCGCCAAACTGACTCATCTTGGGCTTGACCCCAGTGAGCGCGCCATGAAGTCTTATGGCAATACCGCCTCAGCGATGAACAAAGACTTGATGCAGATGATTGAGGCCGTGGCCGATGCGTCTGTGGGAGAGTTTGAGCGCTTAAAAGAGTTTGGTATTAAGGCAAGCAGCCAGGGCGATATGGTGCGCATGACCTTTCAGGGCAATACCACTGAAATTAAGAAAGACGCTAAATCAATTCAGGAATATCTACTGGCTTTAGGTGAAAACCAGTTTGCCGGTGCAATGGCAGATCAGATGCAGCGCCTGGGCGCTAGGTACTCCAACTTTAAGATGGAAGTATTGCAGTTAACCGATGCTGTCGGTGACAGAGGATTAACGGCGGCCATGAGCGGCGCACTCGATACTGCCAGTTTGTTAGTTGGTAGCATTCGTGAGTTAGTGATCAGCGGTGAGCCGCTCGATGAACTCACTATCTGGGCCGAGCAGTTTAATTCCACTTTTAATCTGCTGCTAGGTGATTTCGATATTGGTCGTGAGTCGGTCGACAGTTTTGCCTCTGAGTCGATTGGTTCGCTCGGCAAGCTGGTTGATTTTTGGTGGTCAGGCATGGAAGGCTTGGTCGACATAATCAAAGATTTCCCTGCCCACTGGCGCACTATCTGGCATATCGTCATTGGTGAGGCCGAGAAAGGCTGGGAGAATCTCAAACTTGGGGCCATGTTATTTATCAGCTTTCTCGATGAGGGTTGGGAAAACATGGCCCACGGTGCCGGTGCTGCCTGGTTATGGGTGGAGCTGAGCTTTGCCTCCATGATGGATGGCATTTTATCGACGATGGCCGAGTCGCTGACCAGCATGGCCGATACGGTCTCAAATCTGCCTTATATGGATGCTGAAGCGGCAATGATAAACAATGCCGCTGCGTCCCTGCGCAATATGGCCACCGCCGAGGGGGAAGTGAAAGCCAAGATAGCCGAGTCTAACGCTGAGCATAAAAATAAACTGGCTATTCTGGCTCAGGTCAGAACGTTAGCGGCAACCGATAATCAGCAAGCTATTGCCGAGATAGATGCGCGTATTGCCAAAGTTATCCAGGAACGAGATGTAACCATCGCCGCTTCAGATAGCATGCGCGAAGCGGCTAAGCAGCGCCGGGAAGAGGAAAAGAAAGCCCGCGAAGATGCGGCTAGCGATAGTCGCTCATCAGATTCATCGCCTATCGATGAGTTTATTTATGACGACACCAGCATGAAGGCGATGATTAAGGATGTCGAAAAGCTGGGTAGCAGTTGGAACAATACCGGCAGTGTGGTCACTCAGGCGTTCGGCTCGATGGCAGCCAATATCGATGCGTTGTCAAACTCCCAAGCCAGTTACATCAAACTTGAAGCTGAGATGGGTGAGCAGCGAAAACAGATCATGAAAATAGACGATTTGGGTGAGCGTCAAAAAGAGCTAAAACGTCTCGACAAGTTAGAAACTGATGTCAACGACCAGCGTTTATCCTCTACCGTGGGCGGCTTTGCGGCTATCACGGGTGCCGCTTCACAGATGTTCGATGAGCAATCAAAAGGCCGTGAAGCCCTGCACCAGATGGAGCAGGTGTTTACCATTATCGAAGTGGGTTTGGCGATGCAAAAAGCCAGTGCCAACGCAATGGCTGCAGTCACTTCTGCCTTCTCTGCGCCTTGGCCTATAGGCTTTGCCAGTGGCGCGGCCATGATAGCCATTATGGCAGGGCTCGGGGTGTTTTCCGGCAGCTCAGGCACCGCGCCAGAGTCCAGTGCTGACCGACAGTCTGGTCAAGGTACTGGCACGGTATTAGGTAGCGATGATAAGTCTGAGTCGATTAATAATGCTTATGAACGTATCGAAGACTTAGAGCTGGATCAATACGCCGAGCTGCAGCAGATGAATCGTGAGTTGCGCGACCTAAATAGCAATATTACCCATTTAGCGGCCAACTTAGTGATGCAATACGGCGCGTTTGATGGTGATAACTATGACGGTTTCTTGGGTGAGATGTCCAACTTCTCCACGGGTGGTTTCTTTGAAGACTTAGGTGAAAGCCTAGGCGGCTTTTTAGGCGATCCGCTCGGTGGCTTAATTGACTCCATTATTGGCAGTTTCAGTAAGACTAAGGTCTCTTTGCTAGATTCTGGTTTATCGTTTGGCACTCAAAATCTGGGGCAGATGTTCGAGTCAGGTATGGCCGACCTGTCTATCTATAACGATATTAAAACCAAGGAGTCTTCCTGGTGGGGGCTGAGTTCATCTACTAGCTATTCAACTAAATATGAAGATGTTGATGCTGAAGTGGCAACCGAGGTAGCCCGGATTTTTGAGAGTATTGGCGGCAGTGTGATGTCGGCTGTCGACGTGCTGGGTATTGATTTGGCGCACACGCTGGAGTCTTTCGAGATAGATCTGCCTAATCTGTCGTTTAAAGATCTGTCTGGTGAGGAGATCCAAAAGGAGCTAGAGGCAGTATTTAGTCAGCAAGGCGACATGATAGCCAAGTGGGTTGCGCCAAGTATGAGCGAGTATCAGCGTGTGGGTGAAGGGTTATATGACACCTTGATCCGTGTCGCACAGGAGCAAGCTGTTTTCAATGCAGCCCTTGAGCAGAGTGGCTTGGGCCTGAGCCGTTTCGGTGATGTCAGCAGTGAAACACAGATAGCAATTAGTCAGTCGATAATCGGTTTGATGGGCGGTATTGAAACCTTCAAAGAGGCAACATCTACTTACTTTAGTGAGTTCTTCACTGAGGCCGAGCAGTTCGATTATCTGCAGAGCCAGTTAACATCACAGTTTGAACAGCTGGGTTATCAACTGCCTGAAAACGCCGAGCAGATGCGTAGCCTAGTCGAGTCGTTGGATTTAACCACTGAGTCGGGTCAGGAAGCCTATGCTGCGCTGATGCGCCTGGTGCCAGGACTAGCCGAATACATCGACCAACTCGAACAGCAACAAGCGGCGATCGACAGTTTTAATAACTCGATTCAAAGCCAGCTCGATACCACGGGTATGGAAGATCAAGAACTCGAGCTGTGGAACCTGGACAAGTGGTATGCCGATAGTTTGGCTCAGGCAGAAGAGCTGGGTATCGATATCAGCGCGCTTGAGGAACTCTATGGTCTGAAGCGAACTGAGATCTTAGAAAAGTATCTGTTAGCCGAAGCGGACCTATTGGCTCAACAACAAACGGTGCGCGACAACTTTAATCAGTCGATTAGCGATCAGTTAACTAAGATGGAATTGTCCGGGCAGGACTTGGATATCTGGGAGCTGGAAAAGTGGTACGCCGATACAAAAGCAACTGCAGAGGAAAACGGCGCAGATATGGCGATGCTGGAAGCTCTGTATGGTAAGAAACGTCAGGATATTGCAGCGCAGTATATCGATGCTGCCACAGCAGATGCTGAGCGACAACTGTCTGCACTATCCAGCGAGTTTGAGCGTGCGGTTGATGGGTTAAACAATGGCTTTGAGCAGCTGAGCAGTTCCATCGATGCGCTGACCGGTGATATTGCTAATAGCGTGTTATCGCTGAAACAGACACTGCCAGGTTTTGATAATGTTGCCTGGTACAGCGGTCAAGTTGACAGTCTGAGCAGTCAGCTTGGGCAAGGAACAGCAGAGGAGCAGCTGTCTACAGCGGACAGCCTCAAGCAGGCCATACTCGATAAATACAATGCAGAACTGGCAAACATTCAATCGTTAGCTGGTGCAGCCGATGAAGCCAACAGTGCCGCACAGCAACATTACCAGGAGCAACTGTCTGCCATTAAGTCACTCAATGATGCGGTTAAGCGCTTGGGTGATGCTGCAGATAAGATGCTGATTGGTGACTTGTCACCGCTGACTGCACAAGAGCAGCTAGCAGAAGCTAAAACTCAATACACTCAATTACTCGCCCAGGCTAAAGCCGGTGATGTTGATGCTATTGGTCAGCTGGAATCGGCAGGTCAAAGCTATCTGAAACTGGCACAGCAGTATAATCCTGCCAGCTATGATGGCGTGTTTGATAGTGTCTATGATGCCTATAAGCAGGTATCAGGCATGACACGCGCCGAGCCTGGTGCCCCAGCGCCACACCCCGATACTTATTTAGCGATGGAGCGTGAAGAAGAGCTCACTTTAGCGACAATTGCGGAGCTTGAGGCGTTAGGTGTGCTGTCTGAGAAGTTAAAGGATGTGGCTTCAAACGAACTAGAAACCGCCACCGAATTACTGCAGCAAACGTTTACTGATGAGAGCCAGGCCATTAGAGAGGCATTAGGGCTTGAGACCGTTAACATCACCGATAAGCTGGATGAGCAGATCCAAGTCTTATATCAGGTGCAGTCGGGTATAGTGAGTG
The DNA here is from genome assembly GCF_007004545.3 of Shewanella eurypsychrophilus. Taxonomy (NCBI): domain Bacteria; kingdom Pseudomonadati; phylum Pseudomonadota; class Gammaproteobacteria; order Alteromonadales; family Shewanellaceae; genus Shewanella; species Shewanella eurypsychrophilus. Next base: position 4,068,964 of record NZ_CP045503.2, on the reverse strand, counting down.
CGATTGCCTCTATTGAGATCCCCGCACCACAACCGGTGGTGATTGAAGTGCCGATAGCACCACCAGTAATGGGTGAATACCCCTGGCATAAACAGATCGTGATTGACGATCCTAAGCCGCCGATGCCTGAGCCTACATCAAGCACTAAATCACAAGGAAATGCCGACATCGCTACAGCCATTGAAGCCAGTGATAAGCGTAACGTTGAGGCATTAGAGCTGGTAAGCCGTGAGTTGAACAAACTAAACCGCAATATACGTGATGATCGTAATGGCTTCACTGAGAAAAGGAGAGTGCAATGATCAACGATTGGTTATCACTCACCAGTGTGTTTCGCTGTGTCTTGGTCGAGATTGATTATAAAGAGGCTGGTGTTATCAAAACGGCTTGCTTTGCCCGAGGCAATTTCAGGAGTGCCGGCACAGACACGCCAGCCTATACCCCATATCGTGATTTTGTCGTGGGTGGCTTGCAGTTTGCGCAATCGATTGATGCCGTGCTGTTTGGTCAATCTCAGGTGAACCTGGGTGATGTAGAACTGATGGCCCTGCCGGAAACAGAAGTACTACTGACCCGCGCCGTGGCCGGGCATCAAATACGCCTCTATATCGGTGAAGAGTCCTGGACCAAGGCCGAGTTTTATCAGCTGGCTACTGTGGTAAGTCAGAGCGTTGAGGCGAGCAGCAATACTATCCGAGTGACGTTCAGGGATTTTAGTGAAGATCTAAACAGCCCCGTGTTGAGTGAAAAAACCGACGATGGTGTGTTACTGCCGCGCTGCTTCGGACGAGCCTTTAACCTTAAACCGCTGTTAATCGACGCATTTACCCATACCTATCAATTTAACACTGAGCCCAGCCAAGCCGTGACCGCCGCCAAATTTAACGGCGATGTTTTATCAACTAATGATTACTCGGTAGACCTTGCCAACAGCACGATCACCTTCAGTGTGATGCCGATTGGTGAAGTCACGCTCGATGTAGATGGCACCAAGACGGCGAGCTGGTTACAGACAGCAGGTGAGATCATTACTCATCTGTTCCCCACGGCCATCATCGATGCCGGTGTCTCTAACGCTTTGCTGGGGCTCTATATCAGCGATGAGAAGAACCAGTCAGAGCTGCTCGATGAGATAACCACTTCTATCGGCGCGTTCTGGCGCTTCGATGCCTTCGGTGTATTGCATGTGAAGTCGTTTGTCGGGTTAACAGGTACAACGGTCGGCAAACTCACCGATGATCATAATGAGGAAAACACCCGTGAGATAGCTTTCACCTTGCCACCGGCTAAATCTGTCACCTTAGGTTATGCCAGGAACTTCACACCGCTTAAGAATGTCGCCGGAAATGTCTATACCACAGATGCGGCCATGGCCGAGCGCCTGCAGCAAGATGAGTCCACTACCAGTGTAAATGATAGCGTTATCGATACCGCCTATAACAATGCCGCCAGTGTTAACGCCAGCACCTTACTGGTCAATAAAGTGGACGCCGAGGCAGAGGCCACGCGGCGGTTGGCTATCAGTAATAAGCCACGGGTGCTCTATGAGACTAAGCAGCTGGCGGCTGGGTTTGGTGTCGAGCTGGGCGACGAGGTGGCATTAACCACGCTAGGACTAAACGGCGCTGCAGCCATTATTACCAGAAAGGATCACGATATGCTAAATGACGCAGTGACATTGGAGTTTTGGCAATGAAGAACATCAGGCTACTGATTGAAAATGTCTATGACACCGCCGAGCTGTCACTGGCTACGGGGACTGAAGCCGGTGCCATGGTGCTGGCCAATACTCAGCAATATGGTAATGAGCTGCGCTTTGTATCGACTGATATCACGGCTGTTGTGATCGCAGGTAACTTTACCCTGGCTAAGTTGATGTCTGGTTTTATTATCCATCGCCACAACCTCAGTAATACCGCCAAAATCAGATTAGAGATATTTGATGACCGAAACCAAACAGGCAAACGGGTCTATGACTCTGGTTTGCTCAATGCCGTGCCGCAAACCGTGTATAACGACTGGGACTGGCGCATAAAGCCCATCGTGAGCTCGCCGTTCGACCATTGGTCGCTGCGCTTCTCTCAGTTGTGGTTTGATGAGGTATTTGGTCTCAGCTTTAGGCTCACTATAAATGACCCGGATAATACCGCCGGAGAAATAGAGTTGACGCGAGCCTACATGGGCCGCACCTTCGAGCCGCGAGTCAATTTTGCCTGGGGGCAGAAATCTCAGCTATTGAGCAGCTCAAAACAGGTGCGCACAGATGGCGGCAGTATCTACTCAAAGATGAGCAAGAAATACCGCCGTGTCGATGTGGCACTAAACCATATCAACTCATCTGAGCGCCCCCATCTATTTAATGCCCTTAACTATGTCGGCACCGAGAAAGACTTCTTTGTCTCCCTTTATCCCGAGCAAGGCGATCAACAGGAGCTGGAGTCTGCCTTTGCTGGCAAATTTACCGATACTCCACCTCTAACCCATGCCGGATTTAACCGAACGCAGAGTGCGTTAACTATTGAGGAATGCTAATGGCTGAGCCACTCCCATCACTGGATATCAAACTGGAAAACAGCGATGTCGGTGAAGTATTTAAAAACAAGATAAATGCCTTAGTCGAGGGGCTGAACCTCAACCGGACCGAGTTTAATAACCAGCTGGCCGCAGCCATTCTTTCTGAGGATTATTCTGAATTATCGAAAACCTACCGAGATACCGCCGAGCAGCATATGTTATCGGCCCAGGCAATTAGTGAGTCCGGTTTACCTTCGCAAGCGGGGAAAAACGGTAGAGCCTTAATTACCGACGGTACTGTGACTGCCTGGGGGGAGATATTTCCGCCTCAGGACACCTTTGCGGGCAAGGCGCTGTTCACCGATGGTGTGAATGTCTCCTGGATGGAGGTGCTACCCACACAGTCTGGTCATAAGAATAAGGCGCTGGTTAGCAGTGGCGTATCAGCAAGCTGGAAGTTCGAGGGAGCCTATACCCGAGATGTGATCGCCGACCATATCTTAGTGGCAGGCGATCGCGTGTTTGTCATCGCCACAGATGTCCTAGTGCAGTCATCACTCCCCAACACTATCGCATTAGGGAAACCTTTCTTGGTTAAAAATAGTCTCAAGTCCAATAGCAACGTGCGAGTAGCAAATCCGAATTTCACAATCTATGACAAGAACGAAAACTATGCACCAGGTGATAACCCCATCTTGGTACCTGGTGAGCAGATATCGCTGCGAGCCCTATCGACAACTGAACTGGAGGTGCTGTAATGGCTGATAAATTATTTAGTCAAACTAATGGAGATCGCGCGATTGAGATTGGAGAGTCTGTCATGTTAAGCCCTTCAGTAAAAAGTGACGCCGTTATAAATGGTGCTAGGTACTTAGAGGCTGGCTCTGTAGAAACAGACCCAAGTAAGTTTGACTTAAACATTTTTATTAATCCTGTGTTTGAGCCCACCCCCACGAACTATCTAGGCGGCAGCTACTCCTGTTTTGCGGCTATGTTTTCAAAAACACTAAATAAGTTTATATGCATCCCGAGGACTAGCCAGTTTCAGAATGTAACCACAATGGAGGCGGGTCTTGATAGGAAGATTGAGACCAGAGGTATTTTCCCGTCAACATCAGCAAACGAGTATGCTTATCGCGTGATTGAGGGTGGCGGCTTGTGGGTTGTTGGTGCATCTGAAGGTAAGGTGATAACGAGCTCAGATTTAGATACATGGGTGGCTAGGAAGGTGACCGGTTTCAGTGCTGGGGCGACTAATGTAGAGGCGCTAGCATATGGTAACGGGGTATACGTAGCTGGGGCTTCTTCCCAATTAGCTACTTCTATAGATACTATTTCCTGGAGTATTAAAAGTGTGCCTGCTGGTGTTGCAACTTTTTCTTCAGCCGTGTTTTCCCAACCATCCGCAGAAAATTCTCAGGGTGTTTTTCTTGTAGGCGCTAGGTACGGCAAAATTATTCGTAGTACAGATAATGGGGATACTTGGGCCGAGGTCGTCACTGGATTAGCTGATTATGTCACAAACATTAAACCACTAAATGGTTCGCTTTATGCCGTGTCCTCTGAGGCTATAGCCAAAAGTGACGATGATGGCGCGACTTGGATCTTGATTAATATCCCTGTGGGCGCGGGAACACCACTATATGACATTGAGTATGTTAATGGGTATTTCATAATAACCATGTATAGCCCGACGATAAGAAAAAACTGGATGTGGTCTAAGGATTTTTCTAAGTGGGAGCTAGTTTATACCGGAGGTAATTATGCGATGAAGTATATGTGTACTGATGGTATTAGTTCGATTCTCGCTACTCAGCCGTCTAGCAGTGCAAATATAATCTCTTTTGTAGGTGTAGCAGCGGGTAGTTTAAAGCCTTATGTTGAAGGCTCTGCCAAACAATTTGTGAGGGTCAGTTAATGACAGTGCTTACTATTAATCCAACGGTAGCAAAAAAACACGGTGATATTGAAGTAAAGATAACCAAAGTCACTGGAGCAGTTAAGCACAACACGGACTTCACTTGGGTGACTGTTGCTTTAGGGAAAGATATTCCAGTAGAGTTCGATTTAGAAATAGGTGAGGCTAGAACTTTCGCGATGACTCTAACAGGACAAGAAGGGACGCCTCCAGCTAAGTTTTTTGCGATAGTAGATGAGTCCGGTAAGGGCAAGGTTACCCTTAATTTTGATGCTATGGGGGACTACGTTTACACGAATGTAGAAGCGAACAAAGGGATGGATGTACCTATGTTTTTCACAAAAGACATTTTAATCGAAGTTGGTAAAGCGACTGGGGGAATGATTGCTTAGGTGATAAATAAGAGCCTTAGCGTATTTAGTTAGGGTTCTTACATTTGTTTCAACATTTAAAAAGTATTATCACATCCCGAAAAAGAAAGTTTTCTCAGTTTTCTCACCCATCAATGAAAGTTTTCGCGCGCGGCATCAACTAGATGAAGCTGCGATATTGGCCTGTATGGCCTATGTAGATCTAAACCCAGTTCGAGCAAAGATGGCTGAGTCGCCAGAGAAGTCAGACTATACCAGCATTCAAGCCCGTATAAAGGCGGCATTAAATGGCGAGCAACCTAGCTCATTACTTCCTTTCATTGGTAATGAGAAGCTTAATCAACCTAAAGGGATAAGCTTTGTACTACAAGATTATCTACAGTTGGTTGATGAAACAGGTCGAATGATTCGTGACGACTATCCTGACACAAAGGGGCGAGGAAGTATCTCAGCAAATTCATCTAAGATATTAACTCGATTGAATATATCAGCCGACAACTGGATAAAGCTGACTTCTGAGTTTGGCAAATTATTTCATGGTCCCGTTGGTACAACCCAGGAGCTGACAAACTACTGCGAACACCTACAGAAACGGCGTCGTCATTTTGCTAAGTGCTGCAAGTATTTAGAAGGCGGCTGATGGCCATAGGTATAATCATCCATTAGTTAACTTACAATTCACCGTTTCCCTCTTCAATGGCTTGAGTTAATAAGCCCTGCCCAAAATTTGTTATTTACACTGAAAAGCCCCTGTTCATTGATCACCACGGCCAGAAATCCGTGTTGCATGGGGGTGCATTGAGTTTGATGTCTGTGGAGTAGAAAGTTCACTATAGCAAGGTTATGTTATTGATTTATTATGGGTGGCCTGATTTATTTCTTGATTTATTATGGGTGGCCTGATTTATTTCTGCGTTATGTAATTGATTTATTGTAGGTGGCCATATAAATCATTAATCATGGCTGGCCTGATTTATTGACCAGTGGCTTGAAGCCCCCGAATTTAAGAGTAAATACTAAGCTCGCGTTATTAGATTTTTAATACTAGGCTCTTGTAATTACTCACGGATGAGTCTCCTATCATGGAAAACCTTGAAACAGGCCCTTTCTCAGTTAAATACTCTTGGTCCAATCCCATTTTTTGCAGAACAGAAAATTTAAGAATAAAGCCTGACTATTAAATATTCATAATCACCTTTTCATATAGGAGGTCGAACGAATAAGCTCACTAGCGTTTTTTTGGTATTAACAGAGCTGTCCTGTTGGTGTTGATTAGGGTATTGCCCTTTGTAATAGGCTCAAGCTCTTTGAACTAAATGGTTATTTTTACTAAAAGGAATTTATAAAATGATAAGGATATTATTTTTTCTTCTGCTAGCTTTTTCTTCGCATACTTTGGCTCTTGATTATCAAGATTATGATAAATTTGAGCGTGACAGGAGATATAAGAGAAGTGAGATAGTTACTCACAGTAATCGAATTTGGGTTTCAGTTCTACCGAATTCCAATGTTGAACCATCAGATTCTCGATGGATATGGTCTCAGATTACTTTGACAGGTATTAAGAAATGGCAGCCCGGTAAACTCTATCTTCTTGGTGATTCAGTCGTTATTGAACAGAAGTTCTATTTTATAAAGCGGTTGGGTTTTTCGAAACCTGAAAGTCATTTCGGTCAGTATCAGTGGGAGGAATTTACTCATCCTGCTATCGGATATGAGCTTCCCATACTCTATCAAGACAATACATCAAATACGATCGATGGAGTTGACTCTAACTTTGATGGTGTGAGAGATGACTATGAAATATTTGTAGTTATGAAGCACACGGATCCTGTGTTACGGATGCTTGGCTTCAAGGCGGGTAAAATTTACCAACTATTGTTGAATTTGGCTTCGGTGGATATAAGCGAAGTTTCCTTTGAAAGTGCTGCTTTACTTACGGATTATCTCGTTGCAATGCGAGTTTGTGTTAGACAAAAAATTCATTCTCAAAATAATTTCTTCGGTTACCAACATAAGTACATAAACACAACAGAGCGCTTTGAGGCTTACTATAGAGCTCATAATATGCTTTATGAATTATTAGGTGATGAATATGAGCCTAAAGTATCTGAAATGCCGTGTCAGCAAGTAACAAGTGTAGAAGGAGAGAAGGGATGAAATTATTCAAAGTTTTCATAATATTCATATTTTCTTTTTCGGTAAATTCTGCACCCAAAGAGTGTGCGGATTATGTAGACCAACTTCGTTTGTTATTACATAAATGGTATGTTTACTCCCTATGCGGGATATTTAGATAATAAGAGGGAGTTAGCAAAGTTTCAAGACCGATTTCTTAGTTCCGAATTTCCGTCTGCAGGTGGGGTTAGGGGATCTTACAATAATGATGAAGTTGCGATACTTCAGGTGTTAGAAGTGGCAAAGCAAAAGCTTAAAGATAAACCTGCTACAGGTGAGGTTTTAAGTGAATACTTTGATGTGCTTAGTCAGTTCCTATCTGGAAATATTGTGGTCATAGGAGCCGAATACCATGAGATCGTTCTGCAATCATTGGCTGAGGCACTAGTTCAAGTATTACCAGATATTAATCAAGAGCAGGATTATGCCAGTGCATACACAGGTTTAAGTCATGTAATGGCGGAGTGCAGCAGAACAATTCTGGTTTCACATTCACAGGGAAACTTTTATGGTAATGCTGTAGTGGAAGATATTTATAATAAATTTACTTTTCCGGGGGGATGGGATATCAATAAGTTTCCTATGTTGGGACAAGTAGGTATTGCCAACCCATCAAGTTCTGTTGGAGGTGAATTCGGTAATCGCTACAATAGTTTTACTGCTCATATAACAAACGACAATGATTTATTAATGGGAGCGGTTAGAAATATTATCGGTTCTATCGATTCTAACTTTGAAGCAGAATTCAATAATAATGATTGGTCAGGTCATGGTTTAGTTGACTCATATCTTCAATCCCCACAGCAGGCTTCATTTATCGCCAATGAAATATTGAGAATAGCCAAAGCCATGGTACCTGTTCCTGTCTACAATCAGTCTTATTCATCATCTTCAGTATTTTCAAGTTATGGATCCTCCCCAAAAAGTGAAATCCTTGATGTAAATTTTATCTATGGTGGCGGGTATCGTTATGAAGGTCTCCCTCAAAGTGTGATTGAAGAGTTTGAGCTAGCAACTTCTCAGGGTCAATACTTTAACGTCAATATTAAAGGTGTATATCAATATGAAAAACTAGTGACTTCAGGGGGGATATAAATAATTTGTCTGGTTAAAACAAAAAGCCACCAGAACCTCTTAGTTTAAATAAGATGTCCTCGGTGGCTTTTTCTTTTAGCTTGTACTTAAAACTTACCGCTACTCTTTCTAAAATCCGCTCAAGGCTGTCTATTTATAAGAACCGCTCAGGGCTGACTTTCTTCAAGAGCCGCTCAAGGCTGATGCTTTTCTCGCAACTCGAAACTGCTTTTAAGCCATTCGCTGTGTTGGCTTCCAGCGCAACAACTGCGTTGGCAACTTCACACCTTGTGAGGTGAGGCTATTAACGCGGTTAAGATAAGCTGCGCCATACATCAGATGTTTAGCGACATCGACAGCGTTACGGTCTTGGTAGTTATCGAGATAACTGCCTTTTGCCCACTGATTGAATGCGCCTAGTGCTGGGCCTGCCCAGATTTGATAATCCATTTCACGGCCGACTTCACCTGAGTTTGACCAGCGACTTGATAGCCCTAGGTACCAGCGGAAGATCAGTGCCATCTTACGCTTAGGATTACCTTCCGCGCGCTCGATCTGCTTAGGATCGCGCTCATTAAAGTGTGCCACAGTACCGGCCCAGATCTCATCAAGAGATGAACGGAATACTTGCTTCTCAAGTTTCTCACGCTCAGCAGTTGGAATCGCTTCGATAGAGTCGTAACGAGTGTATAGCTCATAAAGCTTGTTGGCGCGCATAGGGAAAAGCGTACCACGCTTGACGACTTGCAGCTTGACGCCCATCTCGAACATATCGGCTGCAGGTGCCATGGTCACATCGGCCATTTCAGTGTTTGCCAGTAGCTTACGAGTGTGTTCACTGGCTCCGGCTTCGACGCAGGCTTGGTTGACTGAGCCTGTAACGATATAGGCAGCGCCCATGTTGAAGGTAGCTAGCGCAGCATCAGGTGTGCCCACACCGCCGCCACAACCGACACGGATCGGCGTTGGGTAGTTAAACTTGGTTTGGATCTCCTCTTTAAGCGCGAGGATAGTCGGCAGAAGCGTCACTAATGGACGGTTATCTGTGTGCCCGCCAGAGTCCGCTTCAGCAGTTATGTCATCACTCATAGGAACCAGTTGTGCCAGTTCCATCTGCTCAGGAGTGATTGAACCTTCATCGACCAGCTTTTGTAGCATCTTAACAGGGGCTGGCATCATGAACTTTTCAGCCACTTCGGTGCGGCTGACTTTAGCGATAACCTTGTTAGCAATAACGATATTGCCATGGCTATCACGGCTAAGGCCTGCTGCGCGGTAGTAAACTATTTGAGGTGTTAGGCCAAGGAATGCTGACGCTTCGACTGTACGCACCTTATGCTTAATAAATAGCTCAACGCTGCCACGCTCTAATGCTGGCTCACTTGGGCTATGGATAAGGTTAAACATATACGGGCCGTTCGGTAAGGCGGCTTGGATACGGTTAATGGCGGCTTCTACGCGGCTTGGAATAAGACCCGCTGCACCGAATGAACATAAGATGCCAGCTCTGCCTAGGGCGATAACCAGCTCTTCAGATGAAATACCGTTCGCCATGGCACCAGCGTAGTAAGCGTATTTTACGCCGTGTACGCGGCGAAAGTTACTGTCACCTAAGCTTTCAGTACCAAGTGCTGGAGCAAACGCGCTAACAGGCTGTACATTTTGCACTACTGAGCTTGTATCTGAGTTGGTAACCACTTGCGCTTCATGGGCAATACCCACACCTTTCTCGCTGTGGTTGACGACATAACAGCCACGGCTGAAGTCTTTCAGTTGATGCTCCATGGTCGCTACATCAAAACTGATGTCGCTGTTATTCACAGCCCAAGGCCATGGCGATAAGTTTTCATTTGTTGTCGTAGGATTCATTGTTGACCCTTAATTATTCTTTGTCTGTTTAGTTTTTTTAAACATAAAATTCTTGAAATCCGTTAATGACTAAAGCGCTCTCCTTTAGTCATTAACTCAAGCAAAAAAGCGTAGCTTTTAGGCTTCTTCGATACAGATTGCAATATCAAACACTTCGTAGATACGTAGGCCATCTTTACTTAGGCTCGCGTTACCTGTGATGACCTTCTTACCATCGACATCTTTAACTGAGGTGATGCTGACATCCATAGACATCTGCTTGTTCAGTGGGTTGATCTGACCACGATACTTCCATTTGATGTTCGACAGAATTTGACCAAACTTTGGATTTTTAAATCCAGCGCCAAGATCTTTACTGATGGCGTAAGTCTGCATGGTTTCGATAATCGCTTCAACACCCAGAGAACCTGGCATAACCGGATCTTGATGGAAGTGGAACTGGAAGAACCAATCACTTGGGTCGATGGTGCGCTCTGCATAGAGGTAACCTAGACCTTCGGTGCCGCCGTTATCGACGATCTCTACCTTGTCGATAAAGTTCAGCTGGCCACCGGCTAAGCGGTAGTGTGGCTGACTTGCTGGGGCATTAAAGTGACGACTGCTCTTGTCGAGTAGGTTTACCGTCGTATCGGCAGCAATACCTTTCGCCACATGCCAAGGCTGAGTCACTTTACCGTTATCAAGACCAAGTTGATCTTTTAGTGCATCACCCTTGAAGTAACCAAATACCGCTGTACCGCGATAGAATGGCTCGCCATCTGTGCTTAGCTCGAAGCTAAAGCTCTGGATGATGTTGGTGCCAGCCATAACGGTCGATAGTAGACGTGAGTCATTGCGTATCGTCTTGCCGCGCAAGTCTACTTCACGCAGCAATTCACCAGCGCCGTCTAAGTTACGGAAAAACAGCTCAAGACCAGGGAAACCAAGGGTGGTACCCATATAACCTGAGATAAAGCCATTTGGCTGCAGCGATATTTCCATCAAGATGGAGTAAGGCATTACGGCTTCATGGTTGTTCTTATCGAAATACCATGCATCCTGTGGTACTTCATATTCAGCGATACACGATGAAGGCTTTTTAAACTCGCCGCGCTTACCGTTGACTTCAATCACTCGCGTTGTTACCTGTAGATCGCCACACGGAGTACGTGGTGGGATCATGCCGCGATAGATAGAGAACTCTGGGCCGAAGCAGTTTTCTATATTACCTGTAGCAAACTCAAACATGTGATACGGGGTAAAAGGTACTGTATCAGGTACACGGTTCGGGTAGTCTGGTGTGATTGGCGCTTCAACGTGCGAAATTGGAATAACGCCCTTGTTTGGCGCCTTAGTCAGATCGGGAATTTGAGCCATCAATGGCGCATTTTTCGATGCTGGCTGCCTTTTATTAAGAGAAGCCGCGGGCGCTGTCGATGTAATAGCGTTAGTTGTCAGAGTCGGATAACGAACACACTCATCTTCTTCCTTGATCATCACACCTAGGTTTTGGAAGTCCACTACAGGCTTACCGTTCAGCAAGATATCGATATTCGCTTTCGCATATGGGCGTGGGCTGAAGCCAATTTCAGTCACTTCCATGCGGTAAGTCAATACGCCTGATTGCGGCAGTACTTGTCCACGACAACGCACCTGCTGTGAAGCGTTTTCAAGTGGCTGGAAACGACCATTGGTTACTTGCGTGTGCATGCCCAGATGCAGCATGTAGAACTGCAATAACTGACCACAACCTTCAGCCATCAATGAGCCTGCCATGACCTCATCACCCTGGAAGTGACACGGGAAGTACCAGTGATCTGCTTCAAGCTGCTTATGACCTTCGATTAAGCCAAGTCCCCAAATACCGCCGTTACGTTCAACCTTGCTGACCTGCTCGATCATCAAGAACTTCTCTGATGCGAAACACAGTGATGCTTGTGTTGGGCCTGCGTGAGTTGGGCCGAAACAGCCTTCGATATCGGCAGTCAGTAGTTTATGGATATCGCCATAACTGAAGCTATTTTTAGGACAATCAATCAGCGGATTGAAGGTCTTTTTAACCGCTAGTGCGCGCGCTTTCAACTCATCTTCGCTGCGGATAACGCCTTTACCGTCTGCAAGCTCTTCGTCGGTAAAGAAACCTGCACAACCACCATCCATTTTCAGGACCATGGTATCGCCAACGAAACACTCGTAAGAGAAGAAAAACAGTAAGGTTTCGCCATTACGGGCGTAGTTGTTGATTTTAATATCGTAGCGCAAGGTATCGCCGCCACGAGGCAAGTCGCCAAGGAAGGTGAGGGTACAATCAAGCAGGCGATAGACACGCTCGCCCTTGTTCTCAAAATCGATACCTAGGTAACTAATAAGCATCAAGTCACACTGGCCAGACTCAACCGCAACGGCCCAAGGGATCTGACCATCTACTAAATAGGGGGCATCAACCGGGATATCATACTCAGTGGTCATGGAGCAGGGCTTATACTGATTCATGGTGGCATCGAGTTTAGTGACTCGGGATACTAGCAAGTAATCTGTGGTTGGCAGACGTACGCGACGTGAATAGCCGTCGATGATGGCGTAATCTGAGCCAAACACCTTAGCGATATCACCTTCTGCGTACTCAACTAAGTCTGCATAGTTCCAGATACAGGGTTTAAGTTCTGGAGTCGGCGCAATATATGGCGCTACGTTAGCGTGATTAGGTGCTAGTTCCTTCCCTTTGGGAAAAGAGTTAGCAGCTGCAGGCGCTTCCGTAGCAAGTGTATTTGCATATGAAACAGGTGCTGGGATTGAAGTTACACTCTGTAGAACTTGTGGTGCAGCAGTACCAGTGACTTGCGCTAACTGCTGCTTAAGCAGGGCATCGGCCACTTTCATGCCTGCTGAACGGCTCTTTAAAAATGCCTGATGAGCTTCTTGAGTCAGTTGTTGGTTTTGCGCAAACGCTGCCATGTCACCCGCTGAAACGTCAATTGTTTTGCTAGGCGTTGTAATTACTTTATTTGTCATAAGGGTACCTAAAACTGGAGTAGGGCTTACAGGTGCTGTTAATTTGGGGGCTGTCGTTGCTGGTGCTGCTAATACAGGAGCTGCCAATACAGGAGCTGCCAATACAGGTGCTGTGCGCGAGACGATAGGCTTGTGCTGCTTCACAACTGTTGAAGCGCTGCCTGCCGCAAGTTTGCCCTGAATAGCAGCTAGACCTGCAAGTGGTGTATCGACGATATGTTGGTAGATATCACGACCACCAAGGGTGACTTGTTTTAACAGTTGGTGCTTAGCATCAGACTTGAGCTCACTGCTTAAGCGAGTGCTAAGGGCGCTGTTTTCAATTGCGGTCTGGCTGATTAACAACTGAGATATTTGATTCTCACTGGTGTTGGCAACGATTGCAGCGCCTGACTTATTCTGGATAGAGAGGCTAAGCAGGCCATGAAGTAGACTGGCCATCCCTGCAGCGGCAAAGCTGTGACCGACCCGGCTATCAGCGCTGGTACTAATAGCATTTGGGAACAGATGTGTCACTGAAACCGAAGCTAAGCTACCTGGCGCGACGGTGGTTTCAACGACCTTAATGGTGTTGATATCGACGCCTGCTTGAGTCAGCAAGCTGTCAACAACCAGGTTAGATTCTGTCGCCTGTCCAAACGCAAGTGCGCTTATCTCTCCGTAAGAGCTCTGTCCGTCAGAGCTTGTGGCATCACTTGGAACCAGTACTACAGCCCCGGCACCTTCACCGACATTCCAGCCGTGATTATTTTGAGCGGCGCTGGCATCGATAGATACAGGCTCGATACTGTTTTTCAGTATCACCTGCTCAAAACTACCCGACAGATCGACTGCTGCGATAACCACGGCATCGAGTGCTTCACTGGTCATCATATTTTGCGCGACATCAATACAGCGACTTACCGACTGCTCCGCGGCAGAGATAGTAAATGCTGGTCCATCGAAGTCCCATAAGGATGCGATGCGAGAGGCCATGATGTTGCCGATAAAGCTAGTGTACTGGTTGAGCTTAGCCGCATCGAGAACACTATCCATAGTGATAGCTTCAAGGGCTTGGTATTCATCATCGCTTAAGGTAACACCGATGGCTGAAAGGCTCTCTTGTAGTTGAGTGTGCAGGTTAACACGGCCACGAAATTGATGAAGTTCAAGCTCGGTTTCCATGGCAACCAGTACTGCAACTTTTTGCCCAGGCTTTAACTTGGCATCACGAATCGCTTCATCGGTGACCTTCATCAGCATTAGCTGCTGTGAGATCAGGCGATCATCTTCATTGGGTGGCAGTTTAAAGCGCAGGAAGTCCAGATCGAAACTGTCGACATAGGCACCTTTTGGTGCAGCGCTAAGGCCAAATTCAGCGAGCAACTCTTGGTGTTTCTCTAACCCTTTCCAGCGTTTCTTAGGTAGCGAGATAAAGCCATTGCTGTTTGATGCAACGGCATCATTGAGCTGGTTTATGCTGCTAAGAGGACCAAAGTGAGAGGCAAGACCGCTTATCTTCATCGCCTGCGGCTTTGGTGCAATAACCGACTGATGGCTAGTGCTTGCTGTTTGAACTGAGTACGACTCTAGCAACAAGTGCGCATTACAGCCACCGAAGCCAAATACCGATACGCCAGCATGACGCAGGGCATTGCCCTCTTTGGCTGGCCAAGGTTGTACCTGGTTAGGTAGCGTTGCAGTACCGAATAGTTTGTTTGGTGAAGAGATAGCATCGCTAATATTGATGCTTGGCGGCAGTGCCTGCTCTTTCATGGCGAAGATCATCTTCATGATCCCAGGCATTCCCGCAGCAGTCAGCAGATGGCCTAAGTTAGACTTAGCAGAGCCTATCAAGGGCGCTTTACTGCCAGCTAATTTATCTTCAAAGAAGGTTTCCATTGAAGTTAGCTCAATCTTATCACCTAGTGGCGTACCCGTTGCGTGGCACTCAATCACTTCGACATCTTTAGGCTCGATATCACTGGCGGCATAAGCACGTTCAAAGGCTTTGACCTGACCTTTTGGGTTAGGGCTCAGAACAAACTGGCCTTTACCGTCGTTTGATAGACCCACACCACTGACGACAGCATAAATTTTATCACCGTCACGCTCGGCATCATCTAATCGCTTAAGCACTAATACGCCAGCGCCTTCACCGGCAAACAAGCCTTTACTGTCACCGTCGAAGGGAACAGAGAACCCATGATCCGGGTAGGCATGGAAGATGGAAAAACCCATGTTGATAAAGAAAGGGTCTGCACCAGACACGGCGCCCGCCAACATCACATCGGCTTTGCCTGCGCTTAAGTAATCACAGGCAAGTTTTAGCGAGTAAACTGAGCTTGCACATGCCGCATCAAGACTCAGCTGTGCGCCGCCTAAACCTAAAGCATCGGCAACGATTTTTGAGGCGTTGTGAGCGATAGCGCCATTGGCGTTATCGAGAGCGGTTTCGCTACGGGCTCTATCTGTCTGAGCATTGGTTGGATTGAGCTTAAAAGCACTCGTGCCTAACTTATCCTGCAGGGCCTTTTCAACGGCGCTGTGATAGATAGGGAGAAACAGGTCGTTCGAACGAGTGGTTGGGAACGAGAGGGCGCCCATGATGATACCCGTACGAGCAAGTGAGGCGCTCTCTAGGGTGATACCCGCATCAATCAGGGCTTTACGGCTGGTATCTAGCGCCCAAAGGAAGCTGGTATCCAATCCGGTCAAGCTTTCACTTGGTAGTTGGTAACCTGTTGCATCGAAACTGAAGTTTTCAATGTAGCCGCCTTTATCACAATAAAAACGGTCAGATTGGCCCTGAACACCTTGATAATCTTGGGTGTTAGCCCCTAATTTTTCATTGGTTAGGGTGCTACGAGAATCTCGCTTGTCGAGCAGGTTTTGCCAAAACTCCCCTGGCGTCTTGGCATCAGGGTAGAGCGTTGCAATACCGACTATAGCAATCTTGCTTTGCTTAGTCAGGCTGTTGGAGTGAGTATGCTTGTCTGAAGAAGACATTAAACTTCCCCTTGTAATGTTTGTTTCAACGGCTGTGTGTTGTTCATCGAGTGGTCGCTGCTTAGTGAAGAGTGCAGTTGTGCTAGCGCTATTTCACGATTTAATCCATCAATAAGTGGCTGAACAGTGAGTGGAACTCGATGACTAATAAGTTGGCCTAATGCTTTAAGCAGGCTAGTGATATCATCACCGCCCTTTGCATTGACGGGCACAGTGCAGCAAGGAAAGTCAGTCGACTCGCCGCCACATTGGCGATCTTGTTTAGCTATTTTGTCGATGAGTGTGCAGTTTTGTCTGTCTGCGCCTAGCTCGACAAATAGCTTAACGCCTTGCTTCTGAGCACTGTGAACAAGTGCTGTGAAGTCTAAGGTGTTGCAGAAGGTATCGGCGATTGAGCGGGCAACAACTTGACTGTCGAGTCCGCCCCGACCATTGGATACTGTGCTGTCGCCTGAAGCTGCACTGATAAACTTAATATCAGTAGGCAGTGACTCTTGCAGCGGCTGATTGTAAAACTGCTCTACATTGCCGTGCTCCTCCATCGCTGGAGTCGTATGCATGGCCGTGACTCGATTCGCTGCAATACCGCGCTTTTTCATCTGTGCTAATAGTGCTCGGCACTGAGTCTCACAGCCTGCAATTACGCAGGTATCACCCTGAACAATGGCAAGGTAAGCGTGGGGAAACTCAGGGAGTAGCGCTTTAATCGGCGCGGCTGGTGAGCGAACAACAAAGCTATTCCAGACGATATCGGCATCACTATTGGTTAACTGCCACGCTTTGCGTACAGCTGTGAGCTTACCGGAAATAGCACTGGTAAAAAGTGGATCGGTTTTAGTCTTCTCAATCAAAGCGTGGGGAGCGTTCCACACACCAAGACTTGCCCACATCGATGCTTCGCCCATAGAGTAACCTAAGGCAAAGTTTGGCGTGATTTTAAACTGTTTCACCAACAACTGAGTCAGTAGATAGCTACTACCCACACCTGCAATAGCAAGATCCCCAAGCTGCATCGCTGGAGTCACTTTAGGGTCTAAGTGATAGATAGCATCGGCTTGAAACATCGACTTTAGATCACCTTCACGTTCGAGCTGTGAATAGAGTGATGGAAAGTATCTGTGTAGCTGACTAAACATATCGCTATAGACAGTTCCGACACCTGGGTAGACAAAGGCAAGACCATTTTGAGCAGATGAGCCTAAAGGCTCTGCAGTAAAGTAGCTGCCTGCTGGCGTCTTGTATTGTGAAGCGTGTTGGCCATTTTCACTCATTACCTTTGGCAGCGTTTCTGCCATGGCTGTGATCTCTTGAAGCATGGCTTCAGCTGAACTTGCCTGCAGGGTAATGGCGTACCTGCTGATGTTAGCTTTATTGCTGTGACTCTTCTCATATGAGACGAGGTTATCGCGCATCTGTGTTAGCAGTGAACCGGGCTTTGTAGTGAGTGTAGATTTCGTTCTAGCAAGCTCGCTGAGCAGTTCAGCTTGGGTGTCAGCACAAATAACAAACTCTAATCGCTTAGTATCGATAATCGATTTTGGTGCGATAAAGCCTGTGCCTTGGGAGACGACGAAGCTGATGCAACTAGCCGAACAGCTCTTTGATGAACTGCTTTGTAAAGAGTTGGTCAGGTTGATTGCCACAACACGTGCTTGATGGTGTTCGGTAAACCAGTAGTGACTAGCTGCTTGCTTAGGATTAATCGATGTTGCATCTCTATGGTGTGTACGAGAGGCAAGATCTTTGATCTGTTCACAGACGGCATCAAACTGCTCTGTGCTGTTAAGCTCATGCAGATCAAAGCGCTTACTGACGCTGTCAGGTTTACGCTTTGCTTGGCTTAATGCTTTAGCCATACTCTTGTCGGTAATAGTGCTGTCAGCAAGGGCAGCTGAATCAGACTGCGTTTGTATCTGCATTGCAGCAAGTTGCGCGTGGGGGTGAATCCTATTTTGCGCCGCTTTTAGCGCATGCATCATCAAAAGTGAGCTTGATGGTGTTGAGATCTGCACTATCTTACCTAGCTCTATCGACTCGATAGTGGCTGTTAAGTTAGCCTCAAAATCATCAACCTTGATAGAGACAAGTTCAGTGGTTTCTAGCAATTTCGAGTTATGCAGTTCCGGCATCAGTACTGATAGCTGCTTAGTCGTCTCAGGTGAATCAAGAGCTGGGCTATCCAGAGACCCAGTACATAAGCTTAAATCTAGTGATGCTGGAAGCACCAAGAGTGCGATGCGCAGAGGCATCTCACTCTTGATAACTTGATCACTGACGCTCGCTACTGAATTAACAGGAGGTGTCGGCTTGACCATTAAGCTTGCTCTCCTTTGCTCAGGGCTGTTTCATTTAAGAAAGCGCTGTTGAGGTTCTTGCTGATAGTGACTTTCGCCCCTTTCATCATCGCGCTAAGCTCACCATTTTCATGGTAAAGCGCGACATTAGCCTCAAGTGAACGACCACTGGTCTTCACGACCTCTAGCGCTAGCATTGCCTTGTCACCAAATGCCAGCGGCTTGTTTGAGATAAACTCACCGATAGTAGAAGGTAAGCTAGCTGCACCGTATTTAAGTCTCGCCCATACAAGCATCGCTTGAAGCAGCAGATCTTCTGCAAATGGCTGGCTACCACCAATATGCTGCGTTGCAACAAACTGGCCGCAATCGCTGTCACTCACCTGTGGTAATTGGCAACTGGCTAATAGGCCTGCGTCATCAAACTTAAACACCTGCTTTATGCCCTGCAAACGTGGCCCGTGGAATAGGGTTCCATTGCTATAGAGTTCAGCAGCAGTTGTGACGGCACCACCAAGATCGGTGAACGATTTGCTTGATAGCACTGCTGCTTCATTAGCGTTAGCGCTCACAAGAGTAGCCTTATACTGTGGACGCCCCTGACTGCTGATTAAAGCATTCATTCTAAGAGCCGCAGAAGGCTCGCTTTCTATAGGCGTTAACTCAAGGGTCATCTCTTGAACATCACTGCTGTCAAAGATGATCCCTTTAAGTAGCTTATAGTCGAGCACGTTAACTCGAGTGCCAAGCATCTCGCTCGCCGCCTCACGCATCCACTGAATTGCACAGACAGTGGGAAGCACTGGGTTACCGCTAATGCGGTGGTCTTGGATAAAGACCATAGCATTAGGGTTTAAGGCTCTTGTTAAAGAAACAGGTGCTAGCGGGCGCGATGCGTTCAGCACCTCACCCGCATTAAGCTTTTTTACAGAAGCTTCCTTGTTACCACCTTGCATAGAGGTACCGATAAGCAGCTGAGCGCCGGTCTCACTTAGCAGTTGAGTGGCAAAAAGCTCAGCCCCTGCTTTTAGTGGGATAACGTACACACCGCGGTCGGTAAACATCTTCTTAAGTGCATCGGTAACCATGCCGCCATCCCAAGGACCCCAGTTAAAGCTCATTACTTTAGCTTGTGGGTTGCGGGCAGTGAACTGCAGCGCGGTCTTGTTAAGGATGTCGTTCGACATGGCGTAATCGCTCTGACCTGTATTGCCGTAGAAACCAGCAGCAGATGAGAACATCGCCAGAAGTTTTATCTTGCTTGAATCAAGTGCTGCAAGCAGGGCTTTAAGACCATTGACCTTAGTACCGTAGACGCGACCTAACTCTTCTATTGTCTTATCTTGAATATGTTTGTCGGCAAGCACGCCAGCACCGTGAATAAGCCCGGTGATTTCATTTGAGCGACCTTTTAATGCTGCTGTGATAGCGGCGGTATCGGTCACATCCATGCTGACATATTCAGCACTCGCGCCAACTTGGGTAAACGCTTCAAGGGCTGTGTTTATCTCGATTGAGCTTTTCACAGTCCAAACTAAGGCTTCAACCTGCTTAGGGGTTGGCTTATTACCCGTAGAGATAATATGCGCAATCGCTGCGGGTTTTAACTCGCTAATTTGTTTAGCTGTTGCCCATGCTGGTATAGCCAGTAACTCGCTACGGCCTGCAAGGATAAAGTGAGATTGTGTACGCTTAGCTAATGCAAGGGCACATTCGAAGGTCACACCTTTTGCTCCCCCGGTCACCAGTATTTTATCTGCACTGTTAAGCGATGAACCTGCATGCTTACTGCTCGCATCACCAGCAATTAGGGTGGTACGTGCAACGTTACCCTTAGCATCGAGTGAGATACCCACTTCTGGCAGGTTGGTCACACTATCGAACAGCTCATTGGTAATCGCATCTGCAAGATGGGTTGCATCTAGGTCAGTAGCAATGTCTAGTGCACGGCAGAAGACTGTTGGCCACTCATGACTTAGTGTCTTAGTTAAACCTGCAAGTGCTGCTTGGTTTAGCTCAGCATTTTCAAGTTGCTTAATGTCTAAGTAACCAAAGCCACCATCGATACGGCTAACCGTGATAAAGCTGCGACGCATATCACTTGATGCTGTCAGCTTTGGTTGTAGCAGCTTAGCCCAAAGGAAGGCTTGGCTAACGTGAGTGAAGCTGTCATCACTTAGATTTACAGCGTCTTTAGTGTTGTTGCTATCTGCTTCAGGCTGTAGGTGAATAAACCCACCAATTTGACCTAGTTGCTGCTCGATTTGAGCAATAACTGCGCTGATACCTGATTCATCAAGACTGTCAGCTTGGAAGCTGGCAACATCACTGCTTAGCGGTGATTGAGCTGCGCCTTTAGGTAGACGAACAACGGCTACTTTAAGACCTTGCTTTGTTAGTTTCTCAGCTAATACGCCTGCGTTATGACCATCATCGGTGATCACTACGGTTGCGTCTGCGGCGAAACAGTTTTTAATCGTGTCCGCCGCATTAAGCTTTTTTAGCGCTACCTCGCTGTGAGGAGGAAGTTCTAGAGATGAGGTAATTGTGTCTGCGACTGACTTAACTGCATCGGTAGCTGCTGCAATCGTTGAAGTTACTGTAGCGCCTGCGGCGGCACTTGTATTAGTCAACTTAGAGTTCATGTACGAAACGATTTCGCCCAGTGTACGACACTCAGCAAGATCTTCTGGGTTTAGCTCAGGAAGGCCGGGAAGCTCATCTTGAACTGTTCCTAGAATTTCTACTCGCTTGATAGAGTCGATACCCAGGTCAGCTTCCATATCCATGCTAAGTTCTAGCATCTCAGTAGGGTAGCCCGTCTTATCGGCAACCACTGACATCATAGTGCCTTGAACCTTCTCCGCAGAGAGTGAGCCCTCAGCGGCTTGTGAAGGTAAAGAGTCAGTAGCGCTTGTTGCTGTTGCTTGAGAACCAACAGATGGTAGTTTCGAATTCATATAGCTAACGATTTCGCCCAGTGTACGACACTCAGCGAGATCTTCAGGGTTTAGCTCAGGCAAGCCTGGAAGCTCGTCTTGAACAGTCCCTAGAATTTCAACGCGCTTGATAGAATCGATACCAAGGTCGGCTTCCATGTCCATGCTAAGTTCTAGCATCTCAGTGGGGTAGCCAGTCTTGTCGGCAACCACTGACATCATAGTCGCTTGAACTTCTTGCGCGCTCAAGGCTGTCTCAGCAGAGAGGGAGCCTTCAGCGGCACTAACATTAGGAGCCGCCGCAGCGCTATTCGTCGCAGGTAGTTTCGAATTCATGTAGCTAACAATCTCACCAAGCGTACGACACTCGGCTAGATCTTCAGGGTTTAGCTCTGGCAAGCCTGGTAGCTCATCTTGAACAGTTCCTAGAATTTCAACACGCTTGATAGAGTCGATACCAAGGTCAGCTTCCATGTCCATGCTAAGTTCTAGCATCTCAGTTGGGTAGCCCGTCTTGTCGGCAACGACTGACATCATGGTTGACTGCACTTCAGCTGCTGATAATCCACCTGTTGCTGGTGCTACTGAAGTAGCTGTATTAGCACTTCCCTCAGCTGGCAGCTTAGAATTCATATAAGCAACGATTTCACCAAGCGTACGACACTCAGCGAGATCTTCAGGGTTAAGCTCAGGTAAGCCAGGAAGCTCATCTTGCACAGTACCTAGAATTTCAACGCGCTTGATAGAGTCGATACCAAGGTCTGCTTCCATATCCATCTCAAGCTCTAGCATCTCAGTTGGGTAACCGGTCTTCTCGGCGACGACTGACATCATGGTTGCTTGGACTTTCTCTGCAGAAAGAGTCGAGCTCAAGGCTGTTTGTGCGCTCAAGGCTGTCTCAGCAGAGAGTGAGCCTTCAGCTGCACTTGTGTTAGTCAGCTTAGAATTCATATAAGCAACGATTTCACCCAGTGTACGACACTCGGCTAGATCTTCTGGGCTTAGTTCAGGCAGGCCTGGAAGCTCATCTTGAACTGTACCTAGAATTTCAACTCGCTTAATAGAGTCGATACCAAGGTCCGCCTCCATATCCATCTCAAGCTCTAGCATCTCAGTTGGGTAGCCAGTCTTCTCGGCGACGACTGACATCATAGTCGCTTGGACTTTTTGTGCGCTAAGACCAGCAGGCGCCGCGGCGGCACTTGAAATAGAAGCAGAGCCTTCAGCGTCGCTTGAAGGCAACTTGCTATTCATATAAGCCACGATTTCACCCAGTGTTCTACACTCGGCTAGATCTTCTGGGCTTAGCTCTGGCAGACCTGGAAGCTCATCTTGAACTGTACCTAGAATTTCAACTCGCTTGATAGAATCGATGCCTAAATCGGCTTCCATATCCATCTCAAGCTCTAGCATCTCAGTTGGGTAACCGGTCTTCTCGGCAACCACTTCAAGCATGGTAGCTTGAACCTTCTCTGCAGAGAGTGAGCCTTCAGCGGCTTTTAAAGGTAAAGAGTCAGCGGCGCTTGTATTAGAGGTCGCGACAGGCTCAACTCTGCTTTCTACTTTTGCTGCTTGATACACTGGGGCTGCTTGCACAGGTGTTACGGCTGGAGCTACTTGAGCTACAGGTGCGGCCACTGGCGCTGGAGTTGCCACTTTCGCAGGAGCGGCTTGAACTGGTGCACTAACTCTAGGAGCCGCCGCAGCGCTTGGTGCTGCTTGGATAATGGCTGGTTGAGCGACAGGAGTGATGTTCTGGGTAGAGATAACAGTCGACGTGCCGTTAAGCATACCTAGTGCTGCAGTGTTGCTACCCGCTTGCATCTCAAGGAATTGAGTGTGGCTTTGCACTGTTTGTGCCTGAAGCTGGTGGAACTGCTCCATAGAGCGTTGTAGGCTCTCAGGGAGCGCAATGCCTGCGCCAGCGAGTTTAGTTTGCTCTGTCATCAAGGTTGTGAAGGTCTCACCGTATTGCTGCGGGATCTCCAGGAACTGTTGATGAAGCTCTGCAGCTTGCTGCTGGGCTGCAAAGAAGTTCGTTAGTGCATCGCTGCTATTAACGATTACTGATGGCTTGGAATTTTTAGACACTACTAGATTCTCTTGAACTGGTTCGGCATTGGCTGAGATATAAGTTGCTTGTGGGTTGCCTGGCTGCAGAGATGCAACTTCAACAATCTTTTCAACTTCAACCACTTTTTCAACAATTTTTTCAACTTCAACAATTTTCTCAACCACTTTCTCAATTTCAACAAGCTTTTCTTCGATGATTGTTGAGCTAGTGACTGTGCCAGTTTCTAATGACTTAGCCATCTTGGCGCGTGTTGCTTTGCTAATATGGTTGACTGCATTAAGAGAGATGCTCATTGGAGACTTTTTCTCTGGTGCTGCAATCTCTGCTTGGTATGGATCGATATTACCCAGTTTGATACCCGCAACGGCTAACTGCACTGCAGCTTGCTTAAGTTGTAGATCGCTATCACCTTTAGGGCTTGGGTTGATAGAGATAGTGCTAATGGCATTCTTGTCATTAAGCGCCTTATCAGCAAGAGTGCCCTGTACCAGCTTCTGCAGAATGTTCTTTGGACCGAACTCAACAAATACGCGAGCGCCGGCGTTATACATGGCTTCAAGCTCCGCAGTAAAGCGTACTGATTGAAGCATATGTTTCTTGAACGAGGCCTTAATCTTTGCGGCGGTATTGTCATAAAGCTCACCCGTCGCGTTTGAATACAGCGCACACTTTGGCTTAGTGAACTTGGCAGCATCAATGGCTTTAGCAAATGGTGCTTGGGCGTGACCAACGAGCTCAGTGTGGAATGCGCCAGATACAGGCAGGTTTATCGCCTTATATCCAAGCTCACTAAGTGCTTTGGCCGCTTCACCGGTAGAAACAGTAGGACCTGCAATGACAGACTGAGTCGGTGCATTGTAGTTAGCCACTTTTACGTCATCGAATTTTGCGATAGTCGCTTCAAGTGTATCTAGGTCTGCTGCAGATTTTGTAATGATAGCAAACATAGCACCAGTGTCAGCTTCTACGCCGTCTTTAGCTGGGGCTTTAGTGGCCATGGCATCGCCACGGGCAAATGCTAATTTGTAGTAGTCTTCCGTTGAGATAGCGCCAGATGCGCAAAGAGCTGTTAGCTCACCAAAGCTGTGTCCCGCAACCATATCGGCATTGAAACCAGCAGCGGTGAATAACTCGTACTGACCCATAGAGATGGCACCGATAGCACTTTGTGCATTAGCAGTGTTAGTCAGTACCGCTTCTTGAGCTTTAACATCGTCTCTGTTGAAGACTGGCTTTGGATAAAGTGTCTGTGAAAGAGGTGTCTTATTATTGGCGGCAAAGACTTTATCAGCAGCGACAAATTGCTGACGTATTTCTGGGTAGTAACAGGCTAGATCGCGGCCCATGTTGAGGTACTGTGAACCTTGACCAGCAAATAATGCTGCAACTTTACCTTCAACACTCGATGCGCGGTAGCTAGTGCCACCAGGTAGTTGCCAATCGCTATCATCACTGCTGGTCAGCTTAGCGATAGCTTGCTTGATCTGTGTTGCTAGTTCTTCACTTGTGTTAGCCACTAAGCCCAGGCGAGGCGCGTTAGCATCAAGCTCACGTAGTGCATAATCAGTCGCAGCAGTGGCAAGCATGAACTGTTCACTTGTTGTCGCTGCAGCTAAGCTGTTTAGCTCAGTGATAAGTGCATCTTTCGATGCGGCACTCACTAGGAAGCTTTGGGCTACTTGGCGCTGACGGTATTTAGCTTTCTCAGCATCGATGCGGCTATGTTCTTTACTATACTCTTCCAGTACGAAGTGGAAGTTAGTGCCACCAAAACCAAATGAGCTGATACCGGCGCGGCGCGGTGTACCATCGGCACGTGGCAACCAAGGACGAGTCTCGGTATTGAGGTAAAAAGGTGAGTTTTCAATCTCAAGTTTAGGGCTAGGCTGACTGATGTTAATCGTTGCTGGCAACACCTTATGGTGTAGTGCCAGTGATGCCTTAATCAGTCCAGCTGTACCTGCTGTAGACTTAGTGTGACCAATTTGAGATTTCACCGAACCTAAGGCAATGTGTTGCTTAGTGTCGTTGCCATCGGAAAATACTGAACAAAGACCGGCAAATTCTGCTGCATCACCTGCAGCGGTACCAGTACCGTGAGCTTCGATAAGACCCAATGTATGTGGCTCAAAACCTGCGTCATCATAAGCACGTCTTAGGGCTTTAGCCTGACCTTCTGGGCGTGGTGCGTAGATAGACTTGAACTTACCATCTGATGATGAACCTACACCTTTAATCACTGAATAGATTCTATCGCCGTCACGTTCTGCATCTTCGAGGCGCTTAAGCGCGATCATGCCGATACCTTCACCGATCATCATACCCTTCGAGTCGATATCAAACGGCTGAATGGTTTCGTTGGTGGTGAACGCTGGTGTCTTAGAGAAGCTCATGTACATAGAAGGTGAGTTATCGGTACACACACCACCTGTGATCATCATCTCTGAGCGACCTTCGACCAGTTCACTCAGTGCCATACGCATGGCAGCAAGAGAGCCAGCACATGCCGCATCAACCACACAGTTCATGCCGCCTAAATCGAAACGGTTGGCGATACGACCTGAGATAACGTTACCCAGTGAACCTGGGAACGAGTTCTCTTCCCAGTGAACGTACTGATCTTGAAACTTCTTGATCAGCATGGCGCTATCTTCGTCGCTGATACCGCTGTTAGCGAACACTTTCTTTAGCACAGGGTATTGAAGACGAGCGGTTAAGCTGTGGCTAATTTTCTGACCACCACCGACACCGAGTGTGATACCAATTTTATCTCTGTCATAACCTTCTGCAAGGTTTGCATCGGCCAAGACCTCTTTAGCAACGATCAAAGACAATAGCTGCGATGTATCAGTTAACTCTAGGATATTTGGCGGCAAGCCAAACTCCATTGGGTTGAAATCAACATCTGGCAAGAATCCACCACGCTTACAATAGCTCTTATCTGGCGTGCTCTTGTTAGCATCGAAATACTCTTCAGGCTTCCAGTGGGTCGATGGCAGTTCGGTGATCGCATCAATTTTTTCGCTGATAAGATCCCAGAACTTGTTCAAGTAACGTGAGTTAGCAAAGATACTTGCCATACCTACAATCGCGATAGGCATATCTTTGAGACGTTTATTTAAACGTATATCTGCTTTCGAATCTTGCTGCTGAGTCGCGTCAGCTACTTTGGCTTTCGAAGAAGCTTTAGAAGCTTTTGACGGCTTAGAGGTTTGGCTCATTATGAGTCTCCACTGGGTGCCTGATTAGGCGTCTTGTTGTTAGTTTCAACGTTTTCTGTGACATGCCCATGACTAAGCTTGGCACCAGGAAATCGCTGTAAAAAGGTGTGGTAGTTGCGAACAAGCAACTTACGCAGATGAAACGGCCCATGCTTTAACACATAAGCGATGTATCGGTTGGTGGCTTGGGTATTGCCATCTTGATATATATCTAAATAAAGCCAGTCACTGTTTCGGTCTATGCCGAGCAGTATTGAACTTGGTTTTTCGTCAGTAAGCTGTGGTGGAATAGTCAAAGAAACCACCTGCAGCACATCACTGTCACTATCTTCTGCAATGATTTTGGCCAATGTATCTGGGTGCAGCGTATAGGTTTCTATATTGCTGCCCTGAACAATTGGCAATTGATTAAAATAGCGTTCAGGAACTTGAGGGCTTTGAATATCGCCAACCTTGGATACGCCATAACGTTTAAGACATCGTGCTAGGCCTGAACGTGACACATTAGGATTGATAAATTTTTGTGTCACTTTAAGGAGTTTATCTAGCGGGGTCTTAAGCTGATATCTTAGCCCTACCACTACATACTCCTGCAGGGGAGTCAGTGTCGTATTGAGGTGGTGGGGAGTATTTGGTGTATTCACGACAGAGTCACGACTACGCCACTTGCGCACAGTCGCTTCGCTGATATTCAGCACCTTGGCAAGCTGACCCACAGAAAAGTCAGATTCTTGTATGAATCGACGCATCTCTGGTGTCGTGGTGGCATTGCTGTGCCGAGCTTCTGTTGCGGTTTGCGTACGCTTACCCTGATTTAAATTATCTGAAATAAGCTTTTTGCGAGTTTGTTCTACCATTAAATTAGCGGGCTTCCGTTAATAATGTACTGGGACTAAATACGACTTTATGACTGAGATACTCTGCAGAAGTTCCCGTTCTATCGTGATTTAACCAGTATTGTTTGGCCAATGGTTGAGCACATTACCTGAGCTTGGATAGCAATACAATCACCTGGGACTGAATATGTTCACTTCAGACCAGTTTGAGAGTACGCGTGTATCTTTTATTTGTGGAGCCTCACAAATTTTGTACAAATTATGTTTCAGAAAATAAAACATGACTTAGGTCAAATAACCAGCATTAACTCGGGTCTATACTTACAATTAACAGTCAAACACTATCGCCTTTTTAAGTTTACGTATTTCACCTTTTATTAACTTTATGATGGCTATTCGAGTTGGCTATCTTTGACGGCTAGGTTGCGATAGTTGTTAGAGAGAAAAGGATTAAGCGTGTTAATTGAGATCGTTAATTAAGTAAACCTTTGAAAGGAGTTTGTTATGGCGGAGTTTATTACCGAGCAGATCCGAAATATTGCGGTGCTCGGACATACGAGAGCGGGTAAGTCTACATTGATTGAAGCCTTGCTCTACCGAGCGGAGGCGATAACCCAAAAGGGCAGGGTGGATAAGGGCACAAATCATGCTGATTTCACTGTCCAAGAACAAGCCCACCGCCATAGCCTAGACCCTTCCTTTCTCAATCTCGATTTCAATCAGCACCACATCAACCTTATCGATACGCCTGGATTACCCGATCTGTTTGGCCGTGCACTATTACCTTTGCCTGGGGTTGAGTCTGTACTCTTAGTGATCAATGCCGCAAGTGGCATAGAAACCATCACTCAAAGGGCGTTTAAGGCGGCTAGAACCCAAGGGAAAGTCGTCTTGATTGCCATTAATCATATCGATGGAAATCAAGCGACCTTGCCTAAGTTACTCGATGATATTCAAACTCGATTTGGCTCCCGTTGTCTGCCGGTTAACCTGCCCACTGCATCATTAGATGATGTGGTCGATTGTTATTTACACTGTGAAGATACCTGTGCTACTGAGCTTTTATTCCACTCAATAAGTTCGGCGCGTGATGAGCTTGTCGATACTGTTTTAGAGGAAGATGAGGCGTTAATGGATCTGTATTTGGAGCAAGGTGAAGCCTTGAGCCCTCAGCAGCTGCATGAGCCTCTAGAGCGCGCACTGCGTATGGGGCACCTAGTGCCAGTTTGCTTCACTAGCTCTGAAACTGACGTCGGCATCGACGCGTTATTGGAACTTATCACTAAGCTACTACCCAACCCATTGGAGGCAAATCCAGCTCAATTCGTTAATGCGGTTGCTGGTAAATTGATCCCTGTGGATGTGACCCAAAAAGCGAATGATCATGTCTTAGCTCATGTCTTAGCTCATGTCTTTAGTGTCTCTATCGATCCATTCTTTGGTCGCATGGGGGTGATGAGGCTTCACCAAGGCACGATGACTATCGGCATGAAGCTATTTATAGGTGAAGGGCGTAAACCTTTTAAAGTCACTCATCTATTCAAGCTGCAAGGGGATAAGCATGTCGGTGTGCCTCGCGCTGTGCCGGGAGATATTATCGCACTCGCAAAAATTGATGAGCTTGAGGTAGGCGCAGTGCTTCATGATAGTCATGATGAAGATCACTTTCACCTTCCTGAGCTTAGCTTGCCTCAGCCTATTTTTAGCTTGGCAGTGTCTCCTAAGCGCCGTGGAGATGAACATAAAATCGCTGAGGTGCTCAACAAATTGGTGGCTGAGGATCCTAGCTTGAGTCTAGGTAACGCGAGTTTAGGCAGCAAGGATGGTGAGGGGCAGACGGTCCTACGTGGGCAAGGGGAGCTTCATCTGCAGATCGCCATCGAGAAAGCTCATGATCTATTTCATGTGGATATGGATACCGATAAACCCGCAGTCGCTTATCGAGAAACAGTGACGACATCAGCCCAGAGTCGCTATCGCCATAAGAAGCAATCCGGTGGTTCGGGCCAGTTTGGTGAGGTCGAAATTCGAATCGAGCCGCTACAAAGAGGTGCAGGTTTTGAGTTTGTCAGTCAGGTGGTCGGTGGTTCAGTCCCTGGGCAGTATATATCTGCGGTTGAGAAGGGAGTGAAAGAGGCCATGCTGCATGGTCTGCTAGCAGGGTTTCCCATGCAAGATATTAAGGTTAGCCTGTTAGATGGTAAGCATCACAGTGTCGATTCAAAAGAGATCGCTTTTGTGATGGCCGGAAAGAAAGCCTTTATCGATGCGGTTAATCTGGCGACCCCGGTTATATTGGAGCCTATTGTCGAGATGAAAATCTGTGTTGCCACTGAGCATGTTGGCGATATCACAGGAGATATCAGTGCACGCCGAGGCATGGTATGTGGCACGAATGCAATTAATGAGCAAAAGATAGAGGTCAGTGTCGAAGCGCCCCTTGCTGCAGTTGATGACTATTCTAATCGGCTTAAATCGATGACTGGTGGAGATGGTCAATTTTCGATGGTGTTTGTTCGCTATGATATAACCCCTGAGCATATTCAAAAAAGCTTAATAAAGGTGCATACCAAAATCGATGAGAAGCGAGCATAACATGTTGAGTATTACCACAATGAGGTCGTAACTTCATTGTGGTACTTTTGCGTTAACGTGTTATTTACTGTGTTTCAACGACCCACTTTTAGTGCAGCTATCGACACCGCCGCCACTCGTTAATCTAGTCGTTAATCCAGTAGTTAATTGTGTCTTCAATTCCTGTCTTTAACTGAAAAAAATCTTAGGTAAATAATGTTGATTTTTTCCCCTTACTCTTTGTAATTCGATATAGTGAAATCAATGTAAAATGAAATGGCTATAGCCCAATGTTGGGCTTAAGGTGACAGGATTAACTATGCGTTTATTATCATTTATTGTGTTGCTAACCGGTTTTGTTTCATTTCACACTTTTGGCCAAAGCGCCACTGAGATAGTTTCTCTATCTGATAAACAGATGCGCGGGGATGCGAGTTATACGGTTTCGACCATGAATATCATTCGCCCGGATTGGACCCGCTCCATGAGCATGAAAAGCTGGACCAAGGGGCAAGACTTGTCACTGGTACTGGTGACAGCTCCGGCAAAAGATAAAGGCAGTGCATCGCTGAAACGTCAAAAAGAGATGTGGAACTGGATCCCAAGTATCGAACGGGTGGTTAAAATTGCCCCATCTATGCTGAGTCAATCCTGGATGGGCTCAGATTTTACCAATGACGATCTTATCAACCAATCCTCCATCGTCGTCGATTATGACCATCAACTTGTCGAAGCGCAGGTTATCGATGGCGATGACAGCTATGTTATCGACGCCATAGCGAAACCCGATGCACCTGTGGTGTGGAGTAAGGTGAGGTTATGGATCTCAAAAGAGAGTTATCTACAGCGTAAAGTTGAGTTTTTTGATGAGTTCGACGATTTGGTCAATACCATGGAAACCTTCGACGTTAAGCAAATGGGAGGACGGTTAATCGCGACGCGGATGACCATGACTCCAGCTGATAAGCCAGGCAATAAAACCGAGATGCTCACCCATGAAGCTCAGTTTGATTTTGATATTGGCGATGATTTCTTCTCACAGAGTCAGATGAAAGCGTTAAGGGATTAAGCTTAAGCGGTCCTAGAACCTAGGTTCTAGGAACTCGTTCCTCATCAAGGACATTTATGTTAATAAAACTTGCTTGGCGAAATTTGTGGCGACAGAAGCGGCGCACTTTATTAACTGCCTGTGCACTCTCATTAGCACTCATTCTTTCTTTAGTTATGCGTAGTACCCAAGAGGGGAGCTATGCCAATAATATTGAAAATAACGCCCGTTTTTCTACTGGCCTTATTCAGTTGCAACATCCAGAGTTTGCCGAGACTCAGAGTATTGATGATCTTCTGCCTCAGAGTGATGCTTTTATCGATATCGCGAAACAGCTGCCTGATGTAGAGCGAGTACTGCCTCGCATAGAGTCTTTCTCACTGGCCGCAGCGGCTGATAAGTCAAAAGGCGTTATGGTGCTGGGTGTTATGCCTGAACTAGAAGATGATTACTCAGGCATTGCCAGTAAGCTGGTGGCAGGCGAGTTTCTTAAGCAAGATGATAAACAGGTGCTAATAGGTCAAGGTCTGGCTGAGTATTTTGAACTGGATGTTGGCGATGAGATCGTGCTTTATGGCCAAGGATACCGGGGGCAGACTGCAGCAGGGCTTTACACCATTAAAGGTATCCTACATTTTCCAATCTCTGGGCTCGATAATCAGCTTGTCTATATGCCACTACCATTGGCACAAACTCTCTTTAGCACAGATAAACAGGTGACGGCTTGGGTGCTGCATACCCGAGAACTTTCACAAATTGAACAGACGGTTAATCAGTTACAGCAGGCTTACACTGAGCAAGCCCAGTCGCTGGGTTTTAAAGGTCAAGTGAATGTACGTGACTGGAAGGCGTTATCTCCAGAGATGGCGCAGCAGATCGCCATGGATAAAGCGGGCGGCATATTTATGATGTATCTGCTTTATGGTGTCGTAGGCTTTGGTCTGTTTGCCACTATTTTGATGATGACCTTAGAGCGGCAGCGAGAGTTTGGCGTTATGTTAGCCACAGGGCTGTTAAGGCCAAAACTGCTTGCCTTAGTCATGCTTGAATCGAGTTTTATCTCTCTTTTGGGTATTGTATTTGGCCTACTTGTGGCCACGCCTATACTTGTCTGGTTTAACCTTCACCCGATACAGCTAACCGGGGAAACTGCACAATTGATGCTAGATATGGGCTGGGAGCCGATTATTCCTATGATGCTAGCGCCATGGCTGTTTATTGACCAGATACTGATTGTACTCGTTCTGATGTTGTTGTGCTTAATCTATCCACTATGGCGGGTTTACCATTTAGATTTGGTGACTGCGCTAAAGGGAGGTGATCATGCTCATTAAGCTAGCGTGGCGCAATCTTTGGCGACCTGTTTATAATAAGCAACTAGGTACATCAGCTTTGCTTGAGCGGAGGGCTAGCTATGTTGATTAAATTGGCTTGGCGTAATTTATGGCGAAATAAACTACGTACATCCATTATGCTCAGTGCCATGGTGTTTGGCCTCATTGGCGTGGTGACCATGATGGGATTTATGACAGGAATGTACGGCAATATGATTGACAATGCTATTGCTTGGAAAACCAGCGATCTTCAAGTTCATAATCGTCAATATGTTGATAATCCAGAGCTTAAACTTCTTATCCATTCCCCAGAAAAAATCACTGAAGCGTTAGCGAGTATGCCAGAAGTCAAAGCCTGGTCTTCACGATTTTTGGTCGATGGCATGGTCGCTTCGGCGCGCTCTAGCCGTGGGATCCGTATCAATGGTGTCGATATCGATGACGAAGCTAAAGTTACCCCACTTGCCAGTAAACTGGTTGCGGGGAGTTGGTTGCCAGTTGAGGGTAGACACCCTGTGCTGGTGTCTCAGAAAACAGCTGACAGATTGAAATTGCGTTTAGGATCAAAGGTCGTTTTAACCTTTAGCAATGTGGATAAAGATGTCACTGGCGCGGCTTTTAGGGTGGCAGGTATTTTCAAAACGCCTTCAACGGGATTTGATGATGGCAATCTCTATGTTAGACGCGGCGACTTAATGAAGCTGGCGGGGCTTGATGGTGTTCATGAGATCGCAGTCGTGCTACATCAAACGGAAAACCGATTCTCAAATGAGGCGGCGCTGAAGGTGAAGCAGCGGCTTGATGCTGAAAGTAGTAACCAGGCTAATCGCATCAGAGATTGGCAGCAGATCCAACCTATGCTGGCAACTATCATCTCTCAGATTGGCGTGAGTAACGCGATTGTGTTGGCCATCTTTATGCTGGCAATGGGCTTTGGGATTATCAATATCATGTTGAT
The DNA here is from genome assembly GCF_007004545.3 of Shewanella eurypsychrophilus. Classification (NCBI taxonomy): domain Bacteria; kingdom Pseudomonadati; phylum Pseudomonadota; class Gammaproteobacteria; order Alteromonadales; family Shewanellaceae; genus Shewanella; species Shewanella eurypsychrophilus. The sequence continues at coordinate 4,035,783 of NZ_CP045503.2, read as the reverse complement.
GTCGGTATTTGAGCGGACCCGCGAGTTTGGCGTCTTGATGGCTGTCGGCATGCAAAAGCATAAGGTATTTACACTGATCATATTAGAGACGGGGCTACTCGGTGTTACTGGGGGGCTTTTAGGTGTCTTCAGTGCATCTATTTTAGTTAATATTTTGCAAATTACCGGTATTGAACTTGGTGCCATGGCTGAAGGCGTGGGGGCATTAGGCGTAGATACCACTCTTTATCCTCAAGTCTCTGTGCTGGAGTATTGTTCTACCTTTGCCACTGTCATTATTGTCAGCTTGTTGGCAGCGCTTTATCCGGCAAGACAGATCTTAAAACTTAGCCCGGTCGGTGCCATGGCTGAAAAGCATTAAAGACACTTGGCAAGTGATGAAGGGGCTAAATCTGTGTTTGTCAGTACCTGCGTTTGTCAGTCGTTAAAGATAAGAAGGGTAACTATGAGTATTCAAACAACTCAACTGTGTAAAATTTATAATCAAGATACCGACTTTCCTGTGCATGCGGTTAAGGCTTTAGATCTCAATATTGAGCAAGGGGAGTTTGTTGCTGTGATGGGCCCTTCAGGTTCAGGTAAAACCACCTTGCTCAATATGATAGGCGGCATCGATGAGCCAACATCTGGCAGGGTCATCATCGATGGAAATGATCTCTGTCAGTTAAGTGATAAAGACTTGATTGGTTTTCGTCGTGATCATGTGGGTTTTATCTTTCAGGATTACAGTCTGCTGCCAGTGCTAACAGCCCTTGAGAATGTCGAGTTTGTGATGCAACTACAGGGACATTCTGAGGATGAGTGCCGAGCTAGAGCGACAGACCTTCTAAAGCGAGTGGGGCTTGGGGATCACTTACACAAAGTGCCATCGAAGCTTTCGGGAGGACAACAGCAGCGGGTCGCAGTGGCCCGTGCTTTAGCCCCAAGGCCGCAATTTGTGATGGCCGATGAGCCCACGGCAAACTTAGATGCGGCGAGCACTTCAGAGCTACTGGATATCATGCAGCAGCTTAATGAAAATGAGGGCACGACATTTATCTTCTCAACTCACGACCCACGAGTGATTAAGCGCGCCCGTCGGGTGATTGTTTTTGAAGATGGCCAGTTAACCGAGGACAAGGTGCAGTGAGATTCACTGGGTTACTTTTTCTCTCAACGTTAGCTCTGTTTCAAAGCCTAGCTTTCGCGGCACCGATTCCTGGACTCGAGCCAGCTAAAAGCTGGGATCTTGATGGTTATGTGAAATATATGGGCACGCTCTCCTATCCTGACTCATCCCCAGATAGTGTTGATCATCTCTTACATCAGCGATTTAACTTCGAGTATCGCTTCGATAGTGAGCTTAGATTGAATGCATCGATGCGAAATAGAGTGTTTTATGGAGATAGTGCAAAAATCCCTGGTTATGGTGACCTTATCGGTTTAGATCCTGGTTACTGGGATATGTCGACGACCTGGTTAGACAGTAATGGTTGGGTAGGTAATACCCAGTTTGATCGCGCCTACATCAATTGGAAGCCCAGTGAGTTTGCAGGTGGAGACTGGCAGGCAAGAGTCGGGCGTTTTCGTATTAATTGGGCGATGAGTACGCTGTGGAATCCTAATGATATTTTCAATGCTTATTCGATATATGATTTTGATTACGAGGAGCGTTCTGGCGCTGATGCTGTGCTTATTAGCCGTAAACTTGGCTTTGCCAGCTCAGTGGACTTTGTCTATAACCCTAACCAAGATAACAAGTTAACCAGCTATGCGGCGCGGTATTTAACTAATTATGCTAGTTGGGACATGCAGTTCTTAATCGGCAAGTCAGGCTTTGACCATGTTATTGGTGCAGGTTTTGCTGGCGATATTGCCGGCGCGGGCTTTAGAGGTGAAGTGAGCTATTTTGATCCTCAATATAATTATTGGCCAGCGGAAGATCCTGTGCCATATGACTCTAGCGCTAACATACCAACTGCCATAAACCCTTTAGCTAATGGAGCGAGTTTATCTCCTAGAGCACAGAGACTAGAAGCAAGCAGTGTCGCCACAATAGAGATGGATTATAGTTTTACCGGCGCGAGAAATTGGATGATCAGAGGCTCTGTGCTGCATATCTCAGAGCCCACTGACTCAGATAGTGCTCTGCTATACCTCAATTTACCTTTGACCGCTAGAACCTTAAGCTTTACCAACTGGACCAGCTATCTTGAGCTTGGCTTTGATGTTTCACCATTGAGTCGACTCACTTTTAGCTCGAGCTTTTATGATGATGGCTCCTATTTTTATGGCGCTAGTATGAGTTATTCATTGGCTAATGAGTGGAGCATGCTGATGGTATTGCAGCGATTCGATGGTCGCAGTGGCAGCTTGTTTTCACAGAGCGCATCGACACTTGGGTTTATGCAGCTAAAATGGAGTTTTTAACTCTTTTCTTTCTAAGGCTAAGATTTAGTTACTATTTTTTACTCATCACTCTCAAATACTTAAATCCTATCTCTATAAACTAACACTATATACTTGACTAAATTAGTCGGAATTAATAACATGCTAAAAAAATGAATGTTTAAACTTGCTATTTATGAGGATCACTATGGCTATATCAGGTGTTAGTTTTTTTAAAAAGAAAGATACGGCAGAAAACAGCGCTCAAACTGAGCTTGAGTCCATTCAAAGTTTGAAGCAAGACACTAATGATACGGGTGTAAAAGTAGAGGCTGATAAGAAGCCAAAGCATGGTGAGCCGGGAGTGTGCTGCGGTTCATGCTCATAGAGCCTGTTACAAGAATCAAAAGTCTGTGTTGATATTGCATAAAAAAGCCTCGATTTATCGAGGCTTTTTAGTTTCTTAATTTCGTATCATTCAAACTTTGCCATAGCTAGGCATATGTCACTCTCAAAAGAGGCTATTAGCTAGGCTAAAGGCTTGTCATTTGAAGCACCGAGCACCTCAACTAAACATGCTTGCATCAGCTGATTATTGTATTGATGGATGATATTTTGTGCATTGAGCAATTGAGGTAGCTCTAACAAAAATACCAAGCCATAGATGCCAAGACCAACCCATGGAGGCTCGATACTGAACAATAAAATCAGCCCTAAAATCAATAGACTCAAGTTCACAGCGCCACGAATAAATTTCCCAAGGTAAAAGTGGTGAAAGCCAGCAATAAAACACCAATTGAGAACGGCATAGGTGTCTGGGTCTTTAATGCTTTTAAGCGTTAACCTATGGAAATGCTTTTTCTGCTCGTCGCTTAGCTGACGCACCTTTAGGCGTATCGCCTCTTCTTGCTCAGCCAATGCCTCTTTAGACGTGAACATCATTTCTCCTTATGTAAGGGATCATGACTGATACTGACACAATCGGGCTCAGAGCAGCGCATTATTCGTTTGAAGCCGAATTTACAGCCACTCAGTAAGCCATAATGTTCGATGGCTTGTTTAGTGTATTCTGAGCAGGTCGGCGTAAAATTACATTCTAGATTGAAGTAATGCTTAGAGCCGCCCTTGCGCTGATAGCGATTAATCAAAGCGATGGCGTGCTTCGACAAACTCATTAGCCGTTACGACCCAGTGTGACAATCACAGCTTCTCGATTCCAAAATAGCCAAAAACGTTTGCGCTCGATCACTTGAAACACCACTTGCCAGCCATCGGCAGCTTGCTCATTGAGTGTTGCTTCCATTTTTTTCAGTGGCAGGCCGCTAGAACCTAATAAAATTGTGCCGCAGCCGCCTTCGACGATATGAACTACCTTGTACTCATTATAACTTGTCATTATGATCCTAAATGAAATTTTAATGCTAATACAGACAATAACTTATATTAATAACTAAGTAACGTAAATGGCATTTATTGCCTGTTGAGAGTAAAGGATTGATATTGATATCACAGAAGATGAAATCTGGACGCAGCTTTTGATTAGCTATCTCTATCGCGTTGGCTTTGATAAGATCTCAGTAGCCTATTTCACTAATTCGGAGTCAGTTTGAGTCAAGTTATTTCCCCTCAGGAGTCAGGCAAGGGCAAACTCAGTCTTTTTTTCTGTCCACTCAAACATGAATTAATGACACCTTCGCAAGCCGATGTCATTAGAGGTTGGCTCCCTGAAGATGAACGGACTAAAGTAGCTCGTTATCTTCAGCTGGCAGCCAGAGAGCAAGGTTTGATGGTTAGGGGCTTTTTAAGAGGGATTTTATCTCTGCTTGCTAAGGAGACTAGCTTAAAAGGTGAGTTTCTATCACCACAAGATTGGTGTTTTGAATATGGTAAAAAAGGGAAACCTAAGCTGATTAGTGAGCAACATGCGAGCAGCGGGCTTATCTTTAATATCAGCCATAGCGGTGATTGGCTTATTGTCGCTGTGATGCAGATAACTGAAGGCCAATCGATATGCGAATTAGGTGTCGATATCGAGCGCTATAGGCAAAGCACTAACATTTATCCTATCTTGAATCATTATTTTACCCATGAGGAATCTGAAGCTCTGCTAGCACTGCCAAATGATCAACAAAGAGAGCGTTTTTTTGATTTATGGGCATTGAAAGAATCCTATATCAAGGCTAAGGGGCTTGGTTTAGCATTATCTCTTAAATCATTCAGCTTCGATTTGTCAGAGATTAAAACGACAAAACTGGCCTTATTCGAACAAGAGACGTGTATTGATGATTTGCGAGTTAATGAAAATATTCAGTTAAACCTTCATCAAGGGGATTTGGTTAAATCAGCCGATGACTGGTCGGTGTTACTTGGCAAGTTAAATGAAGATTATCGGTTTGCTGTCAGTGTGGATACAAATTTAACCTTGGGTGTTCATGCTCAGAAGATGGAGCTTGCAGCTCTGTTAAAAGCGATTGAATCGATTTAGCACATAGAAAAAAGAGCAGAGTGACGAACAATTTTCGTCATGTCTGCTCAAAGGGAGCGAGAGATAAGCCAGACCCTAAGCCTGACATTATCAATGCGCTTTATTGCTCATTTTAGCGTTAGTACTTTGCGTTAGTGCTTTGCGTAAGTACTTAGCGTTAATACTTTGCTTGCAATGTTAGCCATAGCTTATCGGTATCGTTCGAGAAGCCATAACCCGCATCGGCGCCACTGAAGCTAGCATACTTCACACCAACGCTATAGTGTTTAGCAAATGGGTAAGTAGCTGCAACGCCCCACTCTTGACCCATGTCGATATCACCAAAATCTGAATCAAACTTATGATATTTAGCCAGTAACTTAAGCCCTGCAAGTTTAGCTGTAAGCACCACATGAGTATCTACAAGACCATTTTCCCAGTTACCTTTACCGCCAAATAGGAATTTATCGGTCCAGCCGTTAAAGGCGTGCAATGTTGCTAATGGTGTAATGAAACCCGCTTTACCATCATCAGAACCAAGGACTTCATAGCCCACTTTAGCGCCGAATGCTCCGAAGCCAACTCCTGCGCCAAGCTTATAGTAGTTAGCGGTATAGCTTGTTGGGTTATCTCCACCTTCTGACTGCTGGGCATACTCTGCTTCATAGCTAAGCTTGATTGCATCAAGCTTTAATTTACCCGCAGCACGAACACCATAGGTGTCAGTTGAGAAAGCGGCAACATTGATATTGTCGATTAAGTAAGCGTAACCAGTCATGTTGGTTATTTCGCCTGCTTTATAATTGATATTGAGCAAGCTAGTTTCGTTTTTATGCTCTTCTTTACCAGAACCTTCAGGGAAGATACGGTTAACATTATTCACATAAGAGTAGTAGGCGGTGAGGTTTTCAATCGCGGTATTTTTCACCGAGAAAGCATCGTAAGTTTGTTCATTCTGGCGGAAACCGACACCACCGACAAATCTTTGGTTGTCGAGTAAGATACGTTGACGACCGTATTTTACTAACGTCTCGGCAGGGCCTCTGTAGCCGATAAACGCTTGGTTAATCTGAGTGTATTCGTAATCAGCGATAAGCGCTTCATTGTCAGTCGAACGGACATCATCAATTTCAGTTAACGCGAAAAGATTATATATATCACCGGTTTGATAGGTAAGTCGGGTTCTTAACGTTGTTTGGTTTTGGTTATCAACTGTATCGACATCAGCATCTTCGTAGCGTAAGCGGAATTGAAGATTTACCTTTGAATCATCGATAAAGGCTTTTTTTAATGGGTCAACGCTGTCAGCAGCAACAGCAGAGGCCGAAAGAGAAGTTAAAATTGCTAGGGTAAGTGCACGAACTTTCATTGTGTAGTCCTTATGTTTCATCATTGCTCTACGTGTGTTATAGAGGTGATAAGGACTCTGTTTATTGATCTAAAACAAGGTTACGGAATGATTAATTTTTGGTGTTGATAAATGTGATTGAGATCAACGCGTTATACCTATATAGGCGTACCTCTTTGTGGGTACCTATGTATTTTGATTGGTGTTTTAATTGTGCTTTGTAACATTGAATTTGAAATGATTAAGATGGAGTAAAAATAAGCAGGGGGCAACAAGCTCCCCCTCCCGCTAATAGAGTGTGACACTAAGTGAGTTTAAAAGGTTAGTGCTTTTTATAAAAGTGTGCATCGACTTCGTTGCCTTTCGATGGGCGCGGAACTATCTCAAAGCTAGTATCGAACTCAACCGAGGCTGCTTTTAACTCCTCTAGGACGTTAGCATTGCCAGTAATCGTCGCTTTCCCCGCCTTAGCCAGTTCAGCAAGAGTGGCCTTACCGAGCAGTATTTGAGTGACATCAGCCTTATTGATAGTCAAGGTTGCATCAGCTGTTTTAGCTTTAGTCACTAGTCCGTTGTTAAGGTTACCGTTGGACATCTCTACAAAATGTATTTCATTAAGGTCCGGTATCAGAACGTTCATCGTAAATGGTGTGTGCTGAGCGATGCTTGAATCTATTTTTACTGCCATATAATCCAGTAAGTTAGTGATCGACATCTCAGCCAGTACATCGGCAGAAGCCGTTTTAGGTGTACCTGGCATTGTGCCGACCCTGAGCTCTTGTGCTCCTGTTAGGTAAGTATTGCGCCATCCCATAGTTTCAGACTGATAGCCTAGTTGCTCATAGGTATCTGCGAGCAGTGTGCGGGCTGCTTTATTATCAGGCTCAGCCATGACGACTTTATTTAGGGCTGTTGCAACAAAGCGATATTCTCCCTGTTTATAGTCGGCTTGCGCTTTATTGACTACTGCATCAGCGCCGCCCATATACTCGACGAACTTGGTGGCTTCCGGATGCGTAGGTAGTGGATTGAGGTTGGCTGGATTCATATCGAAGTAACCCAAATACATGTTGTACACCGCACGGGCATTGTGACTGTATGAACCATGATAGCCATTGGTGTGCCAAGCTTGTTGAATAGAGTTTGGGAGTACTTTTACTATCTCATCACCGATATCTTGCATGACGACGCCTTGGTTAGCTAAGCGTAGTGACTGGTTATGTACGAAGCCATAGTTATCTCGCTGAAGCTTCATGAAGTCATTGATCGGCTCATTGCCCCATATAGGTGATGAATGAGAACCAAATAGTGTGGTAACTTCACCGCCCCAGGCATTAATCATCTCGTTGATATCTTTTGACCATTTAAGTGAGTCACGCACTTTTGCGCCGCGCAAGGTGTAAACATTATGCATACCGTGATACATCATCTCGCCGGTCCAGAGTGATTTCATACTCGGAATATAAGTGGCCATACCGGCAGGTGCCTCAGTGCCTGCTGTATCGATAAACACCATCTCTAAGCCATCAATTTTAACGGTTTCAAATTTGCCTTTTTGATTAAGTTCGTGATCCGGAAGCACATAGGTGATCTCTCCCTTCGATAATGCTTTACCAAGCCCCGCATCTACGATGCCATGCTCATGGGCGCCAAGTGTTGCGCCATATTGGTAGGCTGTACGGCGAGACATGGCATTACCTGCCAGTACATTTTCGTCGATGGTCTCTTTAGTGATGCCGTTTGCTCCATAGACGATCACATCTGGAAACATATCCTGGATAGCACGGGAACCACCGAAGTGATCGGCATGTGAGTGTGAATAGATCATGGCAACAATAGGTAGGCCTTTTCCTGCTGGCACGTGCTTGAAGAAGAACTCTGTAGAGGCTTTAGCGGCTTCTTTAGTCAAGAGTACGTCGTAGACAATCCAGCCATTGTCAGAGCGAATAAAGGTGATGTTAGACAGATCCGTACCGCGAACCTGATAGATGCCGTCACGGACTTCGTAAAGTCCAGCGGCTGTCATATTAACCTGTGCCTGACGATATAAAGAGGGATTTACTGTTGCTGATACACTCTCTTGGTCAATAAAGGCATAGTCGTCAAACATAATTGCAGCAGAGGCTTTATCTAGCGGTGCAATAAGGCCTCGCTTATTGTTGTCGAAGGCTTGTCGGTTGTCCCAATCGAGCGTCGCCGAGAAGGCCTTATTCAGATCCAGTGTAGTTTGTGTTGCAGTCTTGCCATTGACATTAAGATCGCCATGAACGTGGTCATGATCATGCTGCGCAGCGCTGGTATTAAATGAGACAGCATTTAATGCCAATGCAGTAACGATTGATGCTGTGAGTATTGATGTTTTCATAGGTATTCCCCTATCAAGGTAAGCTGGTGTCAGTCGCCTATCTATACATGCAACTGGCGTGTTTCTAATTAATGGGCTTAGTCTATCGGGCTTGAATTGATAAATAATTAAGGCTAACCTTAAAGTTAATATTTATATGGTAAATATTAGGGTTTGGTTTATTCACTCATAATGGGATTGATATGGCGCAGCAGAAACAGTTTGATCTTAATCTTTTGCGTGTCTTTACGACCGTATGCCGAACAGCTTCTTTCAGTCGAGCGGCTGAGGAACTGGATCTGACTCAGTCATCGGTAAGCAATGCGATTGCCCGCCTTAAACGCACGGTTGGTGAAGAGTTGTTCATTCGTGTCGGACGAGGTGTTAAACCTACTGCAGCGGCGCTTAGCCTTTACCAGCAGTTTGACGAGCCACTTTCTAGCATTGAACAGACGCTCCTTGGGTTGAATAAATTTGATCCACAATCTAGTCAGCGGACATTTCATGTTTATGCCAATGAAACCATGATTGGTTTATTGCATCGAGCGGCAGAGCAGCGGCTTAGATCAACGGATATTAAGCTGATATTTCGAGAGACGCCTGTTCAGGAGCAACAGCTACAGCACGAGCTGCAACTTGAAAACATAGATTTAGCTATAGATATGAATAAGCCTGATCTGACTTCATTTTCTAGCCAAGAGGTGATGACTGATAAGTTGGTCTGTGTCGTAAGAAAAGGTCATCCAAGGATCTCAGACTCGATTAGCCGTGAGCAATACTTTGCCGAAAAACATATCATCCTTAATCTGAAGCGGGGAAACTTGAGTGTGGTGGACTTTCTGACTGATGAGGTTCTACCTACAAGAGAGGTATACTCAGAACAAGCGTCGCTACTTGCTATGTTAGCAACCGCTTCGAAGAGCGATGCAATCACTCTAGCATCTTACTCTTATGCAAAAGAGTACGCTGAATTGTTCGGCCTGCAAGTGCTGACACTCCCTTTAGATGTAAACCCTATTCAATATCATATGGTGTGGAGTAGTAAACTCAGCCGAAACCCGGCCAATATGTGGTTAAGAGAGACATTATTAGACTTGGTTGAATCTAGGGCGTAACCTATCTGATTGAAATTACAATGGTATATTTGTCTCTATTAAGCAGCTACCTGTTTGGTTTTTAATCAGCGTTGCAATAAAAGGTGAAGAGGATTAATGGCGCAGAATAAACAGTTCGATGTAAACCTGTTAAGAGTGTTTTTAACTGTTTGTCGTACAGGTTCATACACCTTAGCCGCAGAGGAACTTGATTTGACTCAGCCCTCGGTAAGTAATGCCATCAGCCGCTTTAAAAGTGTGATCGGAGAGGAGCTATTCGTTCGTGCTGGCCGTAATATCAAGCCCACAGCCATGGCAAACTACCTCTATGAGCAGCTCAACGACTCATTCACTAATATCGAGCAGACAATTAATGGCTTAGAGGGCTTTGACCCTATGACTTCTGAGCGTCAGTTTGTCATTCTTACCAATGATGTCGTCGCTCATCTACTACAAAACAAGCTAGATACAATAATCCAAGATCTCCCTATTGAGGTGGTATTTCGTGAGCCCCCCGATTTTGATGGTGAGATCTTTGAGATGCTAAATCTAGAGCAAGCAGATATAGCCATTGATATTGGTTTACCCAAGGATAACCGCTTCGAAAGAATGCTGCTGATGAGTGAACCTGCCACCTGTGTTGTCAGTTGTGATCACCCTAGAATTCAACAACAGATAACCAGAGAGCAATTTTTTGCTGAGCGGCATGTATTAGTTAACCTCAGACGTTTTAACCTCACCGCTGTAGACTTAATTAGTGAAGAGGTGTTACCTAGCCGTAAAGTGCACAGTAGCAAATCATCTATGTTGAGTCTGCTTGCCGCGGTGTCAACAAGTGATGCTATTGGGATCGCGCCAAAAAACTATGCCAATGGTTTTGCACAGATGTTTAATCTTCAATTAGTGCCGATCCCTTTCAAAACAAAGGCGTTAGATATTGAGGTGGTGTGGAAGAAAAAGCACAATCGCAACCCGGCCCATATCTGGTTGAGAGAGACGATTCTTGGCATGAATCTATACTAGGTTTGTGTGCGTTATCTATGCAATTACATTGTTCCGTAAATGCATTTTGGTCAATATCAGCTATTTTTACGCGAACACATTCACATTATGAATGTGTTAACCATGGTTAGCCTTAATTATTCCTATCTGTAAACTCGCTATAGTGCTCGTCATTGATTCAGCCATTTTGCCGAATCGCCTTATCTATAGAGAGCATATGTATGAATTTATCTAAAACGTCACTTTTAACAGGTATTGTCGCTGCTATTTTTATCTCAGGGTGTTCATCAACCTCTTCAGTTAAGGACAACACAGATCCAGATTTCGGCAATCCAGGTCTGGAATTACCGATTGAGATCCCTGCCACGCCACATAACCCGATCGAAACGGGTCCAGATAACGATCTACCTGAAACCGATCCTGGTTACGGTTTACCTGATTTCGGTGATACTCCAGACTGGGGAGCGGGTAAAGATCGCCCTGATGTTGGTGATAAGCCTGCCGATAACTCGCCAGAGTTTGATGACGATGGAGGCTGGACAAACGACAGTAAGCCAAAGCCTGATGTGAATCCTTTTATGCTCGTCATCGATGAGGAGCACGGTCAAGCCAAAATCTACCGTAAAGAAGATGGTAAAACTATAGCAATCATAGAACCCAATGGTGATGGCACCTATACGGTACGTGATGGTGCTATGTCTTGGGATAACACCTATGTCATCTACCAAGATGATCTTGGCCAACTTCGTATAGATTGGGAGAGATCAGAGATTGATGCTGGCTGGGGTAATACAGGTAAAACACCTAAAACTAGTCTTTCACAAGCACAGCGAGACACTATCAAATCAAGGGTAAATGCAGCGAAGTTGAAAAGTCAGCTTCCTAAGCGCTAACGAGTGGCAAGTTCTGGCGTTACAACCGTTAAATGACTTTGTCCGTCTTACTTTGAGGCGGACGCTTTTTATATTTTATGAGAGCAAGCCTGCATGCGACTAACTCAAATTATTCCTTCTGTAATATGTGTAATAGGGATGTTCTCTGGCTATACAGCTACAGCCCATGCCAGCTCCATCGCCAACGATATTGAACTGATCTTCCCACCTAAGGGCATAGTGATAGAGCAGGGGACTGAACAAAAGGACTCTGATGGTAGAGAAAGTGAGTCTTTTTATAAGTCTGTTGGACTCGATGTAAAGATGCATGACGGTGAAGCCATTTATACCTTGAATGCCAGCTTCGATATCGGCGAAACGTGGCGTGTATTTGGTGAGTATGACAATAATAAATTTTGGGAAGCGGGCGTTGGTAAAAGCTTTTATAACGCATTTATGTTTACCGAAGTGACGGCTAAAGCTAATTCTATTGGCTACAGTGCCGGTATTTTTGCCGGGATCCCAGTGACTGAGACGGTCATCCTGATGGCCGATACTAACTATAACTGGTATACCGATGAATTCAGATTTGGATTTGATCTGGGTGATGATTACCAAGGGGAGTTAGGTTTTACTCCCTCAGATACCCTAGATATTATGCTGGGTGTATCCTGGAGTGCGCATGAGCGTCTGAATGTCAGTTATAGCTATAACCATGTTTATGATACGCGCGGTGGCAATAGCTGGGTGACAGTGCCAGAGCTAGGTATAGATGAACAGTGCTTTTTAGATATCAATTGTAGTAAGGGTAATTTTAACTATCACGATATTACATTGACGACACAGATTTGGAAATTCTCTCCCTATTTTACCTATACCTATTTTGCCGATAGAGAAAACTTCTATGAGTTTGGCCTTTCGTTCAGGTGGTAGTGTTGCCGAGCTACGAGGTTTTAGCTATAAGCGGTAAGTTTTAAGTGGTAAGTAAAAGTAGGCAATAGTCCCATTCCTAGCGCTTTTAACTTCGAGTAAACAATATAAAGCAGGGATTTTAAGCCTAAAGAGCGGGCTAGTTAATCAAGAAATATAGAGCAGTCAAAGAGCTGCATCGCTCTCTCTTCTCTCATTGGCAAGTTGTTGATGGGAGTTTTTTTTATCTAGAATTAAGGTGTTTGGTGAATAACGGACAACAAAAAAGAGGTTAGGCAATTATCCTTTCCTCTTTTCTATTGTTCACTCACTCTGGAGCAGACAGTTAACGAGTGCTTACTGTCTGGCTAAGCGGTGACTCTCGGGTGGGTTTTCGAAATCACTCCGGTAAGGGTTAATATCTAAGCCACCACGTCGTGTGTAGCGGGCATATACCGTGAGTTTTGCACAATGACAGAAACGTTTCAGGTCGACAAAGATACGCTCGATACACTGCTCATGAAACTCATTATGCTGGCGGAATGAGATGAGATACCTGAGTAGCTTTTCTCTATCGATTTTAGGCCCTTGATAACGGATCATCACACTGCCCCAATCAGGCTGAGAGGTGATTAAACAATTGGACTTTAACAAGTTGGAGTTAAGTGTTTCGGCCACAGTCGCTTTTTCATCCGTACTGTTTTCTAGATACTGTGGATTAAAGTTGTAATCATCCACTTCGATATCTAAATCATCAATACAGGTACCAGGCAGCTCGACGATACGTTGAGAGGTAAAATGCTTAGGCTCCAGGACCTTAACTATAACTTCACCTTCAGCACATGATGAGAGATCTTTTGCTAACGTCGTCTGAACCAGCTCTATATTCTCGAATTTTGTTTGATTGAACGTGTTCAAATAAAGCTTAAATGACTTTGATTCAATCAAGTTCTTACTGTCGAAACTCAAATAAAACTCTGCAATAGCTACGACAGGCTTGCCTTTAGCATTGAGCCAAGATAGCTCATAGCCAGTCCAGATATCTGTCCCGTGAAAAGGTAAGGCATCAGTTAATTCAATGGCATCACGATTGAGTTTACGTGGAACCCCTTGTAGCAAAGACGCATCATATTCGGCTTGATAGCCTGTCGCTTTGCCAAGCGTTAAGCCATCGAGTGCCTCTGCACCTGTATAGGGATCATGAACTTGTGTCATCGATAGATATTCCGTGTCAAAATAGACACACATTATACTTAAATTTTGGATCTCTGCTAAGTGTCTTCTCTGCCTGCATTAGATAATTTTTTGAATACCTATCACCAAGCTTACTTAGATAAGTTAGGGGAATCGCCTCGATACTACCCAAAAGGTGAAAACTCTGACTGTATCGAAGGCGACTTTACAGCAGAACTTGAGTCGGAAGATAATGATGACCTTATCGTTTATTGGAAGCCAGTTAAACGTCAAGATTTAGGATCTTTTGAAAACGTTGAGTCGGCGCTTGAGCTTGAACTTCAAGCAGATATTCATGGCTTTTATGGCGCAAATTTTTCGGCGCCTCTGTTGTTTGAGAGTCATTGGGGCGAAGGAGAGTTACTTCAGGCGTGGAACCTCACTGACTTTGATTATCTGCAGCAAAATATTATCGGTCATCTGATGATGAAGAAAAAGCTGAAGCAATCACCGACTTGGTTTATTGGTGTCTTAGGAGATGGCGATAAGATGCTCACGGTCGATAACAGTGATGGCAGTGTTTGGATTGAGATCCCAGGCGAAGAGCCATCAGAGAAGCTATCTGACAGCTTAGATGATTTTATCAGCCAGCTGATCCCGCGAGTGGCACCTCCAGAACTTCATATCGAAGAATCTATGCCTGAGTTGGACCATCCGGGAATGTTGAATCGAATTAAGCTAATGTGGCGCAACCTGCGCGGCAAGTAAAAGATATTATGCGCGAGGTCCTAGGAACTCGCACCTTCATTCTAAAGATGATCCCATGAGATGTTTGACACTATTCTGCAGTTGTCGCAACGGAAATGGAACATATCAAGCAATGGCTCTTCAAGGAGCCATTCTTTATTTCCACAGCGTGGGCAAGCTCGGGACTTTTCAGATGCTAAATTATCCCCACCTACTCGGTAGAGGTAATAGTAAGTTGGAATTTTTGTTAAGTATTCAATACGACCTCTGATATCCCAGCCTCGTCGAAACAGATCACTTGAAGGAGAGGTTAGTTCCTCTAATGCTGCAAATTCAGCTTTTGTTGCCGCAGCCATCTGCAGTTCGTCGCATGCCTGCCATTCAGTTTGCCAGCGAATAATACGTTTATGATCGCCATTAAATGTTGCTGGAAGTTGGTAGAGAGGGATAGGCTGTAAAGTATCACCATTTCTTACTGGTGAGCACATGTGCACATAGCTGGTATAGACCAGCTGCCAGCTTGGCGTTTCAGAACTACTGACTTCAGAGTTGATGTCTTGGCCAATGTATTTTTCTCTGGGGGCGAGTAACTTTGCCTCTGTAAGTTCACACAGTGCACGTTGAACCCATGGACTATTAAAACGTTTCGCTAGGCTACTCTTTTCTGGCATCAGTAATCTAACTTTGAACTCGCCATCGTTGAAAGCCACTGCAAATTCACGTCCGAGTATTTGCCCATTGGCTCTATATGCTTCGAGTAAACCATTAATGGTTTTTTCTGCTGCGGTAATTGTGGTGTTGTCAAAACATTCGAATCTTAATTCGACGACATGCATTATTTCTTTGCTCCCGGATGACTCTTTTCTATTTCATCCATACGAGACAGCAGGGCTTGGTACTCAGCCTTTAGTTGGCGCATATCTTGTTTTAGTTGTTGAATTTCTGAAGGCGTGTCACTGGTTAGCGTAGCAGTCAATTTAAGCTCAGGAATATCTTTGATATCGCATTTCGGCATAGATTTAAACTGTTGTAAGCCTTGAATCAATATTGGCATAGAAATACTGGTGCCAAGTTTTGTTTTGAGCAAAGCAAGGCTGGGTGTTTTGCCTGACTCTGTTAAATGTTTAGCCGCTGCCAAGACTTGTTCTAATGGACTCATAGTTGGTTAATTATCTCATCTATTTAGTAAATATGCTCACTAGCTTACACGTGAATATTGTTAAGTGTTTGTTCTAATTGTTATATGTGTAGTTGGCCTGTTCTTTGCTTTCTTTGTTGCTTAACATAATAAAGAAACAGGAAGTCATAGTGAAAACAAAATTAATGGGTTTAGCATTTATTAGTCTCGCAAGTTTAAGCTTATCTGGTTGCGTACTCAATATTGGAGATGGAGAATCTGATTGGAATGGTCAAGATGGCTGGGAAGCAAAGCAAAATGTTAACCGTGCAAATTTATCAAAATTAAGCCTAGGCATGAGCAGAGATCAAGTGGCAATCTTAATGGGTACTGCAGATTTTAACGAGGCCTATATGGAGAAAGATAAACAAGTTCATGTACTTTTTTATCGAACGCAGCGTACAAATGGCGATGGTAAGACCACCAAAGATGAATGTACTCCAGTGGTCATCAGTAATAACGCACTTGTCGGCTGGGGAAGCATGGCTTACAAAAATATTTAATTTTTGCTAAACACTATCTAAGTTGGGCGTCTAAATGGTCAATCAGTTCTGACCACTGGGCGTCCTCTTCAATTGATTCTTTTAAAAAACTTTTTTGCGACTCATTCCAGAACTCTGCCTGACATAGCAATATATTTGCTGGAATCGTGTGGCTGGTGATAAACCTTTCAATATTTTCATCGCTATTATCTAATCCTAATTGTTCGAATAAGTGGCTAAGATCTTGAGGAGTCGTATCCATTATATTGATTTCCTGTCGCTGTGATGAGTAACCGTCGAATCTATTTACTAGTATGGATCAATCTTTATGAATTTGATGCATAAAGTATGAATGGTGATTAATATTTACACGCTTTATAGAGCTTGCTACATTGGTTGTCAATTGATCTGGATCAAGGGACGACAATGATAATAGATAATCAAACTCTAGAAGATTACCGAGCAGTGTACCTAACAGCAGAAGATCTTCGCGTTGCCGCTTCCATTCTCTATAACGCCTATCACGACGATCCATTTTTTATTGAATCATTGCATTTTGGCAATCTTGCAATGTATGAACAAAAGCTTAGGGGGGCAATAAGAGAAGAGTTAAACGAGCTATGGCAGCAAGAGCAAACCTTAATCGGTTTATTTGAAGAGCAACGTATGGTTGGCGTTGCTTGCATTGTGACTCAGCAACTTCCTCTAGGCGAATCTCGTTATTGGCACTGGCGCTTAAAAATGTTGATCAGTACTGGTTGGCAATCCACACAAGCTTTAATCAAAAAGGAAACATGTTTGTTAGAGCATCTGCCTAGCTCTCATTGTGGCATATTACAGTTTATTGCAATATCGCCAGTGGAACAGAATAAAGGATTAGGTGGACAACTAGTCCAAGCAGTTATGAGCTGGTGTGATGAGCAACCAGAACTGGATGGAGTGGGTGTTTTTGCCAGTGAACATCAACATGCTCAACTTTTTAGTCAACATGGTTTTGCCGTTATAGAGAACCTGTTTATCGGTAAAGTTCAAGGTGAACTATTATTTTACCGGGGCAGAGACAGTGAATAAGCCATTAAAGTGTAGGAAGTAATATGAGTGATTTAGAGTCAGAGCGTTATCAAAGTTTTAAGGAGTTTTATCCTTTCTACTTAAGCCAACATAGCAATACAACCTGCCGTAACTTACATTATGTTGGCAGTATTTTTGTACTAACTCTTCTGATTTTGAGTATTTATTTTGAGTACTATCCCTTGTTAATTTTAATGCCCATTGTTGGTTATGGCTTCGCTTGGGTTGGTCATTTTTTCTTTGAAAATAATCGACCCGCTACTTTTCAATATCCCATCTACAGCTTTTTTGCTGATTGGGTCATGTTAGCCCAAAGAGTGGCTCGGTTTTTCAGGCAATAATACCCATTCCACTGAATGTATGATCACTTAATTTATTGGTTTCGGCTTTCCTACGGGCATATATAACGGGCTAGGAAGGATTTGTCAGGTTTAGTTTTGAAACCAAACTAACTACGGATAGCTGTCTATATCTGTTATTGCTTGTGAGCGTGTAAGAGATCTCTCACATCGTTGTAAGATATGGGGATTATTTAGTGATGGTATAACCTCACTTGATTGGTTTTTATAATAAAATACAACGTCTTACTGACTCCTTGTTTGTGACGAATATTTACCACCAATGTTAATGTTTAGTATTTAGACAAAAATATCTTTCTTTTCCTCTAGAATTTAACTCGTACAAGGAAATGCATGAAGGGAATGGATACCGAGATCAGGAAGATCGATAGTGACTGAAGGAACAGCACTGAATGGATTCAATCAAGGATGAGACTCTCTAGGATTGAGGGTGACTTATTAGTAATGGAAGCAAGATTATCCAGGATGGAAAGTTTATAGTCTGGAAGACTGTATACAAGGATTGTACAGAATGGATACTACAGGGATGATATAGGACCCGCTCATGGAATGAGTTAGCTCGGTTAATGGATTATCGAGTAAAGGGAACTGAAAGGATACACAAGGATGAAATCAGGGACACGCTCATGGAATGAGTTAGCTCGGTTAATGGATTATCGAGTAAAGGGAACTGAAAGGATACACAAGGATGTACTCAGGGACACGCTCATGGAATGAGTCAGCTCGGTTAATGGATTATCGAGTAAAGGGAACTGAAAGGATACACAAGGATGAACTTATGGACACACTTATGGATGAGTTAGCTCGGTAAATGGATTTGCTGAGAGTTAAGGAAAGTAACGACTTATTTTATTTAGGTTGATACAAGGAACTGACAGGACGTTACATGGATGATGCAAGGAGCACATTAAACGCATGGATGGTGCAGGGAGCACAATAAATAGCAGGATTGCTTAACAAAAAGAGACAAAAAGCGCGGCTTCTAGAAGCCGCGCTTTTTCTTATCTATAGGTTTTGTCTATTTACAGCTATTTACATTTACCTGTATTACAACTGCCTCGAGAGCCGCAACTTCCCCCGACGGAACCTCGTGATTCAGGGGCGTCCATCCATTCTGGCTCCGGGAAAATAGGCCATTTAATTTTTTGAATTTTTTTGCCATGCATCCAGAGTTCTGCTTTATATTGATTTATGCCATCCGTGCTAAATTCAAGAATGTACTTGGCTTTCCAGGTGAGTCCACTGTTACCGCCTATACTTGGTCTTGCTGATTCCATAGCAATAGCAAGTAATTGTACTTTTTGCTTCTGACATTCTTTCTGTGAAAAGATACGGCTAATTTCTGCCATTTGTCGTAATTGCCAAAAAAACGCGGCAATGACAATGAGGGCTACAAAAAATATAAAGTCTGTCATCATGATTTTATTACCTTGAATAAACCACCAATAGCGGTTGCCAGTTGTGGGCTTCGATTAGGGTTACGAAGTTCAGCGAGTATTTGAGCTCTTAAAACCGGTATCGCCACAATATCAGCAAAAATTTGATTAAAAAAGTGTTGTTCCTGTAAGGATAAAGCTTCTAGGAAAACAGTGCGAGTAAGATCATCTGTCAATGCTATCCAGTTTCTGGCTGCGATTGTGATTAATGCTTCAGCATCTAAAAGCTGATGCTCTTTTAAGTGCGATATAGCTTGTTGAGATAGCACTTTGTTTGATGCTAAGGCACGCAAAAAGAAGAGCTTATGTGAACTGTCGACTTTTAATAGATGTTCAAATACCTTATCAGCTAGCTTTGGTTCAATCGTTAGGTGCTCTAAACACTGACATACAGCTATCTGGACTTCCAATGAGCTGGATTCAAAATTATTGATTAGCTGTTTTGAGTGATCAAGCTCGTTTGCTCTAACGCAAATATCTGCTATGCCCTGTAAGCCAACTTGTTGCCATTTGTCGGCATCTATTTGTCCTGAAATATACTGATAAGCAAATTCATATTGGGGTGATGCACTCCTATCGAGTTGCTTTCTGACTAATGCATTAAATAATGCCAGTTTTTCTGAGGTTGGTTTAAAGGCAAAGGGATGATTTGCGAGCCTCTGTTGCTCTTCTTCCGTTAGCTCCTTTGTCGGATCTCGACCTAGGGCTTCAATAATCATTTTTATGAATTGAGTTCTGGGTGCCGGTGATAATAAGCCGCGTTCATCCAAAGGCAATTTGAGAAACCAAATATAGTGCTGTTGGCTCTTATCCCAAAAGACGACTGCAAATTGAGCATGACCTTGGATGGGATAAGGGTAAGGCGCTGCTAAATTCTCGAATTGATGAAACGCCATGACATCGATGTTTTGTACTCTTCTGCCCATGTCATAAACTTGGAACTGGGTATTTGCTGTTGCTAAAAACTGGCTGAGGGTGGTTATTTCTGTCATTTCGCTGCCATAACACTGAGATCCGTAATGTAATGGTGACTATTATAGGGAGAAGTGGGGGGAGATGGTATTATTGTGTGCTAAATATGATGCCTTAATGCTTTTCATCATAATTTGTTATTTAAGGCTATATCAGAGTTAACGTTGGACGGAATTGTGTTGTATAAAGAGACGAGTCGCAAGCTGCAAAATTTAGAGGATGAGTTAACACGTCACTCGCTATGGTCTAAAGATTGCCCTTCAAAAGAAGCAATGCTTGATACGACACCTTTCTGTTGCGAGTCTATGTCGTTCGAAAACTGGTTACAGTTTATTTTCATTCCTAAAATGAAGATCTTGATTGCTAATAAGCAAGCTTTACCAAGTAATATTTCGGTTGCCCCAATGGCTCATCATGTGTGGAATGCACTAGTTGAACGGCATACATTAATTATTATTCTCGATGATTTGGATAAATTTCTCAGTGAACCAAGATAAACAAGTAAACCTAACAGAACAAGGTAAAGAGATTAACTCTGAAACAGAGACTGGTCTTTCACAGCATGACAATTTGCTTGTTGCTGAGGAATGCGAAGAAGAGATTGCCCCTGAGATTGATATCTTATTTGAAGATGATGATATTGTCGTCATTCATAAGCCCGCTGGCCTTCTTGTTCATCGTTCTTATCTAGCACGTCGCGAGCGTTTTTTTGCGATGCAATTGACCCGAGATAAAGTCGGTTGTCATGTTTTTCCAGTTCACCGCTTAGACAGGCCAACATCAGGGGTGTTGTTATTTGCTAAAAGTAGCGAAATGGCCAATGTCTTATGTGAGCAGTTTGCTGCCAAAACAGTTGAAAAACAGTATTTAGCAATCGTTAGAGGCAATATGCATGAGGCTGATACATTAGATTACGCCCTTAAGCAGGAGTTGGATGACTTAGGTGATAAAGATGTTGATCCCAACAAAGCAGCTCAGGATGCAGTCACCCACTATCAGCCGTTACTCAACACAGAGATCCCATTCTCTTCGGGAAGATATGCGACAAGTCGTTATGCGCTTGTCAGGTTAAGCCCTCATACTGGCAGGAAGCATCAGCTTAGACGACATATGGCTCATCTAAGGCATCCTATAGTGGGTGATACAACCCATGGTGATGGCAAGCAAAATAAATTTTTTAGGGAGCACTTTGCGGTTAATCGCTTGTGGTTAATTGCAAAAAAAATCTCTTTTGAACATCCTCGCACGGGGGTGCGAATGCATATCGAGACCGAACTAGAAGAGCAATGGCTTACTTTATTTGAACAGTTTGGCTGGGGAGATGAAGCGTTAGCTGCTCAAGAGTCACTCTTAATCACTAATGAATCAGCTTAGCTCTGCGACTTTATCCAAAGATTGAGGAGTCGCTTTAGTCATTGGTGAACTCGTGTCTGAAGCGAGTTCCTGACCAGAAGCGTAACCTTTTACGCTTTGTACGGTTCTAAAATAACGCATACGTCTGATATGAGCCGAACGGTGGACATGCTTTAAATGTTTCTGTCTACTGGAGTGTCGCATTTTTAGGCCCTTGACGTTTCAGTCGAATAAGTTGGCATGAGGCGATCAATAAAGTATGTTTGAAGTATAAAACTAAATTAGTCACAGGGCGATCTGAAACATGAAAAAAGTGAATCTGGTATTTGGAACTGTCTATGGAAATGCTCAATTCGTCGCTGAAACCTTGAGCTCTTTGCTTAAGGATCAAGGGAGAGAAGTATCACTTTTGATGCATGATCAACTTGATGGCTTTGTACCTCCACAAGGTGAGTTATTGCTAGTCATTTGCTCCACCACAGGCCAAGGCGATGTACCAGAAGATATACAGCCTTGGTTTGAAACCATGAAGTCTACAGCGCCTTACTTGCCGCAATTAAAATATGGTGTCATTGCACTTGGCGATTCTAGTTATGAGACTTTTTGTGGTGCAGGGGTTCAATTTGATGAGTTATTAACCGAGCTTGGTGCCACACGAGTGGGTGAGCTGTTAAAAATTGATGCTTGTGAAACAATGGAACCTGAGGTTGAAGCGAAAAAATGGATGTTAAGTTGGAACGCATTGAACGACATGGAAATCGTTGCTTAAAATATATAAGCAAGCATTGGTTTAAATTTGCACAAAGATTAAGTCAAGCCTTACTCATTCCTATTGCTATTTTACCCGCAGCGGGGGTGATGATAGGCCTTGCATCTAACCCGTTACCTTTTATTCCCGAAACTATTTCTCTAGTGATGCTGGCCGTCGGAAATTTAATTTTTTCTATGATGCCAATGTTATTTGCCGTTGCTGTCTCTATTGGTTTTTGTAAAGACCAAGGGATCGCGGCATTTACGGCTGTTTTTGGTTTTGGTGTTTACCTTTCAAGTATGGCTGCCTTAGCCGATGTTTATGGGCTCTCGACGCGAATGTTGTGGGGACTCAATACGATAGATACTGGCATCGCTGGTGGTATGTTAGTTGGAAGTGTGACTTGTCTTGCTGTTAAACAAAGCGAGAATGTTCGGCTTCCTGCCGTATTTTCATTTTTTGAAGGACGCAGAAGTGCGCCATTACTGATGATCCCCTTGTGCATTACACTTTCCTATTTGCTCATTCATATATGGCCAACTTTATCTTTGCAAATAGAAAACTTCTCAAACTGGGTGGTATATCAGAAACCAGCTGCAGCATTTGCACTGTATGGAATGGTAGAGAGATTATTAATCCCCTTAGGTTTACATCATATATGGAATGCACCATTTTATTTGGAAATGGGCCAGTTTGTGAAAGATGGTGAGGTGATTCGAGGTGAAGTTGCCAGGTACCTTGCTGGTGATCCGTTAGCCGGTAATTTAGCGGGGGGATATTTAATAAAAATGTGGGGACTCCCAGCTGCTGCGATTGCGATTTGGCGCTGTGCGGACAAAAATCAAAGAAACCGGGTCGCCGGTATTATGATATCAGCTGCTTCAGCAAGTTGGTTAACGGGCGTGACTGAACCCATTGAGTTTGCTTTTATGTTTGTGGCACCACTGTTATTTCTCTTGCATGCGATCATGACTGGACTTGCTTATGCAATATGTATTTCGTTAGATATTCATCACAGTGTCGTTTTTTCACATGGATTGGTCGATTTTTCTTTATTATTTAATCAATCAAGCAATACGGAATGGTTTCTTATCCTAGGGCCAATCACTGCTCTTATTTATTATTTAGTTTTTCGGGGTTCTATTTTACTCTTTAATCTGAAGACGCCTGGCAGAATAGAAGGGGAGGAGCAAGTTAAAGCAAGCCTTAGAACGATTATAAATGCTTTAGGTGGCGCAGATAATATTGCGGATTTGAATGCATGTTTAACGCGGTTAAGGGTTAGCGTAAAGAAACCTACTTTAGTCGATAAAGTTAGATTAGAACAACTCGGTGCCAAAGGCGTAGTGATTGTCGGTAATGGAGTGCAGGTTGTTTATGGCACTAAAGCTGAAAGTTTGCGCCGATTACTCCAACGTTATATCGACACTCGCTCCTGATATGCAGCGACAGATTTTAGATTTTAGTTTTATGAATTAAGGGGTGAGCAATGGAAAGAAAAGTGTTGATAACGGATTGTGCGGATGCACAGGGACTTATTAGTAAGATCACGGGCGTTTGTTTTAATCATCAGCTGAATATTATTAAAAATAGTGAGTTTGTTGATAATCAACAAGGACGCTTCTTTATGCGGACTGAACTTGAGGGAGAGTTTAATGATGCTAGTATAATAACGGATTTAAATGAGGTATTACCTAAAACGAGTCACGTAAAACTTGTCAGTTTAGGGACAAAAAAAGTGGTCATCATGGTCACTAAAGAGGCGCATTGTCTCGGCGATATATTGATGAAAGCCTACTATGGTGGTCTAGATGTTGAGATCGCTGCAATTGTAGGTAATTACGATAATCTTAAACCACTTGCTGACAAGTTCGATATCCCATTTCATTTCATCTCTCATCAAGATCTCACGCGTCTTGAACATGAACAAAAAATGAATGAGGTTATTGAGACTTATGCTCCTGATTACCTTGTACTTGCTAAATTTATGCGAATTTTGACCCCTGAGTTTGTGGCTTATTACCCAAACCGCATTATTAATATCCATCACTCATTCCTGCCAGCATTCATAGGCGCTTCTCCCTATCGACAGGCTTGGGAAAGAGGGGTTAAAATTATTGGCGCAACGGCACATTTTGTGAACAACTGTTTAGATGAAGGACCCATCATTAAGCAAGACGTCATTCATGTTGACCATAGTTACAGTGCTGAAGATTTAGCAAAAAATGGTCGAGATGTTGAAAAGAGTGTACTAAGCAAGGCATTACAGTTGGTGTTAAACGAAGACGTTATTGTATACGGTAATAAGACTGTAATTTTTTAAATATAGCTTTATCAATCCGTCAAAAATGAAATTATAAAAAGGCGCTGATGCGCCTTTTTATTCACCTCTAAAAAATGTATTAAATAATTAAAAATGGACAGACAAGTCTTGAGACGTTGAGCTGGTCATTGCTAAATCTGTAATAGAAGTTTTGCCTTGGATAAATGGCTCAATACGTTTTGCAACACGGTATGAGCCATGATGAATAGCAAAGTTGTGAAAACTTTTTCCATTACAGACTAAATTTGGAAATATTCTATGCTTATTGATTTTATAATCTCTTACCGTTTTATTGAACTTATACACATTATCACTCATACCTGTTTTGCATATCTCAATAAGCTTCTTTTCTAGTTTTGGTTCCATTGCTGCAGAAGCATTGAATGTGAACGAGGTTAATATCAATGCCGTCAGTGTCATTACTTTTTTCATGTGTCGCTCCTAGCGTTACGGGGTTGATTAGCTGTTTTAAAATATGATGATTATTGACATGACTACATTAAAGCGGGAAAACCGACGGAAATCTGTATGATATTTGTAGCTAAGTGTATCTAAATTTATAAGTGACTTCAGGAGGTTTCCTGAAGTAACAAATTATTCCTCATCTGCTTATTCTGTTATTAGCTATTCTTTATAGTTATAAAAATATGGATTAAATAGTGATTGAAAATATCAATTCACTATAATGACAAATGATTAGGAGCGGTTTGATATAGGGTTTTGTGAGTATAGGTATTATACCATTTCCATTAAATAAGTGACCATTCAGCGGGAGTTAAAAACGCTGTAGGCAAGATAAGGGGATTGAAGCTAATAGTTATTCTATATCGAAAGCCACTTTCGCAGCTTAAAGTGTTTTTAAACCCGCACTTCGTGAGCTTCTCAGGGCTTCTACTTCTGTGTTGCATTGCCTCAAAAGGGAATAACCATTTCGTCAACAATGCGCCTTGAATTTAAAGCCCTGAGAAAGCTCTGAATTGATGATATGTTTAATGGAATTGGTATTAGTTACATTTTGCTTTTATCGTATAAATTAAAAAAGAGCCTATTAAAGGCTCTTTTTGACAGAAAGGATATAGTAGCTATGTTTAATAGTTAACGGCCAATATTTGATCTGAGCCGTAGGTCATTGCGATATCTTTAATGGTCACAGTACCTCTCATATAGGGAGCAATACGTTTTGCTGTCTTATCTGCGTTATGGCTTAGTGCAAATTGATGAAAACTTTCGCCATTACAGACTAAACGAGGGAAGACTCTTTGTTTATTGATACGGTAGCTTTTCATCGTATCTCTGAACTTATACAGGCTGTTGCTGGCTCCGGCTTTACACACGGCGACTAGCGTGTTTTCCATATGAACCGACATCGCTGCTGAGACAGAGAAAGCCATGGGACTGAGTGCAATGGCTGCGATGATTAGAAATTTTTTCATGGGCTGCTCCTAGCATCTTTTTATTCAGGGTTGATTAGATTTAAGACTGTTTCTGCTAGGTTTGCAGGGTGGTTTTCGTAGTTAAATGTATCAAGATGTAGTGGTGGGATCAGAGTGTTTCTCTGAGTAACAATTTGTGTTTTTAAGAGGTGTTGGCATAAAAAAGCTCCCACAATTGGTGAGAGCTTCATCTTGTTTTAACCTTATCGAATTGACGGTTTAATCGACGATTCTTAGCAATTCATTGATACCGACTTTACCGCGTGTCTTTGCATCAACTTTTTTTACTATGATTGCAGCGTATAGGTTATAGGTGCCACATTTAGACGGTAGAGTCCCTGATACCACCACTGAACCTGCTGGAACGCGGCCATAATGGATTTCACCGGTTTCACGGTCATAAATACGCGTGCTTTGCCCTAGGTAAACGCCCATAGAGATCACGCTGCCTTCTTCGACGATGACACCTTCTACGACTTCTGAGCGTGCGCCAATAAAACAGTTATCTTCGATAATCGTTGGGCCTGCTTGTAATGGTTCTAATACACCACCAATACCTACACCACCTGACAAGTGAACGTTTTTACCAATTTGAGCACAAGAACCT
Source organism: Shewanella eurypsychrophilus (assembly GCF_007004545.3). Classification (NCBI taxonomy): domain Bacteria; kingdom Pseudomonadati; phylum Pseudomonadota; class Gammaproteobacteria; order Alteromonadales; family Shewanellaceae; genus Shewanella; species Shewanella eurypsychrophilus. The sequence goes on along the minus strand of NZ_CP045503.2, from coordinate 4,009,499 downwards.
ACGGTTGCCCATGTGTCGACCATAGTTCCTTCATCAACATAAGCACCAAGGTTTACGTACGAAGGCATGAGTACAGTGTTCTTGCCAATGAAGGAACCCTTACGAACCGTTGCAGGTGGAACAACTCTGATCGCTTCTTCTTTGAAGCGCGCTTCGTCATAATCGGCAAATTTCATGGGGACTTTATCGAAATATTTGGTTTCACCACCATCGATAACACCATTGTCGAAAATACGAAATGAAAGTAGTACAGCTTTCTTCAGCCACTGATGGACATGCCATTGACCATCAATCTTCTCTGCAACTCTCGCTTCGCCTTTATCGAGCATGCCTATCACTCTTTCAACATCTGCACGAACACTTGCATCTACTGTGCTAGGGCTGATCTCTGCGCGAGCTTCAAAAGCCGCCTCTATGCGTTGGCGTAAAGCCTCCATTTACTTCTCCCAATTATATTTGACTGTTGTTTGTTCTACCCATCTCAATAAGGGTGTAATTATACGATAAACTTGAATAAATATTTACTGTTAAGATGGCATAACTGAGATTGAACAGGAATATGACTACCTGTCGCATAATGCCAATTGCTATCTTAACAGTTCTCTCTGATGTGAGGCTGAAATTACATTGCTTGTTTAAGTGCTTGAATGAGGTTTTCACTTAGCATACGTTGCTGCTCATCGGTTAACTGTTCCCCATCGGCATTTTGCAACATAAAGAAGTCCTCAGCTCTCTCACCTATTGTCGTGATTTTGGCCGCCTTAAGTTTAATATTACATCGATAAAGTGTGTCACCGATTTTTGCCAATAAACCTGGGCTATCTAAAGTGATGAGCTCCATCAGACTCGTGCCATGTCGACGTGATGGAATAAAGCTCACGTGAGTAGCCACTTTGAAAGGCTTCATCTGACGAGGTATCTTTCTAAATTTTGGTAGCTTAGGGGTGTCTTTGCTCAAGGACTTAGTTAACGCTTTTTTAAGTCCCTGAATTCTGGCTATTTGAGAAACAGGACTACCATCTTGCTCTAATATAACAAAAGAATCTAGCGCATAATTATCTTTTGAAGTCATCACACTTGCATCATGAACGTTAATATTTTTATTGTCGAGTACGGCCATAACAGTGGCGAATAACTTGGGTTTATCCGGGCCGTAAACAAATAACTCAGTTCCCCCCCGAATAGTATGCTTAGAAATAAGGACTAATGGTTCATTTTGCTTATGTTTGAGAATGGCCTCTGAGTGCCAGGCAATTTGATTAGGCTGATGTTTTAAAAAATAATCGGCTTTGAATCTTTGCCACAAAGCATCTAAGTTTTTTTCTTTTACTCCTCGGCGCAGGAGTTCTTTTTTAGCTTTAGCTTGGTGCTCACGAACCCGAGCACGGATATCGATAGGTTTTTCTTTTCCTCTAGCGAGTACACGCTGGGTTGAGAAATAAAGGTCGCGAAGTAGGGAGCCTTTCCAGCTGTTCCATGTTTTTTCATTGGTGGCACATATATCTGCAACCGTCAGGCAATAGAGATAACTAAGGTGAACGGCATCACGAACCTTATCTGCAAATTCTGCGACGACATCGGGATCTGATATGTCACGCCGCTGTGCTGTGACAGACATGACCAAATGGTTCTCTACTAGCCAACTGACGAGCCGGCCATCATGATTATTGAGCCCATGACTTTTACAAAATTCAAGTGCGTCAATGGCACCTAATTTACTATGATCGCCACCTCGCCCTTTAGCGATATCATGGAAGATGGCTGCTAACACTAATAGCCCTTTTTTAGGCAGTTGATTGATCAGCACAGAGCCAAGTGGAAATTCATCTTTTTGCTCTGGTTGTGAGAAACGTTCAATATTGAGCAGTAACCTATGGGTATGCTCATCGACAGTATAAGCATGAAAAAGATCGAACTGCATCTGTCCTTCAATATCTCTCCATGCGGGTAAATAAGCCGATAATACACCATGCCTATGCATTAGTGAGAGGGCGGCGATCCCTCTTGGGTGACGGAGTATTTGCTGGAATACAATTCGGCAGTTTTCTTCTGCCATCAATGGTTGAGTGAGTGAACGCCTTGCTTTTCGTAAACTCCTTAACGTGGGCGCATAAATACCTTTAATATTGGAATTTTTAGCGACGAGAAAGAAGAGATTCATGATCTCTACCGGCTTATCGAACATGTTTGCCGCTAAGCATTCAATATATGTACCGCGTAGTTGGTAATCTGAACTGATAGGAGCAATGGCTAAGGCCTTAGTGTGACCCAAGGTTGCTCGCTTAAAATGCTGTAACAGCATTTGATTGAGCTCCATTACGCGTCTGACAGTACGATAATAACGCTTCATCATCTGCTCAACGCCCAGTTGAGTCGAATCTTCATATCCCATAATATCGGCGACTTGACGTTGAACGTCGAAGAGTAAGCGGTTTTCATCTCGGCCCGAAATTAGATGTAAAACAAACCTCAACTCCCAAAGGAATGACTGACACTCTAATAGCTCCTCGAGTTCATCGGGTTCAAGAAAGCCATGCTGAACAAGATCTTCAGCCTTTGAAGCATCAAAATAGCGCATAGCGACCCAAGCGACAGTGTGTATGTCCCTTAAACCACCTGGGCAGGTCTTGATATTGGGCTCGAGATCAAAGGCGTTGGCTTTTGCGTGGCGAGCAAGCTGCTCGTCTCGTTTAGCAAGATAAAATTTGTTTGGTGGCCAAAAGTCATCTTTTCTTATTGAATGGTACAGAGATTGGTAGAGCTCACTCGGACCGCATAATAAACGTGACTCAAGCAAATTTGTCGCAATGGTGACATCATTTTTGCCCTGACTGATGGTTTCATCAATACTACGAACACTGTGTCCGACTTCTAACCCCGCATCCCAAAGAAAAGCAATATATTCACTTAATGCTTTCTCAGCAGATTGGCACAGCTCCGAACCACTTAGAAATAATAGGTCGACATCGGATTGTGGGTGCAACTCGCCTCTGCCGTAGCCACCTACCGCAATTAACGCGATAGAAAAATTGTCCAAATTATGATTTTTCCATTGCTGAATAAGGAGTTTATCTACAAATTGACAGCGTTGGGAAACCAGATGTTTAATTGAACTTTCTTGACGAAATCGTGCTAGTAGATCGTGATTTTGAGCGAGCAGTGAAGCTTTAGCGAGTTGGGCAGATTCTGTGGGCATGGTGTTCCTTTAACAAAATTAAACCAATTTACTGGTGTAAATTGGTTTATGTCTTATCCCGCAGAACTCAGTGACTAAACAAGGGAATTAGATGAATACGACTCGTTTAGTGATTGATCTTTCTTGGGAAGTCTTCTTCAGCACGAAGAGTAAGTACTTCAACGCCAGTTTGAGTGACAAGTAAAGTATGCTCCCACTGTGCCGATTTTTTACCATCTGAAGTCGTGACTGTCCAGTTATCTTGTTGATCTAAAATACAGGTGTGTCGGCCCGCATTGATCATTGGCTCGATGGTAAAGCACATACCTGGACGCAAGACGGTTTTGTCACTGTTTTTGTAATGCATGACTTGAGGCTCTTCATGAAAACCAGCGCCGATACCGTGGCCACAGTAATCTTTAACAATGCTGTACTTTTCAAGGCCGGTTTTCTTGGTCTTGATAAATTTTTCAACAATAGTGCCAATCTCGCCGAGTTTCATGCCTGGTCGCACTTTGCGGATGCTGGCATATAAGCTTTCTTGAGCGATACGGCAAAGGCGCATATCTTTGGCGCTAACATCGCCGACAAGAAACATTTTTGAGGTATCACCATGGAATCCATCTTTAATCACGGTAATATCGATATTGATAACGTCGCCGTCCTTTAGTGCACGGTCACTTGGGATCCCGTGGCAGATGACTTCATTAATTGATGTACAAATGGACTTAGGAAAACCGTGATAATCGAGAGGAGCTGAGGTAGCGCCTTGCTCTTCGGTAAACTTAGCGCAGATATCATTCAGTTGATTAGTCGTAACCCCTGATTTAACGTGTGGAGCTACCATTGCTAACACTTCAGCTGCTAGCTTGCCTGCGGCGCGCATCTTTTCAATCTCTTCAGCTGTCTTTATCACTATACTCATTTAGGCTATCTCTCGTGTCTCATTTTATGAGGAATTCAACATAAATCTTACAACAGTAAATCACTGCAAAATTTGTGTTCTAGGCTGCAATATGGTATAAAGCGCGCCGTTATGTTTGACTCTATGGAGTCCTTAGATTTTACGAAGGTACACTTTATTATCGAGATGATAGAGCGTTTTGTAAAATAAAATGGATTCCGAGTTTAGATGACGGCCATTATACATGGCAATTTTTAAAATACTAAATCACACACGTGTCGTCACATTCTCCGGGGTGCCTGTTTAGGTCGGAGATATGGGATACGTGGAGGTCTAACCCCTAATTATTAAGGTAATAAAATGACTACAGTTTCAATGCGCGACATGCTTAAAGCCGGTGTTCACTTCGGTCACCAGACTCGTTACTGGAACCCAAAGATGAAGCCTTTCATCTTCGGCGCTCGTAATGGTGTTCACATCATCAACCTAGAGCATACTGTGCCTATGTTCAATGAAGCACTTGCTTTCATCAGCAACGTTGCATCAAAGAAAGGTAAAGTTCTTTTTGTTGGTACTAAGCGTGCTGCAAGCGAAGCTATCAAGGAATCTGCTATTTCTTGTGACCAGTACTATGTTGATCACCGCTGGTTAGGCGGCATGTTGACTAACTGGAAAACAGTTCGTCAATCAATCAAGCGTCTTAAAGACCTTGAAAGCCAGTCAATTGACGGTACTTTCGACAAGCTTACTAAGAAAGAAGCGCTTATGCGTACTCGTGAGCTTGAAAAGCTAGAAAAGTCTCTTGGTGGTATCAAGAACATGGGCGGCCTACCTGACGTTATCTTCGTTATCGGTGCTGACCATGAGCATATCGCTGTTAAAGAAGCTAACAACTTAGGCATTCCAGTTGTAGCTGTTGTTGATACTAACTCTTCACCAGACGGTATCAACTACATCATTCCAGGTAATGATGATGCTATGCGTTCTATCCGTTTGTACACTGAGTCTGTTGCTGCTGCCGCTAAAGCTGGCCGTGGTCAAGATCTTGCAGTACAAGCTGAGCAAGACGGTTTCGTAGAAGCTGAGTAATTTGGCTTGATGCTAAGGCATCTCCAAAATTAACTAAGCGACATGATAGGAAAACAGGGGCGCTTTTCACCTTAGGTGGTAACTGCCCCTGTTTTATATCAATTGAATTTTAGACTTATCTGTAGAGGATTTAACAATGGCAATTACTGCTGCCCAAGTTAAAGAACTTCGTGACCGCACTGGCGCTGGCATGATGGATTGTAAGAAAGCATTGACTGAAACTGATGGTGACATCGAGCTTGCGATTGATAGCATGCGTAAGAGTGGTGCTGCAAAGGCTGCTAAGAAAGCAGGTAACATCGCTGCTGAAGGCACAATTCTTATTAAGAATGGCGAAGGTTTCGCTGCTCTATTAGAAGTTAACTGTCAAACTGACTTCGTAGCAAAAGACGCTAACTTCCTAGCATTTGCTAACTCAGTACTAGAAGTTGCTTCAGCTTCAAAAGTGACTATCGAAGATCTGAAAGCTCAGTTCGAAGAGACTCGTGTTGCTTTAGTCACTAAAATCGGTGAAAACATCAACGTTCGTCGCGTTGAGTACATCGATGGTGCAAATCTTTCTTCTTACCGTCACGGTGAGCGAATCGGTGTTGTTGTTGCCGGTGAAGCTGACGAAGAAACACTAAAGCACATTGCAATGCACGTTGCTGCTTCTAAGCCAGAGTTCGTTAACCCTGAAGATGTTCCTGCTGATCTTGTTGAAAAAGAGAAAGCACTTCAGATCGAAATCGCGATGAACGAAGGCAAGCCTGCAGAGATTGCTGAGAAAATGGTTTTCGGTCGTATGAAGAAGTTCACTGGTGAGATCTCTCTTACTGGTCAAGCTTATATCATGGAACCTAAGAAAACTGTTGGTGCAATTCTTAAAGAGAAAAACGCTACAGTTTCAAATTTCGTTCGTTTAGAAGTTGGCGAAGGTATCGCGAAGAAAGAAGAAGATTTTGCTGCTGAAGTAGCTGCACAAATCGCTGCTACTAAGGCTTAATCTCCTTTTGTAAGCACTCCTAAGACCGCGGCACTTGCTGCGGTCTTATTGTATTATTTTACCTATCGGCAAAAAATCAGGACTATAAAAAATGAGCACGAATCCTAAACCTGCATTTCGACGTATTCTTCTTAAGCTTAGCGGTGAAGCCCTAATGGGCGATGAAGGCTTTGGTATCGATCCTAAAGTATTAGATCGTATGGCTCAGGAGATAAAAGAACTGGTTGAGCTTGGTCTTCAGGTAGGTGTAGTTATTGGTGGTGGTAACTTATTTCGTGGAGAAGGTCTAGCACAAGCTGGCATGAACCGCGTTGTTGGCGATCATATGGGAATGCTTGCAACAGTGATGAATGGCTTAGCCATGCGTGATGCTTTGCACCGCGCATATGTGAATGCAAGATTGATGTCAGCTATCCCACTTAAAGGTGTGTGTGATGACTACAATTGGGCTGAAGCGATTAGCTTGCTAAAGTCGGGACGTGTTGTTATTTTTGCTGCAGGAACAGGTAATCCTTTCTGTACGACTGACTCTGCTGCGTGCTTACGTGGAATTGAGATTGAAGCTGAAGTCGTTATTAAAGGGACTAAAGTTGACGGTGTTTATTCTGATGACCCAGTTAAGAACCCTGATGCAGTAAAATATGATGAAATGGGTTACGATGAAATTCTTGAAAAAGAATTAAAAGTGATGGATCTTGCTGCATTTACCATGGCCAGAGATCACAATATGCCAATATTAGTATTTAACATGAATAAGCCCGGCGCCCTTCGTAGAGTCATTATGGGTGAGAAAGAAGGCACTATGATTAAATCTGCGCAATCAGTCCAATAACGATGTTGTAGCTTCTAGTCAAACTATAACTTTGACTGGATGTACCTATGAATAAGAATTTAGTGACTCATTTAAAGGATATTTAACGTGATAAACGAAATTAAATCAGATGCTCAAACACGTATGGCTAAATGTGTAGAAGCCACTAAAACACAAATGGCTAAAGTTCGTACAGGCCGCGCACATCCAAGTCTTTTAGACTCAATTAAGGTTTCTTACTACGGTTCAATGACACCCCTTAAGCAAGTGGGTAACGTGACAATCGAAGATGCTCGTACATTGGCAATTTCTGTTTTTGATAGCTCTATGATTCAAGCGATTGAAAAAGCAATTATGAGTTCAGATCTAGGTTTGAACCCTATGTCTGCAGGTGCCGTTATTCGCATTCCACTTCCAGCTCTGACAGAGCAACGTCGTAAAGACCTTATCAAGGTTGTACGTGCTGAAGCTGAGAATGGCCGTATTGCGGTACGTAACGTACGTCGTGATGCAAATTCAGATGTTAAAGATTTAGAGAAAGACAAAGAGTGTACAACCGATGATGTACACCGCACTGAAGATGAAATTCAAAAAATTACCGATGCTCAAATTAAGCATATTGACGAGATCTTGTCTGCAAAAGAAGCAGAGTTGATGGAAGTCTAATCTAGAGCGAAGAAACTAGAGTTCAGACGCCGTGTAGCGGTATACTACACGGCGTTTGTTATTTTAAGGGTTGTATTAGATGTCGATCGATTCCCAGTCTAGCTCTGAATTCTCCTCTGAAGAGATCGCTGAGCTTGTTAAACAGTCTACACCAAAGCACGTAGCTATTATTATGGATGGCAATGGGCGTTGGGCACAGGCTCAAGGGAAACCTCGAGTCATGGGGCATAAGGCGGGAGTTAAAACGGTTCGACGTGCAGTGAGCACTGCCAGAGAGATGGGGATAGAGTCGCTTACTTTGTTCGCTTTTTCGAGTGAAAACTGGCGCAGACCTGATAAAGAGGTCACCTTGCTGATGGAACTGTTTTTCACTGTGCTGCAACGTGAAATCAAGTTACTACATAAAAACGGCGTTAAGCTCAACATTATTGGCGATATCAGTCGATTCTCGGCTCGTTTACAGAAACAGATCGCTGCCGCTCAAACCAAAACAGCAGACAATACCGGGATGATTTTAAATGTTGCAGCGAACTATGGTGGTCGTTGGGACATCATGCAAGCAGCACAAGCATTAGCCAAAAAAGTTGAAACTGGTGAAATGACCAGCAGTCAGTTCACTGAAAAGGCATTAAGTGCGCATTTAAGCATGCAAAATCAAGCCGAAGTTGATTTAATGATACGTACAGGCGGAGATTACAGAATTAGTAACTTCGTTTTATGGCAAGCTGCTTATGCTGAGCTTGTTTTTACCGATACATTATGGCCTGATTTTGATGAGCATGCGTTCAAGCATGCAGTGGCCACGTTCGCGTCTCGTCAGAGACGATTTGGTCTGACAGGCTGCCAGATAGAATCAATGCAGTCTGAGTAATAAATTTAGAGGGATATTTTTTTGCTAAAACAACGAATAATAACAGCAATTTGGTTAATCCCCTTGGTTTTGGGAGCTGTGTTTTTGCTTCCTACAGGATATTTTGCCTGGGCACTTGTTCCGGTATTCCTGATCGCAGCCAAGGAGTGGGGACAAATAATCGATAAGCGTTGTCAAATGACGCAGTGGAGCTTCACTATCACCATAGGTGTTTTGCTCATCGCACTGAATCTATTTGTGCCGAGTGATGAGCTTTGGTTTAAAGGCCATCTTCACCCCGTCATTCTGTCTATCATCTTAATTGGTGCGCTGTGGTGGGCAATTTCATTTCTATTAGTTATTTCATTTCCGAAAAGCGCTACTCTTTGGCAAAATAGTCATATGTTCAAGTCTATGTTTGGCCAACTCACTCTTATTCCGTGCTTTGCTGCTTTGATAGCGCTGAAAGGCTTGAGTTCCAGTGTCGAACCTTACTATGGCGGCACATTGGTCTTTTTGGTTATGCTGGTGGTATGGGCGACAGATAGTGGTGCTTACTTTGCTGGTAAAGCCCTTGGGCGAACTAAGTTAATGCCGAATGTGAGCCCAGCTAAAACGATTGAAGGATTAGTCGGCGGCTTGCTCACAAGCATGATTATTGTCTTTGGTGTGATGACTTTTTCACCTGAACAAGAGCTAGGTTTAGTTATCTGTGTGACACTCTTTGTCGCCATCGTCTCTGCTGTTGGAGATCTATCCGAGAGTATGTTCAAACGAGTGGCCGAAATTAAAGATTCAGGTACTATCTTGCCGGGACACGGTGGCATACTCGATAGAATAGACAGCCTAACAGCTGCTTTACCTGTATTTACACTTATCTATATCGCATTTTGGATGTAATTTGATGCAACAGATGGTCATACTTGGCGCAACCGGATCGATTGGTGCGAGCACATTAAGTGTTATTACTAGCAACCCTGAAGCTTATTCAGTTTATGCTTTAGTGGCAAATACCAATGTCGATAAGATGCTAGCTCTGTGTCTTGAGCACAAGCCTAAAATCGCACATATGGTCGATGGCGTTGCAGCAAGCGAGCTAAAGTCTCGTTTACCTGCACACTTGCAGCTTGAGGTGACCACCGGCGAAGACGAATTATATGACCTAGTGACGAAATCCTGTGTTGATACCGTAATGGCAGCCATTGTTGGCGCAGCAGGCTTGTTGCCTACGCTAGCCGCTGTCAAGGCTGGAAAGCGAGTCTTACTTGCTAATAAAGAGTCTCTGGTGATGTCCGGTCGCTTGTTTATCGATGCAATGAGAGAGTCCGGTGCACAAGTATTACCCGTCGATAGTGAGCATAATGCAATATTTCAGGCCATGCCTGAGCCTATCCAACAAAGTATTGGTGTCTGTGATCTTGATGCTGCAGGGATATCACATATCCTGCTAACGGGATCAGGTGGACCTTTTCTGACTTCCCCTCTTGAGTCTTTAAGTGCCATGACGCCAGAGCAAGCTTGTAAGCATCCGAACTGGTCGATGGGACGTAAGATATCTGTAGACTCAGCAAGCATGATGAACAAAGGGCTTGAGTACATCGAAGCTCGCTGGTTATTTAATACTAAACCGGAACAACTAAAGGTTGTTATTCACCCTCAGAGCGTTGTCCACTCCATGGTTCAGTACCGAGACGGTTCAGTTTTAGCTCAGTTAGGAAATCCTGACATGCGTACACCGATTGCTCATTGCATGTCTTATCCAAAGAGAATTACATCCGGTGTTGAACCTTTGGACTTTTTTACAGTCGGAAAACTAAGCTTTCTGCAACCTGATTATAAACGTTTCCCATGCCTATCTTTAGCGATAGAAGCCTGTAAACAAGGTCAAGAAGCAACGACGATACTCAATGCTGCTAATGAAATATCAGTTGCAGCATTTTTAGAAAACAAGTTAAAGTTTACTGATATAGCCAAAATCAATGAACAGTGTTTAAGCCAAGTCTCTATGTCTTCATTAGAAACGATAGATGACATCATAGCGCTAGATACCCAAACACGTCGCTATGCTTTAGACTTGGTCACAAAAATTTAACAACTAAAAGGATTGGAATGATCGACTTTCTATGGAACTTAGGTTCCTTTGTAATCGCCTTAGGCATTTTAATTGCTGCACATGAATATGGTCACTTTTGGGTGGCTAGACGTTGTGGTGTGAAAGTTGAGCGTTTCTCTATCGGTTTTGGCAAGGCTATTTGGCGAAAAGTGGGTAAAGATGGAACTGAGTACGTTTTAGCGATGATCCCGCTTGGTGGGTACGTCAAAATGCTCGATGAGCGTGTCGATGATGTCCCCGATGAGCTCAAAGACCAAGCATTTAATCGTAAGAGCGTGTGGCAGAGAATAGCCATTGTTGCTGCTGGACCATTGGCCAACTTCTTGTTTGCTATCGTTGCACTCTACGTCATGTACCTCATCGGTGTGCCATCAATTAAGCCTGTCATCGATGCGACTCGTCTCGACTCTCCTGCGGCGCAGATTCAAATTAATGAACCTATGTTAATAACGTCTGTCGAAGGTACACCTGTCAAGAATTGGGAAGAGGTGACTTATGCGTTGGTGAGTCAGATCGGTGAGCCTAAAATTGCTATCACCTTAAGCCCTTTGGAACATAGCGGACAGCCATTAGATAGCTCGCTGGGAACAAAGTACAGTTTAGATACGAGAAACTGGGTATTTGACCCAGATAAAGAATCGCCTATTTCATCTCTAGGTTTAGATATTTATAGACCTGCAATTACTCCTGTTTTAGGATTAGTCAGTCCAGAAGGCGCAGCTGCGGCAGCTGGAATGCAAGTTGGAGATACCTTAGTCGCCGTTGATGGTGAGCCATATGTGGCGTGGGATGATTTTGTTGCCAAGATAAAAGCATCGGCGAATAAAGCCGTTGTTATCACTATTAGGCGTGCTGGCGAACAGTTACAGCTAAAAGTGACGCCTAGTGAGCGTAAAGGTGCTCAGGGACAAATTGAAGGTGTGATTGGTGTTGCACCCACCCAGGCTGATTGGCCTGAGAGTATGAAACTTCAGCTAGAATATGGCGTTTTAGATTCTTTTGGCGTTGCAGTCGATAAAACATGGCAACTTATCTCTGTCAGCTTTAAGATGATTGGCAAGTTAATCACAGGTGACTTGTCTGTTAAGAATTTAAGTGGACCAATATCCATTGCACAAGGTGCGGGTAGCAGTGCCAATTATGGTTTGGTTTACTTTTTAGGTTTTCTTGCGTTAATCAGTGTTAACTTAGGCATTATTAATTTATTGCCTTTACCAGTGCTTGATGGAGGACACCTGATGTATTACTTCATAGAAGTGATCACAGGAAGGCCTGTACCGGAGAAGGTACAGGAAATTGGATTCAGATTTGGGGCAGCCATGCTGCTGATGTTGATGAGTGTAGCGCTTTTCAACGATTTCTCCCGACTCTGAGCAAGGACACACACATAATTAGAAGTGCTCTATGAGATTTAATAAACTTTTTGCCTCGATGGTATTAGTCGGTGCGTCTTTATCAGGGAACGGTTGGGCAGAAACATTCCAGCCTTTTGAAGTCACAGATATTCAAGTTCAAGGACTACAGCGTGTAGCTCTTGGTGCAGCCTTACTGACAATTCCTGTCAAGGTTGGTGATACTGTCGATGAACTTAAGCTTCAACAAGCCATTAAAAGCTTGTATGCCTCGACGAACTTTGAGCATATCGAAGTGAGTCGCGATGGTGACGTGTTAGTCGTTACCGTCAAAGAGCGTCCTACTATCAGTTCTGTTACTTTCGACGGTAACAAAGACATCAAAGATGAGCAGCTGCAAGAGAGCTTAGATGGTTCCGGGGTTAAAGTGGGTGAGTCGTTAGACAGAACCATGCTATCCGGTATCGAAAAAAGTTTGCAGGACTTTTACTATGGTGTGGGTAAATATGGCGCCAAAGTAGAAGCTCAAGTTGTTGATTTGCCTCGTAATCGAGTGGAATTGCAATTTACGTTTACTGAAGGTCTAGCCGCTGAGATTAAGCAGATAAATGTTGTAGGCAACGAAGTCTTCACAGATGCTGAGTTAATCGGCATGCTAGAACTCAAAGATTATGTTGCTTGGTGGGATCTGTTTGGTGAACGTCGCTATCAGAAGCAAAAATTACAAGCGGATCTTGAGACGGTAAAGACCTTTTATCATAACCGTGGTTATATTCGTTTCGATGTGACTTCGACTCAAGTCGCTATGACGCCGGATCGTAAAGGCCTGTATATCACTATCAATGTCGACGAAGGCGAACAGTACAAGGTTAAAGAAGTTAACCTAACTGGTGACCTTATGGGACGTGAGAAAGTGATGAAAGCTATTCTCCCTATTAAAGTGGGCGATATGTATAACGGCGCAGATGTGACTTTTGCTGAAGAGATGTATGGCAAATATCTGGGCCGATTTGGTTACGCTTATCCTGAAGTGAAAACGTACCCTGAAATTGATGATGAGACCAAAGAAGTGAGTCTTAACGTTAATATCAAGCCGGGCAAACGTGTCTATGTACGTAGTATCAACTTCTCTGGTAACCAAGTCACTAAAGATGAGGTCATGCGTCGTCAATTACGTCAGATGGAAGGGGCTTGGTTAAACTCAGCGCAAGTTGAGCTTTCAAAGGGTAACCTTAACCGTCTTGGCTATTTTGAGACCGTAGATACCGAAACCGTCCAGGTACCGGGTACCGATGATTTAGTCGATGTTGCCTTTACGGTAAAGGAGCAACCTTCAGGTTCCTTTAATGCCGGTGTCGGTTACGGTACTGAATCGGGTATGAGTCTGCAGTTTGGTGTTCAGCAGAGTAACTTCTTAGGCACTGGTAACCAAGCGGGTATTAACCTTAATACCAACAAATATTCTAAGAACGTGAATCTATCCTTCACTGATCCTTATTTCACCAAAGATGGCGTGAGTTTAGGTGGAAGTATCTACTGGAATGAGTTTGATGCTCAAGAAGCTAACTTAGAAGCTTATAAAAACAGTTCATACGGTATCGCAATAAACTCAGGTTTCCCAATCAACGAGTATAACCGTATCAACGGTGGCATAGGTTATCGTTACAACTCGATCTCTGAGATATCAGCCTATGAGCAGGCGCTTAGATTCTATAATATCTATCGTGATGCCGACGATCCGAATGCCGATCTGGCCTTCCATAACTTTGAAGCTAATCTAGGCTGGTCTCGTAGTACATTAAACCGAGGTACTTTCCCATCGGATGGTTCATCGCAGCGTTTAAGTACTAAGATGACGATTCCAGGCTCAGATCTGCAGTATTTTAAAGCCGATTTTACTACAAGCTTTTACCAGCCTCTTACCAGAAGTCATAATTGGGTCATGTTGGCTAAGGCAAGGGTAGGTTATGGTAATGGTTATGGTCAGTTTAATGATAACGACCAAATCTTACCTTTCTGGGAGAACTATTACTCAGGCGGTAGTAGCTCATTGCGTGGCTTTAAGTCGAACTCTGTTGGACCTCGTTCATTCTATCTATATCGTGGTAGTGAGCCATGTTCACCAGATCCATCGGGTGATGGCTGTACGCTGCCAGGGGATCCGAATAAGATCCAGGTCAATGACGGTCGCTCAATTGGTGGTAACGCGATAGCGACTGCAAGTATTGAGATGATTGTACCGACACCATTCTTGGACGAAGCATACACCAACTCGGTACGTACCAGCTTCTTCTTTGATGCCGGTAACGTGTGGGATACCGAATTTGATTATGATTCATATCGATACCTTCCAGCACATGAGTTTGATAAGCTAGAAGATTACGCAGATCCAAGTCGAATTCGTGCCTCTGCAGGCATGAGTGTGCAATGGCTATCACCGATGGGACCTATGGTGTTTAGTTTAGCTTGGCCTGTTAAGGAGTACGAGGATGATGAAACTGAGATCTTCTCGTTTAATATTGGTAAAACTTTCTAAATTAACACCGTTTAATAACAGAATAATCGGCAAGTTTTGCTGAACAAAGGAGTATATTGTGAAAAAGATGTTTAATCGCGCGATGATGGTTTTGGTTCTTCTTAGTGCACCGATTGTGGCACAGGCAGAGAAGATAGCAGTTGTTGATATGCAAGCCGTTTTCGAGCAGTTGCCACAACGTGAGCAAGTAAGCAAGACGCTTAAGACTGAATTTGGTGACCGTGTGGCTAGCGTGCAGAAAATGCAAGAAGAACTACGCACTATGCTAGAGACTCAACAGCGTGACGGTGCACTGATGAGCGCCTCTCAGAAAACGGATATGGTTCGCAAGATGGAATCGATGAAGTCTGAGCTACAACTTAAAGGTAAAGCGTTAGACGAAGATATGCGTCGCCGTCAAGGTGAAGAGCAGAACAAATTATTAGTTAAAGTTCAGCAGGCGATTAACACTATTGCTGAAAAAGAAAGCTATGACATGGTACTTCAACGTGGTGCTGTTATCTATGTTAAGCCAACAGCAGATATCAGCAGCAAAGTTGTCGATGCACTTAGTAAAGGTTAATGATAAAGGCTAATCATTGATGAAAAGCTACACCTTAAAAGAGTTGGCGCAACAGTTAAATGCTGAAATCCAAGGTGATGAGACACTAGTTATTGCTAGTGTCGCAACCTTAGAAAATGCAGGAGACGGCCAGCTCTCGTTCTTAGCCAATTCAAAATACCGCGCTCAATTGGATTCAACCCAAGCGAGTGCGGTGTTGATCTCGGCGAAAGACGCAGCAGAGTACAAGGGTAATGCACTCATTTTAAATGACCCATACGTTGGTTTCGCTCGTACCTCTCAATTATTTGACACTACACCCAAAGCGGCATTAGGTATAGATTCTACAGCGGTCATTCATCCTACTGCAAAGTTAGGTGAAGGCGTGGCCATTGGACCCAATGCGGTCATCGGTGAAAATGTCATTTTAGGTGAACAGGTTCAAATTGGTGCCGGAAGCGTTGTGGGACAAGACTGTATTATCGGATCAGGCACACGCCTTTGGGCAAATGTCACTGTTTACCATAATGTTCATCTTGGTCAGGATTGTATTATCCATTCGAGTGCGGTGTTAGGTTCAGATGGTTTTGGTTATGCAAACGAGCGTGGCAAGTGGATTAAAATTCCTCAAACCGGTGGCGTACGTATCGGAGACCGGGTAGAAATTGGCGCGAGCACAACTGTCGATCGTGGTGCGATTGAGCACACAGAGATCCACGATGGGGTCATTCTCGATAACCAGGTTCAAATTGCTCACAATGATATTATTGGTGAGAATACTGCAATAGCGGCGAACTCGGCCATTGCAGGCAGTACTAAGATAGGTAAGCACTGTATTATCGGCGGACATAGCGCTGTTGCTGGTCACTTAAGTATCGTTGATGGAACTCATATCTCTGGTGCCACAAACGTGACCAGTATTATACGAGAACCTGGGGTCTATACTTCTACAACCATAGCAATGAATAACAAGCAATGGCGTAGAAATACAGCAAGATTCAGACACCTTGATGAATTATTTCAGCGTGTTAAAAAGCTTGAAAAATTGAATAATACAGATAAGTAACTGCCTTATGGCAGCCTAAGGACAAATTAGTGTCAAATGAACTGAATACTATGGATATCAAAGAGATCATGAACTCTTTGCCCCATAGATACCCTTTTTTATTGATTGACCGGGTTTTAGATTATACGCCGGGTGAAACGTTACATGCGATCAAAAACGTCACTATCAATGAACCTTTTTTTCAGGGACATTTCCCGGTTCAACCTGTGATGCCTGGTGTGTTAATTCTAGAAGCTATGGCCCAAGCAACTGGGCTGTTGGCTTATAAATCTATGGAAGCTGCAACAGAGGAGTCTCTCTATTACTTCGCTGGCATAGATAAAGCGCGTTTTAAGCGTGTGGTCGAGCCTGGTGATCAACTACACTTTGTAGTTAAGTTAGTTAAAGAGCGCCGCGGGATAGGGGTGTTCACCGGTGAAGTCCGAGTTGATGGTGAGCTAGTATGCTCGGCGCAAATCATGTGTGCTCGTAGAGAGATTAAAAAGTGATAGATAAATTAGCGTTTGTACACCCTGATGCCAAGATTGGTAACAATGTCACCATCGGTCCTTGGAGCTATGTGGGTCCAGGTGTCGAGATCGGTGACGATTGTTGGTTAAGTTCTCATGTCGTTGTCAAAGGACCGAGTGTCATTGGCAAAGGTAATAAGATCTTTCAATTCGCCTCAGTCGGTGAAGATTGCCAAGATAAAAAGTATGCGGGTGAACCTACGCGTTTGATCATGGGTGATAATAATGTCATCCGTGAGTCGGTCACAATCCATCGTGGTACGACACAAGATAAGGGCGAAACGGTTATCGGATCTAATAACCTGTTTATGGCCTATGTGCATATTGCTCACGATTGTGTCATTGGCAATAACGTGATTATGTCCAACAGTGCCTCAATTGCTGGTCATGTCCATGTCGGTGATTTTGCGATATTAGGTGGCCTCACGGGTGTTCACCAATTTGTTCATATTGGTGCTCATGCTTTCACTGCTGGATATTCATTGATCCTGCAGGATGTTCCGCCATTTGTAATGGCTTCAGGTCAACCTGCTATTCCGCGTGGCCTTAACAGCGAAGGTATGAAGCGTCGTGGTTTCTCTAAAGAAAGCCAGCTTGCTGTTCGTAGAGCCTATAAGACTATTTATCGTAAAGGTCTGACAGCCGATGAAGCGATTGCTGCGTTATCGGAAGAAACTGATGATGAACAGGTGAAGCTAATGGCTGATTTTGTTTCGCAATCGAATCGTGGCATTATCCGTTAGATTTATTCCTACTAGAGCCTGTTTTCATACAGGCTCTGTTTTTCTCCCCTATTAAGACAAAGACTCGCTATCTATGAGTGATACAAAACAAAAGATATTTGCAATGGTTGCCGGGGAGATCTCTGGCGATATTTTAGGTGCAGGTCTCATTCAGGCATTACAAGCCCATTATCCAGATGCCCGCTTTATTGGTATCGGTGGCCCCCGCATGGAGTCCTTAGGTTTTGAATCGCTCTTCTCATACGAAGAGCTGGCTGTAATGGGGATCGTTGAAGTGCTTTCAAGGCTGCCACGCCTATTAAAAGTGCGTAAAATTCTAATCAATGAAATATGCGCGATTCAACCTGACTGCTTCATCGGTATCGATGCTCCGGATTTTAATATTGGCTTAGAGTTAAAACTCAAAAAACGCGGCATCAAAACTGTCCATTACGTCAGTCCATCAGTTTGGGCGTGGCGACCAAAACGTATTTTCAAAATCGCAAAAGCCACTGATATGGTTTTATCTTTATTGCCTTTTGAAAAAGCGTTTTATGATAAGCATCAAGTGCCTTGTACTTTTGTCGGCCATACGTTGGCTGATGATATTCCTCTAGAGAGCGACAAGTTAGCAGCTAGGCGTGTCTTAGGCTTAGAGCCTGAGGCTGAGTACCTAGCAATCCTTCCTGGCTCGAGAGCTGGGGAGTTAAAGCTGCTAGCGGAGCCTTTTGTAAAAGCAGCATGTTTAATTAAACAAAAGTACCCAGATATTAAATTTGTTACCCCGCTAGTTAATGCTAAGCGCCGTGAACAGTTTGAAATGACGCTTAAAGAGCATGCGCCAGCGCTGGATATCACGTTAATTGAAGGTCAATCTCGGGAAGTGATGGCTGCATCGGATTACATCTTACTCGCTTCAGGTACGGCAACATTAGAAGCCATGTTAGTTAAGCGGCCTATGGTGGTTGCATATCGAGTCAGCCCTATTACTTATAAAATAGCCAAGTGCATGATGAAGATAGCGTATTACTCGCTACCAAATTTGCTATCAAATCAGGAATTAGTCCCCGAGTTTATACAAGATGATTGTACCGAAGATAAAATTGCTGCTGCAATTGCGTGTCAGATGGATAAAGATTTCACTCCGGTTAAAGAGCAGTTTACATGCCTACATAAGCAGCTGAAATGTAATGCCAGTGTGCGTGCAGCTGATGCCGTGCTTAAGTTAATTTAGACATCTTTCATTTATTTCGTAGGTATTTATTATGGCTATCTTTAAAGGCATTACAGCTGAGCAGATAGAAGCTTTAACGGTAGACTTATATGCAGGTGTCGACGAAGTCGGCCGTGGTCCTTTAGTTGGCAATGTGGTAACCGCCGCAGTGATCCTCGATCCTAATAATCCCATCTTAGGTCTGAATGACTCCAAGAAATTATCAGAAAAAAAACGTGAAGCGCTATTCACTGAGATATATGAAAAAGCGTTAGCAGTCAGTATTGGGCACGCAACACCTGATGAGATCGATGAATTAAATATTCTTCATGCCACTATGCTTGCCATGCAGCGAGCGGTTGCCGGATTAGAGCTCAAGCCGAGCAGTGTTTTAGTCGATGGGAATCGAACCCCAAAATTCCATCATGGTAAGGCCAATGACATTATTGCTGCTAGCCACGCCATTATTAAAGGCGATGGTTTGATAGCGGCAATAAGCGCTGCATCTATTATTGCCAAGGTCATCCGCGATCGAGAGATGGATCTGCTCGATATGGAACATCCTCAATATGGCTTTGCTAAACACAAAGGTTACCCGACTAAAGCGCATTTTGAAGCACTGAAAGTTTATGGTGTCTTGCCTGAGCATAGAAAGAGCTTCAGACCTGTAAAGGAACGATTAGCTCAGGACTCATGACCTAGTTGTTATTATCCTAGAACGCGTCAGTCCCTCTCATTCTATGTTCTGGCTTGGCGTGTTTGACTCTGTTAATCTTTTATCAGCGTTCATTTTCCTTTTTATTACATTAAGTATCCGAAAATATGTCCGATCCAAGTTTTGTGCATCTGCGCGTTCATAGTGATTATTCCATGTCTGACGGTTTGGCAAAAATTAAGCCGATATTATCTAAGGTGTCAGAGCTTGGTATGCCGGCTGTTGCATTAACGGATCAGACTAACTTATGTGGCCTGGTGAAGTTTTATGGCGCGTGCCATGGTGCCGGGGTCAAACCGATTATTGGCGCCGACTTTTGGGTAAAAGTACCAGGATTCGATAAAGATTTGTGTTCCGTGACCGTTTTGGCCATGGATAACGATGGTTATTTGAACTTAACGCTTCTGATCAGTGACGCTTATCTTAGAGGTCATATCAACGATAGAGCAGTTATAGACCATGAATGGCTCGCTAAGTATAACAAAGGGTTAATGCTACTCTCAGGTGGTAGACACGGGGATATAGGACGGGCATTGTTGAAAGGCAATCAGCCCCAAGTCGATTCATTAGTTGAGTTTTATCAAACTCATTTCCCTGATCGCTATTATCTAGAACTGCTGCGTACAAACCGCCCAGATGAAGAAACCTATCTACACTTAGCCGTTGAGCTCGCTGAGCAAAAAGGCTTACCTGTTGTTGCAACCAATCAGGTTGTTTTTAATAGTCCTGAATTTTTTGATGCCCACGAGATCCGAGTCGCGATTTCAGATGGTTTTACTTTAGCCGATCCTCGCAGACCGAAAAAGTATAGCAACCAGCAATACTTCAAAAGCAGCGATGAGATGCGTGAGTTATTTGAAGATATTCCAGAAGCTATCGAAAATACCGTCGAGATCGCCAAACGCTGTAATGTCACCGTCAGGCTTGGTGAGTACTTCTTACCAGATTTTCCGACAGGCGAACAATCTATTGAAGACTTCTTAGTCGATGTCTCTGAGAAGGGGCTCGAAGATCGCTTGGAGTTTCTGTTTCCCGATCCTGCTGTGAGAGCTGAAAAACGTCCTGAGTATGACAATCGTCTCGATATCGAACTGAAAGTGATTAACCAGATGGGATTCCCTGGTTACTTTCTTATCGTGATGGAGTTTATTCAATGGGGTAAAGATCAAGACATCCCTATCGGGCCTGGCCGTGGTTCCGGTGCTGGCTCTTTAGTCGCTTATGCACTAAAGATCACCGATCTCGATCCACTCGAATACGAATTACTGTTCGAGCGATTCCTGAATCCAGAACGTGTCTCTATGCCGGATTTCGATATTGATTTCTGTATGGATAGGCGTGATGAAGTGATTGATCATGTTGCCGAGCTTTATGGCCGCGATGCGGTTTCGCAGATCATCACCTTTGGTACTATGGCGGCGAAAGCAGTTATTCGAGATGTAGGCCGAGTATTAGGTCACCCTTACGGCTTCGTCGACCGTATTTCTAAGATGGTGCCCGCCGAGCCGGGGATGACACTGGCGAAAGCGTTCGAGGTTGAACCAGCACTGCAGGAGTCTTACGATGGCAATGAGGAGGTAAAAGATCTCATCGACATGTGTCGGATTTTGGAAGGTGTTACTCGTAACGCGGGTAAGCATGCGGGTGGCGTGGTGATATCGCCGACCACAATTACCGATTTTGCTCCTATTTACTGTGACTCCGAAGGGAAAAACCCGGTAACCCAGTTCGATAAAAATGATGTTGAGACAGCGGGCCTAGTCAAGTTCGATTTCTTGGGCTTGAGAACCCTAACCATCATCGATTGGGCACTGCAGATGATCAACCCCAAGCAGAAGAAGCTGGGTAAAGATCCGATACGTATTGAATCGATTCCTTTAGATGACGCTAAGAGTTTTAGACTGCTTCAACGTTATGAAACGACTGCCGTGTTTCAGCTCGAATCACGCGGTATGAAGGATTTGATTAAACGCCTTCAGCCAGATAGTTTTGAAGATATGATTGCACTGGTGGCCCTGTTCCGTCCGGGTCCACTTCAGTCCGGCATGGTAGATAACTTTATCGAACGAAAGCATGGCCGAGAGGCTGTGTCTTATCCCGACGCTGAATATCAACATGACTCTTTACAGTGGGTATTAGAACCCACCTACGGCATTATCCTCTATCAAGAGCAGGTGATGCAGATTGCTCAGGTTCTAGCGGGTTACTCTCTTGGTGGGGCAGATATGCTGCGCCGTGCTATGGGTAAGAAAAAGCCCGAGGAGATGGCAAAACAGCGCGGCACGTTCAAAGAAGGTTCGATCAATAACGGTATCGACGGCGAACTGTCGATGAAAATATTCGATCTGGTGGAAAAATTTGCGGGCTACGGTTTTAACAAATCGCATTCAGCCGCTTACGCACTCGTGTCATATCAGACTCTGTGGTTAAAAACGCATTTTCCGGCAGAGTTTATGGCGGCAGTAATGTCTGCCGATATGGATAATACCGATAAAATCGTTATCCTCGTTGATGAATGTGAACGCATGCAACAGCCTCTGCTTCCGCCGGATGTGAATAAAGGCTTACTTAAATTTAATGTCGATGAAGAAGGCCAAATTGTTTACGGTATCGGCGCCATTAAAGGTGTCGGTGACGGACCTGTAGATTCAATTCTGCAAGCACGAAAAGATGGCCCCTTTAAAGATTTGTTTGATTTTTGTGCGCGTGTCGACTTGAAAAAATTGAATAAACGCATCATGGAAAAGCTGATTTATGCTGGGGCATTGGACAGCTTAGGGCCCCATCGTGCATCTATGATGGCGACATTACCGGAAGCGGTGCGTGCGGCGGATCAAAATGCCAAGGCTGAGGCTATTGGCCAGCATGACATGTTCGGCCTATTAAATGACGATCAAGCTGATACCAAACAGCAATTTGTTCAATGTACACCTTGGCCAGATAAAATTTGGCTCGAAGGTGAGCGTGAAACATTAGGCCTTTATCTGACAGGTCACCCGATAAATCAGTATCTAAAAGAGCTGAAGCATTATACTTCGGGGCGCCTAAAAGATGTCCACCCGACAGAACGTGGCAAGACCATGAAAGCGGCAGGACTGGTCATCGCGACACGTGTCATGATGACTAAACGTGGATCTAAAATGGGGCTGGTGACCCTGGACGATAAGAGTGCGCGCTTGGAGGTGATGCTATTCACCGAGGCGTTCGAAAAATTTAACCACCTGCTAGAGAAAGATCGTATCTTGATTATCGAAGGCGAAGTCAGTTTCGATGATTTCTCCGGTGGCAACCGCATGACTGCCAGAAGCATTATCGATATGGGCGAGGCTCGTAATCACTTCGCCAGTGCCGTTGAGGTGGATATCGACAGTGACTTGGTCGATGAAACTTGGTTAGATAGCTTCAAACAAGTGGTTGAGCCGTGGAATAAAGGCGCAGTGCCTATTATTGTTAATTATGCTCAACCTAAGGCCAAGGCTCAGTTTAAACTGGGTGATAACTGGAGAGTCAACCCCACTGATGAGTTGATGCTTGCGCTTGAAACATTGACCGGCGCTGGCAAGGTTAGGATCTTATTTTAATATGGTGAGTAAACTCAGTGTCTCGACTCAGTCGGCTGTGGCTGATTTCAGTACCAGCTCACTGCTTAGCGACCTTGTGCTCCAAGCTGACGTAGAACCTGGGGCAAAGTTAGTCCTCGCTTACAGTGGCGGCGTTGATTCAGAAGTCTTAGCTCAGGGTTTGGCACAATTCGCTAAAGAGCATACTCAATTTCGATACCTGTTACTGCATGTTCACCATGGCTTAAGCGACAGTGCCGATCAGTGGGTCGAGCATTGCACAATACAGGCATCAAAGTACCAATTACCCTTGTGTATTAAGCATGTAAAGGTGAATACTGGCCCGCGTAAGAGCATTGAAGCCGAAGCAAGGCACGCACGTTATGCTGCAATACAGTCTCAAATGGAGGCCGGTGATGTTTTGTTGACGGCACATCATTTGGATGATCAATTAGAAACTGTGCTGCTAGCATTAAAGCGAGGGCTTGGCCCTAAAGGTTTATCGGCCATGGGTGGCATTCAACTTTTCGAACAAGATAAACAGCTCCTCAGGCCATTATTATCGATTAGCCGTGAGCAGATTGAATCGAAAGCCTCAAGACTTGGCTTAGTGCATATCACAGATGAAAGTAATTGTGATACACGATACGATCGTAACTTCTTACGTTTAGACATTATTCCTAGACTTAAAGCGCGCTGGAGCTCAATCGCGATCACCGCCAGTCGCAGTGCGTCTTTGTGTGCACAACAGCAAGCCGTAATCGATGCTGAGGTGAGTAAGCGCTTACCTGATTATCTCCCTTTGACCGACTCTGAGGTGTGTTCATTAGATTTGGCGCTTTTAGCTAAGCAAGATAGCAATTGGCAAGCTTTACTCTTTAGAGGCTTTGTAGAAAAGCGGGGGTTTGCACCACCGTCACAAGCACAATTAACCCAGGCCTTATCTCAGTTATTACTAGCCAAAGCCGATGCGAGAGTCGAGCTAAGATTTGGAGACTTATTGATCCGGCGTTATCAAGGCCGAGTGTTTCTGTCATCGATTGCAGCCGATAAACGTAAGAACATCCTGCACAAGGTGTTTGCAGTCGAGAATAATACTCTGCTCAGTCCCGCTAGCTTTAGCATCGAAATATCCTCAACGTATTGTCTGCGGCTACAGAGTAAAACTGCAGGTGAACGGCTTCGTTTACCTAATAAAGGTGAACAGGTTAGCGTTCGTTTTGGCGTTAAAGGCAGTATTCGTTGTCAACCTAATGGCCGTTCCAAGGGGAGGGAGTTGAAAAAACTTTGGCAGGAATACATGATCCCGACTTGGGAGCGAGACAAGGTCCCATTAGTTTTTTATAACGAGCGTTTGATCTGTGCGCTTGGTTATTGGGTCGAAACTGGATATTTATGTGTTAGTGATGAGCTAGGATTGCTATTTAGCCAACACAAAAAGTAATTAATCGGCCATATGGGCAATAGGCCGTTAATTAACTTTTATCCGATCTGAAACAACGTCGTCCCGCCGCTTTAGCACGATAAAGTGCCTTGTCCGCTCTCTCATACAAAGAGGTGGCTGCTTCATCATGTTTCCATTGTGAAATACCTAAACTCGTTTGAACTTGGTACTTGTTGAACAAAGGCAACGTCGACATAGTACTCAGTATACGTTGGCATAAGATCTCGGCCGCCGATAAATCGCCTCTTACTAAAACGACAAATTCATCACCTCCGACACGAAATGCCTGATCAGTATCTCTTATCGCTTTGGTGAGTACTGAGCCAAACTCAGACAGAATGTTGTCACCAAACTGATGGCCATATACATCATTGAGTGTTTTAAAATTATCGAGATCTAAGATCACAATTGACAGTGCGTTGTTATGTCGGCTTGAAGTCGCAATTGCTTTCTTTAAACTTTCAATATAGTAATGACGATTACCTAAGCGGGTTAATGAGTCATACATAGCTTGTTGTGACATGTCTTGAAATTGTGTCGCATTAAAGAGCGGCAAAATGACTAATGTCTGTAGCTGTTGTAACTGTTTGGCTTGTGATGGCATGAGTGGAGACGTTAAGCTGTACTCCAGTCGCGCTATTTTCTCTTCATATACTAACTCTTGTTTGATCACTAAGCCTTGATTTCTTCCCCACGAAAACTGGTATTTGTTATACCTGAGTTTGATCCCTGCAATCGGCAAATGTTGTCCCATTATTTTGCCAAAACAGGCAAAGACTGTCCTAGGGTCTAAACTTTCATGTAGCTGCTGAATGATCTGCACAAGATCAAGCTCCTGAGTACCAGAACCCAGTAAATCTGGTTGGTATCTTGGTTCATCAGAATAAAAATCTGTAGCCAGGCCAAAATCCATAACAAGTACTCCATCGAATGCGGTGTTTCTGAGATTAACTCTCTGCGCTTATATAGTACCAAGCAATAAGTGTGCCTAAATTTTTGTTAATTAAATTTGTCTTTATTTGTCATTCAGTTAATCTTTCTAGTGTCAGTGATGTAAAACCTATGCCAGTTTTTTGACTCGGAGTTGATATTTAGAATGGAACACAGCTTTCTTATCCAAGTGCTTTCGATGCTTGTCATCGCTATTATCTCTATTGCTATATTGAAGCGAGCGGGTTTACCTGCGATATTGGCATACTTGGTGACTGGGGTGATCAGCGGTCCTTCGGGCTTTAACTGGTTTAGCCAGCACCAGATGCAATCAGTTGCAGAACTGGGTGTTGTCTTATTGATGTTCAGCTTAGGTCTGGAATTTTCTTTGCCAAGGTTGTGGGCAATGAGACGTACAGTATTTGGTTTAGGTAGCGCACAAGTGGTGGTGACGACCTTATTGGCGTCTTGTATTGCTTACTTATGTTCGCTAACTATTGTCGAGTCACTGGTTGTCGGCTCGGCTATTGCGCTTTCATCTACCGCTATTGTGCTCAAGCTACTCAATGAACAAGGCTGGCTGAGGCGCCGTCATGGTGAGCTTTCTGTCAGTGTATTGCTATTTCAAGATCTGGCGGTTGTTCCTCTGTTAATCTTGCTTCCACTACTTGCTAGTGGCGGTGAAACCTTGTCGATACAAAGCATTGGTTATGCCTTAGTCGAAGGCGTGCTTGCGTTTGTGGCCTTAATGGCATTCGGTAAATGGGGCTTACCACGGCTTTTTGATGAAGTCGCTCGTTCACGTTCCAATGAGTTATTCATGCTCTCAACCTTAGTGGTTGCCTTGTTAACGGGCGCGTTAACTCAATGGCTGGGCTTATCGATGGCATTAGGCGCTTTTATGGCGGGTATGCTACTGGGCGAGAGCCAATATAAGCGACAGTTGGAAGCCGACATCAGGCCTTTTAGAGATCTTCTTATGGGGCTGTTTTTTATCTCTATCGGTATGTTGATTAACTTCTCATTAGTGCTGCAATTTTGGTGGCAAATTCTTCTTATTCTCATTGCTGTCATCGTCGGTAAAGCCTTAGTAGTGTTTGCCTTATTAAGATTAGCTAAAGAATCATTCAGGATCTCAGTGTCGACAGCTCTGAGCTTAGCCCAGGTGGGTGAATTTAGTTTTGTGGTCTTGGCATTAGCAGTAAACTACCAGTTACTGGACATAGAGTTGAGTACTAAGCTGGTCATGGTGGCCGTGTTATCTATGGCTATTGCCCCTTGGTTAGTTCGCCATAGTGTAGACATCGCTCGCAGGCTTCAGGGCGTCAGCTCTAAGGCTGAGAAAACCTTAACGATTGAGCCTAACATTGAGCATCAAAACGATTTAGTCTTGATATTGGGCTATGGTCGAGTAGGCCAGACTATCGCCCGATTTATGAAGACAGAAGCGGTCCCTTTCTTAGTGTTGGATTTAGACCCAACCAGGGTTTCTGAAGCACGTAAAGCCGGAGAGCCAGTTTACTTCGGAGATGTGTGTAAACGCAGCATACTCAAGCAGGCCAAAATCAGGGAGGCGAAGTTAATCGTACTGACGTTTAGCAGTAGTCGTATTCTCGAAGAAGTCTTGCCTCTGTGTCGCCAGCTCGCTCCTGATGCGAAAATATTAGTCCGTACTCGTGATGATACCGGTATGCAAGAGTTAGAAGAGGCCGGGGCAAGCCAGGTGATCCCAGAAACATTGGAAGGCAGCCTGATGTTAGTATCACAGGTTCTTTATCAATGTGGCGTGCCATTAACGCGCATCTTGAAGAGGCTAGAATATGAACGTCGTAACCATTACAAGTATCTGCACGGTTTCTTCTCTGGGGCTGAAACAGACTTTACCTTAGAACATTTACATGCGGTCGCCTTACCAAAAGGCGCTAATGCAGTTGGCCTAACATTGGCTGATATTCCTTGGGAAAAGCTGAGAATTGAGTTACGCGCCGTGAGACGTTGTGGTGCTGAAGTTGAAAATCCCGAATTCGATTGGATTATCCGATCCGGTGATACCTTGATTATTTTAGGCAAGCCAAGAAGGATTGAGAAGGCTGAAATCTATCTATTGCAGGGATAAAGCATGTTTTATTACTTCATACTGATTTTTATTGGCCCTTTATTATTGTTGCAGGGGCGCCATGTGCGTAAAGTGACGCCGATTTTAGCTGAACCTTCAGGCGGTCGTAGTGGCCGATTAGGTGAAGGTAGGCCATTGACTGTGCTAGTGATTGGTGACTCAGCTGCTGCTGGAGTCGGGGTGATGACGCAAGATGATGCGTTAAGCGGTTGCTTATCGCGTGAACTCGCCCAAACATACAGTGTAAGCTGGTCATTGGTGGCTAAATCAGGCAACACCACCTTAGATCTTATCGATACTCTGCTAGGCCAGAGCATGGCAGATGTCGATGTGGTGTTGGTGTCTCTTGGGGTGAATGACCTATTGAGTCCATTAAGAGAGAATCGTTGGATTGAGCAGCAAGCTCGATTAATTACGTTACTTAAAAAGCAGTGTTCGACTCAACATATATTGATGACAGCGGTTCCACCGATGCATCTTTTTCCTGCCTTCCCACAGCCACTGAGGTGGTTTCTGGGCCTCAGAGCGAAAGCCTTTAACCACAAGCTTAATCGACTCATCGAGCATCATGATGAATGTGAGTTGGTGGAAATTCCGCTCAAACCAGCAGCATCAGATATGGCAAGCGACGGTTTTCATCCAGGTCCTAAAGTGTACCGAATATGGGGAAGCCATGTTGCAAGAGTCATCGAAAGAAGAGTTAGCCCGATACAGTAAACTGGCACATCTGTGGATCATCAAATCTCGAAAAATGCTCTTATCTCATCAATCTGACACATGGCATCTTGATAGCCTAAGTCGATCAGTGCACTGCAATAGGCTTGCTCAAAAAGCAGGTAGGAGACAATACTCGAATCCGTGTCTTGTTTAATGCCAATAGGCCTAAGCATGGCTTTGACGGCAAAAGGCATATTATGATAAAAGTGAGAGGCCATTTGACTCAGGTCTTCACTGGGCTTAATGACTAAAGTTTCAATATTGGTTAAGGGCAAAGATTTTCGTTTTTCCTCTGGAATGAGTTTAAGGGTGCCATTGATCCGCTCTAGTCTTTCTAAATCACTGTTGAGCGTATCTGAGAAGATAGTGTCGAGCAGGTGGCCAGTAATGGTTGCGGTCTTTGGGTGATGTTCTAACTCTTGGGGCTGTTGCTTATGAGGGCTTTCCAGATTAATCACCATGATCTTTTTGGCGCCTAAATGAATCGGACTACTTAAGGGCGCAAGTTGATGGACTGAGCCATCGCCGTAATAGCCCTGATTGAGCTTAATCGACGGGAATATTAATGGGATAGCAGAGCTTGCTAGTAAGTGCTCAGTATTGAGCTGGGTGCGTTGTCCGCTGCGTCTATCTCTGTGCCAGTCTGAAATATCATGACTGCCCTGAAAAAATGTCACCGATCTTGAAGTGTTGTAGCATGAGGTATCTATGCTCAGGGCATTAAGCGCGCCGCTGTCAATATTTCTGTCAATTCTAGCGAAGTTAATTAATTGATTAAGCAGCACTCTTAACGGCTCACTATTAAACAGACTGCCCGCATTGGAGTTAACCCTGTCGTCTTGCAGGCTCATTAATAACATTCTGCCCAAATGCCCTAAAATTCCACGGCTGGAGGACTTGTAGACCTTCTCGGTATGAAAGTTTCGCCACACCCATTCGAGTTTACGCACTCCCAAATGAAAACAAGATGCATGGGTAGCAATAGAGGTCCCGTTAATCGCCCCCGCTGAGGTACCACAGATGATTTTAAATGGAATGCCATGATTACGTGGATAGAACTGCACAATGGCCTTGAGTACGCCTATTTGATAGGCGGCTCGAGCGCCACCACCACCGAGTACCAATGCTGTCTTTTCTGGCAATTTTTTCTCCCCTCTGAAGATGCTTGTTTAATTAAAGCCTCATATATAGAAGAAAATCAAGGGAGTCTGAAATAAATTCTCTGAAGTATGGTGAAAGTCAGGCATAAAAAAACGCACACACTACAAATAGTGTATGCGCTTATATTGTTACTTTTAAGCGTTATCGCTTAGTTGTAACTCAATCAGTTATTTTGCTGATTTTAAAAATTCAACGATCTGATCGAATGGTACTTCTTGCTTCTCACCGGTGCGGCGGTTCTTGTATTCAAATACACCACCATCGATATTGCGATCGCCAATCACGACAACGTGAGGCAGACCAATAAGCTCCATATCGGCGAACATCACACCAGCACGCTCTTTACGGTCATCAAACAGTACTTCGAAACCGGCATCATTCAGGTCTTTATAAAGCTGCTCGGCTTTATCTTGAACACGATGAGATTTATGCATATTCATCGGTAGGATACCGACCTTGAATGGGGCAATCGCTTCTGGCCAGATAATACCGCGGTCATCGTGGTTCTGCTCAATTGCAGCAGCAACCATGCGGCTCACACCCACGCCATAACAACCCATCAATAAGGTTTTCGCCTTACCATTCTTGTCGAGGACGTTAGCGTTCATCGCTTTAGAGTAGTTGTCGCCAAGCTGGAAGATATGGCCAACTTCAATACCGCGAAGCAGTGCGATAGTACCTTGGCCACATGGGCTAGGTTCACCTTCGATAATATTACGTAGATCGAATGCTTCAGCTTCTGGAAGGTCACGCTCCCAGTTGATGCCAAAGTAGTGCTTGTTGTCTTGGTTTGCACCGGCACCGAAATCGCTCATGACGCTTACGCCGTGATCGATATATACCGGAATGTTAAGACCAACAGGACCAATAGAGCCAGGACCTGCACCGATAGCTTTACGAATATCAGCTTCATCGGCAAATTCAAACGGCGTCAATACTGCAGGGATTTTCTCGGCTTTGACTTCGTTCAGGTCATGATCACCACGGATCACGAGTGCCACAAGCGGCGCTTCCTCTGAATCACCTTTAACGATCAGTGTCTTCACTGTCTTTTCGATAGCGATATCATGCTGCTCAACGAGCTCTGCAATCGTCTTAGCGTTAGGCGTATCGACAAGAGTCATCTCGCTGGTTGCAGCTTGACGAGTCTCTGTCGGCAGTGGCGCTTCACATTTTTCGACGTTGGCTGCGTAATCGCTTTCAGTTGAGTAAGCAATTAAGTCTTCACCGCTGTTAGCCAGTACATGGAACTCGTGTGACATGCTGCCACCGATAGAACCCGTATCTGCCATCACTGGGCGGAACGCTAGACCTAGGCGGTTTAGAATGTTGCTATACGCCTGGAACATTGACTCATAAGTCTCATCCATGGTCTCTTGATCCAGATGGAAAGAGTAAGCATCTTTCATCAAGAATTCACGTGAGCGCATCACGCCGAAACGTGGACGCACTTCATCACGGAACTTAGTTTGGATTTGGAACAAGTTCAGCGGTAGTTGCTTGTAAGAATTAACTTCTTTACGAACAATATCGGTGATCACTTCTTCGTGAGTCGGGCCAAGCACGAAATCACGGTTATGACGATCTTGGAAGCGAAGCAGTTCTGGACCAAACTTTTCAAAGCGGCCAGTCTCTTGCCAAAGATCGGCAGGCTGCACCATAGGCATCAAGATTTCAACAGAACCGGCCTTGTTCATCTCTTCACGAACGATAGCTTCTACCTTGCGCAATACGCGAAGACCTGTCGGCAACCAGCTATATAGGCCTGAAGCGTTTCGACGTACCATGCCGGCACGTAACATTAATTGATGACTGATCACCTCTGCATCTGCAGGGGTCTCTTTTTGTGTTGAAAGCAGGTACTTGCTAACGCGCATTACCGATATCCAGTTTAGAAAATTAATTGGCCGACATTTTATCACCTGAGAATATGATGTCACCAAGTTTATTGCCCCTTGGGATGAAGGCTTATTACATTTTTGTTTGGTTTCATTGGGGGTTATTGGGCTTTGTTGATATTTAGGTGTCTGTTTGAAGGTCGTACTTTGATGGTTATTGACCGTCTGGCTGGCGAGGCATGTGCTTGAGAAGGGTCAGTGAACCGCCGCAAGCACATCTGATCGCTATGGTCTTATACCAATCAGTATAAGAAAGTGATCTACTCAGAGTTATTTTTGGCAAACTAATTCAAGCTGAATAGGTGATGGAATGGTTATTCCCTTGTGAAGCTATTCAACGAAGAAGTAGGCGGCCAAAAACACTCCTGAAAGGCGAGTTTTAGCGCATCTGATGCTGTGTTAACGAGCTAGTACGTAGAATAACTATGCTCTTCACTCGTTGCAAAGAACATGGATGTTCTGAATGTCATTAATGCAGGAGCAATTTATGACCTTGCCTCTGAAGCGCTAAACTCTCGCTGAGCGATCACATCTTTATACTGATTGGTATTAGGCGTTCCAGACGCTTTAAAGACATTTCCCATATATCTATGGATCAGTGGTGGGAATGCCAAATTTTGTATTGAACAAAATCGGCCATGGGATCTCAGCCAAAAAATCCCTTTTATGGCAGCTAGTCAGTCGCATCTACACAGGCTGTTCTACAAGACAGTGATCAGCCCTTTTCATTAATCACATATTTTGTCTCTAGCTGAGTTTGAAGCCTCCGACGACATCGTTTAGCTGTACATTGGCCTGGATGAGACGTTGTGTGCTTTCGACTGTGTCTACGGCATTATTGCTCAGCTGACTGATCATCTCGTGAATTTCAATCATATTGATATTCACATCTTCTGTTACGACACTCTGCTCTTTTGCTGAAAATGCAATTTCAGTGGTTAAGTCATTGATCTTAGTTATGGATGAGGTCATATTCTCAAGGGATCCCATTACTCGTGAGGTGGTGTCCACTGTGTTGCTACAACTCTTCTTGGTGGAGTCCATAGAGGAGACCACCAATGTGGTTGCTGAGCGTAAATTGCTCAGCATTCTGTCAACTTCAGAGGTACTTTGTTGAGTGCGTGCGGCTAATGCCCTAACTTCATCGGCAACCACGGCAAAACCTCGCCCCTGCTCACCGGCTCTAGCGGCTTCAATTGCTGCATTGAGTGCCAGCAAGTTTGTTTGCTCGGCAATTTCACCAATCACTCGTAGTACAGCATCTATTTTTTCAAAGTCCTGGTTCATATTGCCAATTGAGAGAGCCATGTCGTCGACCTGCTGAGCCAGCTCCGATAAACTATCAGCCGCCTGCTGAACAACAATTTTTGAACGCTCTGCTTCCTCGCTGGTCGATTGAGTAAATTCTGCTGCCCTTGCGCCGCTCTGTGCGACTGACTCTGCTGTTGCACTCATCTGATTAATGGCAGTGACGACTTTCTCAGTTTCTAGAGTATGAGCGTTTAATAGGGCTTTATTGGAGTTAGTTTTATCTGTTAGTTCATCAATTTCGTGTTGTATCCCTCGATTGGACTGAGACACATCCAGCAGCATTCTTTGTAAGTTCTCGATGAAACTATTGATCCCTCCGGCAATCTTGCCTAGATCGTCCTGACTGTATACGTCGAGTCGGAGCGTCAAGTCAGCATCGCCTCTGGAGAGGCCAACAATAATATTACGCAGTGAGCTGAGATGTTTGAATGTGCCGTTAATAATAAAGCAGCTAACGGACACGGTAATAATGGAAACAATCAGTAAGGCTAAAGTGATATCCAGACTTAGGCTACTAGTGTTATCGGCTATGCGATCATTATCGAGATAGGAGGTGAGGATCCAGGTCTTATTGCCAATATTTAATTTATCGACATAGGGCGTTAATTCCCCATCGGTTTTATTAGAATATAAAATCTGGTTCTGAGAATCGATAAGTTGAATATACTGTCCATCAAGACTGGCTTGAGACAGGCTGTTTTGGATTTTTGTTAGCTCAACGTAGAATATACTTCCGTTGCCATTTCCACTTGGAATCACCAGGCTTAAAAGTGGTGTTTTATTCTGGTAAAAGATATCACTTACGCTCGTCGTTGTGACTTGAGTAAGTTGCTCTATGAGTTTTCCTGCTTGTGTTGAGTCATTAATTGGCCCTTTATCACTGGTGACTAAGCCATTGACTATGCTGATTATAGATGAGAACCCAGCAGTTTTAGTGATTTCACTCAGAGAGGCACCCTTTAGGTTTAGGGTCTCTGCTAATTGTAGTTTACTGTTTAACTCATCTGTTATTTGGGTTTTGACTAAACGAGTCTGAGCAATAATGTTTTTTTGTTCATTTTCTAAAATATAACGACTGAGATAGTAGTTAATACTGAAAAATGAGGTTGAAACAGTAGCAATTAATATAAGTAATAGCGTAGAGAGTATTTTTACTTTGAATGATAAGTTGTTTGCCATTGTATATCCTTATAAGGAATTTATTCTTAGCGTCGGGTACAACTGATAAGCCCAGTAAACTACAGAGATATTTATATAATAAATGTTGTGCAGATCAACAAAATGAACATTAGTTCTTGCATTAAACACTAAAGTGCAGGTGTTAACAAAATGTTTGAAGGCAAGGGTGAATATTATTCATAACAAATTATGAATGGATTTTTATTTAGTTATTTAGTTATTTAGTTATTTAGTTATTTAGTTATTTAATTATTTAGTTGGATCATTTATTGGGAGTTGAGCTAGATTATAATCTAAGTTGCACGTATGGTTCTTAGGAGGGCGGCACTTGGTAACAGCCCTACATATATGGACCCATCCGGTTTGCAAGACATTCGATATCAATTCTGAGAAAAGTTCATTGCACCCATATATTCGGCCTGTTATTGAGGTTATCCTCTGGCCCTGATGGATATCTGCTTCTACTTTCCTTATCATCCTTACGGCTTCTTTAGAGCCTATGGAGGGAACAGGTTTTAAGTAGATCAGTCTGACTGTCTCATCATCAAATCAATTGCCTAAGCAACTTGGTGGTGGGTTAAATCTTATCTTTATAACACTAACGGCGACTTTGATTTTTTAGTCGACCATTTGGTATTCTTCCTCTCTCGCAGCGATGACCCACGCTATTCGAGCAAGCTTGTTAGCCACTGCAACACAGGCTCTGTTAAATCCTCGCCTTTCCGCCAGTGCGACTGCCCAGCGACTGAATCTATCCACTTTACCATCACTATGGCGCAGTACAGCTCTTGCTCCGTGGATAAATAAAGTGCGAAGATAAGCATTGCCGCGTTTGCTAATGCCAAGCAAATTATCTTTACCGCCACTGCTGTGCTGCTTTGGTACGAGCCCACACCAAGCGGAAAAATGCCTGCCATTAGTAAAATCTTTGCCGTTACCTGCTGCCGCATAAAAAGCGGTAGCCGTCACAGGACCTATACCTGGTACTGCTTCTAAACGTAGGCATACATGGTTACTTTTGGTTTCTTGTAGTACTTGCATATCACAACTTTTAAGCCTTGTATCTATGTCCGTAAACTCTTCATACAGCTGATAAAATATGCTTCGACCTTTTACTGTTAGTGCATTATCAGCGTTTTCTAAAAGATCAGGCAGTTTTGACCTAAAAGATGCTTTGCCTTTTGCTATTACAATACCGTACTCAGCGAGCATTCCTCTTACTTGGTTGACTAGCGCTGTAGACTGCTTGTTTAGTCTTTCTCTCATACGGTGTAGCATCTGGACATCCTGTTGCTCGACAGGCTTAGGCTGTACAAATCGCATGTTAGGCCGTTGGGCTGCTTCAGCAATGGCAAACGCATCGTTGTAGTCGTTTTTATTTCCCTGTCTGTACGGGACAACGTATTGAGGAGCGATTAGCTTGACCTCATGACCCATTTTTTGAAACTCTCTAGCCCAATAATTAGCACCGCCACAGGCTTCCATTACGACAAGGCAAGGCTCTACTTGAGAAAAGAAGTGAATTAACTCGGTGCGTTTAATCATCTTCTTTCTGACTAGCTTTCCGGCTCTGTTCACACCCACAAAATGAAAAACAGACTTTGCGATATCTAAACCAACTGTAGTAATCTTCATGGTGGACCCGTCCTCTTTCTGATGAGTTTTAGCAACTACATCGTGGCCCATTGCGAGGCCGATTAAAAGTGGATGGGTCCATTCCATTATCCATGTAGGTCAGATGAAGCCGCTGAGTGTATAATACCATTTCCATTAAACAAGTGACCATTCAGCGGGAGTTAAAAACGCTGTAGGCAAGGTAAGGGGATTGAAGCTAATAGTTATTCTATATCGAAAGCCACTTTCGCAGCTTAAAGTGTTTTTAAACCCGCACTTCGTGAGCTTCTCAGGGCTTCTACTTCTGCGTTGCATTGCCTCGAAAGGGAATAACCATTTCATCAACAATGCGCCTTGAATTTAAAGCCCTGAGAAAGTTCTGAATTGATCATATGTTTAATGGAATTGGTATAAGAACGGCTCTTATGAAATCAAGAGTCAGCGACCCACTGTAGTGTTTGCACATTCGCCCGCTACAGGTGATAGAAAAGCATGAAGCTTTGGTGCTCTGCAATCCAACCAATAACCAAACCAGCCAAATGAACCCACAACAAGTATTTCAGTAACTTGTTATTCGACAAGTGAACAACCACTTTAACTAAAGCTTAATCCTCTATCATCCAAAAGAAGGTGATAGCGAGTCGCTTATCCCTTTTGTCTTCGCCAAAATATGTTGACGCGCTGTGAACCATATTGCCTTTAAATAAAAATAGCCTGTTAAAGCGGTTCTCAATACTGATGTCTTCTTCCCAGGCGTTTAAGGGCAGGCTGCTTGTTTTAAGTGCGTCAACTAAGTTCATATAAGGGTACCTGACAAGATTGCCACCCAGTGAGCCATTATTATATTTTAAACGGTAGAAGCTTGTTCCTGCATCGGGTTGTGGGTGTTTGTTTAGGTATAATACCGCGGCATAACGACATAACTTTCGGCTGTCGGTATGTGGTCGGGCATTACCTTCTTTACTCCCAACAAGAATAGCGGTGTTACTGTCAACGACAACATTTTCATCCTGTACAGTCCATATCTTGTCTACACCGATTATGGACTTAACCCAGCTTTCTACTCTTGTGAGTTCACTGGTTTTTAACGCTTTCTTTCCGCGCATACCGGGCCACAATTCATTGGTGTAGGGCTTACCCAGTTTCCATTTTTTTATGTTAAAACAGCGGTTAGCTATTGTAGTCGCTTCTGTATCGCTAAAAAACGTTGTCGGCAATCCAATAGTTTTTACCCAGTTCAGGTTGTTCATAGGGTAGTTGAGGTGCATTCGAAGGTATTAAAAGGGATGGATCTTTCTTATCTATTTTGGGATTCATTATAATTTTTATTGGCTCTTTAATGTAAACACTGAGGTAACTAGCACTATTGATTGTTGCTTTTGTTCTTTGTGTTAGCTATTGAGCATAACTTAAAATAGATTTGTTCTAATGTCGAAAGCTTTAGCCAATTGGGGGACAGTTGAGGATCCCTATACCTTATCCCTTCTATCACCTATTACCTTTGCTGGGTTTCCAGCAACAATGGCATAAGCGGCTACATCTTTAGTGATGGTGGCGTTCATGCCGATAACGGCGCAGTCACCTATGGTGACACCATCGACAATGGCTGCTTGTGCGCCTATCCAGACATCTTTGCCTATGATCACACCTTTAGAGTTAGCATTTTGCTGGTAAATCGGGCTATCTGGATGCATGCCATGGTTAAAGGCGTAAATGGTCACATTGTTAGCAATACGTGTTTGATTGCCTATGATGATCCCCGCGCTGCCACCATCGAATGAGCAGCCATGGTTGATGGCGACCTCATTGCCTAAGCTGATGGGGCCGTGAAGGAAATTGTCCGCCGCTATCATGCATTGATCGCCGATTGTGATGCTTCGGTTTGGCTCTGCGAACAGGTTTGCCTCGGGAGCGATGAAGCAGTTATCGCCGAAGCTGATGGTTTCTAGCGCCATAAGCTGAGCCTGCACTTCATCTTGCCAAGGTTTGGCCCAAGCCAATAACTTAGGTTTTAGATTGAAGTAGAGCCAGGGCATGTAAGACATACGCTTTTTATGCTGGGCTTGATACGCTTGTTTCGTCATCGGCTTGGAGGCGGGCTTCGTCATTGGATTCTTCTATGCAATTATACCGAGGTACCCGCGACTATCTCTTGTACAAGGATGGTATCGTCTATCACTCGCCAGAGAATATCTAAGTCATAAAGTGCAACTTGGTATAGCTTAGGGTCGGCCTTGGCTTTCTTATAGGCTGGGCGCGGGTCTTGAGCCAGTACACCGATGATCAAGGCTTCAAGATGAAGGTACATCTCTTGTTTTTGATAACCTTGGAGCTGTTGTTTAGCTAGCTGACTAAACGTAACATCGGTTAAAACGGGGGCTTCATGGGCAATGCCCCCTAGGGCATCCGGCAGCGAATCCGAGAAGGGGATATAGGGCTTAATGTCTATGATTGGGGTGCCATCGAGTAGATCCATACCTGAGATCTCTAAGCCCACGTAGCCCTTGCGTTGATGGATCTTATGTAGCTTGACTACAGACTGACCAAGGCCATTAGGTCTGAAAGTAGAGCGAGTAGCAAACACACCCATTTTTTCATTCCCCCCAAGACGCGGTGGACGTACCGTGGTTTTCCAGCCTTGCTCAAGGTTCTCATGGAAACAAAAAACTAACCATAGGTGAGAGTATTGCTCCAGGCCTCTGACGGTATCGATATGATTGAATGGGGCTTGCAGTTCGACAAAACCTCTTGCTGCGCTGACAAGGCCAGGCTGCCTGGGGATACCAAACTTCTGTTTATAGGGCGTACGACAGTACGCCACAGCTTCGATTTGACTCTTAAAACTCATTGATGGTTTCTTTGAATTGCTGATAGATTGTTTGTCTGATTATTGCTTGTCAGTTATTGACTGCCTGTTTGCGGGCTTTTTATTGCTTGTCCCAAACAGATCGCACGGCTGAAGCAACCTTGAGTTTGCTCTTCTACAACTAGGCATTTTTTGATAATTAAACCATTAGCACCTTTATCGGCAGCAGCTCTTCGGGCAAGTGTGCGCGCTACACTGATATCCGCTGGTGCATCGTTGGCTTGTTCCTGGCACGTCTCACCTTCGACTAGGCCGATAATCTCGTAGGGTGGTTTTGGCGCCAATGAGTTCTCATAGAGAGTCACATCCGATGCTTTAAAATAGTCATCGATGGCTTCACCGCTTAGGTTACTGTTAAATTTGTATTCGCCGGCACAGGCGCTAAGCATTAAAACAAGGGCAGGGATTAATAGGGTTTTCATTATTCAGGCCTGTTATTACAATAGACTTATTCAAGTACTATTTATGAGTACACCAGTAAAAATAGCTAAGGCCATAAAAGGCGGTCTTTTATGGCCTATTGGAGGGAGTCTAGCGCTTTAGGTACTTTTGATAAAGCTGTTGTTGACGATTATTGAGATCAATTTTGCGGCCGTCGATATAGACCTGCTCAATCTTGGTTTCCATCGGATCTAAGATATCGCCTTTAGAGATCACTAAGTTAGCCTTATAACCGACAGCAAGTGCGCCCATATCGTTAATGCCGAGTATTCTGGCGGCATCTAGGCTGACACTTTTCAATGCATCCTGTTTGGTGAGTCCATAAGCCACAGTTTGCCCCGCTGCTAGGGGGAGGTTACGACTGTTCCAGTCTGACGAAAAGCCTAGGGCAAAAGGGATCTCAGCTTGCTTAAGCAGTGAGGGGATCTTAAAGCTTAAGTCGATAGGCTCATCTTTTCTCATCGGTAGGCTTAAAGTGCGGGTATAGACAACCTTAGCATTGATTTCATTGAGGAGATCACCGAGTCGCCAGGCATCATAACCACCCACAATAATCAGACTGAAACCATACTTCTTAGCTAAAGAAGCCGCTTCTTCTATCTGTTTTTGACGGTTGGCATGCACAAATAACTGAGCATTTTTTTGATAAAGAGGCAGTAACGCCTGCCAGCGTAGGTCGACTGTGGCGACTTTGCCGGCCTTGTTCGCTAAAAAGTAGCGATAGCCGTCAGAAAAAGCCGCGCTGACATCGCTCACTTGCTGATTATATTCATCATTCTGCTCTTGACGTTTTTCTTTGTCATGGGGCAGGCGACCTAAGCGTGGCCAATAGAGGTGAAATGCTTTAGTGCTCGGCACGAGTGCATCTTCTACTGTCCAGCTATCTAGTGACACCACAGAGGATTGTCCGGCTAGGCTGTCACCTTGGGGGACAACCTGAGCATGGGTTATGCCGTTAACACGTATGGTGGGAATGATCTCCGAATCTGGGTTAAAAGCTGTTATCACCTCTAACT
Organism: Shewanella eurypsychrophilus; assembly: GCF_007004545.3. Taxonomy (NCBI): domain Bacteria; kingdom Pseudomonadati; phylum Pseudomonadota; class Gammaproteobacteria; order Alteromonadales; family Shewanellaceae; genus Shewanella; species Shewanella eurypsychrophilus. The sequence goes on along the minus strand of NZ_CP045503.2, from coordinate 3,969,999 downwards.
GAGGATTACTCTGACCGACTTCGTAAATGTCGTTACTCGGGCGCATCATCTCAACTTCCACTATGCCTAAGCTGGTATCAAGGGCTATTAGACCCGGATAGATATGCTTGCCCGTGACATCGATGCGGATGGCATCGGGGGCAATAATATTTTGACCCATTGCAGTTATTTGACCCTGTTCAATAAGCAGGTCAGTATTGACTTTAACACCATCAATGGCCGTATGTAGGGTGGCATTGGTAAATAATATTGCTGCCGATTGCGCTTCGCCCGGGACCATGTCGTGGGCCTGTACGGGCATGCTTGCCCCTAAACCTAGTCCCAAGATAAGTCCCAAGCTAAGCCCTAAAGTGAGCAACCGCTGCTTGGCGGTCACAAGCGGCTTTGCTGCCATATTTACAGCCATATTTACCACCATAATAGTCATCTTCATTACAGACCTCCCAATAAACGTGCTTGATGCCAAACATCATACTGGGTGTCACAGTGCCATTCGGGTTCACTCGTCTCAATGACCGTTTCACCCGGCGGTAGGCTGCTAGGCGTCGATTCACTGAGGAGTATTTTTTGAATTAACGCCGCTCTTTCTGTGGTCACTGCTGTTTGTTGTCGTTTATCAGCTTGGCGATCGAAGTAACGCTTTCCTTCAATCCAGGTTGCTTCAACTTTGGCGTACACAGACAGAGGAGAGTGATCCCAGAGGACGATATCGGCTTGTTTACCTTTTGTAATTGAACCTATGTACTCATCAATTCCCAGTTGAATCGCCGGGTTGATGGTGATCATGTTCCAGGCATCCTCAGCTGACATGTCACAATACATCATAGATTTTGCCGCTTCTTGATTTAACCTGCGTTGCATTTCGTAATCATCGGAGTTAATGCTGGTGAGCACGCCCTTGTTCTGCATCAAACACGTGTTTTGCGGAATGGCATCATAAACTTCAAATTTATAAGCCCACCAATCTGAGAACGTTGAAGCTGAGGCGCCATGTATAGCCATCTCTTCGGCAACTTTATAACCTTCAAGAATATGGGTGAAAGTTTTGACTTTAAAGTCATAAGTTTCGGCTAAACGGAGAAACATTAAGACTTCAGATTGCACATATGAATGAATATGTACGTCACGTTTTTGCTGTAATACTTCGGCAATAGCCGCTAAACGGTAGTTGATTTTGGGTGCGACACGTCTGCGTTTCTCGCTGCCTCTTAAGTCTTGATAGCGTTTAATTGATGCTTCATAGGCAATGGCTTCATTAAAGGCCTCTGTAAATAGCGATTTAACCCCCATACGGCTTTGGGGAAAACGTCGGTTAAATTTATCGCCCCAGTTGCTCTGTTTTACATTTTCACCTAAAGCAAACTTGATGCTTGCTGGTGCCGGACTATATTTTAAGCCGTTGGCATTCTCACCCCACTTCATTTGTATCACTTGTGCTTGACCACCAATGGGATTGGCACTGCCATGAAGCAGTTGAGCTGTGGTTACGCCACCTGCAGCGGCGCGATAAATCGCGATGTCGTCGGGGTTGATGATATCGCCGATGCGCACTTCTGAGGTGATGGCATCCGTACCTTCGTTCGTACCACCATTTATCGCAATGTGTGAGTGCTCATCGATAATGCCAGCAGTGATGTGTTTGCCTGTGGCATCGATATGCTGGTAGCCCGAAGGCGTTTTAAGGTTTTTACCTATTTGTTCAATTTTACCTCGAGAGAGGATGATGTCGCTGTTTTCTAATACACCTTGCTTATCGGATGTCCAGATAGTGGCGTTGCTGACATGTAGCTTCTCACTCTTGGCTAAGGTACTTCTGCCGTAGGCCACATTGGGTAAAGTGACATTTGAGATAAGTTCGATAGGTTCATTATGCTTTTCATCTTGGGGAGCGATTGCTTTAGCGCTAACGAGTCCTGCAATCGGGGTTACCATGCCAGCTTTATCTAACATGCGACCACGTATACCTTGCTCATCAAACCATAAGGTGAAACGGTTGATGCCATCAAAGCCTGCTGCTGTCATGTCGACATTAAAGTTAAGGCGCTTGTTAAGGTAACTGATTTGAGCAAGTGTAAGCTCCTGCTCACCACTGGACAGGGTACCCGATAGGTCAGCCTTTTCATTTGATATAGCAAGTTCTAACGTCAGTTCACCGATCTGTAGCTGATAATTTGAGTTCAGTGGTGCGGTATCTCTGTTAATTATCTGTTGCTCATCGCCTTGTAGCCAGATGCTATGTATCTTTCCCTCTTGGAAGATATTACCTTTAGTGATCACTAAGTCGGCCATAAATCCAGCTTTAAGACGACCAGTAAATTCGCTGGTACCAACCATTTCGGCGGCTTCAGTGGTCAGTGCTGCCAAGGCTGTTTGCTCACTCAAGCCATACTTAATCGCTTGTCTAAGTCTGGGCCAGAAATCTTCAGCTTTAATGCCGTGTTGAGTTAAAGAAAATGGAATCTCTGCTTGTTCAACCGCTTTTAAATTAGCGGGAGCACGTTCCCAATGACGCATCTGCGCTAAGCTAATTTCTCTTTCGTTGTCATCATCACCAACGAGGGGAGCGGCTGGAAAATTCAGTGGCAGAATTAAACCATAGCCATAGGATTTGAGCTCATCAATGCGGGCATACTCTTGGCCATTACCCAGTAAAGTCGCATTATACTCATGTTTGCTTAATAAGTGAGCGGCCCTGAGTTGATTATTTAAATTTGCAGTATCAAAAACTATTTGCTCATCTTCTATATCAGCAAGTGCTGCATGGGCACTATTAAATTCGATTAATTGAGTTTCTGATTTTGAAAATGATTTGTGTCTATTTTGTCCATACCAGGCAGCATCGGCAAAGGTTTGTCGAATAAGGGCAATACTGCCCATTAGCGAGCTAGGGTAATCTTGAGGTGAACTGCCTTTATCAAATGCTAAGAAATGGCTTGCGTGGGTTTGATAAATAACTTGGTTGGCATTTTTTTCAGCTAAAGATAATGTCACGCCTCTGCCACGGAAGATACCGTCTAAATAACTTGATTGAACACTGGTGAATCCGTTGTTGACCCAACTCTTGGCATCGTCGGAATTAGGTGAAACATAGTTCACCCATTCTTTTTCAGAATGAATAGCCCCATTCTCAGCATTTCCACCTATACGTTTAATTTCATAAATAGGCGGCGTCACTTCTACTTTTTGATATTCAAATTCGATAGCGTATTCGGTGAAGGGATCTATAAATCCTGGGTAAATGGTGTAGCCGCTGAGATCTATGGTAAGTGCGTGTGCTGGTACTTTATCATTTTTAATAACATCAATTATTTTATTGTTTTTAATCAACAGCGTCGCATTTTCGATACTGTGACCAGGTTCAATCATTAATGTCGCATGAGATAGGGCTGTTAATTTTGGTGTATTATCAGTTAGTTGGTTATTAGCTTGTACATAAGCGGTGCTAAATGAAAATAATGTCGTGATTATCGTTATGGTTTTTATTATATGACTCATTTTAGACATTAACTATAGTTTGCGGTACGTAGGGTGAGATTATCTGAAATGCGATGTAAATACCAAGGAGTAATTGTAATTTTTCTTATAATTATTGCTACAAAACAGATATAAAAAAACCGGCGCTAGCCGGCTTAATATACAACTTCCGATTGAGGGAAGTGATTTAGATGAGGAAGTCTTCCATAGTACGACCTTTATCTAGCTCATTTTTAAATACTGTAGGCATACGGCCTTGACCCGTCCAAGTAATCGCTTCACCATTTACAGCTATAGTATATTTAGCTGGGCGAGGTGCACGTTTCTTAGGTACGGCTTTAATCTCATTTGAACCAAGATCATCAATAGATAGACCTACGGCTTCCATCTGCTTGCGAATATCATCAATTTTGGCGTTTCTTTCTGCATTCACAGCCGCTTCTTCTTCGGCTTGAGCATCTCTTTCTGAGATAACTTTATCAAGTTTCACCGCTAGTTCTTTTAAATCTTCAATTGACAGTTCTTTTACTGCGGCTTTAAAACGGCGGCCATGAGTAAGTATTTCAAGAAAATCGCTCATAATTATTTGGTCCAATTATTTCAAGTGAGTATTAATTACAAGCCTAATAATAGGAATTATTAGGGCAAGGATCAAATAATATTTTGTTTATTGCATGAATATATATTTAAATTTAACAGTTGTAGGAAATATTGATATTATTTGCAGTCGAAATTAGCCTTAATTATACCTGTATCATTAAAAATACAAACAAGCGTTTGAAACCTTATTGACGTTAACGTTAACAGCACGTAGAGTGGGTCTACTTTGTGTGGGTGTTAACCTATACTCAACTCCTCAAAATATGACGTAAGAAGGAAGCCCTATGAAAGTATTGGTGCCTGTTAAGCGCGTCGTCGATGCCAACGTAAAAGTCAGAGTGAACGCTGATAATACCGATGTCGATACCGCTAACTTGAAAATGGCGATTAACCCTTTTTGTGAGATTGCAGTAGAAGAAGCCGTGCGTTTAAAAGAAGCGGGTGTTGCTTCTGAAGTTGTGGTCGTAACAGTAGGCCCTAAAGCGGCACAAGAGCAGTTGCGCACAGCGATGGCCTTAGGTGCTGATCGCGGCATACATATTGAAACAGACGAGGCGTTAGTCCCTTTATCTATTGCTAAGCTACTCAATGCGGTTCAGCAAAAAGAGCAGGCACAACTGATCATTTTGGGCAAACAGACTATCGATGGTGATAACAACCAGACTGGGCAGATGTTAGCGGCATTGGCTAATATGCCACAAGCCACTTTTGCCTCAGAGGTTAAAATCGAGGGTGATACACTCGCTGTGACGCGTGAGGTTGATGGTGGTTTGCAGAGTATAACGGTTTCACTTCCTGCCATTGTTACTGCTGATCTACGTTTAAATGAGCCTAGATACGCAAAATTACCCAATATCATGAAAGCTAAACGCAAGCCTCTAGAAACGGTTTCCATTGATGATTTAGGCGTGAGTTTGAAGCAACATCAAACAATATTGAAGGTCACTCCACCGGCTGAACGTAAAGGCGGTGTGATGGTGGCTTCTGTTGCAGAACTGGCTGACAAGTTAAAAAATGAAGCGAAGGTGATCTAATGGCAACTTTAGTATTAGCAGAACATGATAATGCCAGCCTAAAACTGGATACAGCCAAAGTTGTCACTTGTGGACAAGCTATTGGTGGTGATATTGACGTTTTGGTTGCTGGTCATAACTGTGATGCAGTTGTGGAAGCGGCCAAGCAACTTTCAGGTGTCAGACACGTATTGGTGGCTGACGCTGCACAATATGCCAATGGCTTTTCCGATAATCTTTCGCAACTGATCGTTGAACTTGCTACTGAGTATGAGCATATTCTTGCGGCGGCATCTAGCTTAGGTAAAGACACACTTCCTCGTGTTTCAGCACTTTTAGATGTGGCTCAAATATCTGAAGTGATTGAAGTGGTGAGTCCAGATACTTTCGTGCGACCAATCTTTGCGGGCAGTGCATTAGCAACGGTGCAGAGTCTTGATGACAAGAAAGTGTTGACTGTTCGCTCTAGTGCTTTTGATGCAGCAGCTAACGACGGTAGCGCTGATACCGTCGCTATCGACAAGGTTTATGATTCATTAACTCAATTCGTTTCTCAAGAATTATCTAAATCTGAGCGTCCAGAGCTTGGGGCTGCCTCAGTGGTTGTTTCTGGTGGTCGTGGTTTAGGTAGTGGTGAGAACTTCGCCATACTCGAGCAGCTTGCAGATAAGTTAGGTGGGGCGCTTGGCGCGTCACGTGCTGCGGTTGACGCGGGGTTTGTTTCTAACGATCTACAAGTGGGTCAAACAGGTAAGATCGTCGCCCCTGATCTCTATATTGCAGTGGGGATCTCCGGCGCGATTCAGCACCTTGCTGGAATGAAAGACTCAAAAGTGATTGTGGCGATTAATAAAGACCCTGAAGCACCTATCTTCCAAATTGCCGATTATGGTTTGGAAGCAGATCTGTTTGAGGCCGTGCCTCAGTTGCTTGAGTTACTATAAATAGTTATTACGTAAATGTGGTCAGAAGGTAAATTACTTTCCAATTGACCTAAAATAAACGTGACATTGGTCACAATAGGCGGCTTTGGGGTAGAATCTCCAAAGCCGCTTATGTTTTTATGAACTTCACGTTTTCGAGCTGTCGCTAAGTACGACTCAAGCTCAGTATCGCAAACGTCCTGAAAAGTAGAGGTGCATTAAACATCAGTAATGATAGTCAGGTTGATACCGCTTATCTATCATGAAAGGGTTTAGTGCCGAAGTAGTAATACATATCACGGATTACTGCTGGGGCTGTATCGAATAGGTGCAGCACTGCCATAGTATTTCTTACCCGGAAGGTAAGAAAATTTTATACCCTTAAATTAATGGTATTACTATGGAGCGCTACTGATAGGACAGGTGTTTTCAGATATCATTTATATCCCACCAGTTCAGCAGCCTCCATTCGTACTTAAAACGAAGAAAATAATTAAATGACAACTTTAAGTTACGCCGATTCGGCGCTTTCATTGCTGCCCCCTGTGGTTGCTATTCTGATGGCAATTGTTACTCGTCGCGTTCTACTCTCTTTGGGATTGGGAATATTACTCGGTGTCGTATTAATAAACGACTTTTCTGTTGCCGGTTCGGGGCAGTATCTTGGTGAGCAAGTAGTAGGACTATTCTGGGATGATGGTGCGTTAAATGCCTGGAACCTATACTTGCTCGGCTTCTTAATCTTATTGGGCATGATAACGGCGCTGATCACCGTCAGCGGCGCTGCAAATGCCTTTGCTGATTGGGCTAGAACCCGCATTAAGTGTAAACGTGATGCCAAGTTACTCACCATGTTCTTAGGTTGCGTGGTGTTTATCGACGATTATTTTAATAGCTTAGTGGTAGGCAGTGTCGCCAGGCCATTAACGGACAGATATTATATTTCACGCAGTAAGCTTGCGTACCTACTTGATTCTACCGCCGCACCAATCTGCGTGATCTCGCCAGTATCGAGCTGGGGCGCCTATATTATCGCGCTGATTGGCGGTATTTTAACGGCCCATGGTTTCACTGATACTGGTCACTTGAGTGTCTTCATTCAAATGATCCCGATGAACTTCTACGCTATTTTTGCCTTGTTATTGTTGTTATGTGTTGCCTGTATGGATCTCAATGTGGGTCCAATGCGCCAGCACGAGCTTAATGCGCAGAAAGGTAATTTATATGATGAAAGTAAGGGCCTACCACCGGGCGCAAACTCTGACTTACCTGAAGCCGATAACGGTAAGATCTTAGGCTTATTCCTGCCGATTATCGTACTGGTATGTGCGACGTTTTATTTCATGGTCAGTAGCGGTGGAGACGCCTTAGCCGCCGATGGAAAGCCTTTCAGTATTCTAGGCGCATTTGAAAATACCGATGTTGCATCATCACTGTTCTTCGGTGCATTAGTGGGCTTCTTGGCGACAGTGACTTTCGTTTTGAGCCAAGGGCTCGACAAGCAATATTTCATACAAGGTATTGTCGCCGGTGCTCGCTCTATGCTACCTGCTATCTACATCTTGTTATTTGCCTGGACCATTGCCGGCGTGATTGGTCAACTTGAGACAGGTAAATTTATGGCAAGCTTGGCATCGGGCAATATTCCCTTTGCACTGCTACCAGCCGTATTATTTGTACTTGCAGGTTTAACGGCGTTTTCTACCGGTACAAGTTGGGGGACGTTCGGTATCATGTTGCCTATCGCGGCTGACATGGCGATGGGGACTCATACGAGTATGATGTTACCTATGCTAGCAGCGGTATTGGCTGGTGCTGTATTTGGCGATCACTGTTCGCCTATCTCAGATACGACTATCCTCTCCTCAACGGGCGCAAACTGTCACCATATTGATCACGTGATCACTCAGTTACCTTATGCCTTGATTGTCGCGGGGATCAGTTTAGTGGGCTACACCGTTCTGGGGTTCACTGAATCTCTGATGGCTGGGTTAGCAGCGTGTAGCATTGTGTTTGTGATTAGTATCTTAGTGCTTAGAGTAAAGTCGAGACAAGGCACGGCTTAATAGCTTTGCTTAATAATGACCTTGCACACTAGCTAGATCTTAAATACCGCTCAATGGAGCGGTATTTTTTTGTCTTGTAGCTGTCTTCTATTTGTCTTGTGAGCGCTATAGGCGTTGGGGCATGATTTTCTCCCTGAAAAAGTGTTAAGCTATCGATGAATCTATCTATAAGGAATATCAGTTTGGCACAGCTCTATTTTTACTATTCGGCAATGAATGCCGGCAAGTCTACTTCGCTGTTACAGTCATCATATAATTATCGTGAGCGTGGCATGAATACCTTAGTCATGACTGCATCGATTGATGACAGATATGGCGTGGGGAAAGTAGCATCGCGGATCGGAATAGAGGCTGATGCACTGGTATTTGGTAGTAACGACAATATTGCCGAAATGATCTCCGCTGCGCACAGTGAGCAACAACAGCATTGTATCCTTATCGATGAATCACAGTTCTTAAGTAAAGAGCAGGTGAAGCAGCTGACATATGTTGTCGATATTTTGAATATCCCAGTGCTTTGTTATGGTCTCAAAACTGATTTCCAAGGTGAACTGTTTACTGGCAGTCAGTATCTTTTAGCATGGGCTGATAAATTGGTTGAGCTTAAAACCATCTGTCACTGTGGTCGTAAGGCTAATATGGTTGTGAGACTCGATGATGAAGGCAAGCCTATGCGCGAAGGCGAGCAGGTTGCTATCGGTGGTAATGAAAGTTACGAGTCAGTTTGCCGCAAACACTTTCGAGAGTTTTTGTGGGATTAAGCTTTGTTACTTGTCTGCTAGCAAGTTGCAAATAGCCTTTTAGACAGGTTTCATTTGCCGTGCTTTGGTATTTATTGGATGGCAAAATACCATAGCGTTATTGTTGTTCATTGCTTGCAGCAGGCGGATTGCAGATACTTCTTCGACACGCCGTAAACACTTCCATGTGGGCTCGACGCTGGCATCCATGCCAGCAACGGTCTCAGCCGTATCTACAGCAGATTTTCTATATCTTCGATTGTGCCTTACTGTACCCCATCTTTTCTAAGGAACTAGGCCCTAGGATCTGTCATTATTCCAATTTCAATAGTAATCGTCTTACCTCCTCCCTCGTATCATCAATCCTTTTTATTACTTTACTGACACTGGCTTCATCATCGTCAATCGAATCCCAATGTAACTGCCAATCTTGTTTGAGAGCTCGTGTGGCATCCTGAAGTTCTGCTTCTGTGATCATACTTAAATCAGCAATCAAGTTGACTTTGATCCAGCCCTTTCTCGGATTCCCTGCAAGCTTATCTTTATCGTAATAGGCAGCGTAGATGACGCCTTCAAGCTCTGATAGTTGCAGTAACAGCTCGAAACTCGCTGAACGCATTGTTGAGTTATATTCGGTTACCTCCATTCGCCAGACATTGTAGCTAAAGCCAATTAGCGCAAACAGCATGCTAAAAATAGCCGTTATCTGGAAAATATGTTCTCTACTTTTACTAAACCTTGATTGCATACTGTTTAATTTTTTGGCGTATTTATATACAAAGATAGTGTAAAGCGTAGAAAAATTTCGTTTCAGCTGAAAATTAATGCTTATCTATTCGGTCTATTGCTATGAGTTAATTATGCTCATTGTTAGGCTCGGTTATTAAACCAGAGCTTGGAAAGCAAAACGTAAGGATTAAATCGAATGAAAAATGGAATACCTTGGTCCAGATCTGAACTGGTAATTTTGCTATTCAATCTGATGATTATGAGTCTTTTGCTATTTAATTCACATTCAATACAGGCTAAAGAAGATTCGAGATTCGCTCCAGACTTTGAGCTTGCAGATCCACAGGGACTGTTGCATCAATGGGAGGAATATAAGGGTAAGCCAACGATCATTCATTTTTGGGCAACTTGGTGTCCCTATTGTAAGAAACTTCAGCCAGGACTGGAGAATTTGGGTGCGGACTTCAGTGATAGCGACTTGCAGATCTTAGGCATAAGTTTCAACGAAGATGAGGGCGCCGATCCCGCACAAACCCTAAAGGATCGTGGAATTAACTTCCCAACGTTAGTCCAAGGTGAAAGCGCTGCTAAAGCTTATGGTGTGAATGGCACCCCGACGACGGTATTCATCAATCGCCGCGGGGAGATTGTTTGGGTAACCAATATTTCAGAGCCAAATCATCCAAATTTAAAAAGTGCCACAGAGTTCATTCTAGAAAACAACTCAAAATAACTCGTCATTAGCGACACGGTTAGCAATTATTTGTCACTGCTTTAAAGGAGTGGTCGGATAATGAAGCGCTACCCTCTATATGACACTTAAAGCTACCATCTTCGATTTCAGGGAGCTTATCTGCAAACTTAATTGGGACGATGGAGAAGGTTGCAGCCTTAACAAAGATATACTCATCAGCAGGTAAATCCATCACTGTACGGTAATTTCTCTCTACGATGGGATCGCCTGCATACTCTAACGGATAGCCTTCGTATACGTACAGTCGTGTGCCCGATACATCAATAAAGTAGTGTCCAATCAAACGGTCCCAATTGGGATGACCATTGCAATCGTAAGAACAATCAGGCTTATCGGCAATGCCATCAACCTGGGTTTTTGAGTGAACAAGTTGATTCATCGAGGTGATTGAGCCTGTTACTCCCTTCAGTGTGGCAGTTTGTGCATCGCTACCTAATGATAGAAATTTAGGCGCCGCAATAACTGCGAGAATACCGAGTATGATAATGACAACCACTAACTCGATTAAGGTAAAACCATTTTTGTGTTTGTGTAAACGCACAGGATAAAGTCTCTAACAAATAGTGCGCGAAATATACTTAAACAAGGCCTTCTTATCAAGAGTGTATCATTAGGTATCTAAATATAAATTATAATTAAATTAAAGTGTTAAATAGGCTCTACGGTATGGTTACGTGGGTGGGTTGCTATGTTGTCTTTGGTGTGAAGTTGTTAGGCTGTCTAAGGTTAAGTTAAGTAGAGTTAGAGGGTAAAAAGCCCCATAGAAATGAGGCCTGTAATTCATTGTCTTTGTTGAGACTGGCGGTCTGTTAAACGCTCATTTCAGGCACATGTTCAGGAACGACAAGCTTACCAGCTGTTTTTTCAACGATCTCTTCGACAGATACGCCAGGTGCACGCTCTAGCAGATGAAAAGCGCCATCTTTAATCTCCATAAAGGCCAGATCGGTTAGCACGCGCTTGATACAACCAAAACCTGTTAGGGGCAGTTCACACTTAGGCAGTAGCTTAGAGTTACCGCGTTTATCTGCATGCATCATAGTGACGATGATGTTATCCGCGCCAGCCACTAAGTCCATAGCGCCGCCCATGCCCTTGATAAGCTTTCCTGGGATCATCCAAGAGGCGATAGAGCCTTGCTCATCAACTTCAAACGCGCCCAATACGGTCAGGTCTACATGACCGCCGCGGATCATGGCAAAACTCTCTGCCGAAGAGAAAAATGATGCGCCATCGACAGCTGTTACTGTTTGCTTACCCGCATTGATAAGATCGGCATCTATGGTTTCTTCGGTGGGAAATTCTCCCATGCCGAGAAGTCCATTTTCTGATTGCAGCATCACATCGATGCCCTGTGGAATATAGTTTGCGACTAAGGTTGGAATGCCTATTCCGAGGTTAACGTAATAACCATCTTTTAGTTCTTGGGCTACACGCTGTGCGAGTTGTTCTCTTGATAATGCCATACTGTCTCCCTCCTGCTTATGCGCGAGTTGATGCTTGGGTTAATGAAGGTTTCACGGTACGTTGTTCGATGCGCTTCTCGAATGTGCCTTGAATCACACGATTTACATAGATACCCGGTGTATGAATATGATCCGGATCCAGCTCTCCAGGTTCAACGATATGCTCGGCTTCTACCACAGTAATTTTACCGGCTGTTGCCATCATAGGGTTAAAGTTCGCAGCCGTTTTACGAAAGACTAAGTTCCCCATAGTATCGGCTTTCCAGGCGCGGACTAAGGCAAAATCTGCGGTGAGTGATGGCTCTAGCACATAATGACGGCCGTCGATTTCGCGCGTCTCTTTACCTTCGGCAACAGGAGTACCGTAACCTGTTGCGGTGAAGAAGGCGGGAATGCCAGCGCCGCCAGCACGAATTTTTTCTGCTAGTGTGCCCTGAGGCGTTAAGATCACATTGAGTTCACCCGACAACATCTGCTGCTCGAAGGTGGCATTTTCACCAACATAGGAGGCTATCATAGTATCGATTTGGCGACTCTTGAGTAGCAAGCCTAGGCCAAAATCATCGACACCTGCATTATTTGAAATTGCTGTTAGTCCAGTGACGCCAGTTTTGACCATATGAGCGATCAGGCCTTCCGGAATGCCACATAAACCAAAACCACCGACCATCACAGTCATATCATTAGAAAGGCCCTTTAGGGCTTCTTCATAACTGTGTACGACTTTATTTAGTCCTGCCATTATTCTTATCTCCTTTGTAGAAGGGTCGAGTTTTAATCTTTAGAAACGAGGCCCTAGGTTCTAGTGCCTAGGACTTACTTTATTACTCTTCTTCGCTATTAACTGAGCAAGGCTTGGGCAACTTTAGAGCCTGTTTGTCTGCGCAGTGCTTGGCTGATATTTTTACCTGCTTGAGCCAGCAAGTTTAGATCTACGCCAGTTTCTATTCCTAGACCTTGCAACATATAGACAAGGTCTTCGGTGGCTAAATTACCTGAAGCGCCTTTGGCATAAGGGCAACCACCTAATCCTGCTACTGAGGAGTCGATGACACTGACGCCAGTTTCAAGGCAAGCTAGGATGTTCGCCAGCGCTTGGCCATAAGTGTCATGAAAGTGCAGTGCTAGCTTATCAACTGGCACGACTTGGCTGACAGCTTCTACCATTCTACGGGCATTATTCGGTGTGCCAACGCCTATGGTGTCACCGAGGGAGATCTCATAACAGCCCATCTTGTAAAGGATCTCAGACACGCGAGCTACTTCACTCACATCGATATCACCTTCATAGGGGCAGCCTAGTACACAAGATACGTAGCCACGTACGCGAATGTTCTCGGCTAAAGCTCGCTCCATTAGGGGCTCAAAGCGTGCAATGGACTCTTCAATTGAGCAGTTAATATTACGCTGAGAGAAGCTCTCGGACGCCGCGCCAAAGATGGCAACTTCATCGGCTTTAGCGTCAAGCGCAAGTTCCAAGCCTTTCATATTAGGGGTCAGTGCGCTGTAGACCACATCAGTTTCACGCTTAAGATTACGTAAAACATCACCAGAATCGGCCATCTGTGGCACCCACTTAGGAGACACAAAGCTGGCTGCTTCGATACGCTTTACACCTGCTTTAGCCAAATCTTCAATCAAGATAATTTTATCTTGAGTCGATACCGGCTTTTCATTTTGCAGGCCGTCGCGAGCGCCGACTTCAAAAATAGAAACTTGTTTCGGCATCATCTTCATGCTTTCCCTTCTGCTTTCTCTTCAGTCTCAGTAGGCTCTAGGGGCTCGACTTCTAGTAATATGGTGCCATCTGTGACTAGCTCGCCGGGTTCGAAGAAGAAGGCTGATACTACACCATCAAATGGAGATTCTATGGTGTACTCCATCTTCATCGCCTCCATTACCATCAGGCCTTGGCCTGCTGTGACAGCATCACCTTTTTGGACTAAGTGAGTGACGATAGTGCCGTTCATCGGCGCATTGAGCTTATCTTCGAGACATTCCTGCTCTTCTTCTAATTCAGTCTGAATGGCGCGGTAATGATAGCTGGTGGTATTGATAAACAGGGTGAAATCATCTTCAACCTGGCTGACTGGCACTTTAACCTTATGACCTGATGCCTTGATGGCTGATGTGTCATTGTTATTGTCATTGTGCTTTTTAACGGCAATTTCAGCGTGAAGTATTTCATCGATGAGTTCACCCTTTAATGTATAGGTATTTTCATCAATGTTAACTTGGTAGACGGATTGCCCAGCAACGAGTAGCTCACTGACATCGATATGTTGGACTTGATGATTATCATCAAGCAGTGAAATTCGATGAGTGCTGGTGCTATTGAGCCTAAATCCGCTTACTGTGCCCCAAGGCGAGTAGGGATCATGGCTGTTAATGGCACACGCTTTAGCGGCAACTTTGCGGGCACATAGCTGATACAAGGCTGCAAGGGCTAGGGCGTTTTGCTCATCATTTGAAGCCGACTCTTGTGACTGAAGGGGGCTACGACCTATCAGTTCATCACCGTAACGCTCGATAAAATCGGTGCTGAAGTTGGCTTCACTAAAGGCTTTGTGTTCGGTGATCTTAGCCAGAAACTCGATATTGTGTTTCAAGCCACTGATCTGATATGACTGCAATGAGTGCACCATACGCTGTAATGCGCGTGGGCGAGTTTCATCCCAGACAATCAACTTAGAGATCATCGGATCGTAGAAGTTACTGATCACATCATTTTCACGAATACCTGAGTCGATACGCACAAATTTGCTCTGCTCGGGTTCACGCAAAAAGTTAAGTTTACCGCTGGCTGGCAGGAACTCATTTTGTGGGTCTTCAGCGTAGATACGCACTTCAAAAGAGTGGCCGTGAATGCGTACTTCATCTTGGCTCAATGGTAGTTGAGCGCCACTGGCGACCATAAGTTGCCATTTCACTAAGTCCTGGCCTGTGACCATCTCTGTGACCGGATGCTCTACCTGAAGACGTGTATTCATCTCCATGAAGTAAAAACTCCCATCGGTATCGAGTAGAAACTCGACGGTTCCGGCGCCGCAATAATCAATAGCCTTAGCAGCGGCAACTGCAGCATCACCCATCTTGATTCTGAGCGCATCACTTAGTCCAGGTGCCGGCGCTTCTTCAACTACTTTTTGATGGCGACGCTGAATAGAGCAATCGCGATCCGACAGGTAGATGCAGTGACCATGACTGTCGGCAAAAACTTGTACTTCAACGTGACGGGGCTGACGTAAATAACGTTCCATCAGTAATTTATCATTACCGAAGGATGAGATGGCTTCGCGTCTGGCAGAGTGGATGTTTTCCAAGACTTCAGCGCTGTTCTCGACGATACGCATGCCTTTACCACCACCGCCAAAAGCAGCCTTAATCAGTAGCGGGAAGCCCATCTTGTTGGCTTCTTTAACCAGTAAATCATCATCTTGCCCCTCGCCGTGGTAACCAGGTACTAAGGGCACATTGGCCGCGCCCATAATATCTTTAGCGGCACTCTTGCTGCCCATAGAATCAATGGCTTCAGAGCTGGGGCCGACAAAAATCACGCCTGCTTGTTCGCATTTTCGTGCAAACTCTGCATTTTCAGAAAGGAAACCATAGCCTGGGTGTATGGCCTGAGCGCCTGATTTTTTTGCAATATCTAATATCAGATCGGCTTTGAGATATGAGTCAGCGGGTGCACTGCCACCTAAGTAAAAGGATTCATCGGCTAAGGCAACATGGCGAGCATCAACATCGGCATCGCTGTACAAGGCGACGGTGCGAACACCCATGGCTTTAGCGGTTTTAATAATGCGGCAGGCAATTTCACCACGGTTAGCTATTAATAGTTTTTTTATGAGTGATTGACTAGACATTATTGGGTTCCTTGCGCACGAGGTTTCTTTGAAGCTGTGTCTGTACTGGTCCAGTTTGGCGGGCGTTTCTCAAAGAAGGCATTTAAGCCTTCTTGGCCTTGATTCGATACCCGAATGCTGGCAATTCGCTCACTGGTATAACTGAGGGTTTGCTCATCGATAACACCATCTTCGAGGCGAGACAGTAAAGTTTTCACCCATGCCATACCTTGCGGGCTGTTAGCGAGTAGGGTCTTGATAAACGGCTCAGCAGC
Source organism: Shewanella eurypsychrophilus (assembly GCF_007004545.3). Taxonomy (NCBI): domain Bacteria; kingdom Pseudomonadati; phylum Pseudomonadota; class Gammaproteobacteria; order Alteromonadales; family Shewanellaceae; genus Shewanella; species Shewanella eurypsychrophilus. The sequence continues at coordinate 3,954,111 of NZ_CP045503.2, read as the reverse complement.
TGTATCAAGGTCATCATTCACTTCATGAATGACTTGTAGCTCGAGGGCTTTGTCGGCACTGAATCTTTCAGCCGTTAACATGTAGCGGCGTGAGGCGCGTTGGCCCATAGCACGAACCACATAAGGACTGATCACCGCCGGAATAAGGCCGAGTTTGACCTCTGATAAACAAAAGCTGGCTCGTTCATTAGCGATGGCGATATCGCAACAACAGATAAGGCCCAATGCACCACCGAAAGCGGCGCCTTGTACTAGCGCAATTGTGGGTTTGGGAAACTGGTCTAAGTCAGACATCAGCTTGGCAAGTTCGTTGGCATCACTCAGGTTCTGCGCAAAATCCATCTTGGCTTGTTTGCGCATCCAGTTTAGATCGGCGCCAGCACTGAAGTTTTTACCGTTTGCCTTGACGATTAGCATCTGGCAATCATTATTGTTTGCGAAGTGTTCCAGTGATTGGATCATCTCAGCGATCATGACTTCATCAAAAGCGTTATGCTTTTCGGCTCGATCTAAAATCATCTCACCCACACCGGCTGCTAACCGGCAGGTGATATAGCTAAACTTGTTTGAAAAAGTGCAGCTTGAAAGTTCGTTAGTCATGGCTTCTCTACCCATTGCTCTTGTTTTTATTTGTTTCAAAGGTTGCGCTATTTCAAAGGATCACATGCGGAACACACCGAACTTAGTTTCTTCTACTGGCGCATTGAGTGCGGCAGAAAGTGCTAGGCCAACAACATCACGGGTTTGCGCCGGATCGATAATGCCATCATCCCAGAGACGTGCACTGGCATGATAGGGATGACCTTCTCTATCGTATTGCTCAACAATCGGGGCACGGAATTTTTGCTCCTCGTCATCACTCCACTCAACGCCTTTGCGGGCTAAACCATCACGTTTGACCGTGGCTAACACGCCAGCGGCTTGCTCTCCACCCATGACAGAGATACGGGCATTTGGCCACATCCACATCATGGTAGGCTCGAAGGCTCGGCCACACATGCCGTAGTTACCCGCGCCATAACTGCCGCCGATGATCACGGTAAACTTTGGTACATTGGCACATGACACTGCGGTGACCATTTTGGCACCATGCTTAGCAATGCCTTCATGTTCATACTTTTTGCCCACCATAAAGCCGGTGATATTTTGTAGGAACAAGAGGGGGATTTTTCGCTGACAACACAGCTCGATAAAGTGTGCGCCTTTTTGGGCTGATTCAGAAAACAGGATGCCATTATTGGCAATGATGCCGACAGGGTAGCCATGGATGCGGGCAAAACCACAGACTAAGGTGCTACCGTAGTTCGCTTTAAACTCATCAAAATCTGAGTCATCGACCACACGGGCTATCACTTCTTTTATGTCGAATGGTTTCTTAAGATCGGTACCGACGATGCCGTAGAGTTCATTGATGTCGAACTTGGGCGGTTTAACCGGACTCAATTGTGCTTCGATCGTTTTTTGATGGTTCAGGCGGGTGATGGCTTTGCGTGCTAACTCAAGCGCATGATCATCATTTTGTGCCATATGATCGGCCACACCTGAGATCTTAGTGTGCACCTCTGCGCCGCCAAGCTCTTCTGCTGTCACGACCTCCCCGGTAGCGGCCTTTACTAATGGTGGACCCGCGAGGAAGATAGTGCCTTGCTCTTTGACGATAATCGATTCATCAGCCATGGCGGGCACATAAGCGCCACCGGCTGTACATAGGCCCATTACCACCGCGATTTGCGGAATGCCTTTAGCTGACATCTGTGCTTGATTGTAGAAGATGCGACCGAAATGGTCCCTATCAGGGAAAACTTCATCTTGGCGAGGCAAGTTTGCGCCACCAGAGTCGACCAGATAGATACAGGGGAGGTGACAGCGACTGGCGATCTCTTGGGCTCGCAAGTGTTTCTTAACCGTAACCGGGTAGTAGGTGCCACCTTTTACCGTGGCATCGTTAGCGATGATCATACACTCGACGCCGCTGACACGGCCTATACCAGCAATGATGCCCGCAGCAGGCACCACATCTTCATAGAGTTCATAAGCGGCAAATTGAGATAACTCTAGGAAAGGAGAACCTGGGTCTAGCAGCTTTTCGACACGTTGACGCGGCAGTAATTTACCACGAGAAAGATGACGTTCTCGAGCGACTTCACCGCCGCCTTGTTCAATTTGTTTGAGTTTTAGTTTGAGATCTTGAACAACGGCAGCCATGTCTTCATGTTTAGCCTTGAATTCATCACTGCGGGAGTTTATACGACTGCTAAATTGCGTCACGGTTTTAATCCTTTTGGAGCTTAAAACTAACGTTTCAATAGATATTAAAGTGTTCAATGACGGCATCTATTTACCGTCATGACACTGATGAATTACTTAGATTCGTTGAATAGCTCACGGCCAATCAACATGCGGCGGATCTCTGAGGTGCCAGCGCCAATTTCATACAGCTTGGCATCGCGCAATAGGCGGCCTGTGGCGTATTCGTTGACGTAACCGTTACCACCGAGAAGTTGAATGGCATCGAGGGCCATCTTAGTGGCCAGTTCGGCAGAGTAGAGAATTGCGCCTGCTGCATCTTTACGGGTGGTTTCACCACGGTCACAAGATTTAGCCACGTTATAGATGTAAGATTTTGCTGCATTCATACCTGTGTACATATCGGCGAGTTTGCCTTGTACTAATTGGAATTGACCAATTGATTTACCAAACTGTTCACGTTCGTGAATATAAGGAATGACAATATCCATACAGGCGTTCATTATTCCCAGAGGCCCACCCGATAGCACCACTCGTTCGTAGTCCAGACCGCTCATCAATACTTTTACACCGTTGTTGAGACCACCAAGTATGTTTTCTGCGGGTACTTCACAATCTTGGAACACTAGCTCACAGGTATTTGAGCCGCGCATGCCGAGTTTATCGAGTTTCTGCGCCGTGCTGAAACCTGTAGAGTCGCGGTCAACAATAAATGCTGTGATACCGTGAGCGCCTTTATCTAAATCTGTCTTGGCATAGATGACATACGTTTGTGCATCAGGACCATTGGTGATCCACATTTTATTACCGTTGAGAATGTAACGGTCACCTTCTTTTCGGGCATGTAATTTCATCGAAACAACATCAGAACCTGCGTTGGGTTCACTCATCGCAAGGGCACCAATATGCTCACCACTGACTAATTTAGGCAGGTATTTAGCTTTTTGTTCAGCATTACCGTTGCGGTTAATTTGATTCACACACAAGTTGGAATGCGCACCATAACTTAAGCCAATAGAGGCCGAAGCGCGTGAGATCTCTTCCATAGCAACAACATGAGCAAGGTAACCCATATCGGCGCCGCCATACTCTTCAGAGACAGTGACACCAAGCAGTCCCATATCTCCCAGAACTGGCCAGAGTTCATTAGGAAATGCGTTATCTAAATCAGTTTTTGCTGCAATCGGGGCAATTTCATTAGCGGCAAAGTTTTGTACTGCATCACGCAGCATGTCGACGTCTTCGCCTAGGCCGAAATTAAGAGATGAGTAGAGTTGAGTCATTGCGTGTTGTCCTGTCAATTTTTTAAATCTTTAATGAATAGATTTTTAATTATGTGTCTGTAGTTTTTATAACTACTTAGGTGTCATCGTTTGAGACTGCTTAAGCATAGTGCTAAAAATGGCATCTTTTTTTATGGTGTTCTTGATGCCATGTGTATTGACACTTTGTACATGAAACCTTACTTGTCTTGAAGTGCCAAAGCGCTTCTGCACTGTTGCTCTGCAGAGTTGAGTTCCATCAATACTACTTTGATATCGTCCATCTGCTGCTGCAGAGATGCTTTCTTATCTTCGACTAAATCGAGCATGGTATTTAACTGTGAACTGCTATTTTTATCAGCATCGTAAAGTTCAAATAGACGACGGGTTTCAGCTAAAGAGAAACCCAGACGTTTTCCTCTTAAAATAAGCTTCAAGCGAACCCTGTCTTTTAAACCATAGATACGTGTTTGACCACGGCGTTTAGGTTTTAGTAAGCCCTGATCTTCATAGAAACGAATACTCCGAGTGGTAATATCAAATTCTTTTGATAGCTCACTGATGGAGTAAGTTGTTTGTGGGCTCAGATTTTCACTCATTGAATAACACCATAATATTTAACTTTTCCAGAACGATATATGAAGTTTACGTAAAGGTAAAGCTAATGGCCATTTTGCAAGTCGAGATTTAATGAAATACCCCAAGGTGAGGCTGTCAACCAAATGTGCCACCTCGTTGTAACAAAACTGCTTGAGTGTGGCCTCAAAGGGCAGAGGCCACACTTATTGAAGGTATGGGTCATTATCGCCTGAGGGCTTTATACCGATTGGTATTAGTCATAAATAGCCTGACATCTTCCACGCTACTCTTTACTGCTGTTCTATATTTAGCAACCCTTTGTTTCTTTTGTTGCTGTTTTTAACTTCTTAGCGTTCGTTTATTATTTATCCCACTTAATGAGCTGGTGTTCCAAGCAATCATCACCCTCTCTATTCAGGTTATTTAGTTGTTGTCCTGAGTTTTCATCTTTAAAAGGATACTCTTATGAAATCATCACTATCTTCAGCGTTACGTGCTTCATCTTTGACATTATCGGCACTGGCTATTTCAGGTTTTGCTTTATGCTTTACATCGGCAGTTCACGCTGAGCAATATGTCTTTCCTGAAAATGGTCAGAGCAAAGAGCTGCAGAGCTTAGATAAGCAAAGCTGTCATGCCTGGGCGATTGAAGAGACAGGCTTTGATCCTGAAAATCCGCTGGTGGCGCAATCGATTAGCTACTCCACGCCAACGATATCTTCGCAACCCGTAGAGCAGGGAGCTGAAAGAGGGGCTGGGATGCGCGGTGCTATGGCGGGTGCAGCAGCAGGCGCTATCATTGCTGAAGTGGGTGATGAAGACCGCAGTGATGCTGCGGCGACAGGTGCAGCCGTCGGTGCACTTGCTGGTCGTCGTCAGAGCAGGCGCTCGAATGCACAAGCTGCTGAGCAACAGGTTCAGGCAGAGCAACAAGCGGTTCAACAACAAGCTCAGGCGCAAGCTACAGAGGATCAGCTGGTACAGCTGGCTAATACACAGGGCACAGAGAACTACCTTAAAGCAAGCTCAGCTTGCCTCGAAGCTAAGGGCTATAGTGTGAAGTAAACTTATGCCAATCAGTGCTACTCTACTTGCTGTTTTGAGGGGCGCTTTGTGCTATGGTGCCGCCCATTATTGTGTATGCGCTACGCCTTTTTCTTATGATAAAGATGTAGAGGGATAGGAGATAAAATGAAAATTTGGGTTGATGCCGATGCGTGTCCTGGTGTGATTAAAGAGACGCTGTTTAGGGTGGCTGACAGGGCAAAAGTGGAAGTGACGCTAGTAGCGAATCATTCTATGCGTATCCCGCCATCACGATTTATTAAGATGGTGACTGTACCTTCGGGTTTCGATGTGGCCGATGACGAAATAGTTAAGCGCCTCGATGCGGGCGATCTCGTCATCACCGCTGATATTCCTTTGGCCTCGGAAGTGATCGATAAAGGTGGTGTGGCGCTCAATCCTCGTGGTGAGCTATATACCGATCAAAATATCAAGTCGATACTCAATATGCGTGATTTTATGGATACCATGCGTGCCAGTGGCGTGCAGACTGGTGGGCCAGCGGCTATGGGACAGAGTGAGCGTCAGGCATTTGCCAATCAGCTAGACAGGTTTATCACTAAGCATCACAAGCCGAGCTAAAATTGGGCGCGTTTGGGACCTAGTCAATTTACATTTTTGGTTATTTTATTAAGTGAAGCTCGCCAAATACATCTGCGGTGATATAACCTAAATTCTTATTGCCATTGATAGGCTCGATGGCATGGGAGCCCATAAAGTGCTCTCGTGACTCGCTCCCATCGTTATCGCAATAGGCCAACATAAATCCCACCTTCTTTCCTTGAAATAGTTTTACCGGCCTATTGGTTTTTGTGTCTGTGGGGCTCAAAGTGAAGCTATCATCATAGACGTGTATTGCCAGCTCCCAGATGACCTTGTTAGGGACGGTTTCATCTCGCTTCCATACACTGGTGATATGCTGGTTCAATAGCACAAAGTTTGTCTTACCTGTATCAGATCCAAATGATAGGGGCGGGGCAATATCGACCACTTGATTATCCAGTGCCACATGATAGGCAAAAGCATTGAAGTTATATTGATGATCGCCGCCAGATCTGTCTTCGTCGATAAAGACCTCTAAACAGTCATCATCCCAGTACCTGTGCAGTGGACCGGCATAGCGGTCTATTAAGATATCGTCGCTGATCTCGGCGAGCAGATAGAGCTGTTTCTCATCCCAAAGCACTTTAAAGCGACCACTGAAATCATCTGGGCTTGGCTGTGTGCCATCGATTAGTTGGTCCAACAGGTGCCAAGGCGCCTTAGACCAAACAGCCTCACTGGCAATACCATCTATGGTTGGCGCTTGAGCTGCCCAAGGTGCTTCATAGGCATTGACTGATAAACAGGCCAATAAGCAGCAAAGAGTCATAGCTAATAACCTGCCTAAGGGGGATAACGTGCTCTTATTCATTAAGTATTGCTCTGCCTAGATAATAATGATGTAGGTACCTCTACGGTGACTCTGTATTGCTCGCCAGTTTGACATTGGTCAATTCTGTTGCCTTTAATAGGTTTGCCATTAAGGTTTATCTTTGGTTTAGTTATTCCGTCCTTCTCTAGTGGTACCTGCTTGATGGATATATGAAAACTGGCGCCACGAAACTCGCGTGTCAGTGATATTGAAGGCCACTGCATAGGCAGATGAGGCTCGATGATCAAACCGTGTAAGTCGCCCTTAACCCCGATAATTTCTTCAACAAAACAGCGGTAATACCAGGCCAAGGTACCAGTGTTAAATAACTGACTGCTTCTTCCGGCGGTTTTCGGGTGTTGATGATAGGCGCCGCGATAGTAGTTAGGAATAAAGTTAGGCAGTTGACCCCTGTAACTGGCATCTTGAAAGTTGGGTAGCATCAGCATGAGTAGATCATACGCCTGCTGATGCTTGCCTATTTTACATAGACTCCATGCGTAAAAGACGCTGGCGTGATTGTATACTGAGCCATTCTCCGCAGTGCCGGGGAATTTTTGGGTCAAGCGGCCGATATCGGTCTGCATCTTAGTGTAGGCGGGGGCTAGCATCATAGGGCCAAAAGGCGTCATCAGTTGCTCGTCTATCGCCTGGCACATCTTTGCTTGTTGCACTTCATCTACTGCATTGCTCATCATGGCCCAACTTTGAGGGTTTAGGTAGATGCGTCCCTCATTATCGGCTTTTACCCCAAACAATCGATTGTCATCGGTGATCCCTCGCGCGAACCAGTTACCATCCCAACAGTGCTGATTAACAGCTTGGTTTATCTCCGCTGCTTGGGTTAGGTGATCGTCGACACTCTGGTGGTGACCAAGTTGATGGGAGAGCTCGGCCCATTGATTAAGCGCATAGGCGGTGGCAAGAGATAACCAGCTAGATACGCCTTTGCCTTTGTGGCCGACCATGTTCATCGGATCGCACCAATCTCCCTGATCGATATAACTCAGTCCTCGACCATCTCTATGATCAACAAGCCAGTTTAATGCCTTGCTGATATGCAGAAACACAGATTCTGATTGTGATGAATCAGCATAGGATATCTTCTCTTTTAGCAGCGATATGTCGCCTGTTTCGTTAAGGTAAGCCAAGATACAGATAGGTAGCCAAACGCAGTGATCGGTATGAGGGATCTGGTTGATATATTTAAGTTCAGCATCGGCGCTCAACAAAATGCCATCTGGCATGGCGCCGCTGACTTGCTGCTGAGATAACGCCTTGAGAAATGCGATGCGGCTAATATCTGGGGCAATATAACTCATGCCCATATTATCTTGCAGGTAGTTTCGGGTTTGAGGATCTGTACTGAGTCTATTCACATCACCGTGGTAGAACATCTGTCTAGGCAGCCAGAGATTAAATACTTGATTAAAAAGAGGGTCTTGAGTCTCTATATTGATACAAGCTTTATAGCCAGAGATATATTGTTTATAAGCCGCCTGTTGTTGCTCGAAGCCACCTAGGGTATCGAAGTAAACCTGCTTGATTTTTACAATCTCGGCGGTGTCTTTGGCTGGCCCAAATAGAAACCGAAACTGCTCGGTTTGTTGGCTTTCGAGTGTCAGTCTATATTGATAAATTGCGACAGGGGGCTCATACAGGCTAGGATCTTGAGACAGATATTCAGCGCTTATACTGTCTGGGTTGTGCAGTCCGCCTTCTCCTTCAAAGCTTGCCTGATGTGATGTCCAAGCACTGGGTGTTCTATCGGCGAGTAGAAAAGTGAGGTCTTTAAACGTTTTTTGGAGAGGGTAGTCACTGACTTTCTGATAAGGGGTTACACTGCTTGCTACTATCGCATTGAGTTCGTTATCGAAATCCGCGCTTTGGTTCATCCAGGACATATAACCGATAGAGAAATAAGGATAGAAACTGATGTTTCTACGCTTAGGGCTGTTATTGGTGAGTCTCACCTGCCACATCTCAACAATATCCGTAGCAGAGAGGTTGAGGATAATTTCAATCTCAATATCATCAAAATTAATTAACCACTTGATGCAGTCTGCCTGAATGATGAACCTATAGCTTTTAGGGGCTTGTCGTACAGGTTCAAAGGGGGCAGAAAAAAGCTTACCTGAATCTTCATCCTTGATATAGAAGAAACGCGCCGGATGATGAGCATAGAAGCTATGCTCTGGCTGCATAAAGGTTTTGGCTTCAAGCGCTGGCCCATGGGCATATTTGGCCGGTTCGGGCTGCATAAACTGCGCGGTTGCATAACCTCTACAGTTCATCTGTAACATCATGTGAGGGTTCCACAAAAAGCCACTGGCTTTAGGCATACTTTTTGGGCTATGAAGGACTAACGCATCATCAATGCAGGTAAATGGGGCTTGGTTATTCATAGTGAGTTCCGACATTAATGTGCCCTAGCTTTCGCTGCTTGCGTTAGCTGCGCGTGTTGACAGATCGCGTTGCAACTCATTGAGCTTGCTGTCATTAAGTGGGTAGAGACGAATGATAAACAGAGATATGAGAGCAAATAGGGCGGGGATTGCGGTCATCAGTAACACGATACTCTGCTCAGAACTCGCACTTTGGGCTTGATTGGCCACATACCCCATAGAGGCAAGCAGGTAGCCTATCATGGCGCCAGCCAGTGCGCCGCCAAGCTTTTGAGCAAACGAGGCCGCTGAAAATATCATTGCCGTCGCACGTCTGCCGTTTTGCCATTCTGAAAAATCGGCTGTATCGGCATACATGGAAAATACCAGTGGAGACTTTGGCCCAAGACAGAGGCCGATTGCTATCTGTAGGGCGAAGATAAGAGGGATATTATCCTTAGGCACAAAGTAAAACAGGGCGGAGAAGACTGTGACCAAACACATCAAGACAAACAGGAGATTACGCTTATCCATATATCGAGTCAGTAAAGGCGTTAAGGCTGCACCTGTTGCCAGAGATAGCATGTACGCCATGGCAAAACTGCCAATTAAGTCCTCTCTGCCGACATAGTATTTAAAGTAAAAGGTGCCGGTACTGCCACGCAGTGAGATGGTCATCATAATAATAAGCGCTAAGGAAAACAGGATTATCCAGGGGCGATTATTAAACAGATCCTTAATATCTTGCTTAATTGGCGTGCTTTGACTGATAGCTGGGGAGATACGCTCTTTTGTAGTGATAAATGAGAGAGTAAACAAGAGTGCTGCGACTGCGCCGTAGAGACCCATGGTAAGTTGCCAGCCAAGCTCGACATTATCTCCACCGAGCCAGCTTACTAGCTCAGGTGTCAGATAGGCCACTAAGGTGCCGCCAGAAAATGCACCGATAAAACGAAAGCTGGTTAAGGTCGTACGGCTTTGTGTGTCGTTTGTGATAACACCCAGTAGTGCGCCATAAGGGACATTGATGAAGGTATAGGCCAGCATCATAAAGATATAGGTGCCATAGGCCCAAATAAGTTTGCCCGAGTCACCCAGATCTGGCACGGTGAAGGTCAGTACACCAGCCGCCGCGATAGGCAGTATGCCCCAAATCAAATAGGGGCGAAATTTACCAAAACGTGTTTTGGTTCTGTCTGCCAACGCGCCCATCATAGGATCTGAGAACGCATCAATCACTCGAGTGACTAACATCATGGTACCGACAGCGGCAGGGCTGAGCCCGAATACATCGGTATAAAAGATAAACAGAAAGAGATCAAACACCCGCCAATAGAAGTTAGAGGCCACATCTCCCATGGCGTAGCCGCACTTTTCTCTAAGGCTGAGCTTTTCTTCTGCCTTAGGGGTGGAACTTGTACTCATTTTCTCAGTTTGAATCATCATAGTTCGGCTCTTTAATGGGTATTCACTTTCGCTTTGTCACAGGTAAAAAGTGGGCGTTGAAACTTTTATTGAGTCACGTGTAAAACAAAATGTAACCGCTTACATTTATTTAACATAGCATGTGTCATGGAGTTTGAATAGCGTGTTTTTTGTTCGCTAGACCTAAGGGCTGGATGAAGTACAGGTGGAGGAAGTGGCTGTAAATAGGCCAATTATTGGCGTAAGTGCTAGGAAGTATAGATAAAAAGGTGAGCCGATCGGGCGTGATTAGAATCGGTAGCTATTGGTTTTTTGGGAGTGATAAATATAAAAAGACACCATCAAGTGTCTTTTTATATTCTTAGTTTCTAGTTTGATATAGCGGTATAAGATTAAGCTTTGACTGGCTCGCCTAGCTTAGCTTCTTCGGCTTTCTCACTATGATCAACCATAGTCACCACTGCTGAATCACCGACCACGTTGGTACTGGTACAGAACATATCGATAATACGGTCAAGAGCAGCAACCAGGGCAATGGCCTCTACAGGTAGACCCATCTGGTGAATAAGTACGCCTATCATGACGATACCGCCGCCAGGTACGCCACCTGCACCAATTGAAAGCAGGAATACACTAAATGCGAGAACTGGTACTTGCTCCATGGTGATTGGGGCACCGAAGGCGTTACCGACGAAGAAGGCTGCCACTGTGATGTAGATAGCCGCTCCACTCATGTTCATGGTTGCGCCCATAGGGACACCGAAACCTGCAACGCTGCGCTTCACACCAAGCTTTTCAGTCAGGGTACGCATAGTCACTGGAATGGTCGCATTTGAGCTGGCCGTCGACAGTGAGAACAGGAACTGCTCACGGGTCTTACGACGAAACTCTGATGCTGAGATATTGGTTGTCATGCCGATAACCATCGGGTAAACCACTAGGGCCCAGAACGCCAATAGACCAACGATAACCGCCATGTAGCTAAATACACTTAAGAAGGCTTCAGGCTCAAAGGTTGCGCCCAGTTTGACCATAAGGGCGAATACACCAATTGGTGCCACACTCATCACCACGGTGATCATCTTAAGCATGATCTTATTACCGAGCTGGAAGAAGGTCACAACAGGCTTAACTTCATCACCGAGGGCTTTTACAATACCGCCAGTAAGCAGTGCCATAAAGATGATTTGCAGCATGTTACCCGTTGCAAATGCATCGACTGGATTGCTTGGGAT